>JANOQT010000001.1:0-11972 GCA_031415015.1 Paracoccaceae bacterium
CCCCCTTCGGAGCCGCGCCGGGTGCCGGGCGGGGTTCCCGCCGTGTGCGTGGTCTTGAAGATATGGGCGAACTGCGGAACGGAGCTTGCGATGAAGTTGTCAAAAGTCGCCTCATTGGCCATGCACCGGGCGGTTGCCCAATCCTTCATGGCCGGGGACAGATGACCGCTGCGCAGCGCCTCTTCCACCTTCTGCCCGGCCCGCTCTTCGGATGCCGTGGCGAGGCTCAAGTTGCGCTCTGCCAGCATCGCCTGGACGGTGGCCACCGGCACGAACTTCGCCGGGTCGGGATCATCCTTGCCCTTCAGAAGCGCCATGAGGGCCGCCATCATTTCCTCTTCGGTTGCGCCCGGGGACACCTTCAGCGCCTCGGCCAGGCGCGCATAGCGGCCCGGTGCGGCGGGCTTTGAAGGGGTCTTGGCTGGGATGGTTTCCGGGGTCATTTGGTCATCCTGATTTGCGAGGGCGGTCAGATGCAGGTTCGGGTCGTGGACAAGGCCCGCGCCCTTGAGCTTGACGATTTGCCGGGTCTTCGGGTGGAACAGGAAGGACGGGCTGAGAAAGCGATATTCCCGGCGTCCGATCATCTCGGACGCGGTGGCGGTCCATTCGACCCGGCCCCAAACGCCACCGTCATCAGCCTTGAGTTCCTTGATCCATCCGGCCGCTGGCACCGGGCCGTTGAGCTTGGCCTCCGGCTTGTCGTTCTGGTGTTCATAGTCAATCGGCAAGTCGATCCCGCCTGACTGGAAAGCCAGCACAAGGGCGGAAGGGTCGATCAGTTCCCAGGCGCGCCCGTCGCGACCCTTGACCTGCCGGTCGCCCGGAAAGATGTGCACCCATTCCGGCGCACGTCCAGGCGGCAAGGCAAGGTCACAGGTGGCGAGGGCGAGGTTGGTCATCACGCCGCCCGTGCCAGTGCTTCGTCGCAACGCACCCAGACGCCGGTAGCCTCGGCCGCGTCCACGATCCCGGCGCGCGACCGGGTGGCGGTGCCGTCCGTCTTGGCAACGGTCTGGTCATCCACGACGTTCCTGCAAGATCAGCGGGCGCACCGCGCGCGAGGTGTCCAGAAGATGCCAGGCCGTGCCTGCGCCGCTCTGGATGTTGGAAACCCGCGTGTCGCTACAAACCCGCAGCGTCTCGCGGATCGACGTGCCGTCCCTCGCGACCAGGCTTTGCGCGATTCGCGTCACCCGCGCTGCAAGGGGAGTGCGACGGTCAATCGAAAGGTCAGTACCGGCGTCCCGTTCCCTGGTGACGACCACCCGCGCTTTGCCCTTGTCGCCGCGCAAGGCGGGGATCAGCCCGGCCCGGCCTTGCACCTGATGCAGCTGCACCCAATCCCGGATGATGTTTTCGGCAAGCCTTGTCGGAGCCCCCGGATGACATGCCACCCTGCCGAGCGTTTGGGCAGGTCCAGATCGGGTTTGATGATGCGCAATTCATTCTGCACGGGCCGTCAGCCCACCAGCCACGGCAATCTTGTGGGATTGCCGATAGTGGCCTTTGTTGTGGCCGTAGATCATGGCGCGCACGGCGCGGACCGGAAAGCCCGTTTCCTTAGCCCATCCGGGACTGATCTTCCCATGCCGTTGCAGCATTTCAACTGCAGGAGACTGACACCTTGACGTTGTGCTGACCGCGCGCGTCATGAACCGGGTGTACGACAGACACAGATGTCAAGGCGCGTGTCAGGATCATTGCAACTTGTCGCGAAGCGGATTCGCTTCCTGCGGGGAGAGCAGACGCCAGAGGCTTTCGCCCAGCTGATCAAAGTTTCGCGAACTGCACTGGCAAACCATACGGCAGGTCGACCCAAGCCAGACGACTACACCCTTAGCCAAACTACAGAAAATACTGGCGTTTCAATAAATTACCTTTAATCAGCAAACGCTCCGGATCAATCAGTCACGGCCGGCGTGGGTGGAACGATAACGGGTGTGCAAGACTGAATGGAAGACGAGGCAACCCTAGTGCCGGTTCTGCGTCTGTCTGACCCGCCCACTGTCAGGGAAGTGCCGCGAGTTGCGACCGCAGGGGCGCCCCGCCAAGAGTTCATGGTCACGCTCAACACGAGCTTCACAGTCAGGGAGAACCTGCAACGCCTGCTTGACCTCAAAGCCGGGCCACGGCCATTTGAAAAATCGTCCGCTTGCGACCTATCCAGAAGGTTCGCCCTGCACGGAACAGGATTTAACGAGCACCCGCCGAAGGGTACACGCTGTCGGCAAACCGTCGAAAATCCATGGCGTAGCCATTTGACCCAGTGCTTCCAATTGGGCCGGAAGAGCGAACACCAACCCACTGAAATGTTTGAATTGGGCGGGTCCGCATACCTTCGCCAGTCAACCGACCGTCTTCTGGCTCAACTAGGTGCACGGCACGCCGGACCACGAACGTAAACAACTTCTTAAAATGAAATCCCAACGCATTGATTTCATTACAGCCCGACTCTTGTCCGCGCGCGGACATCACCCCAGAGCATACCCCGCACCCCTGACGGTGCGGACCGGGTCCTCGCCGCCAAAATGCATCAGAGATTTCCTCAGCCGACCCACATGCACATCCACGGTCCGGGTATCGACATAGATATCCCTGCCCCAGACCAGGTCCAACAACTGCTCGCGGCTGAACACCCGGCCGGGCCGTTCCATAAGGGTAACCAGCAGCTTGAACTCCGTCGGCCCCAGCTTCAGAACCTTGTCGGCCCGGTAGACCCGGTGCGTCTCGGGGTCCAGCCGGATATCCTCGTGCTCCAGCACCACCCCCGCCGTGGACGGCCGCACCCGCCGCAACTGCGCGCGCGCCCGGGCCATCAGTTCCAAGACCGAATAGGGCTTGATCACGTAATCATCCGCGCCGGTTTCCAGCCCACGGATGCGGTCCACCTCTTCGGCCCGCGCCGACAGCATAATGATCGGAATGCCCCGCGTGTCGGGCCGCATTTTCAGTCGGCGACAAACCTCGATCCCCGAGACTTTCGGCATCATCCAGTCGAGGATGATAATATCTGGCGCCTCTTCGTCGACCAGCATCATCGCGTCTTCGCCGTTGTCGGCCTGGGTCACATCAAACCCTTCGGCCTCAAGGTTGTAGGCCAGCACCGTCCGCTGTGCGGGTTCATCCTCGACCAGCAGAACCGTCGGCTGTCCGGACCGCGCCATGCTCAGCTCCTCGCCGCGACGGAGGACGTCGTGTCCACCTTGGGCCGCTCTTCGCCCGGCAGGCTGCCGGTCACAAGGTAGATCACCTGTTCGGCCACCGAGGTGGCATGATCCCCCACCCGCTCAATGTTCTTGGCGATAAAATGCAGATGCATGCAGGGTCCGATGTTGCGGGGGTCTTCCATCATGTGGGTCAGGAATTCGCGGAAGATCGAGTTGTACATCTGGTCGATATCACGGTCACGCTGGCGGACATCTTCGGCCAGCTTGACGTCACGGCGGATATAGGCATCAAGCGCGTCATTCAGCATCAGCACAACCGCCTTGGCGAGGCGACGGATTGACCCGGACGCACCCATGACCTGCGGCATCTGCCCAAGAACGACCGTCCGCTTTGCAAGGTTCTTGGCATAGTCCCCAGCCCGTTCAAGTGCCGCGGCAATTTTCATGACCGTCAGAACGGTCCGCAAGTCACCTGCGGCAGGCGCACGCAGGGCGATCAGCCGGGCGCATTCGACATTGATCTGATCCTCCAGCGCGTCAATGGCGGTGTCGCCGGTGCGAACGCGGGCGGCCATGTCTTCGTCGCGCGCATCCAGCGCCTCGGCTGCATCGAGGAGCGCGGTCTCGACCAGCCCGCCCATCCGCATGACAAGCGCCTGCACCGCTTCTAGATCGCGGTCGAAGGCGGAAAGGATATGCGTTGTGTTCATGTTTTTATCCTCAACCGATCCGACCAGTTATGTATGCTTCGGTGCGCGGGTCCTTGGGGGTGGTAAAGACCTGACCGGTCTCGCCGTATTCGACGAGGTTTCCAAGATGGAAGAACGCTGTTTTCTGGCTGACCCGGGCGGCCTGCTGCATCGAGTGGGTCACGATCACAACAGAAAAGACCGACCGCAGTTCGCTGATCAGTTCTTCCACCTGAGCCGTCGCTATGGGGTCGAGTGCGGAACACGGCTCGTCCATCAGCAGAACCTCGGGAGAGGTTGCAATGGCGCGCGCGATGCACAGCCGCTGCTGCTGCCCGCCAGACAAACCGGTTCCCGGCGCAGCCAGGCGATCCTTCACTTCGTTCCACAACGCCGCCTTTTTCAGCGACGTTTCGACCACCTCGTCAAGATCGGTTTTAGAGCGGGTCAGACCGTGGATCTTGGGACCGTAGGCCACATTGTCGTAGATCGACTTTGGAAACGGGTTCGGTTTCTGAAACACCATTCCGACCTTTGCGCGCAGTTGTACCGGATCGACGCGCGGGTCGTAGATGTTCTCACCGTCCATCTGGATCATTCCGGTGACCTTGCACGACGGGATCGTGTCATTCATCCGGTTCAGACAGCGAAGGAAAGTTGATTTTCCGCAGCCCGACGGACCGATGAAGGCCGTCACGGTGTTCTCCAGAATCTCGACATTCACGTCCTTGAGGGCGTGGGAGGTGCCGTAATGCACCTGCACCCCTTTTGCGGTGATCTTGGTCGCGTGGGTTTGCACGTTCCGCTCCACAATACGCATGTCGTCCATGACGGCTGTCTCCAACATCTGATCTTACCAGCGCCGCTCGAACCGGCGGCGCAGAAGGATAGCCGCGACATTCATCACGACAAGAAAGGCCAGGAGCACGATGATGGCACCCGACGAGCGTTCAATAAAGGCCGGATCAGCGCGCTGCGCCCAGCCATAGACCTGCACCGGCAGTGCGGTGGCAGGGTCCAGAAAGCCTTCGACCGGTGCCGAGGGGTAGTTATCGACAAACGCCACCATGCCGATAAGCAGCAATGGCGCGGTTTCGCCCAGTGCCGTGGCCAGGCCAAGGATCGTGCCCGTCATGATGCCCGGTGCCGCCAGCGGAAGGACATGATGGACGACCATCTGCATCTTCGATGCGCCAACACCCAGCGCTGCATCGCGGATCGAGGGCGGAACCGCACGGATTGACGCACGGGTCGCAATGATGATTGTCGGCAGGGTCATCAGGCTGATCACCAGCGCGCCGACCAGCGAGGAAGACTGCGGCAGACCCATGTAGTTGATAAAGATCGCAAGCCCGAGGATGCCGTAGACGATGGACGGCACGGCAGCGAGGTTGGAGATGTTAACCTCGATCAAGTCAGTCCAACGGTTCTTCGGCGCGAATTCCTCAAGGTAGATGGATGCCGCGACGCCGACCGGCACGCACATGATGGCCACCATGATCATCAGGTACAGCGAGCCAAGGATCGCCACACCCAGACCAGCCGCCTCGGGGCGCTGATCGGAGGCATCTGGATTGGTGAAGAAGTCCCAGTTCCATTCGGACCGCAGGATGCCTGCCTCGATCAACCGGTCGGCCAGGACCAGTTGCTCAGGAGAAATCTGATTGTCGCGCTCGGCCGTTTCCATCGTCACGCGACCCTTGAGATAGCCATCGACGCGGCCTGCAGCCAGCAGGCTGGCCTCGATCATGGTATCCAGCAGCTGCGGGTTCGCCAGAATTGTGGCGCGCAGATCGCCGGCAGCATCTTTGGAGATCAGGCCAGATACGTCTTTCGCGCCCAGCCCGCCAAGATCGACACCCTTTGCCGCCAGCTCTGCCGCGAACGCCTGCGTCAGCAGCTTGTTGTAGCCGACCGTGGTGACCTTCAGCATCTCATCCCGGTTGCCGTTGCCTGCGGGATCAAGCAGTTCCGACGACAGGGTGACCGGGATGGTCAACTTCGCCTGGTAAAACGCGGTCATGCCATCGGAAAAGATCGTCCAGAGCATGATTGCCAGCGTGGCCAGACTGACGCCAATCGCAGCAAGACCGTAAGCGCGAAAGCGGGCTTCGGCGGCATTCCGGCGCTTCATGTTCCGATCTTCGACCAGAAGCGACGCCTTTGGACGCGCGCCTGCCGGGCCTGCCGCGGATATGTCGGTCATTCGTATTGCTCCCGGTATTTCCGCACAACGTAGAGGGCGAGGACATTCAACCCCAGCGTGATGACGAACAAGGTCATCCCAAGCGCGAAAGCCACCAGCGTTTCCGGCGAGGCAAAGTCGGTGTCGCCGGTCAGCTGGCCAACGATCTTGACCGTCATCGTCGTCATCGCCTCGAACGGGTTGAGGTCCAGTTTGGCGGCGGCACCGGCCCCCATCGACACGATCATCGTCTCGCCGATGGCGCGGCTTGCGGCCAGCAGCACCGCTCCGACAATGCCGGGCAAGGCGGCGGGCAGGATCACCTGCCGGACGGTTTCGGATTTGGTGGCACCGAGGCCATAGGATCCGTCGCGCATCGACTGAGGCACGGCATTGATGATGTCATCCGCCAGCGACGAGATGAACGGGATGTTCAGGATGCCAATGACGATACCTGCGGTCATGACCGATGATCCACTGTCGCCAAGCCCCAAGGGCTGGGCAAAGTAATCCCGCAGCAACGGGCCGACCGTAACCAGCGCAAAAAGGCCGAACACAACGGTCGGGATGCCCGCGATAATCTCGATCAGCGGTTTGACCCAGGCTCGCACCTTGGGAGTGGCATATTCGGCGAGGTATATTGCGGCGAACAGGCCGATCGGAACGGCAACCAGCATCGAGATGAAGCTGATGTAAAGCGTGCCCCACAACAGCGGGATGAAGCCCAGTTCCGATCCGCCACGGAAGTTTGGCGACCAGGTCAGGCCGAAGAAAAACTCCGACGCGGGATACACCTTGAAAAAGTTGAATGTCTCGGAAAGCATCGACCAGACGATGCCGACCGTCGTCAGAATTGCGATGGTTGAGGCCGCCATGAGCAGGCCCAGTACGACGTTTTCGACCCGGTTTCGCGCCCGAAAGTCGCCCGTGGTGGCGCGGACTGCGAAGACGAACCCTGCAATCGCTGCGGCCAGAACCAGTATAGTGCGCCAGAACGCGCCTGTTGCTGCAAGGCTGCGATAGGCTTGTGCGGCGGCAAGGATCTGCGGTGACACGTCCTCGGCCAATGCAACGCCAGAGGTGGCAAGGGCATCGCGCACGCTGCCTCCTCCGGTCGTCACGACCGCGCCCGACGCATCTTCGGTGACAGCACCCGCCGCGATAGCCACCTCAAGCCCCTGAGCGAGACGGCGCACATCACCCATGGCCAATTCGCGGGCCGTATCGTCTAGGGTCAGTTCCGGCGGCAGCTGTGCGGAAATACGCGCCTCGATAATCAGTGGCTGAACGATAAGCCACAGAACGACAACGGCAAAGGCCGGCAGCAGAACCATGATCGCGCCATTCCAGCCGTAGTAGCCGGGCAGTGAATGCAAGGCACCGATGCGACCGCCATCCACGCCAAGCGCCCGGGCACGGCACGCAACAAAGGCTGCACCCGCCAGAGCAAGCGTCAGAACGAGGAGGAGGTACACGGTCATCGCGGGCCGATCTTGCCAGAGAAAAAGGGCGGCACCGAAGCGCCGCCCCAGGGATCGTTATTCCAGCGGACCCATCGGGGTTGCTGCAGCGACTGCGGCCTGCGTTGCGGCCAGCTCCGGGTCAGCCACCAGGCCGTATTCGGCCAGCGGGCCGTTCGGGCCAGCCATGTCGTCGGACACGAAGAACTCGATGTATTCCTTCAGTCCGGGGATCACGCCGATATGCGCTTTCTTGACGTAGAAGTAGAGCGGACGCGACACCGGATAGTCACCGGCAGCGATGGTCTCCGTGGTCGGCACAATGCCGTTCATCGTAGCGACGCGCAGTTTGTCGGTGTTGTTCTGGTAGAACGACAGCCCGAACACGCCGATTGCAGTCTTGTCCGCGTCCAGACGTGCCAGCGTTTCGGTATAGTCGCCGTCGATGTCCACGGACTTGCCATCGGTGCGCAGTTCCATACAGGACTTGTCAGCGTTGGATTTCTTTTCCTTCTCGTCCGCGCCTTCGGCGACGGCCAGGAACAGATCATGCGCGCCGGTGGCCTTGCAGCCTTCGACGATGACCTTGGTGTCGAACACTTCGCGGGTGCCGTGCTTGGTGCCCGGAATGAAAGCGAGGATGTTCTGTGCCGGAAGCGCAGCGTTCACGTCCGACCATTGGGCCGCCGCGTTGTCGACCAGCGCGCCGTCCTTGGTAACCTTGGCAGCCAAGGCGCCATACACGTCGGCAGGGGTCAGGGCGAATTCGGCACCGCTGATCTCGGAGGCGAAGACGATGCCGTCATAGCCAAAGCGGACTTCCATGATCTCGGTCACGCCATTTGCGGCGCAGAGGTCGATGTCGGACTGCGAGATGCGCGAGGACGAGTTGGCGATGTCAACAGTGGTTTCGCCGACGCCTTCGCACAGCTTCTTGCGACCGGCACCCGATCCACCACCTTCAACGACGGGCGAGGGGAAGTCGAAGTTTTCGCCGAACGCTTCAGCGACGATGGTGGCATAGGGCAGCACGGTCGACGATCCGGTCACTTGAACCTGATCGCGGGCTTCAACTGCGGTGGCGGCAGCAGCGATGGCAATCGCCGATACGGTGAGTTTTGCAAGACGCATGGGTCACTCCTTGGTTGCACGAGAGCCATATTGAGTCGGCCCTTGGCCAACCCTCTAAGCATGCTCAGTGACGCATATGCGTACGTTTTGTAACAACCGTATGACGGTCTTCGGTCAGCCCCGCGCCAGACGCGCGTCGATCTCGGCCCGCGAGGGCATCGAAGGCGCAGTGCCCGGGCGGGTGACCGAAATCCCCGCAGTGGCGCAGCCGAACCGCACGGCCTCGACCACATCCATGCCTTCCGACAGAGCGACAGCAAACGCGCCGTTGAAGGCATCGCCTGCGCCAGTTGTTTCCACAACGGGGCCCGAGCTTATCGCCGGGACATGCACTGACCGGGTGTGGTCGCGGTAAAGCGCGCCCTTGTCGCCCAGCGTGATGACCACCGCGCCAACACCCTTTGCCAGCAGCGCATCTGCAGCGCGTTCCGCCTCTGCCACGGTCGTGACTGGCAGGCCCGTCAGCGCCTCTGCCTCGGATTCGTTCGGGGTCACGACGTCGCAGAGTGTTAACATTGCGTCATCCAGCGGCGCCGCCGGGGCCGGATTGAGGATCGTCAGCACTTTGGCCGCGCGTGCAATCTCAAGCGCGCGTCTGGCGGCGGCGATGGGCTGTTCCAACTGCGTGACGAAGACGCCGGCGCTTTCGATCAGGGCCCGGCGTGCCTCTACATCCTCGACCGAAACGCGGCCTGCGGCACCGGGGGCGACAATGATCGCGTTGTTGCCGGTGGCGTTTTCAATGAAGATATAGGCCGCCCCGGTGTAGCTTTCGGCATCCTCCGTCACTTCGGGATGCACGCCCGCCTTTGCCCATGTGGAACGGGCGATTTCGGCAAAGGCGTCCTTGCCCAGCCGCGTTATGAAATGGGTCTTCCCCCCCGCCATCGCCGCCGCAACGGATTGGTTGGACCCTTTCCCTCCCGGCCCAAGCACGAAGGAGGTGCCAAGGATCGTCTCGCCCATCTTTGGCTGACGTTCGGCGCGATACGCTGTATCGGCGACAAAAATACCCAGGATCACAATCGGTTTCATCTCAAGCCTCAGGTTCAGGCGTCTGGTGGGATCACGCCCTTGCGGAACATGAAGCAGCCGTAGAAGCGGCGTTCGCCGGTCTGGATCACCGCATATGATTGCCGTGCCATGTCGTAAAAGGCAAATCGCTCGATCGGGATCATCGGGCGCGACCGGCCTTCGGCGCGGTCAATCTCGGCCTGCACTTCAGATTGCACTGGAGGCACTTCAGCCGGTGCGCCGACAACTTCCATCCGGCCCGCGAAATCATCGACAAAGGTGTCCAGCGGCAGGACCGAAAGGATCGCGCGGGTAGCCTCGCCACAGGTCAGATTCTCCATCCGCAAAAGCCTGCCGGTGACCGTGGCCCGGGCTACGGAATCCGCCGGGAAGTTGGTATCGGACAGGATCAGCACGTCGCCGTGCCCCATCGCCCGCAAAACCCCCAGAACGTCCGCATTCAGCCGGTGGTCTATTCCCTTCAGCATGACAGCCCTCCGTCAGATCCGTGCACCGGTCGTCTTGTCAAAGAGATGCACCTTTTCCGGGTCCGGTGCAAAGGTCAGCGCGTCACCGGGGCGAAAACTTACCCTGTCGCGAAACATGGCAACGATGTCCTGCGTGCCCACGCGCAGCACAACGTGGGTTTCCGAGCCCGTCGGTTCCACCACTGCGACGGTGCCTGACAGGCCCCGTTGTCCCGTCGTCAGCGCTTCGGGACGAATGCCGTAGGTCACCTCTCGACCGGTCGCAACGGCGGCACCATGCGGGAGTGGCAGCACCGCATCGCCCGCTTCAACCCCCTTGACGCCGCCCCGCTCGACCACCCGGCCCGCAACCATGTTCATCGACGGACTGCCGATGAAACTGGCCACAAACGTGTTCACCGGGCGGTCATAGAGGTCTAAGGGCGCGCCGACCTGTTCGATCCGGCCCCCCTGCATGACGACGATCTTATCGGCCATTGTCATCGCTTCGATCTGGTCGTGCGTCACATACACTGTCGTTGTCTTCAGCCGAAGATGCAGTTCGCGGATTTCGGTGCGCATCTGCACACGCAGTTTCGCGTCAAGGTTTGACAGCGGCTCGTCGAACAAGAACACCTGCGGGTCGCGCACGATGGCACGGCCCATAGCCACACGCTGCCGTTGCCCGCCCGACAGCGCACGGGGATAGCGTGCAAGGTAAGGCTCCAAACCCAGAATCCCGGCGGCGCGCGCGACCCGAGCGTCAATCTCGGCCTTGTCCATGCCCCGCATCTTCAGGGCAAAGCCCATGTTTGCCGCCACCGTCTTGTGCGGGTAAAGCGCATAATTCTGGAAGACCATGGCGATGTCACGCTCGGACGGGGGCAGGTTGTTGACCCTGCGTTCGCCGATGCGCACATCGCCGCTGGACACCTCTTCCAGTCCGGCGATCATGCGCAAAAGCGTCGATTTTCCGCACCCCGATGGCCCGACAAGAACGACGAACTCACCATCCGCAATGTCGAGGTCAAGGCCGTGGATGACCTGGACGCCGCCGTAGAACTTCTTCAGATCGCGGATCGTCACTTCGGCCATCGGCCCCGTCTCCTCCATCACCACACGGCGAAGGCTAGCGGCCCGGCGCGTGGCTGTCCATCAGCTGATCATACTAACATGTTAGAATCTTGACAGGTCCCTCCGCCCTTGCGAGACTTGAAGTGTAGACTGCTGCCATCCGGGAAGGGGGAGGTCCCGTCAGAGTCTTTGCCGCAGGGCTTTTCAGGCCCGCATGCCGGGTCATCAGACGTCAAACGCAAAAGGATCGCCTCTGGGCTTGGGCCCGCAATGGGGTGTCCAAAGGGAGGATTGATCGTGAAGGTTGAGATCTACGAGGCTATGGTGCGCGCCAAGATGAGCCGCCGCCGCATGCTGCAGGGCGCGACCGCCCTGACCGCCTTGGCGGCGCTGCCGATGAGCCTGCGTCCTGCCCACGCGCAGGACAATATCCGTGCTGAGATCCTGAAGATCCCCGGCGTGGGCATGGGCAGCCCGACCGATGCCGATTGGCAGAAGGTCGGCGAGATGTGCCTTGCCGCGACCAAGGCGAACGTCGCAGAGGGCGAATTTGCCGGGGTCGAACTGACCTTCATGGGGCTGAACAACCAGAACCTGCACAACGTACTGTTCCGCGGCTTCTTGAAACCGTGGGAGGCGTATACCGGGGCCAAGATCAACTGGATCGACCTGGCGCAGGCCGATTACAACAGCCGCCTGCAGCAATCCATCGCCACCGGCACGGTCGATTTCGACATCATCGAGATGGGGGCGCCATTCGAGGGCGACACCGCCGGTCGCGG
>JANOQT010000002.1:0-12211 GCA_031415015.1 Paracoccaceae bacterium
ACTTTTCCTGCACAAGGCCGACCATCTGGTCGCGCTTGCCGGCAACGCGGTCGAACTCGTCATCGGTCATGTCGCCCCAGGCTTCCTTGGCCTTGCCCTTGTACTGCATCCATTTGCCTTCGATCATATCCCAGTTCATGGCCGTCTCCTTCAAGGGTTGCGGCGCGGTGCTGCGCCTTCGCCCTGTTCAAACGCACATCTCCGGTGCCGGTTCCCAGCCTCTGAAAGGTCAGACGAATTCGGCCGGAAGGATCGGTAATTTCCGGCCAAACGCGGCGGCGGCGGCAAAGTCATGCGGCAACAGATAGCCCTGCCGGTCAGCAGGTGGCTTTGCCGCATTGGTCCACGCGATGCGTGCCCAGGCCTGCACGGCGGTTGTGGGTTCAAACGCGTCGGGCGCGGGGTCCGCAGGCAGCCAATGCGCCATAACCCGGTGGCGCAGCTCAACCACATCATTCTCGGCGGTCAGATAGACGCCTGCCTCGGTATCCCAGTGCAGGCTGCGACCGTTCAGGTTGGCCGAAGACACGATGGCCGCCGTGTCGTCAAACACCGACACCTTGGCATGCACATAGACCAGCGGCGCACCGTGCAGCCGGTCACGCCGTTCGGCCGGAGTGCCCTTGCCGTCGGGCAGGGCCGCGCGCGGCTGTGCGGGGGAACCGACAAACAGTCGCGCCCCGAACCCCTTGCGCAAGATGCGCAGCGCGCGGGCCTGCATCGCCTCGCCAAAGCGGGAGTCCAGCCCGCGCCGACGCTCAAACGCGACCTCGTCGGGGGCCGCAGGCAGGATCAGGATCATTTGCAGACCCGGCGTTTGACGCGCCGCATCGGCCAGCGCCTTGGCCAGACCGACATCGCGGAAATACTGGCTTTCCATGTAGATAAGGTCACGGGCCCGCCGCGCGAGGACAAGATGCGCGGTACGCAGTTCGCTTAGCAGCGGTTCCGGCCCGAAATGCCAAAGGCTGTGCCGCTGCGGCCGTGACAAGGTGCGCAACAGCCGCCGCGTTTTGGGTGGCGGCACATGCCCGTTGATCACGTCGCGAAAGCTTTCCAGATGCTGCTGCGCCTCTGCGACCACCGGGCCTTCGATCATCAGTTGCACGTCGTGCCAGGTCTGGTCCCCGGCCCGCCGGTGGGTTGGGGTGTCATAGCGGCGTTCGTCCAGATCGAGGCCGCCGATATACAGGATCTTGCGGTCGATGACCGCCAGCTTCTGATGATGCACGACCGGGAACAGCCGGGGCAACGACCACAGCCGGACCGCGACAGTCCCATCCGGGCGCAGCCGCAGGTTGGATACCACGCCGTCCATATCGCGCAGGGCCGCCGCGCGGTGTTCGGTGCTCAGTCCATTCAGCCAGCCCGCAGTGCCGAAAAGCTTTTTCATGATGTAGGGCCAGATCACCAGCCGCACCAATGCGCCGGTCTGGGCCGGATGGCGCGGGCGCAGCACTTCCAGCCGGGCACCGGGATTGGCCACAGCTGCGGCCGCGCTGAACAGCCGCAGGTGCCGCGTCGCCGCCCGGTGCATCGCGGCGCGGGCGATCGGGTCCACATCGCTGATGCAGATGTGCAGCGACACCCCCCGGTTCAGCGTATGCACAACCAGATCGAACCAGGTCTTGCCGATTTCCAGCGCCTCGGGCGAGCGCAGCCGCGTCGTCAGATCGAACACCAGAAAGCTGGCCCAGATTTCCGAGGTGGCACCCAGAAAGGCGCGTTCCAGTGCCGGGTAGGCTTCGGATGCGGTCAGCAATATCTTTACTGACCGGGTTGAACTGGGCATTGGCGGTCCTTGACGCGGTGGTAAGGTTCAAGTCAACGTTCAGGGGGCAGATGCGTTCCATCCGATTTCGTCAGAAGATGCGGGGGCTTGCCGGTTCTCGGCCAAGGCGAGCGGGGAGACATTGAAGATCACCCGCAGGTAGTACCCTCCGTCCATCTCGCCTGATTCCTGCCTGCCGCCAAGTTGCTGCACAAAAGCGGTAATCAGTTGCGAGCCGATCCCGGTTTCGGTCGCGCCGGTTCCGGGCGCGCCCGGATCACGGTCGCGTTTGCTGTTGGTCACCTCAAGCACGGCGTCACTGCCACCTGAACGTTTCAGGCGCACGGTCAGCTTTCCGGGATGGTCGCGCGTGGCCCCGGCGTGCTTGATCGCGTTGGTCAGCGCCTCGGCCAGCAGCAGCGACAGGGGCACCGCCTGATCCGGCACCAGCCGCAGATCGTCGATCTCGTTTTGTGTGATAAAGGGTTTTTCCGGGCCCGAGGAAATCGACATGATCTGCCGGACGATATCGGGGATCAACTCGCGCGCACGCACGTCGGCCAGACCGCTGGTCTGGTAAAGCCCGCGGTGGACGGTGGCCAGACTCATGATCCGCTCCTGCAGGTTCTTCAGCAGGTCTTTGGCTTCGCCGCTGCGGGCACTGCGGATCTGGATGTTCATGATCGAGGAAATGAGCTGGAGGTTGTTCTTCACCCGATGGTGCACCTCGCGCAGAAGCACCTCTTTCTGGTGCACCGAATCTTCCAGTTCCGCCTCGCTTCGGGTGATGCTTTCGGTCATCGCCAGATAGGCGGCCGCAAGCTCGTCAAGTTCGGCGGGTGCGTTCTTCAGGTCGATGGCCTGTAGGCGGCGGTCCCCGCGCGCGAAACTTACGATGGCCCGGTTCAGGGTGCGGACATGGCGCGTCACCAGCATTTCGGCGGCAAAGATCGAAACGATCAGCCCGACCAGCCACATCAGCACGGTCGGCAGGTAGACGGACAATCCATAATCATTTGCAAACATCTCTTCCTGCGGCAGGAAGCTGCTCATCAGATACAGATCGCCCGAAACGATGGGTACAACCGCATACGTCATCGTCCGACCATTCTGCGACTGGGCCTGAAAGATCTCTCCCTCCGACCCGACAAAGTCCTCAACGGGCCGGCCCGCCGGCAGTTGCCCGGCCGCCCCAGCAAGATCAATGTTGGAGGTCAGCAGCGTTCCCGTTCGGTCAAACGTCCAGAACACCACTGGCGCATCCAGATCATTGCGCTCGATCAGCGACGAAAGCCGCAGTTCCTTCATTGCCTTGTGCGGCAAGGACATCACCGCATACCCGACATACACCCCCGCCCCGTCATAGACCGGATGCGAGATGCCCAGAACCGATGTACCCGAAATCGGGCCGTTCGGGTTGACGACAAAATAGGGCTTTTCCGCATTCGAGACGCGCTCAAAAAGCGGGTTCTGCGAGAAATCATAGATCCGGCCTGACGAGGAACAGGTCATCTTGCCGCTCAGCGGCACATAGGCGACCAGCGACGCCGTGGGTTCCACCGCCGCGACGCGGTGCATCAGGTCATTGCAGGCTGCCGGGTCGTCCAGCACGTCAGGCATCGCAACGGCCAGACTGCCGACCATCCCGCGCACCCGGCCGATCAGGCTGGTTTCAGCCGCTGCCGCCTGCAAGGTCGCCCCCATCAGGGCCACTTCGCTGCGGGCCTGAATTTCGTCCTCAAGCGCCTTGGTCTGGACAAACGCGATGAACCCGGCGGGCAGCATCGCCAGGGCCAGAATGACCGCAAACCGGATTGCAAACCGCGACGCATAGGGCCGCTTGTCCGTCGTCGTCATGCAGCCTGCATCCCTGACCGGCCCATCACCGCCATGCTTGCCTGATCAACGCCCGAAAATGCGCCTTCGCCTTCGGCCAGTCCCATCAGATCAGACAGACGTTTGCGGGCGCGGCTGGCGCGGCTTTTGACGGTGCCAATGGCAACGCCCATCATTCCGGCCGCCTCTTCGCACGAAAAGCCCGACGCCCCCACAAGCGTCAGAACCTCGCGGTGTTCGGGCGACAGCTTGTCGAAAGCGCGCTGGAAATCGCCGTAGGCCAGCCGACCGTCGTGGTCCGGCTTTACAAACAGCCCCTGTGCGTGGATGCCTTCGGGGTCGGCCACTTCACGGCGAACCTTGCGCAAGGAAGAATAGTAGGTGTTGCGCAGAATGGTAAACAGCCAAGCCTGCAGATTGGTGCCAACGGCGAATTTGTCGATATTCGTCCAGGCTTTGACGATGGTGTCCTGCACCAGGTCATCCGCCGCAGACCGGTTCCGCGCCAGACTCATCGCAAAGGCGCGCAGGGATGGCAGGTGGCCGACAAGCTGTTCGCGCGGATCATTGGATGCGGGGGCGTTCATCAGGTCTGCTCCTGATCGGAAGGGCCGGTCTCAGAATGGCCAACCGATTTCTTCCGCAACTGCTCCAGCAATAGGGTCAGCTTGTCTGGAATCTCTTCTTTCAGCGTCTCGTCGTAGATGCGCTTCAGATTCTCGTCGATCTGGTCGCGGAATTTCGATTTGGGGTTGTTCTCTGACATGTCCGAATACATCTTTTTTTGTGCCCACCTCGCTTAACACGGAACCAAACGCGGAACCAAAGCGTTTGGTTCCCGAAAAATCGCCTTCGAGGGAGAAAAAGTCGATGCAAGCAAACCTTCTGCCGGACTCTGTCGCCTCTATCAGCGGCAACTTGCCCTATCTGCGTCGCTATGCGCGCGCACTGACCGGCAGTCAGGGGACGGGCGACACTTTCGCCGCCGCAACACTTGAGGCGTTGCTGGAGGATGGAACTGTCCTGTCCGGCGATACCGATCCGAAGGTGGGTCTGTTCCACGCGTTCCATCTGGTCTGGTCCAGCGCGGGCGCACCCGTCGGCGAGCCTGACACCCGGTTTTCCGCCGTGGCGCAGGCGCATATGGCGAACCTGACCCCCAATAGCCGCGAGGCGCTGCTGCTGCACGCCATCGAAGGCTTCACCCAAACGGAAATCGCCAGGATCATGCAGACCGAGCAGGACCACGTGGCGCAACTGATTGACGCAGCTGTGCGCGAAATGCAGGTCTCGGTCAGCGGTCGCGTCATGATCATCGAGGATGAGGCGATCATCTCGATGGATATCGCGGCCATCGTGCGGGAAATGGGCCATGATGTGACCGGCATCGCCGCCACCCGCAGCGACGCGGTCGAACTGGCCGCGCGCGAACGGCCCGATCTGATCCTGGCCGACATTCAGCTGGCCGACCGGTCATCGGGCATCGACGCGGTCAATGACATCCTGAAGATGATCGGACAGGTGCCGGTGATCTTCATCACGGCTTTCCCCGAACGGCTTTTGACTGGAAGTCGCCCCGAGCCGGCCTTCCTGATCACCAAACCCTATGCCGAAGAACAGGTGCGTTCCGCCGTGTCGCAAGCGATGTTCTTTGCCAGCACCGAAACACTGCACGCCTGACTTTTCAAAGACCTGTCCGGCAATCCGGATCACCCGGGGGGCGTTCCCCCGGGTTTTCTTTTTTCTGCCGTACAGACCGATTCCGGGAACCACAGCGCCGCTTGCGCGTTTCGTTTCTGTCGATGCAGCGATCATCCGCCGCATCCAGATACATCAGGAGACGTACATGTTTCGCACTTTCGCCATCAGCGGCCTTGCCGCTTTGACCCTCACGACCGCCGTTCTGGCAGCCACCTCGCCCACGGTGAAAAGCATTGACGTCGAGGTCGAACTGGACGCGGTGGGCAATCCCAAGGCGGCCGAGTATTGGACCAGCATCGCCGATGATCTGGAAAATGCCATCGTCGCCAAGATCACCGACCAGATTTCGAATGACGGTGTCGTCGTCAAGATCGACCTTGAAGAAGTGTCGCTGTCGAACGGTTTTGAGGAAAAGCTTGGCCTCGCCGATACCCGCCTTGTCGGCGATGTGGTGATGAGCCACGAGTCCGACAACACCCGGTTTGACAGCTATCAGTTGACCGTTGACGTGAACACCGCACTGCCGTTGATCCCTGCGGGCGTCGATGTCGTCACCCTGCCCGCCGACAGCCGCGTCTACTATGACGCGATGATTGCAGCCTTTGCGCAGGGCGTTGTTGACCGGCTGAAGTAAGCTGGCCATCAGTGCAGGCCTTTGCCCCCGGCTGCAACGCCGGGGGCTTCATGGTAAGTCAGGCAGCGCAGGCCAGAAGGGATGTCAGATGGTCGTTGGCAAACGGAAACGGCAGCGCCGACCAGCCGTGCGGTACCGCGATATCGGCATCCAAGCCCACCAGCACCATCTTGCCGCCGTCGGCTTCCACCCGTTTGCCCAGATCTGACGCGGCAACGGTGGCCGCATCCATCTGCACGAACAGCGTGTCAATGCGGCCCACCGGCAGTGCCGCTGCCGCATCGGGCAAACTGAAGGCCAGAATGACGCGTGCGTCAGGCCTGAGGTCACGAATCATCATCTCGATATCCCGCGCGATCAGAACTTGCCGCATGACCACCACAAAAATCGGCAGAGGCTCCCGGATTTCGACGTTCTGCATGAGATATCCTTCCACTACTGGCCGCCAATATGGACCTTCTCGCGCATCCGCGCATTAAACTGTGACATAGGAACACCGGAAAAATGGTCACTCCTTGCGAAAAATGCCCCCTGCGCCGCTGCGAGTATTTCCTGCCGTTCACCGAAGAGGAGCTGGCCTTCATGATCCGTTTCAAAGCCGGGGAACTGGCCGTAGACGTGGGCACGACGGTGTTGATGGAAGGCTCCAACAGCCCGCAGGTCTTTACCGTTCTATCCGGCATGGGCACCCGCTACAAAACGCTGGAAGACGGCAGCCGACAGGTGATCAACTTTCTCTTTCCCGGCGATTTCATTGGCTTGCAGGCCGGCATCATGGGCGAGATGAAGCATTCTGTCGAAACCAGCACCCCCATGGTGCTGTGTGTGTTCAACCGGTCCGACCTGTGGAACATGTTCAAGGCGCATCCGTCGCGGGCCTATGACCTGACGTGGATCGCGGCGGTGGAAGAGCATTTTCTGGGCGAGACGCTGGCCGCCCTGGGCCAGCGCACCGCCGGTCAGCGCGTCGCATGGGCGTTGCTGCGTATCCACCACCGCCTGCGTGTCGTGGGTCTGGAAAAGGCTGGCGTTGTGCCGCTTGCCTTCCGCCAGCAGGATCTGGCAGACGCCCTGGGCCTGTCGCTGGTCCACACCAACAAGACGCTGATGCAACTGCGCAAATCCGGTCTGGCCCGGTGGAGCGATGGCAGCCTCGACATCCAGGACCGGACGAAACTTGCGGACTATGCGGGATCGGCGCCCGAAGCTTTGGAAAAGCGCCCCCTGATGTAAGAAAAATGCCGCCGATGAAATCTGCAAGGGATTGCAGACTCCATCGGCGGCAAGGGCCTTGAGCGGACAGGGAAATATCCGCCGACCATCAACAGGGAGGGACATCCCGTTGCGTGGTCATGAAGAAAACTCCCCACAGGCATCCCGGTTCCACATTTCACTAAAAATCCTGCAATTTTCGGTCCGCGCCGTGCCCCGGCACGATCCTGCCAATTCCCGCGCATTGTGGATCTTTGGAACAGGTTTTTTGGAACCGCATCCGGGTTTTGGACGTTCGTACTGCAAGCGCCCTGATCGGGCGCCTTGTTAGAAACCATGGAGAAAATTATGAAAAATCTTATGCTTGGCACCGCGATGGCCCTTGTCTTCGGGTCTGCCGCCTCGGCGCAGGATCTGTTCCGGACCGAAATGGACCCGGTCGCAATTGCCGCCTCCGACTTCATCGGCAAGCGCGTTTATGCGGTCGAAGCGGCGGTGGATGCCTACGAATATGCCGGTGTTCAGGACGGCTGGAATGACATCGGCGAGATCAACGACGTCATCCTGACCCGGGACGGCAAAGTTGATGCCGTGCTTGTGGACATCGGCGGCTTTCTTGGCATGGGCGAGCGTCAGGTTGCCTTGGGCATGGAAAACGTCCGGTTCGTGTCCGACAGCGCGACAGCCGAAGACCTGAACGACTACTTTCTGGTGATCAACGCCGACCGTACCCTGCTGGAAGGCGCGCCGGACTACATGCGCACCGGGGCAATGCCTGCTGCAGATGCCACCGACGCTGCGACCGCAGACACGACCGCCCCGGCAGCGGACGCAACCGCTGGCGCTGATGCCCAGGTTGCCGCGACTGAACCCGCCACCACCGAACCGGCCCCTGCTGGCACGAAGATGGTTGAGGGCTATGCCGTCATTGATGCAGCCGGTCTGACGTCCGACCAACTGATGGGCGTTCGCGTCTTCGGTCCGAATGACGAGGATGTCGGCGAAATCTCCGAGATCGTTCTGGACGGCAATGGCGCCCCGGCACAGGTGATCGTCGATGTCGGCGGTTTCCTCGGGATGGGTGAAAAGCCAGTGGCCATCGACGTGACCTCGCTGCAGATCATGCAGGCGACCGACGGCGAAGCACTGCGTGCCTATGTGCAGATGACGCAGGACGAACTGGAAACCCTGCCGCCCGCCACCATGTAAACGGACATCATAAGACAGCAAAAAGGCCCGCATTTGCGGGCCTTTTTCAGTTCGGACAATCGGGGAACCAATCAGATTGCGTCGGTCACCAGTTGCCGCGCGCTGGTCTTTACGTTTGATGCGACATTTTCCGCCAGCCGCGATGCCGTGTGACCGGCGCGTGCTTTCTCGTGCCGCAGCGCGGCTTGCGCCCCGGCCAGCAGACGGTCACGTTCCTCGCCGAAGATGCGGTCTTCAGTTTCGGTTCTGGGCAAAGCTGCCGCAACCGCCGCGCCAATGGCCATCCCGATCGCCCCGGCCACCACTGGCCGCTCTTCTATCAGCTTCGTCCCCTGCCGCACTGCCGCCGTACGGGCCACGTAGGCCTGTTCGCGCACCGCAAGGATACGCGCCTGCGCCTCGGCGTTCAGACCGTTCAGCCCTTGCAGCATCGCCGCACGGGTGGCCTTGGCCAGATCCGCCAGAACCTCTGCCCGGTCCCGCGCCAGCTCTGCCGCCGGGCGCAGTCGGGCACGGGCCGCAGCCTCAATCCGCGACAACGCAGTGGACGCGCGGTCGCGCAACGCATCGGCTGCGGTAATCCAGGCCGTGTCGGCCTCGGGCAAGGGTGCAACTGGCCCGCCTTCGTCTTCCCAGCGCGACATGGCCTCGAACTTGGTACCGGCCAGCGATGTGTCGGGCTGCGATGCACCGCCCTTGCGGCCAAAGACCAGCCAGGCCAGCCCCACCCCCACCATCACCGCAGCCAGGGGATTGGCCCTGACCGCACCATCCAGCGCGCGGGCATACGGGGCCATGTTCGCCTTGGCATACCCCAGCGCATCGCCCACCAAAGTGTCGACCGACAAACGATCCCGCAAGCCGTCTATGGTCATCGCCAGATCGGCCCGTTCGCGTTCCAGATTGGTCGCGATCTCGTCGGCGTTCAGGTCGTTCATGTCATGCTGTTGCATCGGATCTCACCATCGTCTGAAGGGTTTCCACATCGCGCTTGACGGACGCGGCACTTCGCTTGGGCAATGCCGCTGCCGCACGCAGCAAACCGGCCGCGTGCTGCGCAAAGCCAAGCGCCAGCAGCAGCAGGACGCCGCCTACCGCCACTGCGGCCCAGATCGGCGTCAGCCCGAGTGCCACCGCAGCGGCAACTGCAGCCCCCGCCAGAACGTTGATCGCGGTGATGCCAAGCACCACCGCGATCACCACTTGAATAACCGACTGCCGCACCGCGTTCAGCCGTTCGGCAGCCTCGGCCCGGGCCAGCGCCAGCTCGCCCTGCACCAGCCGGGTCACCCCGGCCAGCACATCGGCCATCATCGCGCCAGGGCTCTGGCCGGGGCCCTGATCTGCGGCACGACCGTGGTCAGGGTCGGTCATCCGCGCGACCCTCCGTCAGCGGTCTGACCCAGAGTGTCCACGGTCCGGCGTGCCGCATCACGGTAAAGCCGGTCGGTCGCCTCGGCCGCACGCGCTTCGGCTGTCATCCGCGCGCCGGACGACCGCAGGAACCGCGCCAGCGCGAAGCCTGCAACAGCGGCCCCAACGGCGAAAGTGCCGGGGTGACGGCGGGCGTAGCCTTGCGCATCCGCCAGCAGGTCGCCCAGCGTGCGGCCCCGCAAAGTGTCAGTCACCGAGGTTACGCCACCGGCAATCCCGGTCAGCACCCGCGACGACATTGCATCGGCCGCCGATGCCTGGGTGTGCAGCGTTTCGACCAGCCGCTCTCCGGCACTGACCAGTGTATCGCGGGCCGCATCGGCCCGCTCGCCCACAGCCTCGCGCACGGTCTCCATCGTATCAGCCGCATGCGCCTTGATTTCGGCGGTGGCGGTGCGTCCCGCCTCGCCCGCCACATCCATCGCCGCAGCGGCGGTTTCCTTGGCCTTGTCGGCGGTGGCGGCAAGCTTGTCCTTCAGATCGGTGGTGTTCATGTCAGTCTCCATTGTCTGGTTTGGAAAAGGGTCAGGGTCAGAAAGGTGTCGGTGTCGGAAAGGTCTCGGGGCCGGATCAGCCCAGATCCCGGGTTTCGTCCAGAAGGGTGACCAGTTCCGCCCGCATCTCGCGCAGCTTGGCCACAGGGCGGATGCCGACCTGATCAGCACCCAGTCGTTCGGCGCTCTGCTGTTCTTCAATGGCCGCGTCAAAGGCCTTCAGCACCCAGTCCTCGCCGCTGCGCACCTGATCCATGACGTCTTCGTCGATGTCATCGAAAAAGGCGCGGAACGTCACCACAGCCTGATTGACCGTGCCCATGATGGTGCCGTCGCTTTCCGCCTCAACGCCAAGATCGGCCAGCAGCCGTGCCAGATCGCCCGCATGCCGGGCATGCAGCGCCCGGAACTGTTCAGCGATGTCGCGGAACGCAGGCTCCGCCTTTTCGACCATTTTCACATGGCCTTTCACGGAGTCCACCGTGCGGTCATGAAGCGCGATCAGTGCCACTGCGTGACGATCTTCGGTCTGGTCATCGCGCGGGTCCGCCAGGGACATGGGGGGAACAATCGTCTGCAAGGTTTGTCCTTTCTTGCCGGTCGTGTCTGAGACAGGTGTCAGCGGATGAAACGCCCGAACCGGCGACAGGTTCCCACTCCCCCTTCCTGAACCTGACCTTGCGCCGCGCGCCAGCCGGGCCTTTGGCACGCTCGTCGGCGTCAGGCCGCCGGTGCCGCAACCTGCGGTCTTGCCGTCCGGCGCGGCGGCCGCTTTTGCTGGGCGCTCAGCGGTTTTGGGCTTTCGTCTGCAACCGCCTTTTCCATCGCGGCCTCCATCGTGGTCACCACGAAATCGGCCCCGATCTTCTCTGCCTCTTGCAGTGCCGAAGACGGGTTAGGGACCAACGCCCGTGGCAGGCCCTGCGCATCGGCCAGCGCGTCCGGCATCTGCCAGATCACCACACCGACCCGCAGATGCGGCAAGGCCCGTTTGATCCGCCGCACGATCAGCAATGACGCGCGCGCCGGGTTCGGGTCGAGAAAGTTCAGCACGAGGCAGGTTTGCGGCGCGCCCTCGGTTCCGATTACTGCCTTCGCCATCAGATCGCCCCGCGCCACCGCTGTGACCTCTGCCCCCTCCGCGGACAGCGCCTGCCCCAGCATCCGGGCCGCAATGTCATCAAGCCGGCTGCGTCCACCGGACACCAGCACCCGCGCGTCACCTCCCGCGAGTGCCTCTATCTCTGAGACCTCTGCCAACTCCTCGGTCACCACCGGTTCCAGCGCCTCGACCATAAGCGCTGCAGAGGTGGCGATCCGCTCTTCCTGCTCTTGTGTCAGCACCCCCCGGTCGTAATCGCTTTGCGCCAACAACAGCGCTGGCAGTCCGACATCCTGATAGAAATCGGCCAGATAGGAATTTTCCAACGCCTCTTCGGCGCGCGACGACGATTCCACCACTTCGCCCGTCAACAGCCGCTGGTACAGCCGGGCATGCGGGGCCAGAACCGGTTCGTCGCCAAACAGGATGTCGAACACCTCGAACTGCGGCAGATAGCGGCCCAGCACCACCAGGCAGACCGTCAGCGGCGTTGACAGGATCAGGCCCATCGGCCCCCAGATCCAGGTCCAGACAATCGCCGCCACGATCACCGCCAGTGGCGACAGCCCGGTGCGCGACCCGTATAGCCACGGCTCCACGACGTTCGACGTGACCAGTTCCACCGTCGCAAACAGCGCCGCCGTCCACAGCACCATCGACCAGTCCGGCGACACGGCAAAGGCCAGAAACAGCGGGATTGCCGCTGCGATCACCGACCCCACATAGGGCACAAAGCGCAGGATCAGCGTCATCAGCGCCCAAAGCACCGGGTTCGGCACCCCGATGATCCACAGGCCCAGCCCGATCGGCACCGCATA
>JANOQT010000003.1:0-7278 GCA_031415015.1 Paracoccaceae bacterium
GCCTTGCGGGACTTGATGCCGCCTTCCCACGACGCGCGGTGGCTGGCGTGAAAGGCGGCGTGATGCTCGAAATCCTCGATCCGGGGCACGCGCAGCACCAGACGCTCGGTCCGCAGGACCGGCAGCGCGTCGGCGATCTGGTGCGCGGGGCGCATCATTTCTTGCGCGTCAGCCCGGACAGGCCCGACGGCAGCGACATGCCACGCGGCAGACCCATGTTGCCAAGCCCGCCAAAGCTGCCGCCCATGCCCTGCTTCATGCCCTTGGCAGCCTCTTCCAGCTGTTCCGGCGTCATCTTCGACGGGTCGGGCATGCCGCCCTTGCCCATGAAAGATTTCATCGCGTTCTTGAGCATGCCGCCCTTACCCATCTTCTTCATCATCTCGGCCATCTGCTTGTGCTGTTTCAGCAGCCGGTTGAGGTCGGAG
Source organism: Paracoccaceae bacterium (assembly GCA_031415015.1). Taxonomy (GTDB): domain Bacteria; phylum Pseudomonadota; class Alphaproteobacteria; order Rhodobacterales; family Rhodobacteraceae; genus JAUYQR01. The sequence goes on from JANOQT010000003.1 coordinate 429, forward strand.
ACATCCATGCCAGCCCCCGCCGCGACGCGTTTCTTGCGGCTTGCGGCCAGCAGGTCGGGGTTGGCGCGTTCCTTCTTGGTCATCGACTGGATCAGCGCGATCTGCCGCTTCAGCATCTTGTCGTTCAGGCCCGCCTCGGCGGCGGCGGCCTGCATCTTGCCCATGCCAGGCATCATGCCCATCAGGCCCTGCATGCCGCCCATCTTGATCATCTGTTCCAGCTGCATCCGCAGATCGTTCATGTTGAACAGACCCTTGGCGAACCGCTTGGCCATTCGTTCGGCCTGCTCCGCCTCGAACGTCTCCTGCGCGCGTTCGACAAGGGCGACGATATCACCCATGCCGAGGATGCGGCCTGCGACACGTTCGGCCTCGAACGTCTCGATCGCGTCCATCTTTTCGCCCATGCCGACGAAGCGGATGGGTTTGCCGGTGACAGCGCGCATGGAAAGTGCCGCACCACCGCGACCGTCGCCGTCCATCCGGGTCAGGACGACGCCGGTGATGCCGACCTTGCCGTCGAATTCGGTGGCGACATTGACCGCGTCCTGCCCGGTCAGGCCATCGACGACCAGCAGCGTTTCGCGCGGCTGAGCGATGTTGCGGACGGCCTGCACCTCGTCCATCAAGACTTCGTCGATGTGCAGACGACCGGCAGTATCCAGAAACAGGACGTCATAGCCGCCCATGTTGGCCTGCGTTTTCGCCCGCTTGGCGATTTGAACCGCCGTCTCGCCCTTGACGATGGGCAGGCTGTCGACGCCGACCTGCGCGGCAAGGATCGCCAGCTGTTCCATCGCGGCGGGGCGGTTGGTATCCAGCGACGCCAGCAGCACCTTCTTGCCGTTCTTTTCCTTCAGCCGCTTGGCCAGTTTGGCCGTCGTGGTGGTCTTGCCCGAGCCTTGCAGACCGACCATCAGGATCGTCGCAGGCGGGTTGTCGATTTTCAGCGCGTCCGCAGGGCCGTCACCGGCCAGCACATGGATCAGCTCGTCATGGACGATCTTGACGACCATCTGACCGGGGGTGATCGACTTGGTCACCGCAGCGCCGGTGGCCTTGTCCTGCACCCGCTTGATAAACTCGCGTGCCACGGCCAGCGACACGTCGGCGTCGAGGAGGGCGGTGCGCACCTCGCGCAGGGCGGTGATCACGTCGGCTTCGGACAGGGCGCCTTGCTTCGTCAGGCGGTCGAAGACGCTTCCAAGGCGTTCTGACAGGCTTTCGAACATGGCTCTCTCCTACGGTTGCGGTGCGCCGGATATGGGGTCCGGTGGTGGAAATCCCAACACAAATGCCGGACAACACCTGTGGGCGCAGCGCGCTGACAGGTGGCGATCCCGGCAAAAGCCATGGGACCGGAAGCGTCAAGCCTCCGGGGAATTGGTGCGGCGGATACGCCGGGCAGCGCGAGGTGTCAAGGGTCAGGGGTACCCGCAGCGCTGCTCCGGTCAGCCCGGGACAGGCGGAAGGTCCGCCATTGACGTGATGGCGTGGTTTTCCGCCAGCAGGTTGTTCAGGCGGGTCTGGTCGATGAAGGGGAAATTCTCGGCCAGCGCTGCATCGATGACGGTGACGTGACGCCCGGCACGACGGCTTGTCCGTTCGCGGCGCAATGCGGTGAGGATCTTGTCCTGCCGCGCCACGGTGTCATTCTCGAAATGCTGGGTGCGGATATAGGCACACAGGCTGGGGTCCGAGACGACGGGCCAGCGTGTCCAGACATTGCTGTGCATCATCTCGAACGGGTTCTTGATGAACGCAGCACCTGCCACGATGGCAAGGCCAAGCCCGGTCAGGAAATGCCGGTGTTCAATCGCCACGCCGTCGGGTTTCGCCAGATCAGCCGGGAACAGCATGATCCCCGTCGGAAAGGTGATGTGCGTCGTGGGCGGCAAGGCATGCGACAGCTTGCGCAGCCGGGCGATATAAGTCCGGGCCAGCGCATCGTCATCGTCCAGCCGGAAATGGATGGCTGTCCCAGTGGCACGAACGCCCAACGACCCGATCATGTGCCCACGAAAAGCCCGTCTGCCGATCCGCGCGGCCGAGAAATCCAGCACCACATCCGGCAACCCTGCCGTGATCGCGCGCAGCCGGTCCTTGTAGGGTTCGGGCATGACATCGGAGGACATAATGACAATGCGGAAATCCTTGTCGGTCTGGGCCAGCAGACTGGGCAGGGTAAGATTTTCGAACAGATGAAACCGCCGGGCCATCCGGGTTTCATCGTAAAGCCGCGCCAGTGCGGCGTCGGCTTCATCCGGCTTCAGCCGCGTGTCGGTAATCCCATAGAAGGAAAAGCGAATAAGCCCAATGATCGGCCTTTGATCGAACACGCGCGCACTCTCCGTGATTTATCGCTGCGCCACTAGAGAAGCAGGCTTGCCGGGGCGTCAAGCCATAGTTCATCGCTTGCATCACCCACCGCAACTGCCGATAACCTTGGCACTGTGCGTCAGCGCACAGTCTTGCGGCAGCGAGGGGTGTTGATGGAAAACTGGGACGAAATTAGAACGGCGTATCAGGTGGCCCGGATGGGCACCGTGTCGGGTGCGGCAGAGGTGCTGGGGGTGCACCATGCCACGGTGATCCGCCACATCGACGCGCTGGAAAAACGGCTGGCATCGAAACTATTCCAGCGTCATGCGCGCGGCTATACACCCACCGAGGCGGGGCGCGACCTGCTGGCCGTGGCGCAGACCACGGAAGAGCAGTTTGCGCACCTGTCCTCGCGCATCAAGGGCCAGGGAGAGTCTGTGGCGGGCGAACTTGTCGTCACTTCGATCGCCGGGGTGTCGGATTTGCTGACGCCGGTGATGGTGTCGTTTCAACAAAGATACCCCAGTGTACAGGTGCGGTTTCTGACCGACATGCGGGTGTTCCGGCTGGATTACGGCGAAGCGCATGTGGCGATCCGCGCCGGGGCCGGGCCGGAAGAGCCGGACAATGTGGTGCAGCCACTCGTGCGTGTGCGGACCGGGCTGTACGCGTCGAAATCCTATGTGGGCGCGCATGGGCTGCCAACGGGCGAGGCGGATTTTGCGGGCCACAGGTTTGTCTGTACCGACACCGAAACAACGCGCGCGCCGTTCTATCGCTGGCTGCGCGCCACGGTGCAGCCCGAGCAGATCACCTACGCAGCGACCGAACCTGCGGCGCTGGAGGCGGCGGTCCGGATGGGCGCGGGCATCGGTTTTGTGATGGCCTTCCGCGCAGCAGAGGACCCTGAACTGATCGAGGTGTTGCCGTCGCGCCCGGAGTGGGAGGCACCCTTGCGGATCGTCACGCATGTCGATCTACACCGGACGCGCAAGGTGCAGGCCTTCCTCGGGCATCTGAAAGAGGCCGCGAAAGACTGGAAGCTGTGCACCTGACCTCTCGTCTGCCCTCTGGACTGACCGAACAGCAGCGCGGTCATCTGGCAATGCTGGCGTTTTCGGCGCTGGTGGCGGGGTCGTTTTCACTGGGGGCACTTGCGGCGCCCTTTGTCGATCCCGCGGCCCTGTCGGCGGTTCGGTTCCTGATCGCGGCGGTGTTGGTCGGCGTGGCGGCGCTGGCAACCACCGGTCTGCCACGCCGGGCCTTTGTGGCACCGTGGCGGTATCTGCTGCTGGGGGCACTGCTGGCGGCCTATTTCGTGCTGATGTTCGAAGGGTTGCGGACGGCGGCTCCGGTGTCCACGGCGGCGGTGTTCACGTTGACGCCGGTGATGGCGGCGGGCTTTGGCTGGGTAATGCTGCGCCAACGGCTGACCGGGCGGATGGCGCTGGCGCTGGGTATCGGGGCGCTGGGGGCGCTGTGGGTAATCTTTCGCGCTGACCTTGACTCCATGCTGGGCCTGCAGGTGGGCGCGGGCGAAGTGACCTATTTCTGGGGCTGTGTCGCCCATGCCGCCTACGCGCCACTGGTGCGCAAGCTGAACCGGGGTGAACCGGCCATCGTGTTCACCTTCGGAATGATGGTCGCGGGCACTGCACTGCTGACCGTCTGGGCCTGGCCTGCGATTTTGGCGACGGACTGGGCGACGTTGCCGGGGATCGTGTGGATCACGCTGGCCTATGTGGCGGTGGCTGCTTCGGCGATGACGTTTGTGCTGTTGCAATACGCGACGCTGCGGCTGCCTGCGGCCAAGGTCATGGCCTATACCTATCTGGTGCCCGCATGGGTGATCTTGTGGGAAATCGCCCTGCACGGGGCCTATCCGCCGGTGCTGGTGCTGGCGGGGGTGGCGATGACGGGTCTGGCGCTGTGGCTGCTGTTGAAGGACTGACTATTCGGCGGGGATCGTCTGTCGTGCATCGGCCTTGCGGGGCGAAGCGTTGCCGATCAGCCGGTCCATCTTTGCGCCGACCCGGGCCAGATGGCTGGCCCGGCTTTCCGGGGTGGAACCGTCCATCAGATAGTGCGCGGCAAACGCCACCCGCTTGCCCGGCTTGCACAAAAACCCCACGCCGCGCATCAGCGTGCGCTTGCCCGGCGCGCCGATGAGGGCGGTCAGCCACCAACTGGCCCCGCAGGTGGTGAAAATCCCCAGCCGGGTGATGTGGCGCAGACCGGGGCGGATGGTGCGGTTCTGCGCGTCAGGCATGTGGAAGGCGACATCGGGCAACAGCACCCGGTCCAGCCAGCCTTTCAGCATCGCGGGCAGGCCATACCACCAGGTCGGATAAACAAAGATCAGCGTATCGCACCAGCGCAGGTCCTCCACCTCGGTGGCCACGCTGGCGGTGTTCTTCGGGCAGTCCAGATATTCTGACCATTCCGGCCCGGTCAGCACCGGCTGGAACCCCTTGGCGTAAAGGTCACTGATCCGCACCTCGGCCCCGGCCTGCTCAAGTTTCGACACAACCACATCCCGCACCGCCGCGTTGAAGCTGTCGGGGCGGGGATGGCAGTACACGACAAGTGCGCGCATGAGGGATGACCGGGTTTAGCCGCCATGCCACAGGATAGAGGCATGGAAAGCGCAGGAATGCTGCGCTGGCGAAATCCTAGCACGGCCGGGTGCGTTGGCTCAATACCGATGTAGCGGTGCGGATCAGACCTTGAACCGCGCCAGACCATCGGTCAGGTAGGCCTCGGCCAGCGCCAGCGTTCCGGCGGTAAACCCCGGCCCGCCCAGCGTCTGCGCGGTGTCACTATCCGCACGGGTGGCCAGCCATGCGCCAAGCAGGATGCGGCGCAACAGGATCATCGCGGGGATCATTGCGCGGTCTGGTGCGGCAAGAGTGCCTGCGCGAGCGTATCCGTCGCACCACAGGGCGATCAGGCCAGGGATGCGCGGATCGGTCTCGTGGAACGACACGGCGGCGGCAACGTCATAGACCCACCAGCCAAAGCCGCAGTCGTCAAAGTCGATGGCCCAAAGACCTTGGTCGTCCCGCATCAGGTTGGCCAGCCGCAAGTCGGCGTGGATCAGGCCGAAGACATCCGGGCCGGTGCCGTAGCTGGCCAGCTGGTCCGCCAAGGCGCTGGTCGCACGGGCCAGCAGCGCACGGCCTTCCGGGGCAAGACCCTCGGCCTGCCACCAATGGCCCCAATGCGGGGCGGGTCCAAGGATGGTCACCGCGTCCCACCGTTTGCGGGTAAAGCCGGGGGGCGGTGTCCAGTGGCGCGCGTGCGAATGCAGGCAGGCGGTGACCTCGCCCAAGGGCGCAAACCAGCGGTCCAGATCGTCGCCGATCTGCAATTCCGCCCCGGCGATGGGCGCAAAGCCGACAAGGAAACGCCCCGCCGCCTCGCCCACCAACGCGCCGTCACGGTCAGCCACAGGCCGCACGACGCGCAAGCCGGGCAAGCCTTGCAACGCGGTCAGCCAGTGCAGTTCTGAGGCGATCTCGGCCTTTGTGTGATAGCCTTGGCGGTGCAGCCGCAGGATGAGGCCGTCGCCTGCGCGCCATGTCTCATTCTCGGACCGGTTCAGCAGGGTCAGCGGAGTGTCGGGCGGCAGGCCATACCGTGGCAGAGCAGTGCGCAGCAGATCAACGCTCATCGCCGCGCCGCATCAGGTAGATGTCCATGATCCAGCCGTGCAGCGCCCGCAACCGGGAACGGGTGTCGACGATCCGTGCTGACACGTCGGCCAGCGGCCCGTGGATCAGCACCTGCTGCGGCATGCCGACATAGGCGCCCCACCAGATGCTGACGCCTTCGGGGTTGATGGTCGTAAAGGCACCGCCGCCGTCCAGCATCACGGCCACGCAGTCAGCCCCGGCGGGCCAGCCGGTTTCGCGCAAGCGTCTGCCGGTGGTGATCGTTACCGGTGCCGCCAGTGCGTTCAGCGGGATGGCGTGGGCGGCAGTCAGCACCTGCAGGCTGGTGATGCCGGGGATGACGTCGGTGGTCACACCGGGCAGCCGCGCGGCGATGCGCAGGGTGCTGTCATACAGCGACGGGTCGCCCCAGACCATCAGCGCCACCCTGCCCCCCTGCGGCAGATGCATGGCGATGGCATCGGCCCAAACTGCCGCGATGGCATCGTGCCAGTTGTTCACCGCACTAAGGTAATCCGCCTGATCGGCCCGCTTGGGCACGTCATATTCGGCTACGGGAACCGTCGCGGTCAGCACCTCGGCCAGGATCTGGCGGCGCAGGTCGGCGAGGTCGGACTTGTCGTCGCCCTTGCGGGGCAACAGGATCAGATCGGCGGCGTTCAGTGCCCGCACCGCCTGACGGGTCAGGTGATCCGGGTTGCCGGTGCCGATGCCAATCAGGGAAAGGGTGATCATGGAGGTCTTTCCAGAGGTGGGGGGCCCCCCCCCCCGGCCCCCCCGGGTTTTAAGCCAAACGCCCGGGTTTGGGGGGCAAGTTGCGCCAACAAAAACCCCCCCCCCACCCAACCACCCCC
>JANOQT010000004.1:0-8126 GCA_031415015.1 Paracoccaceae bacterium
TGTGTGTGTTCACATAGTCTGACTACCCCGTTTCAGAAGGTTTGAGGCCGAAAGAGGCCGTCTGAGGGCGGATGGTGCGGGATCAGCTGATGATAGCTGATATTTGGCGATTGGCGCTTTGACCGTTGCGTTCGGTTGCCCACCATCGGCTAAAGGCTGACAGGCTTGTGCGGCGTTCTTTCGGGAAGGCAGCTGCAACCGCGGTGATGATATCGGTGAAGGTCATCGTGTCAATCCGGGCCCGGATGAAGGCTTGCAGTGCAGGGTCGGATGCTATGCGGGATGGCTGGCCAGGGCGGTGTGCGCGGCGATGTTCTGTGAGGGCAACGGGCAGTGGTGAAGGGTCGTTCAACGGGCCTTTAATAGCCTGGTTAAGGGCCGCCTCAAGGGTCTTGATCGTGCGGGCGTTGGCGGCTTGCAGGTCACCGATCTGGCGGGCGGAATCGCGCGCCAGGTGGATGGCAGTGCGGATTGTCGCGGGGTCGATCTGGGCATGAGCGGTCATTCAACTATTCCCGCTAACCACTCGGTCACAATCTCAAAGATCGTATCCTCTTGCTCTTGGGCAAAGCCAATGTAGGGGCGCGCGGGAATGTCACCCCAGAGGTTCGGAAACTGACCCTTCGTGCCGCCGAATTGCATCATGGCGGCATAGGGCAGGGGCGCTACAAACACCTCCGCAAAGTTCGGTCCCCACGCGACGGCGGGGGAGTCCTTAAGCGAGCCTTCCTTCACAAGAATTTCTAGCCCGCTCAAACCCTGCCAGTTGTAGTTTGCTAGGGTGACGGGCGACTTGGCGGCCCAGACCGAACGGTCTGGGCCGCGCTGTTCGCGGAAGTTCTGCTTGGTTTGAACAAGCATATACTGTGCGAGGTCAGCCATAAGCGGCGTCGGGTCGCCCAAGGAGTCCGACAACCGAGTCAGGGCGGGTGTGATATCGTCCAGGATAATCTCGAACGTGGTCATGCCGCTCTTCCTTTCAACCATCCCCGCACCGTCACGTCTGTCGCGCGAAGGGTGCGGGCGATGTGGGCGGTGGAATGGCCCTGCCAGTGCAGCATGGCGGCGAGCCATGGCTTGGCCAGCGGGATGCGTTTTTGCAGGGCGCGACTCTTGGACGTGGCGAGCGCCTTCAGGCGGTCCGGGCCGATCAGGGCTTCAACCGCGCTGCGCCCTTTCGGATCGGCGGAAAGGTAGAGTTCCGCGCCGCCAAACTGCAAGAGGAACTGCACCGTGAGCTCAGCGCCCAGGACGTCAAAGAACGGTGCGACCTGGGCTGTCGGGCGTGGCATGGGGCGGGCGGGCAGCTGCATGGAATTGGGGGCTTCCTTGGACATGGAAAGCGACCCGCGCCCGCCTGTCTACCAGGAACCGGACGGGCGCGGGGTAAGGGAGGGTTGTCGCGGGAATCACCTACCGCGCCAGTGGGCTCCCTACTCGGTCAGCGAGCCGGGCTTCAGGCCAAGCTGCGAACAGATTGCGTCGGCCAGCTCGCCGCCTTCGGAGCCGCGCCGGGTGCCGGGTGGGAGGCCTGCCGTGTGCGTGGTCTTGAAGATGTGGGCGAACTGCGGGACGGAACTGGCGACGAAGCTGTCAAAGCTCGCCTCGTTTGCCATGCAGAGGGCCGTTGCCCAATCCTTCATGGCCGGGGACAAATGGCCGCTGCGCAGTGCCTCTTCCACCTTCTGCCCGGCGCGCTCTTCCGAGGCCGTGGCGAGGGTCAGGTTGCGCTCTGTCAGCATCGCCTGCACCGTCGCCACCGGCACGAACTTGGCCGGGTCCGGATCAGTGCCCACCTTGTCCTTGAGCTTGGCGAAGAGTTCTTTCGGCGGCGTTTCAGGCGGCAGGCCAAGCATCTCAGCAATCATCGCCGCAAAGGCGGCAAGGTCCATCGTCTCGCCGTCACCGGGCTTCTGAGCGGTCTTCGTAGGATTCATTTCGGCTTCCTGACTTGCGAGGGCGGTGAGGTGCAGGTTCGGGTTGTGGACAAGGCCAGCACCCTTCAGTTTCACGATCTGCAGGGTCTTGGGGTGAAAGAGGAAGGATGGGGAGAGATAGCGGTATTCCTTTCGCCCGATCATCTCGGATGCGGTGGCTGTCCATTCGACCCGCCCCCAAACGCCACCGTCATCGGCCTTGAGTTCCTTGATCCATCCCGCCGCTGGTACCGGCCCGTTGAGTTTTGCTTCCGGCTTGTCGTTCTGGTGTTCGTAGTCAATCGGCAGGTCGATCCCGCCTGACTGGAACGCCAGCACGAGGGCGGCAGGGTCGATCAGTTCCCAGGCGCGCCCGTCGCGACCCTTGACCTGCCCGTCGCCCGGAAAGATGTGGACCCATTCCGGGGCACGTCCAGGCGGCAGGGCGAGGTCACAGGTGGCGAGGGCGAGGTTGGTCATCACGCCGCCCGTGCCAGTGCTTCGTCGCAACGCACCCAGACGCCAGTCGCCTCGACCGCTTCCACGATCCCGGCGCGCGACCGGGTGGCGGTGGCATCGGTCTTCGCCACGGTCTGATCATCCACGATGAAACAGGCCTTGCCGATATCGGCGATGGCGATCAGGTCACCGGCGGCCGAGTTCGCGAAAAGGAAAGAACCGGTGCGGTATTCGGCCGAGACGGCACCCGCCGCGCCCGCCGTGTTGTCCACCGTCTTTTCGGCCCGGCCGACACCGACACAACCGGTCGCGGTGGCACCTTTGGTCAGGTATCCGGCGGCGTTTCGCATCACAAGTGAGCCGCCGAAAATCTTCACGGCGGCGGCCATCGGTTCGACCCGAAAGTCACCGATGCGGGTCCGCGTGTTGCGTTCAGTGGTCAGGGCAACCATGGCAGGCTCCTCAGAGGTAAGGGGTGACGATCAGCTTGGCGGTGGCTTTCCAGGGGTTGGAAGCACCCGCCGCACCATATTCGGTGTTCAGAAGGTTCAGACCGGCCTCTTCCAGCGACGGCGGCACCACCAGCACGGTCGGAGTGACGCCAAGCTTGCGCCCGCCATCTGCGGTGGAGGCCATCATCGCGGCCCGTGCGGCGGCATAGTTGGCCGAGTTCAGGGTCTGTTTCGACCCATAGGCCAGCTGCCAGAGGCCGAAGCCTGCGTTCACCCGTGCGCGGATGCCGTAAAGATAGCGGTCATTGAGGAAGACGTATTCGGAGTTCTCTTGCGTGAGCTGCTGGAACTCGTATTTCTCGCGTTCCTGCCAGATCAGCGGGCGCACCGCGCGCGAGGTGTCCAGAAGATACCAGGCGGTGCCCGCGCCGCCCTGGAAGTTGGAAACCTGCGTCACCGCGCCGTCTGCGTCGGTCACCGGGTGATCGGTGTCGAAGAAGAACTGCCCATCATAGCAGTTGGTGGCAAAGCCCGATGCCAGAAGGCCGAAGACCAGCTCTTCGGGGTGGCGCTTTGCGGCTTGCCCCATTTCGGCAAACATCGGCTTGAAGATGCCCAACCGGTCATCCGCGATATCGTCGCGGCTGATTTCCAGAGTGCTTTCGAACTTGCGGTTCTGGATGGTGAATCCGTTGGCGACCAGGTTCTTCACGTTGCGCGGGCCGAGCCATTCGCGCATCGCCGGGAAGCTGCCCAACCAGCCGTAGGTTTCGTCCCGGCTGACAGACGGCACGGTCATCGCGATCTGATCGGCAAAGGCCGCTGCCTGAATCATCGCATCGGTAACGACGGTCTTGAAGCCCTTGAAGGCGAGGTCGAGAACTTGGCTGTTGACGATCATGGTTCGGTCCTGTTCCGGGGTCGGCGCGAGGCCGCGCCAATGCTGGAACAGGTGTAACAAGCCGGGAAAAGCCGAAACAGACGCAAGCGTGTGCGGGGGTATTTCGGGCGGGTGAAACGTGCTGGCGGCAGGGCCTCGCCCCCGGCTTCCCGGAAACCCTGCATGGCGCTCCGATCCGAAGATCGTGCTACGGCCGCGAGAGTATCACCGTGTCGCGCCAGCCCCGGAAAGATGCCCGGACGGGGGCTTTGCGTCAAGCCGACCCTCGCCTCCCGATTAGATTGCGAAATTAAACGCCATCCCGACGAAATTAAACGGGGTCAGTGGGTTTCGTGAGGGTCAGGGGCCGAAAACAGGCAAGCCCTCTCCACGGCCCGTTTTGGGGGGTGTTTGGCGCGGGGTTGAAAAGCGAAGGGCGGCACCTTCCGGCACCGCCCTCAACTCGCCAGTCTGGGCGCGTCACGCGGCCTTCGACCTTGGCCGGGCCTTCCATGCTTTCAGGGCAGTGATCACCTTGCGCGCGGCCTCCAAGGTAACGAACCGCATGGAGCTGACCTTGTGGTATTTCAGAAGCCAGCCGGTGAGCGCCTCATCGTCGCATGTGGCCTGATCGTGCAGCTCGCGCCACAGCTCGCGGATCAGTTCCAGTTGGGCAAAGGTTGCCATGCCGGGCCGGTTGCCGTAGCGCGGCGCGCCCTTGCCCAAGGGCCGGAAGCCGCAGTAGTCGGCAAAGCCCATCACCGCTTCAAAGCCCGCTTGGTCAAGATCGTTGGACGTGGTGACGCCCGCGATCTTCACCAGCACCGCGCGGTAGGTCGCATCGTCCCACTTCAACTTGGATGCGGCGACGTGCAGGATGGTCTTCTGGGGTCTGGTCAGGGTCATGGCTTGCCTCCTTTCGGCAACAAAGGTTGCAGGTGACGGGCGAGGTCCACCATGGTCTCGTTATGATTGGCGTGGGCCGCGTCCAGGGCGCGGGACGTGAGTTCTGCAATGCAGGCGAGGCCGAAGTGTCCATCATGGTCCCGCCCGTGCAGGAGGTTGCCCAACAGGGCGAGGGCGTGTGTCGCCTGGTCGATCACAAGGGGCAGGTCTTGCGCTGCTTCGAGGAAGCGGCCTGCCTCTTCCGGGGTAAGCTCGACGCGCATCATGTGCCCGCCTTTCCGGCCCGGATAGCTTCGGCCTGGTGGCGTTCGAAGTGCAGCTTTTGCGCCATGGTAAAGACGCTATCGACCGGGCCTTCAACCATCGACTTGAAGTGAGCAGCGCAGACGTTCAACAGGCTCCGAACGCCGGGGCTCGCCCCGTCTCCATCGTCGTTGAGCTCTTTGACCAAGGCGAAGAGGTTGGCCGCGTCGGACAGGCCGTAACCCACTTCATCCAAGGCTTCGGCGCAGGTCTTGCGGTCATGTTCCGAAAGGTGCAGCGAAACCGTTATGTAGCGGTCCGGGTGCAAGGTTTCCGGGATGATCTCAACAGGCTTCTTGCTCATTGGACTGGCCCTCCGTCAATCCGCTGCGGCTCGCACATGCCGATAATGGTGGCCACGCCGTTCCCGAACTTTGCCGCGTCAGCCGCCTGATCCCTGAGCTGCTGCAACGTTGCTCGAAACGCCGAAAGTTCCAATGCGGAGGCTGCGCTCGCGGTTAGAAGATGGTCCATTTCCGCGATCACCAGTGCCGGGAACTGGACGCAGACAATCGCGACGAAAACGCCAAACTCGGTCATCGAAGCGCCGTCCAGACGAAGCTTCATTTCAAAGATATCGCTCATCATTTACCCCCTTTCGGCTGAAGCTTCAGGTCTTCGATCGCTGTCATGATGTGAAACGGCTGCACCTTTCCGCCCCCTGCGAACAGCCGCGCATGTGAAAGGATGGTTGCCACATCGCCCAGACCGCCACCCCGCCTAGCGACGGCAAAGAGCACATCAACAACCACCGCGTCGTTGAAGCCCGCTCTTGCCACCACCGCCTCTACGTCCGCCTTTGTCACCCGACGCACGATGATTGGTCGGAGCATTCGGCGACGGAGCTGTGGCAGCTTTTCGACCGCGTCCAGAAGGGCAAGGTCACCCACGAAGACGATTGAGCAGCACCCCTCTTCAGAGACTTTCCGCAGCCATTCCAGCGCGTCGATATTGTCCTTTCCGCGCGGGTTCTTCTGGACCAGATACTGGGCCTCATCAACGATCAGCATCCCGCCCAAGCCGAGTCTTTCTGCGATTCGTTGCCGGTCGCCGGGCAAGTCGCGGCTATTCGGCTGGCCAAGGTCCAGGGCGCGGAAGATGCCATGCGCGGAACTCCAGATGCCGCCTTCCCCTGATACCGCCTCGAATGAAAAGGCGCGGTGCGTCTCCGCGAGGAACTTCCGCACTACTTCGGATTTGCCGGTGCCGGGTGCGCCTGCGATCATGGTCATCGCGCCACCGGCAACCCCGGCCACAAGATGCAGGCTGCGCAACATATCGCGCGCGGTTTCTGTCATCACGAACCGCCCGCCCTGAGGCGGCGCGTCGGGATTGATTAGCCTCAAATGTTCTGCCAAGCTGGCCTCCGTTCTGCCAAGCGGGTTTGCCCCCGCGGGTGAATGGCCGGTGAGGCGCGCCCGCGCCCCATCGGCCGACTTACGAACGATCCGCCCGCCTTTGGGCAATCGCATCATCCAGGTTCCTCAGCATCTCTTGCGTGAGGTAGGTTTTCGGAACCGGCATCGTGTCCGTTTCCTGCGTATCAATCGCCAAAGCAGGCTCCGCCGATCCGCGCCGCCGTTGTTTCAACGGCCCGCCGAACCGGCCGGCCACGACGCCTTTCGAGGGCAGATGGGGCATGTCGGGCGTCGGTATCGCGGCCAGAGCGGCGGCGAAGTCCGCGTCATCAAGATAGTTGTTCGCCTCTGCCGCCTTGCGCACTGCTTCCCGCGCCGCCTTGCGGTTCCGGGCCGCATCCCGCACCCCGTCCACACTGCCATATGCGCCGCGCTTGACGGGCTTGATGCCCTCGCAAATCAGGCGGTTATCCGCATTCCAAGCCAGCGCTGGGGCGTCGAAGTCATCTGGGTCGCGGCCGAGCAGAATAGGCTCGCCGGACTTGTGGTAGGGCAGAAGGTCTTCTTGCGTGTCGGGTTGGCCATAGGTCCAGGTGTCCACCTGAACCCGGCCCCAGCGGTCCACTTTCACCGGCGTGTAGATCAGCCCGGCGAGGTAGAGCTGTCGCAAGGACGGTTGACGCCGGACGCGCAAGGCAAGACCGGACTGGAAGACTTCCTGATATGACCGGCCCCTCGCGCCCTGCCCACGCCGCCCCGGCTCGGCATTGTGGCGGTGCACCTCGCGGGCAATAACTGCCTTGGCAAGGTCAAGATCGACAGGGATCACCCGCGCATCAGGTGCCGCGCCCGGCGCGTGTCCGGCATGGGCGGCCGCGAACTCCGGCCGGTCATCGATCACCCGTGACAGGGTGGCAAATGACCGTTCCGCCGCCTTGGCCTGCCCGTTGGCGGGAAGCGCAAAGTGAAGATTGATGCCCAGATGGTGGCAGATGCCCAAGGGTTTCACTGCATTCATGGTGGACCGGGAATTGCGGAACTTGTGGACCGCACCGCCTGCGACCAGGTGACCCGCGAAGGCCGAACCGTTGTCAGGATAGAGGCGGTCGAAGATCCCATATGTCTGACAAACGCGCTTGATCAGCCGAACGGTAGACCGGGCATTCTCGCTTTCCGCCAGCTCCCAATCCAGGATGAAATCCGATGCGCAATCGACCAGGGCGAGGAAGGTGTACCGCCGCGCTTTGCCGTCGCCCGAGTGCGCCCAGAAGTCCTTTGTCCGACCGTCAAGCGACACCCATTCCAGCGGCAGGATCGAAGTCTTGTCGCGTAGCGCGGGTTGGCCAAGGGCCTTGACCGCTTCGCTATGTCCATGCCGGGCGTGAAGCTTCTGCGCTTCGGGAAGGCTGTCCCAGCGTCGGAAGATCGTTGGCCAGGACGGCCAATCCCATCCCTTCGACTCTTTCAGGTCGCGCACGTCACGCCATGCCTGCTTCAGTGGAAACTGGGGCCCCGCATCGCGAAGCGTCGTCATAAAGAAGGACCAGGCTGCTTCCGACACCTCCACACGAGGTGCACCTTCCAGCCGGTAATCCGCTGCCAACGCTGGGGCGAAATTGATCGGATCGACCCCTTCAACGGCCTTTAAAACGCGCGTTAAAGAGGGTTGCGAATTGCCGTCATCGCCGAACCGTTCCCGCGCCATCGTGACCCGCTGGGGCCAGCTGAGGGCCTTGCCAGCGGTCAGCAACAGCCGGGCAATCTCGGCCTTCCGCTCGGCCGAGGCCCGCATCTTCGGCGGCAGATCGGCAAAGGCCTCATGTGCCGCTTCGTCATAAGTGCCGACCGGCAG
>JANOQT010000005.1:0-5026 GCA_031415015.1 Paracoccaceae bacterium
CAAAAGCGCATCCCGCTGGCCAGCCATGGCTCGCCGCCATGCTGCACTGGCAGGGCCATTCCACCGCCCACATCGCCCGCACCCTTCGCGCGACAGACGTGACGGTGCGGGGATGGTTGAAAGGAAGAGCGGCATGATCACGCAAGCCCAGATCGACCCCGCCACGATCCGCACTGCCATCCACCAGGCGCGAGATTCTGCCCGCCAGATCGGTGACCTGCAAGCCGCCAATGCGCGCACGATCAAAACCCTTGAAACAGCCCTTAATCAAGCCGTTAAAGTCTCGTTGAACGACCCTTCAAGCCTGCCCGTTGCCCTCACAGAACATCGCCGCGCACACCGCCCTGGCCAGCCATCCCGCATAGCATCCGACCCTGCACTGCAAGCCTTCATCCGGGTCCGGATTGACGCGATGACCTTCACCGATATCATCACCGCGATTGCAGCTGCCTTCCCCAAAGAACGCCGCACAAGCATGACAGCCCTTAGCCGATGGTGGGCAACCGAGCGCGGCGGGGAATGCGCCAATCAGCTAATCTCAGCTAAGCTCAGCTGATCCCGCCACTTCCGCCCTCCGACGGCCTCTTCCGGCTTCAAACCTTCTGACACCGGGTACTCAGACCATGTGACAACACACAATCCTCACCCCCAACCGTTAACAATCCCCTAACTCCCACCCCTAACCCATTGTAATCCTTCGCCTCACAAACCTGTCCACGCGTGGACACCCCTCACATCACCTCCACCGACAGCACGGTCGGCAAATGCCGGGCCACCTCGACCCAACTTTCCCCCTCATCCGAACTCGCGAAAACCGACCCGGAGTTGGTCCCGAAATACACCCCGCACGGCGTCTCCCGATCCACTGCCATCGCCTGCCGCAGCACGGTGAAAAAGCAGTCGCTCGAAGGCAGCCCGCGCCCCTTGCCCGCCCAGCTTTCCCCGCCATCCACCGATTTCCAAACCAGCGCCCGCGCCCCCACCGGAAACCGCCCCAAGGAATCTCCGTTCAAAGGAAACACCCACAACGTCCCCGGATCGCGCGGATGCGCCGCCACCGGGAACCCGAAGGTCGAGGGCAACCCCGCGGTGATCTCCTCCCAGATCGCCCCGCCATCGCGGCTGCGATACACCCCCTGATGGTTCTGCATGTAGATCAACCCCTCCGCCGCCCCGAAGGCCATGTTGTGGACGCAGGCAAAGATCTCATCCTCCGCGCGGATCTCCTCATGCCCCCAGAACCGCGCCAGATCGCCCGCAGGCCCCGGCCGGTTCGACCGCCGTCCCCGCCGCTCCCAACTGACGCCGCCATCCGCGCTCGCAAATGCCCCTGCCGAAGATATCCCCACCCAAAGCCGCCCCTGCCCGCCACACAGGATGGAGTGCAGCACCAAGCCCGCCGCCCCCGGTGCCCAGGCCTCCGCCCCCTCCTGATCGGTCAGCCCGGTCAGCTTCGCCCACACCTGCCCGCCATCCCGGCTTTCCCACAACGCCGCAGGCTTGGTCCCCGCCAGCATCCGCCCCTTATCCCGCCCCAGCGACCATACCTGCTCCGCCCCCTCGAACGGCCCCTTCGACATTGACCATGCACCACCCTCCCGCTTCCACACCCCCGGACCGTGCCAGCCCGACCCGCCCCCCGCCCAGATCACCCCGTCCTGCCCGATTGCATGGTTGATCGGCCAACCCTCGCAAAACGGCACCGTCACCCTCACTCCGCCCTCCAGAATGAACAGCCCTTTCGTCGTCCCCACCAGAATATCCACAGCCATCGCACCCCCCGCATTGAGTCCCTAAAACTTACCTCAAATCAGCGTTCTCTTCTCCAAATATCCCACAGGGTGCGCGAGGGGTGTGACACCCCTCACTCCGCCCCCAAAATTCGCACCGCAACCCGACTGGACAACACCAGGCCCATAGGCTTTGCTGCCGCGAAATCCGGAGCCCAGCATGACCCACCCCCGCAAGATTATCATCGACACCGATCCCGGCCAGGACGACGCCGTCGCCATTCTTCTGGCGCTGGCCAGCCCGGACGAGATCGAAGTGCTGGGCCTCACTGCCGTCGCCGGAAACGTCCCCCTGCACCTGACCGAACGCAACGCCCGCATCATCTGCGAACTGGCGGGCAAGCCGGAAACCCGCGTTTTCGCCGGCTGCGACGCCCCCCTGCACCGCAAACTCGTCACCGCCGAACATGTCCATGGCAAGACCGGGCTGGATGGTCCGCAGCTGGCCGAGCCGGTCATGCCGCTGCAAGCTCAGCACGCTGTCGATTTCATCATTGACACACTGCGCCAGGAACCGGCCCACAGCGTCACCCTATGCCCGCTCGGCCCCCTGACCAATGTCGCGGCGGCGTTCCTCAAAGCCCCGGATATAGTTGCACGCGTACAGCAGATCGTGCTGATGGGTGGTGCATACTTCGAGGTCGGCAACATCACACCAGCCGCAGAGTTCAACATTTACGTCGACCCTCAAGCTGCTGAAATTGTGTTCAAATCCGGAATTCCACTTGTGGTCATGCCGCTTGACGTCACCCACAAGGCGCTGACCAACCGCAAGCGGGTAGAGGCGTTCCGCAGCCTTGGCACTGAACCGGGACGGATGGTTGCGGAATGGACTGATTTCTTTGAGCGTTTCGATATGGCGAAGTACGGCTCGGAAGGCGCTCCGCTGCACGACCCGTGCGTCATTGCCTATCTGATCGACCCCTCGCTCTTCTCCGGACGTCACATCAATGTCGAGATAGAAGTGCAATCCGAGCTGACCATGGGCATGACGGTGGCCGACTGGTGGGGTGTTACCGGGCGACCGGCCAACGCGCTGTTTGTGGGATCTGTCGATGCCGAGGGGTTTTTTGCGTTGCTGACCCAGCGCATCGGAGCTTTATGACTTCTTAAGCATACCCGCAGCATAGGTAGGTAGGCGCGGCCAGATCACTTTACCGGAAGGATCACGCTGAACGTGCTCCCTTTTCCCGGCTCGCTTTCGATCTTCAACCATCCCCGATGCCGCGCCACGATATGCTTGACGATGGCAAGCCCCAGCCCGGTTCCACCTTTTTCGCGGCTGCGGTGACTGTCGATCCGGTAGAAACGCTCGGTCAGTCGCGGTAGATGGACAGGGTCAATCCCTTCGCCCCGGTCGCTCACATCCACCCTGATTGCAAGCCCCCGAAGTGTGTCCTCGGACGAAACGGCGATACGCACATCCTGACCAGCCGCGCCATATTTGATGGCATTCTCGATCAGATTGGTAAAAACTTGAGTCAACTGGTCGGCGTCCCCCGGAAGTACGGATGTGCCCTCGTCCCCGGTCAAGACCAAAGCGGTTCCCGACCGTTGCGCCAAGGTCCGCAGGCTGTCGATCGTCGCGCGCAGAACCGCCCCCAGATCCAGCTGTTCGCGCGGCCGGACACGTTCCTCCGCTTCTACCCTGCTGAGGTGCAGAAGATCACGCACCAGCCGGTTCATCCGTCCAGCCTCCTGCTCCATGATGGTCAGGAACCGGTCGCGGGCCACCGGATCCTCCCGCGCGGCATTTTTGAGCGTCTCGATAAACCCCATCAATGCTGTCAGAGGGGTCCGAAGTTCGTGGCTGACGTTGGCCACGAAGTCGCGTCGCATCTGTCCGGCCTTTTCTTCCTCGCTGATGTCGCGGAACACACAGAGCACCGTCTGGTTGGGCTGCCCCGACACAGTCACCAGAAACACGGCATTCTGCGCTTCGCGGGCCAGCGACATGCGAACATCCTGGACCCCAGCGCCCTGAGACGCTTCGGCTATGGCCTGAAGCACTGCCGGATTGCGGATAGCCATCGCAGGGTGGCGCCCGATGATGACAGCGCCAAACAGAGCAATGGCTGAATCATTTGCGGCGGTGATGCGCTCTTGCGAGCCGATATAGAGTGCCGGAAGCGGCAGGCCAGCAAGCAATCTGCCCTGTTCGGCGGTCGTGTTCTGATCATTCATGCCAACCCGCCCCGATAAGCGCCAACCACGGAAATTGAAGCTATATGGCCTATTGTCTTGCCCGGAAATACCGCTAAATCGTTTAAATAATGAGGTGTTGTGTTCGCTGCCGGCCTTAGCCCGGAACAAAGGTCAGGGACGGGCAAGAATG
This sequence comes from Paracoccaceae bacterium, assembly GCA_031415015.1. Lineage (GTDB taxonomy): Bacteria > Pseudomonadota > Alphaproteobacteria > Rhodobacterales > Rhodobacteraceae > JAUYQR01. The sequence goes on from JANOQT010000005.1 coordinate 4,126, forward strand.
TCGTTGAGGCAGACTGTAACAGTTTTCGCGGCGGCCCGAGGCAGGATGCGTGCGGAGTCTGTTGCAATGTCAACCAGCTTGAAATGCCTCATTGTTGGCATGCCCTCTCCTTCCCTTACCGGCGAGGACTACAAACTTGGTGAGGTTGAGACTGTCGATCCATCCGCACTGCCATTCTTCCGGCCGATGCCGGACTCTCTTGTCCTCGTCGTGGCACCGCTCTTCGGCAAGAATTTTGATGCGCTCGAGATTCTGGAACAGTTGGCTGCTCAGGGCTACCGCGGGGTTTTGCGTGTCATCGCGCCGCATCTGCCCAACCGTCAGATCGTCCTGCGCGAACTGCGCAGCCATGCCGCACGTCAGGGCATCCTGATCGAGCTTGTCGACCTTGACGCGCCGCAGTCATAGCGCACGCAGACCACGGGCGAACCGCTGCGCATTCGCCCGATAGCCACGCGCCGACAGCAGCAGACGTTCGCGCGCTTCAGGATCCAGAATCCTGATGACTTTGCCCGGGGCACCCATCACCAGTGACCCGTCGGGGATGTCTTTTCCTTCGGTGATCAGGGCGGCAGCACCGATCAGGCACCCGCGTCCGATCCGGGCCCCGTTCAGGATCGTTGCCCCCATCCCGATCAGACTGCCATCGCCAATCGTGCAGCCATGCAGCATCGCCCGGTGACCGATGGTGCAATTCCCGCCAACGGTAAGCGGATATCCCAGATCGGTGTGCAGGACGCACGCCTCTTGCACGTTCGATGTAACCGTCCGGTCTGACTGCCATTACCGCAGGTTCCATGGCAGCAGGTCATTGATCCGGTTGATCTTGTGGTCTGGAATGCGGGCGAGGGTGTCGACGAGCCAGGCTTGGGGATCGACGCCGTTGAGCTTGGCGGTCTCG
>JANOQT010000006.1:0-9053 GCA_031415015.1 Paracoccaceae bacterium
CTGAACGACAAGATCACCTTCCTTGAAAACGGTGGCAGCCCCGCGTCGGGCATCACCGCGATGGAAGCGTTCGGCCACTCCCCCGGTCACATGATCTACATGGTGGAATCGAACGGTCAGCGGCTGGCCATCACCGCCGACACCGCCAACCACTATGTCTGGTCGCTGGCCAAGCCCGATTGGGAGGTCCGCTTCGACGCCGACAAGGCCGCCGCCGCCGCGACCCGCAAATCGGTGTTCGGCATGATCGCCGCCGACAAGATCCCCTTCATCGGCTATCACATGCCCTTCCCGGCGCTGGGTTTTGTCGAAGCGGCAGGCGACGGGTTCCGTTATGTCCCCGCCAGCTACCAGATGATGATGGAAGGCTGATCCACCCAACTTCAGGATCACCGAAAAGCCTGTTCCCGGCTGACTGCCGGGATCAGGTTTCCTTCATTGAAAAAGCAGCTATGCTAGCGGTAACACGAGGTGCCGCCCGATGTCTGCTACGCCGACGCAACTGCCGATCCTGACCCTGACACTCAATCCCGCGCTGGATATGGCCAGCGATGTGGCCGACATCATCCCCGGCCAGAAACTGCGCTGTTCCGATCCGCTGCTCGATCCCGGCGGTGGCGGGTTGAACGTCAGCCGCGCGATCAAGGCGCTGGGCGGCGACAGCCTTGCCCTTGTCGCCATCGGCGGGCTGACCGGCGACCGTTTGGCCGGGCTGATCCGTGCCGAGGGCGTCACCTTCCTGTCGATCCTCGGCACCGGTGAGACGCGTCAGTCGCTCACCGTCAACGAGGTCTCTACCGGCAAGCAGTACCGCTTCATGCTGCCCGGCCCGGTCTGGACCGAAACCGAGCGCGCCCGCGTCTTTACCCTCCTCAGCGCCACCGCCCGGCCCGGCGGCATCTCGGTGATCTCGGGCAGCCAGCCGCCCGGCGTGCCGGCCGATTTCCCCGGCCAGCTTGCCGCCTCGATGCCCGACAGCCGCATTGTGCTGGACACCTCAGGCGCTACCCTGACGGCGGCCGTGCGCAATCCGATCCCGGGGCTGGAGGTGCTGCGGATGGACGGCGAAGAGGGCGAAGCGCTGGCTGGTCACCCGCTGGAAAGCCGCGAGGAAACCGCCGATTTCGCGCAATCCCTCGTGCGGGCGGGCGTGGCAAAACAGGTGATCATCGCGCGCGGGGCCGATGGCAACGTGCTGGCCGACAAGGATCACCGGATCTTTGCCAAAGCCGCCCGGGTCAAGGTGAAATCCACCGTCGGTGCCGGCGACAGCTTTGTCGCGGCCTTCGTTCTGGCGCTGGCGCGCGGTCAGTCGAATGACCAAGCGCTGGCCTTCGGATCGGCCGCCGCCGCCGCCGCCGTCACCACCGATGCCACCCAGCTGTGCCGCCTTGAGGACGTGATGCGCCTGTTGCCGGAATGTACAGTCGTGCCGGCTTGACGACGATTTCCATTAAGAAATCGTGGCGGAGCCTTTGAAGCCTGGGGACCGGAATTTTCGAAGATTCCGGTTTCACCCCTCACTCGGAACGTCCCCAGCGCCCGGTGACCCGAAGGCCGGAATATCACGACGTTTACCCGCGGGGTTCCGGGCTGAATGGGAAGGGCACAAATCTACGGGGCAACGGCGCGACGCCCTCGATATTGTGCAATTGTAGATGCGGGCCAGATGGGAAGACCCAAAATGACCGTGGCCTGCACATCATTTTCCCGCCGCGTAGCAATTTGGACCCAGCGTTCCCTTATTCGGAAGGACGGGAACCCCGCCCTTTAACGCTGAACGTGCAGCCACCCCATAACTCCGCTGCATTCCTCTTAGCTTTCCTCACGCAATCGCCTTGTATATCGAAGCTTGCGCCGTTTACCCAACAGTACAGGTCTTCGATAAGCCGAACTGATCTGTCCAGCAAAGCGCGCTCATCGCCATACCTCATAGGAGCCACAGGCCCCCGCACTTCCCGTCTTGTTCGTTCAAGTGAATGAGAAATATGGTCACGAAGATTTACAATTGAACTATGCACCTCTTCAGCTTCTATTTCATGTACCGCTTCAATACAGGCTCTCAGCTGATGAGCCGCTTTTTCGGCTTGCGTTGCCCCAAAATTTTGCTGGATTGCTTCAAAGTGCTTTTGGATCGCCGCCTCGATCTCTGGATCCTTGCTTGGATTAAGATTCCTTCGTCCTGATTGTGCGTGTTGCTCATATACCTCGTCCTGCAGTTGATGAATTACTGCATCATCATCAATCCATGCAACTGCAGTCGGAATCGACACCACCTCCGAATTTGGCTTGTCCCAGAGCGCGACTGTCCGCATTACCAGTTGCTTGAATAAAGCATCCTGCGTGGCCAGAAAGGCATGGCCAGCATAGGATTCCGGTATTTGTTTCGAAAGAGTGTCTTGATATACGAAGAACTCGCAAACGCTCGACAGTTCAATTACGTCCAGTACCCGATCCGTCAGCTTTCTGATCACAGCTTTGGCACTGGAAATTCGTTGAGAAACGGTCTGGCGATGCACTTCTTTAAGGAATTTTTCTTCCGAAGACATCTTTCCCATCTCTGCTCACACCCCGCCGTCATCCCGCCAGCGCATCGCAATCGGATAGCGCCGGTCCAGCCAGAACGCCTTCTGCGTCAGCCGCGTGCCGGGGGCCGCCTGAAACCGCTTGTATTCGCTGATATACAGCAGGTGCTCCACCTTCTTCACCGTGGCCCGCTCGAACCCCATCTCGACCAGCTCCGCCACCGATTTCTCGTTTTCGACCAGCCCCTCAAGGATCGCGTCCAGCACCTCATAGGGCGGCAGGCTGTCATCGTCGCGCTGGTTGGCGCGCAGCTCCGCACTCGGCGGCTTGGTGATCACCCGCTCGGGGATCACCAAGCCAGCAGGCCCCTTCATCCATGCCCGATGGTTGTCGTTGCGCCAGCGGCAGGTCTCGAACACCCTTGTCTTGTACATGTCCTTGATCGGGTTGTAGCCGCCGTTCATGTCGCCGTAGATCGTGCAATAGCCAACCGCCATCTCGGACTTGTTGCCCGTCGTCAGCAGCATCTCGCCAAATTTGTTCGATATTGCCATGAGCATCACCCCACGCAGGCGGCTCTGGATGTTCTCTTCCGGTATCCCAGGTTCGGTATGTGCAAAAAGCCCTGCCAGCGCGTCGCCCACCGCCCCCTGCGCGCCGCTGATCGGCACGGTGTCCAACCGGCACCCCAGATTGCGCGCCACCTCGCCCGCGTCATGCAGGGATGCCTCAGAGGTGAACTCCGACGGCAGCATGACGCAGCGCACGTTTTCAGGCCCAAGAGCATCCGCCGCTATGGTCGCCACGATGGCGCTGTCGATCCCGCCCGACAGGCCCAGCAGCACCTGCTTGAACCCGGTCTTGCGCATGTAATCGGTCAAGGCCATCACACAGGCACGGTAATCCGCCTCCCACACCCGAGGGATTTCCGCGATCGCGCCTTGGTCCGCCCGCCAGCCGTCCGGCCCCCGCCGGAAGGTGACCAGCACCATCGCCGCGTCGAACTGCGGCAGTTGCGCCATCAGCCGCCCGCCGGGGTTCAAGACCATCGACGAACCGTCAAACACCTGATCATCCTGCCCGCCGATCATGTTGAGGTAGACCAGCGGCAACCCCGTCTCCACCACCCGCGCCACCATCAGGTTCAGCCGCAGGTTCGGCTTGCCCCGGTGATAGGGGCTGCCGTTTGGCACCAACAGAATCTCCGCCCCGGTCTCGGCCAGCGTCTCGGCCACATCCGCATGCCAGGCATCCTCGCAGATCGGCGTGCCGATCCGCACCCCGTTGACCACATAGGGCCCATGCACATCCGCCGGGCTGAACACCCGCTTTTCGTCAAACACCGCATCGTTCGGCAGATGGTGCTTCAACACCGTAGCGGTGATCTTGCCGCCTTGCAGGATGTAATAGGCATTGTGCAGCCGCCCCGTCACCCGCGCCGGACCGCCAATCCCCAACGCCGGCCCATCGGCACAGTCCACCGCCAAAGCCCCGATCGCCTTGATCGCCGCCGACACAAACGCCGGTTTCAGGATCAGGTCCTGCGGCTGATAGCCGGTGATGAACATCTCGGTCAGCGCCACCATGTCGGCCCCCGCCGCGCGCCCCTCCTCCCACGCCTTCCGCGCCAGCGCAGCGTTGCCCGCGATTGCGCCGAGGGTCGGGTTCAACTGCGCCAGCATCAGGCGGAACGTGTCGGTCATCGGGGACTCCTGTGGCATCGGGGCCAAGTTCTAGCAGGTTGCGGGCCAAGGGAAAGCGGCGACGGGGGGTGCCCACGTTGGACTTGACCATCGCGCACAAAGCGAAAACCCGGTCAAGCGGAACACAGGGCAGCGCCTGTCCGCCGGGTGGGCGCTGCAACCGCAGTTCCAGGCACTTTATGGATCAACCCCTCCCACCGGAGTTCCAGGCCAGACGTTGCAAAAGCGCCTGCCCGAGGGGGCGGGCAGGCGCTGCCCGGCGGCGCGTGCCGCGCCTTGATTCCGGGCAAGGGGTCGCAGCTTGGAACCGACGCGGCGCTTTGGAGTGAAACTCGATCCAACTCCACCCACCGCTTGTCACGCCCCGCGCCGCCGCTTACGCTTGCGCCGCTATGGGTGGGAGTCAGGTATGCGTTTTCTGAAAGCATCGGTCATCGCGGCACTGCTTGCCGCCAGCCCCGGCGTCACGACCGCTCAGGACGGCGAGGTGCTGACCAAGCAGTACGACGACGGCTCGGTCTATGAAGGCACCTTCCGCAATGGCCGCCAGCACGGGCTTGGCACTTACCGGCTGCCCTCCGGCTTTGAATACACCGGCGACTGGGTCGATGGCGAAATCCTCGGGCAAGGCACCGCCCGCTATCCCAACGGCTCGGTCTACGAGGGCAGCTTCGCCAAGGGCCAGCCCGAAGGCCGCGGCAAGATCACCGCCCCCGACGGGCGCACGTATGAGGGCGACTGGGCGCAGGGTCAGATGACCGGTCAGGGCACAGCGCGCTATGCCAACGGCGCAGTCTACGAAGGCGCGTTCACCCGGGGCACCCATAACGGCAAGGGCAAACTGACCAACCCCTCCGGCTACCTCTACGAAGGCGACTGGGTGCTGGGCGTCAAGGACGGCACCGGCAAGATCACCTATCCTGACGGGGCCACCTATGAGGGCACGCTGGTCAAGGGCCTGCGCTCCGGCAAGGGCACCCTGATCATGCCCGACGGGCTGACCTATATCGGCGACTGGGCCGAAGGTCAGATCAACGGCACCGGCAAGCTGACCCAGCCCAACGGCGACGTCTACGCGGGCAGTTTCGTCAACGGCCAGCGCGAGGGGCGCGGCAAGCTGACCCATGCCAGCGGTGATACCTACGAAGGCGGCTTCGTCAAAGACCGCCGCCACGGGCAGGGCATCTTCCTTGCCGCCGACGAGTTCAAATACGAAGGCTCATGGGTCGAGGGCCGGATGGAAGGCACCGGGTCGGTCACCTATCCCGACGGCTCGGTCTACGTCGGCGCGATGCAGGGCGATCAGGCGCACGGACAAGGGGCGATCACCTATCCCGACGGCTCCACCTACCAAGGCAACTGGGATCGTGGCGTGATCTCCGGCACCGGCCGCGCCACCTACCCCGGCGGCCGTGTCTATGAAGGCGAATTCGCCGCCGCCCAACCCTCCGGCACCGGCAAGATGACCTGGCCCGACGGCCACCTCTATGAGGGTAACTGGGTCGCGGGCCAGCGCGAAGGCACCGGCACCGCCACCTACCCCGATGGCAGCACCTACACCGGCACCTTCAAGGCCGGCCTGCGCGACGGCACCGGCGATTTCACCATGCCCGACGGCTTCCGCTATTCCGGCCAGTGGGTCGCAGGTCAGATCGAGGGGCAAGGCGTGGCGACCTATGCCACCGGCGATGTCTATGACGGCACCTTCAAAGCCGGCAAGCGCGAGGGACCGGGCAAGCTGACCTACGCCTCAGGCGACATCGCCGAGGGGGTCTGGCAGAACGGGGTGCTGACCGCCCCACCCGAGGCGGCGGTGGCTCCGGTTGAGGGGACGGCTGCGGAACCCGCCGCAACGCCCTGATCCCGTAGGGTGGGTGCCAACCCACCACCCTCACCGGCCAACCCGCGCAAACGGTGGGTTGGCACCCACCCTACGGCTTGCTGGGCAAGTGGTATTCATGTCGGAGCGAGCGGCTATGGGTATGACTGAAATAATCTACGTCAAGCTGCTCGAAGAAGGAACAGATGTCTGGCGCCCAACGATGGGAGAAAAAGTAAAAGGCCTCCGCTTCGTTTTGCGTCCCACATCAAACTACGATCCAAGGGATGAGACATGGGAGTTCTTGCCGGGTGAGACCGTTGCCTGTGAGATTCGCGTGATAAATGGCTCAAAAGAGTTGGCCGCAGTGAGAAGAACGTCGAGGTAAGGCACAGATGGCGAGCCGTCGCGCGCGCCAACTCACCGCCCCTTTTCACCGATCAAACGTAGGCCGGGCTTCAGCCCGGCACTCCCACATGAGCCAACTCACCACTGCCCCCGGGCCTGCCCATACAAACGCCCACCCGCAACAACACACTTAACAAACCCTCACCAAAAGCCTTAACCCCCTTCCCAATCGACCCCTTACTCGACTCAACTTTGAGAACCCCTCCCCCCTCAGACCCCCTCCCCCGCCTCCATCCGTGCCAGAAACCCTGCCGCACCTGCCAGCACCCGCTCCCGGTGCCCCGCCTCCATCCTGTCCCAGACCCGGTACATCTGCCCCATCCGCGCATTCGCCCGGAACCGCTCCCGGTGCCGCACCAGAAAATCCCAATACAGCAGGTTGAACGGGCAGGCCCTCTCGCCCGTCTTCTCCTTCACCCGGTACGAACACCCGCCGCAATGATCCGACATCCGGTCAATATAAGCCCCGCTTGAGACATAAGGTTTTGAGCCCACCACCCCGCCATCGGCAAACTGGCTCATCCCGATCACATTCGGTGCCTCGACCCATTCGAAGGCATCGACATAGACCGCCAGATACCACTCATGCACCGCCGCCGGATCGACCCCCGCCAGCAAAGCGAAATTCCCCGTCACCATCAGCCGCTGGATATGGTGAGCGTACCCAAACTCGCGCGTCTGCCCGACCGCCGCCGCCATGCAGGCCATCTTGGTGGGCGCGCCCCAATAAACCGGCGGCAGGGCCCGCCGATGCCCCAACTCGTTGCGCGCAGAATACCCCGGCCCCTGCACCGCCCAGATGCCCCGCACAAACTCGCGCCAACCGATGATCTGCCGGATAAACCCCTCCGCCGCGTTGATCGGAACCTTGCCCGCCTTCCACGCCGCCTCCACCGCCAGACACACCTCCAACGGCCCCAACAAACCAAGGTTCAGATAAGGCGAGATCACCGCATGGCTGAGGAACGCCTCCCCCTCCAGCATCGCGTCCTGCTCGTCGCCAAACCGCGCCAGCCGGTGCGCCACGAAATCCGCCAGCGCCTGCAAGGCCCCCGCCCGGTCGGTCGCCCAGTGAAACGGCTTCAGCCGCCCGAAATGCGCGAACCGCGCCTCGACCAGCGCCAGAACCTCCTCGGTCACCGCATCCGGCGCAAACCGCACAGGCCGGGGCCGCAGCAGATCAGCCTTCGCCGGTTTGCGGTTGTCATGGTCAAAGTTCCACTGGCCCCCGGCGGGCTGATCCCCCTCCATCAGCAACCCGGTCTTGCGCCGCATCTCGCGGTAGAAATACTCCATCCGAAGCTGTTTCCGCCCCTCAGCCCAGACCGCAAACTCCGCTTCCGAGCATAGAAACCGATCATCCGGCAACATTGTCGCCGGCAAAGGCAGCGCCTCCAGATCGCCGATCACCCGCCATTCCCCGGGTCGCGTTGCCAGCACCGACACCGCCCCCGTCTCCACCGCCCGCCGCAACAGCTCACCCGAAATCGTCTGAGAATTCTCCGGATCATCCAGCCGCGAATAGGCCACCCGCCACCCATCCGCCTGCAACCCTGATGCAAACTTTCGCATCGCCGTCAGGATCAGCGCGATCTTCTGGGGATGGTGCGGAACCGACGTCCCCTCGCCCATCACCTCCGCCATCACCACCACGTCGCGCGCCTTGTCCGCGCCCCGCAACGCGGCAAGTTCCAGCGACAGCTGATCCCCAAGAACCAGAACCAACCTCACCACGCCACCCGCGCGCCCGTCCAGTCAAAGAACCCGCCGGTATCGGCCGGGGTCAGCCCGTCCAGCACCGACACCAGATGCCCCGCCGCCACCTCTGGCGTCACTGCCGGATGCCCACCCGCATAGGCCTGCGTCAGCCCCGTTGCCACCGTGCCGGGATGCAACAGCGCCAGCACCGCCAACGGATGGCTGCGCGCCACCTCGATGCTGGCGGTATGGATCAGCTGGTTCAGCGCCGCCTTCGCCGCCCGGTAGGAATACCACCCGCCCAAGGCATTGTCGCCGATCGACCCCACCCGCGCCGACAACGCCGCCACCTTCGCCGGCCGGTCCTTCGGCAGCAGCCGCAGCGCATGTTTCACCACCAACGCCGGCCCCACCGCGTTCAACGCAAACTGCGCCGCCATCACGCCCGCATCCAGGCTGCGCAACGCCCGCTCCGGCCGCACCCCGCCCAACTCCAGCGCCCCCGTCGCCACGATCACCAGATCGAACGGCCCCTCCAGCCGCCCCAAGACGCCCGCCACCGACCCCTCATCCGTCACGTCCAGCCCGTCACCGCGCCGCGACAGCCCCACCACCTCGCCCCGCGCCGCAAGTGCGGCGACCAGCGCTGCCCCGATCCCGCCCGAAGACCCCACGACCAATGCCCGCATTAAAACCCTCCATCTGGCCCCCGAACGTAGCCCGCGAAATCCGGCCGCCCAGCCTTTCCCCTTCGCCAAATATCCCCGCCGGAGGCCCCACGCCAAAGCGCGCACTCCGTCGCAGGACGGATTCGCGGCAGCGCCGTCCGAGGGGGCTCGATGCCCCCGAGGACGGCCCCCTTTTTGAGAATACCCCTTTCCTTCGCCAGTTTCCGCCGT
>JANOQT010000007.1:0-1892 GCA_031415015.1 Paracoccaceae bacterium
CTTGACTCTTTACGCATCACCTCCTCGACCGAAGGCGCGGTGATCCCTAGGCTTTATGGCCGGATGCGGATCGGCGGCAATATCATCTGGGCCACGGATTTCCGCGAAGAGACCCGAACGACCAGCCAAGGCGGTGGCAAAGGCGGTGGTGGCGGCAAGGTTACCACCACCGAATACCTCTACTTCGCCAGTTTTGCCGTGGCCCTTTGCGAGGGCCCAATCACCGGCATTGGGCGCGTCTGGGCCGACGGCAAGGCGATGGACATGACCGGCGTCACCTGGCGCTGGTACCCCGGCGATGAAGCGCAGACCGCCGATCCGTTTATTTCGGCCAAGATGGGCGCCGCCAACACACCCGCCTATCGCGGCACGGCTTATGTGGTGCTGGAAGAGCTGGACCTGACCCCGTTCGGCAACCGTCTGCCGCAGATTTCCTTCGAGGTATTCCGGCCGCTCGCTGATCCCGACACCGCCGAGGGTCTGGTGCGTGCGGTCACCCTGATCCCGGCATCGGGAGAATTCGCCTATGCCACCGTCCCCGTCAAGAAATCCACCGGCTCCGGCGGTGCCACCGTGGCCGAGAACCTGAACGCCATTCCCGAGACGCCAGATATCGTCGTGGCGCTGGACCGTCTGCAATCCATGGCGCCTGCGGTCGAGAGCGTCAGCCTCGTCGTTGCGTGGTTCGGCGATGACCTGCGGGCTGGCAATTGCAAGATCCGCCCCGGCGTCGAGGTTGCGGCCAAGACCACGACACCTTCCGCATGGGTGGTGAATGGGGTTTCCCGCGCCAATGCCTTTCTGGTCAGCCGCGACGCCGAGGACCGCCCGGTCTATGGCGGCACACCGGCAGACTTCGCGGTGGTGCAGGCGATCCGGGAGATGAAGGCGCGCGGGTTGCGCGTGACGTTTTACCCTTTCCTGCTGTTGGACGTACCGCCCGGCAATACCAAGCCCAATCCCTACAGCAACGACGCCACCGAAGCTGGCCAGCCGACCTTCCCCTGGCGTGGCCGGATCACCTGCTCCCCGGCTGCGGGTTATGCCGGGACCGTGGACAAAACTGGTACGGCTGCCACACAGGTGTCAGCCCTGTTCGGCACCGCCATACCTGCCAGTTTCAGCGTCGCGGGCGAAACAGTCACTTGGACCGGCCCGGCCGGGGAATGGAGCCTGCGCCGGATGATCCTGCACTACGCGCATCTCTGCGCGGCTGCCGGTGGCGTCGATGCCTTCCTGATTGGCTCGGAAATGCCCGGCTTGACCACGATCCGCTCGGCGGCGGCAACTTATCCGGCGGTGCAGGCGTTTCGGGATCTGGCAACGGCGGTGCGCAGCATCCTCGGCGCTGGGTCCAAGATCGGCTACGCGGGCGACTGGTCGGAATACTTCGGCCATCACCCTGCGGACGGGTCGGGCGATGTGTTTTTCCACCTCGATCCGCTCTGGTCTGACAGCAACATCGACTTCATCGGCATCGATAACTACATGCCTCTGTCCGATTGGCGCGACGGCTTTGATCATGCCGATGCGGCGCTGGCCCCGGCGATTTACGACCGGGCTTACCTGCAATCCAACATCACCAGCGGCGAAGGGTTTGACTGGTTTTATGCCAGCCCTTCGGATCGAGCGGCACAGATCAGGACCGCAATCACCGATGGCGCAGCGAGCAAACCATGGGTGTTCCGTTTCAAGGATCTGCGCGCCTGGTGGCAAAATCCGCATTTCAACCGCCCGGGCGGGGTGGAGAGCGGGACAGCCACCGCATGGGTGCCGCAATCCAAACCGATCTGGTTCACCGAGCTTGGCTGCCCCGCAATCGACCGTGGCACCAGCCAGCCGAACGTGTTCTTCGATCCAAAGTCGTCGGAAAGCTTCACGCCGTATTTCTC
>JANOQT010000008.1:0-16469 GCA_031415015.1 Paracoccaceae bacterium
ATCGAAAACTACTTTGGCAAACGGAAAGAAAACAGAGGGATAGCGATGCGCTCTTGCAAGACAGACCAGAGCTTCAAAGCCTTCATAGCAATCGCCGCAACCCTCATTCAAACACGGTGAACGTCAACAGGCCCTAGTTGAGTGGGTAGTTTCCGAGGCTGCCGCTTTCCCCCTGTCGGAGTAGGATGCCTGTCTGCCTGTCATACCCAAAAGGATCCGCCCCATGTCGATTGAAGAGCCGAAGTTCGCGCTTGCACTGAAGGACGGCGCGTTCGAATTGCGCGATTACGCGGCATCTGTTGTCGCCGAAGTCACGGTGACGGGCGATCAGGACGAAGCGGGGCGCAAGGGTTTTCGCCTGCTGGCGGGCTACATCTTCGGCGGTAACGGCACGCGCCAAAAGATCGCGATGACCGCCCCGGTCACCAAGATCGCGAAGGGCGAAACGATTGCGATGACCGCGCCGGTGACGCAGATCGCAGGCAAAGGCGATTGGCTGGTACGCTTCACAATGCCGGGCCGGTATACGCTGGCCGACCTGCCAGTACCGGATAACCGCGCGGTGACACTCCGCGCCCTGGCACCTGCGCGCTTTGCCGTCCTGCGCTTTTCCGGTTTGGCGGGTGAGGCCAAGGTGGCAGACGCTACGGCAAAGCTGCTGGCGCTGGTCAGGGCGCGGGGGCTGGTGCCTGTGGGCCCCTCGTCGATTGCGCGCTATAATCCGCCCTGGACGCCTTGGTTTCTGCGGCGCAACGAGGTGATGCTGCCTGTCGCGGCGAGTTGACCCGGTGCCATTGGTTCACAAAGAAACCCACCTGATCAAGCGCATCGGCTGTTGCGGGCCGCCGTGCTGGGGGCCAATGACGGCATCCTGTCCACTGCCAGCCTGATTGTCGGCGTCGCCTCAGCTTCGGGTGACAAGGCGGCGGTCATGGTGGCGGGGTTGGCTGGGCTGGTGGCTGGGGCAATGTCGATGGCGGCAGGCGAGTATGTCTCGGTCAGCAGTCAGGCTGATACCGAAGCGGCGGATGTCGCCCGCGAAACTGCCGAGCATGCGGCAGATCCGGCGGGGGAATTGACCGAGCTTGCCGCGATCTATCAGGGGCGCGGGCTGTCTGCGCCCTTGGCCTTGCAGGTGGCGCAGGAAATGATGGCGGGCGACGCGCTGGCGGCCCACAAGCGCGACGAATTGGGCATCACGGCAGAAATGGCGGCAAACCCCATTCAGGCGGGGCTGGTCTCGGCAGCAACCTTCGCTGCAGGGGCGGCACTGCCGTTACTGGTGGCGGCGATGCTGCCTGAGGCAAGAATTCTGATCGGCGTGTCCGTCGCCACGATTCTTGCGCTGGTGGCGCTCGGGGCCGTCGCAGCACGAATCGGTGGTGCCCCGATGTGGCGTGGGGCGGCTCGCGTGACACTGTGGGGGGCGCTGGCGATGGTTGCCACAGCACTGGTCGGTTGGGTGTTCGGGACGGTGGTGTGAACGCGTGACCGGGAATGTGTGCACTGGCATTGGCACCACGATGCTGCCGCCGATGCGGTGCGCAGGCTGTGGGGCGCCACGGGCATTTCGAACCAGATCGCCATCCAGCCGATGGCTGATGCCCGCCGCATCAAATCCAATGTCATGGTCGTGCTGAACCGTTCATGGTTCACCCCAGAAAACATCAATGTGTCGACCTATGACAGCAAGGTCACCCTGACCGGCACCGTCGAATACTGGGACGAACGCGCGCTGGCGGGCACAACTGCCTGAGCGGCACCCGGCGTGACGTCGGCCAACAACGACATGCGCGTTGATTGATCAAACAGCGTGCCGGACAACCGGCGCGCCTGCTTGTCTATTGGCGGGTATGCCGTTGGACAACGACTTTCCACAGGTGCCGGTCGACGCCCCTCCAGATTTGCTCCATGACCTCGGCGGTCGTCGTGTCGCCGTAAGCCGCTGCCACCGTGACGGCATCCAGCACTGATTGCCCGAATGCATCGAGCGGCTCTATGTCAAGCAATCCGTTGACCAGTTGGCCGGCCGCGCTTGGGTGGCGCACACTATTCTCCGACATAACCTCGTCTAGCAGCACCGGCCAGCGCACTGTGCCGCCAAGATCATGCAGACGATCTGCGATGCGCATCGTGCAGGTTTGCATCAGGCTGGCCACCTGATCGCACATGTCATCAATCATGATAAAGTTCGCGCCCACCCGGTTGCGAGGGGATCGCCGCATCCTGTCTTGCAGGATCACCGCCGCTGCAAGATGCTGATTCAACAGGGCCAGCGACTGTTGTCTGGCTTCCTCCGGAGGGGCGTTCCAAGCGGCCGTTTTAGCGTTCAAATCCTTCTCTCAAGAGCGGCGGGCGCCCTTCGAGGCTTACGGAAGGCAAAAGCCGCTCCCAAACGCTGCGTCGGTGCACCTGGGAAACTTTAGGACACCCGCAATGCCCAAGTGGACATCCCAATCGTTGTTGCAGCAAGCCTCGGAAACTACTCACGGCAGCACGGTCCGGGCGCATGACGATCGTGGCCTTGGAAACAAATCTCCGAACAGCGACCCATCGTCTTCTCCGCCAGCACCGCCTGCGTTGACCCAGGCTTCGATCTGGTCATGAACCAAGGCCGACAGTTTGTCTGGATAAGACATCAGCCCAGTGACCTTGCGCAGATTCTGGTCGCCAATCTGTTCCGGGCCAAGAAAGCGGCGGAGCTGATCGCTAAGCTGGGACACGGTGGGATTCGACGAACCACAACTGCTGATCAATCCCGCGCGAGATTTCGGTGAACAGATCCGCCGTGGTCGCATCGCCCTGTGTTGTCGATAGCCCCGCTGCTTCGCGCACCTGTTGGCCAAACGCCGCCAGGGCAGCGCTGACTGCAAAGACATGCTTTGCTTCTTCGGCAACACCCAACTCATAGGGCAAAAGATACGACTTGGCGCTGGCCACCTGGACGGTGCCCTCGGCTGTGCCGCCCAGACCCGCTGTGCGTTCCGCGATCAGGTCGGACGCCTCCAGTGCGGTTTGCGCAACTTTGTCGAACAACTGGTGAATGGCGATGAAGTTGGGGCCGCGCACGTTCCAGTGCGCCTGCTTGATCTGCCCGTGCAGGTCAATCGCCGCCGCCAGTTGTTTGTTCAAAAGGGCCACGGATTGCGTGCGGATGTTTTCGGACAAAGTGTTGTGGGTCTGGTGCATCGGTCTGTCGTCCCTTGCTGACGGGTGTTCGGGGTCGCGGATGCCAGATGCGACCGAGCGGGAGGAAAAGGTCGCAGCGACGATCAAGCGCATCAGGGGGAACTGTCTGGCATCCGTTGCGTTCACCCTAGCAAGCCGGATGTTGCCGCCGAAAGGCTCGGAAACTACTCAGGCGGTTGTTGGTTGATCGAAGTTAATGCCGCGCAGGTTGCATGACGCACACTGGGCAAAGAAGCGCCATGGCTGTCGTGCCACGCCTTTTGATTGGAGCCGCTCATGCCGGACGATCTTGTACAATTCTTGGATAACACGGCGCGGCCCTTTGTCTTTCGCGGCAATAACGCGGGGCCATTTCCTGCGAATAGCAACCCTTCCGTAAGGGAGTTGTTGTCGCGCAATGGAGAACTTGCCGCGCAAAACCGGCAGTTGACGGGCGCTTTGGCGAAGCAGACATCGGAGGCTGCCAATGTGTTAGGCAGGCTTACACCCCGGCAGCGCGAAGTCATGGTCCTCATCCTGGCGGGGCATCCCAGCAAGAACATCGCCGCCGATCTCTGCATCAGTCAGCGCACAGTGGAAAACCACCGCGCCGCCATAATGCACCGGACGGGGGCCACATCGTTGCCCGCTCTGGTTCGCCTGTCCCTTGGTGTTTCATGACGATATTGGAGCCGCATATGCCTCAATCCCTGACGCTGAACCGCCGTCTGGTGCTGGCCGCCCGGCCTAAGGGCGAACCGGTGGCGGAAACCCTGCGGCTGGAAACTGGTCCGGTGCCAACACCGGCGGAAGGTCAGATGCTGCTGCGCACCGAATACCTGTCGCTTGACCCCTACATGCGCGGCCGGATGAGCGATGCGCCGTCCTATTCAGCCCCGGTCGCCGTGGGCGCGGTGATGGAGGGCGGGACAGTCGCGCAAGTCGTGACCTCGCATGTGAAAGGCTTCAACGTCGGCGATTGGGTGCTTAGCTTCAACGGGTGGCAAGACTACGCGCTGTCGGATGGCGCGGGCGTCACGCTGCTGGACCCCGGATTGGCGCATCCGTCCTGGGCACTTGGCATCCTTGGCATGCCGGGCTTTACCGCCTGGGCGGGGCTGACGCAGATCGGGATGCCGAAAGCGGGGGAAACTGTCTGCGTCGCCGCCGCCACAGGGCCAGTGGGCGCGACGGTCGGCCAGATCGCCAAGCTGATGGGGTGTCATGTGGTGGGTGTCGCGGGCGGGCCTGACAAATGCGCCCATGCGGTGGGGGTGCTGGGCTTTGACGCCTGCATCGACCACAAGGCCGCGGAGTTCGCGGCAAAGCTGACGGCAGCGGCACCCAAAGGCATCGACGTGTATTTCGAAAACGTCGGCGGGGCGGTGTTCGACGCGGTTCTGCCCCTGCTGAACACCGGCGCGCGGGTGCCGGTCTGCGGGCTGATCTCGCAGTACAACGCAACCGCCCTGCCAGCGGGACCGGACCGTCTGTCGATGCTGATGGGCCAGGTCCTGCGCAAGCGGCTGACCATGCGCGGTTTCATCATCTTTCAAGATTTCGGGCATCTTTACCCCGAGTTTGCCAAGGCAATGGGCGACTGGCTCGCAGCGGGCAAGATGCATTACGTCGAGGAAATGATCGAAGGGTTGGAAGCCGCCCCGCAAGCCTTCATCGGCCTCTTGCGCGGCGAGAACTTCGGCAAGCGGGTGATCCATGTGGGCCCGGCAAAGATGATCGAAAACAAGGAGACGCGCAAATGAACATCCTGATGGTTCTGACCTCGCATGACACGCTTGGCGATACCGGCAAGAAGACCGGCTTCTGGCTGGAGGAATTCGCAGCGCCCTATTATGTCCTGTCGGATGGCGGGGCCACTATCACGCTCGCGTCACCGAAAGGCGGGCAGCCGCCGCTCGACCCGAAAAGTGATGCGCCTGACGCCCAAACTGACGACACGCGCCGCTTCAAGGGCGACGCGGCGGCACGAGACGCGCTTGCCACGACCGTCAAGCTGGCCGATCTGGACATGAACAGCTTTGACGCCGTGTTTTACCCCGGAGGCCACGGACCCCTGTGGGATCTGGCCGAGGATCCCGTCAGCATCCATCTGCTCGAATACTTCGCCGCCGGTGGCAGGCCCATCGCCGCCGTCTGCCATGCCCCGGCGATCTTTCGCCATACCAAGGGCGCGAATGGCAAGCCGCTGGTCTCGGGTCGCAACGTGACGGGGTTCACCAACACCGAAGAGGCCGCGGCAGGCCTGACCGACGTGGTGCCCTTTCTTGTCGAGGATATGCTGGTGAAGAACGGGGGCATCTATTCCAAGGGTGCCGACTGGGCATCGCATGTCATCGTGGACGGCAACCTGGTCACCGGACAGAACCCGGCCTCTTCGAAAGACGCCGCCGAGGCCCTGCTGCAACTGCTGACCTGATCTGACGCATGGGACCGGCCGACCCCGTGCCCCGCACAGGGACACTCGACCCGGCATCAGGCCCGAAGACTATTCAAGCACGGGTCTGAGTAGTTTCCGAGGCTGCCTTGGCTGCGCGCGTCAGCGTATTGGACTTGGCATCGGACCCGTCGGCAGGTGCCGTATCCAACGCTGATCGCGACGATGCGGACAGATTTCAATCAAAGAGAGAACACCATGGGACGGGTCCAGGACAAAGTCGCACTCATAACCGGTGGCGCGCGCGGCATCGGCGAGGCTTATGCGCGTATCCTTGTCGCCGAGGGGGCAAAGGTCGTCATCGGGGATTTGCTCGACGCCGAAGGGGAGGCGCTTGCGGCTGAACTTGGGACAAATGCGGCTTTCGTTCATCTTGATGTCACCCAACCCAACGAATGGCAGGCCGCCGTAGCCTTTGCGGTCAAGACCTTCGGGGCGCTGCACATTCTCGTCAATAATGCCGGAATTGCCTCTGCAGCGCCGATCACCGAATTCAAGCTGGAGGTTTGGCGCAAGACGCTCGACATCAACCTGACCGGCACCTTCTTGGGCATGCAGGCGGCCATCCCCGAGATTGCCAAGGCCAAGGGCGGCTCGATCATCAACATCTCTTCGGTGGAGGGGTTGCGCGGCAGTGCCGGTCTGCATGCCTATGTCGCCTCGAAGTTCGCGGTGCGGGGGCTGACGAAATCCGTGGCGCTGGACGTGGCGCATCTGGGCATCCGGGTGAATTCCATTCATCCGGGCCTGATCGAGACTGACATGACCAAAAATATCCCGGCCGACGCGCTGCAAATTCCGATGGGTCGCAGCGCCAAACCCGCCGAAGTGGCCAAACTGATGCTGTTCCTGGCCAGTGACGAGTCCAGCTATTCAACCGGCGCGGAATTCGTGATCGACGGCGGACTGACGATGGGGGTGCCACACAGCTAGGTGCGATATGCGCCGCAAAGCGCCACCCGCGTCGACCTATTGCGCGGCCTGAACAAGCCGTTGCGCTTGGCCGCCAGCGCTGAGCAAAGCGCACCGGATTTAGGCGCACGTGTCTATTGGATCAGCACCGGGTTGGCCTGATCACGCACCGGTTTCAACCCCGGTCAATTCAACATCGCGCGCTCTTTGCGACAACTCAAACAGAACCGACCATTCCGCCCCGAAAAGGAGACGACCATGACTCGCTCTGTTACACCAAATACAGACAGCTCGCGCCTCAAGACCCACATCGACGCCATGGCTGAACAGGCCGTGGATGTGAGCCCGGACGCATCATCCCGGCATCTGCACAACGGGCGCGACACACCGCTGCCGCCAGCCGACCTGCATGTAACCTACACCAACAACCGCCCGCTCCCAACCGAGGGCATCGCAGACCGGCATGCCTACATCATCGGCAGCGGGATCGCGGGTCTGTCCGCCGCCTTTTTCCTGATCCGCGACGGCCATATGCCGGCCGGGAATATCACGCTTCTGGAAGCCCAGAAGATCGAGGGCGGTGCGCTTGACGGGGCAGGCAATGCCGAAGACGGCTTTATCGTCCGCGGTGGCCGCGAGATGGAGATGACGTATCAGAATTTCTGGGATGTATTCTCGGAAATACCCGCTCTGGAGCTTCCCGCGCCCTTTACGGTGCTTGATGAATTCCGGGTCGTGAATGACGCCGACAAAAACTGGTCGAAAGCCCGGCTTCTTGAAAAACAAGGCCAGATCAAGGATTTCTCGACCATGGGGCTAAGTCGGGCGCAGCAGCACGAGCTGGTGCGGCTTTTTCTGGCGCGCAAGGAAGATCTGGACGATATCACCGTGGAGACGTGGTTCAGTGAAGGCTTCCTCGCGACAAACTTCTATACATTCTGGCGGACGATGTTTGCTTTTCAGAATTGGCATTCAGTGTTGGAAATGAAGCTATATATGCACCGCTTCCTGCATCTTATGGATGGGCTGAACGACCTGACCGCGCTCGTCTTTCCCAAATACAATCAGTATGACAGCTTCATCCGCCCATTGATGGCCTGGCTTGCGGATCAGGGCGTTAAAATCCAGTACGACACGACGGTGTACGACCTGAAGATGAATTTCAGCGGCGATATCAAAACCACCACGGCAATCCACTGCCACACCGGCAATGGCGACAAAGAGATCAAGGTCGACGCGCGCGATCTGGTGTTCGTGACCACGGGATCGATGGTCGAGGACACCGCCTATGGTGACAATGACACGGTTCCACATCCTGTCGTAGAAGAATTGAACCCGGGCGTCGGCTATGGCTGGCAATTGTGGAAGAAGCTTGCCCAAAAATCCCCTGCATTCGGGCGGCCCGAGAAATTCTGCGGCAACGTCGCCAAATCAACCTGGGAATCGGCAACTCTGACCTGCAAACCTTCGCCGCTGACGGA
Organism: Paracoccaceae bacterium; assembly: GCA_031415015.1. Classification (GTDB taxonomy): domain Bacteria; phylum Pseudomonadota; class Alphaproteobacteria; order Rhodobacterales; family Rhodobacteraceae; genus JAUYQR01. Next base: position 8,017 of record JANOQT010000008.1, read on the forward strand.
AAAACTCAAGGCCTTGTCAGTCAGCGATCCCTATTCCGGTAAAACCGCCTCGGGTGGCATCATCACCATCACCGACTCTGCCTGGCTGATCAGCTTGACCCTTAACCGCCAACCGCACTTTCCAGATCAGCCAGCGGATGTCCTTGTGCCTTGGGTCTATGCCTTGCACATGGACAAGCCTGGCGATTTCGTCAAAAAGCCGATGCCGGAATGCACCGGCACGGAAGTTCTGACTGAACTCTGTTATCACCTCGGCCTGATTGATCAGGTCGACGCAGTGATTACCGCGACGAAAGTGCGCACTGCGCTGATGCCCTATATCACGGCACAGTTCATGCCCCGCGCCCGCGGAGATCGTCCTTGGGCGGTGCCGCAGGGTTGCACCAATCTGGCATGTATCGGGCAGTTCGTGGAAACCCATAACGATGTGGTGTTCACGCTGGAAAGCTCTGTTCGCACATCTCGTGTCGGCGTTTACAGCCTGCTTGGCATCAAGAAGCAGGTGCCGGACATCTATCCCGGTCAGTACGATATTCGCCGTTTGTTGCGGGCGGCACGGACGCTGAACAACGACGAGGCGTTCTTGGGCGAAGGCCTGCTTCGCCGCTTTCTGGGGGGAACCTATTTCGAGAACATCCTGCCGCTTGGCCCAGGAGAGGACGTCGCCGATTTGCGCAAACCCGGCATGTTCGAGCACCAGTTGACCGCTCTGCGTGGCTTCATCGAAGAAAACCACACGCTCGATGCCGCCAAGAGTTGGGTTCGCAGTGTGATAGACAACCTGCGCGGACGTCGATGAGGCTGCTAGCCGTTGTTCCGGACTAGCCAACCGGCACGGGCGATGATCGTGTCGCCCGGTGCGGCGATCAGCGTGTTCACATGCGCGCGGGATGCCCGGAAACCGCGCAATACCCGCGACGCCATCCGGATGGAATGATCGCGCGCGCGCCTGCTGTCCCACCGATAACCGCAGGTGGGGATACGTCGATAGGACCGCCCATATGCGAGGCACTCTAAAGCATCATGATCGGCTCCAGCCACGCGGGGCAGCTTAGGCCGTCGTCCTATGTAGACGAGAAACTTCAGGAAAAAACGTCTGCATTCGCTTAGGTTTATGGATCGCTGTCGTCCAATGTCCCTGTCCCGCGCCAGGTCGCGATTGTCTGGAACCCAACGTGTTGTCCGCGCGTTTTGCAAGCAACTCAATAGCCTGGACACAGGAGTAGTCGATGCTGAAATTCGTCTCGCTTGCCGCGCTGCTGACGGTGACCGTCGTCCTTCCCGCTGGTGCAGACACCATCCGCGTCGGAATGTCTGGCGGGTATTTCCCGTTCACCTTTGTGCAGCAGGACGAACTGCAAGGTTTTGAGGTCGATCTGATGAACGCCCTTGCCGAACGGACCGGCGATACGGTCGAATTTTCAACCATGTCGTTTTCGGGTCTGATCGGCGCGCTTGAAGCGGGTCGCATCGACACCATCGCCAATCAGATCACCGTCACACCCGACCGCGAGGCGAAGTTTGCCTTCAGCCAGCCCTATGTCTACGACGGCGCGCAGGTGGTGGTGAAGAAGGGTCGCGAGACGGAAATCACTGGCGTCGACAGCCTGCGGGGCCGCACGGTCGCAGTCAATCTCGGGTCCAACTTCGAGCAACTGTTGCGCGAACTGCCGTTTGCGGGCGAAATCGACATCCAGACCTACGAAAGCAATATCGAGCAAGATACGGCACTCGGCCGGGTCGACGCCTTCGTGATGGACCGGGTATCCTCGGCACAGGTGATCAAGGAAAGCCCGCTGCCGCTGGCACTGGCAGGCCCGCCGTTCAGCGAGATCCATAATGCTCTGCCGTTCCGCAACGATGCCGAGGGTCCCTGCACAACCTCCCGGTGAAGAAGATCGACAAAACTCAGATCGGCATACTGTTGCACGAGTTCAAGCTTGTCGGGGGTGACTGATTTGACTTTTTCGATTGTGATGATTGCCGAGTTGGGCAAACAATGGACAGGCACACCTAAATGAAAAACGCAGATGACTCTTCTGTCAACGTCTACCTCAATGGACTTGGTCTGGGCTCGATTGCAGCTGCGATGTATCTGATCCAGAGAGCAGATTTCGATCCATCCAATATCCATATCTTTGAGCAGAATGGCGACAAGCAGCTTGTGGGCGGAAGCTGTGATGCCTCCGAGGTGATGGTGAACGACCAGCCGGCCTACTTCATGCAAGGCAGTCGCGAGTACGAAGACAAGGCGTACCCGTGCACCAAGGAACTGTGGTCCATCATTCCGTACAACGACGATGAATCGTGTTTGCAAGACCATCAGAAAAACCGTGAAGACTGCAGGGTACACACGGTCGTTCGCCTGCTACACGAGAACGGCGAGAAGGACACCGGATACAAGCTGGGCCTGGACACGGCTGAAGAGCTGAAGATGGGCAAACTGATGGCCACACCCGAGTCTTTGATCCCGGACGGCGCAAAAATCACCGACATCTTTGGAGAGACATTCTTCACCAGCAATTATTGGTACATGTGGCGGGCGATGTTCGCTTTTCAGCCGTGGCATTCAGCGGTGGAGATGAAGCGCTACATGCATCTCTTCTTTCACGAGATGCCGAACATGAACACGATGGTCGCCCTGGAGCGCACCCGTTACACCAACTTCCACTCGTTCGTCCTGCCCGCCTTGCGCTTCATGCAAAAGAAGGGTGTGAACGTGCATTACAACACCAGGATCTCGGATGTCGATTTCAGGGCCGAGCCCGGCGCCGAACACAGGTGGATCGAGCGCATCCACCTTGAGACGGGGAATGGCGAGCCCAAGCCCTCAATCCCGGTGCGCGACACCGACCTCGTCTTCCTGACCATCGGCTCGATCGTCAGCAACGCGTCGTTTGGCACCCATGACAGCCCGGTAGACAGACCCGCGGTTGACGGCGAGAACCTGGGCGGTGCGTGGACGCTATGGAAGAAGATCGCTGCCAAGCAGCCCGATTTCGGCCGCCCCGACCAGTTCCTGCGCGACGTCTCAAAGTCCACGATGATGACCTTCACCGTCACATTCCGCGGTGGGCTGTTCCAACGCAAGTTCGAGTGGTTGGTGGAGCGCCAGATGGGCCGACAGAGCCCCTTGCCGCTCACGGCGTCACCGTGGATCCTGCACCTCCACACCTACCGCCAGCCTTTGTTCCCCAACCAACCGCGCGACACGTGCGTCATCTGGGTGACAGCGCTGGGCAGCGACCGCATCGGAAAGTTCGTCAAGAAGACAATGACCGAATGCACGGGCCGCGAGATCCTGGAAGAGATGTTGGGTCATCTGCAATTCGACCGCGACGAGGGGGAAAAAGCCGAGATGCTCGACACCTCCACCTGCATCCCCTGCTTGTTACCCTATAGCACCAGCCAGTTTCTGGGCAGAGCCGTGGGCGACAGACCGGCAGTGGTGCCCACGGGCTCAATGAACTTCGCATTCCTCGGGCAGTTCGTGGAGATTCCCGACTGCATTGTATATACCACGGAGTACAGCGTGCGGGGCGCGATCCATGCCGTGAAGCGTTTCGTCCAGCCGTCGCTGGAGGTTCCGCCCATGTATTTCGGTCAGCACCACCCGCTCACGGTCATTGCGGTTGCGCGCGCTTTGGCCCGCTAGGGACCGGCTCCGTTGATCTGCTTGAGGCTTCTCGGCCGGCCTTGAAGCGGGTGCAGCGTTTATCGTCATTCGCCCGACGGCCTATTTCAGCGATCTGATTGATCGGGCATTCGGGTCGGTGCAGAAAAACGGACAACACACGGTCGTCGGAGACGGATCGCATCGTATCAACCCGGTTGATGGCGAGGATGTGGCCATGTTCATCGCCGAATGCATCAGCGGCCTCACGAAAGCCGATCAAGGGCACATTGGTGGGGGGCCGGATACCTACTCATTTCGTGAGATCGGAATGCTTGCCGCCGAAGTCATCTGGCGGCCGGAGGCGTTGAAAATCAAGTCGATTCCCGTTTGGTCTTTGCGGATTGCCGCAGCGCTGGCATCGGCTGCGGGCTTGATCTTTCGCGGTCGCCGACGTTCTGCGGCAATGCTTCACTGGATGATCTGGTCTGACACCGATGACGCCGTAGCGCCCGCCTGTGGAACTCGGCGGCTCCACGACGTGTATGTTGCCAGACGTGACGCTGGGCTGCGGAATACCAATGATGCTGGTGGCTGATTTAAAGACTGCGAAAGGAACTCCCACTGATGCGAGGTGCTTGCAATCAGTCGTATGTCTGGGGTTGCCAGCCTCGCAAGTGAGCAATCGGTTCAAGGGAAGCCTTGCTTTTTATGCCAATGCCGGTCGCCCTCGAGTTCCCACCCGTTTCCCGACATCACGGCGCCCGCCTTCGGTCCGCCTCCGCTGTCGCTGATCCAGATCAGTTCTGTCCAATCGGCTACCTGATACCGTGATAGTATCCGATCAATCGAAGCCGCGCTTCTGTTCGGCCCTGTTTTTCAAGATGCCGCCCAAGGCGTAGTGAACTGTCGCAGGCATTTGACCGAGAGGCTTTGTGATCCTACACTCCCGTTAAGAGTAAGCTCTTTGGACACCGTGGCCTCACGGTGCAATCCGTTCGGTTCTTCCGCAAAGGGCCGTCCTATTGGTGGCGACCAAGACGTTTGCTGTGCGCGGAAGATTTAGAGGTGTTTTCTTGACCGACCCAGAGTCCTCCGCGCGCAAAGCGTTATTGCCGTTCGTCCTGTTGGCCGCGTTGGCTTTGGTGGTTGCGGGGGCGGTCTGGTGGGTGACGCGCCCTGGACCGGTGCTGATCCAAGGCGAAGTGGCCGCCCCGCGCGTCGATGTGTCGTCCCGCGTGTCTGGTCGGATAGCCGAAGTGACGGCCGATCTGGGCCTCAGGGTCGAGGCGGGCGTGCAGCTGGTGACGTTGTCCAATCCGCAGCTTGTCACCGCATATGCCGCTGCAGCGTCGGGGCTGGAGGTGGCGCGCGCGTCCGAGGCGGCGGCAGGGGCGACACGGCCGGAATTGATCCGGGTGCGCGAGGCTGACGTGGCTTTGGCGCAGGCCGACTTGCTGCTGGCCCAAGAACAAATCGCCCGCGACACCGAACTGTTGCAACAGGGCCAGCGGCCGCAGGCAGTGCTGGACCAATCCATCCGCAACGTTGAAACCGCCACCCGCAGGGTCGAGGCGGCGCAGGCACAGCTTGATCTCGCGCGGGCCGGTGCATCCCCCGAAGAGCGGGCCCTGGCTGCGGCACAGGTTGCTCAGGCCGAGGCGACGCTGGCGCAGCGGCAGGCCGATCTGGACGAGTTGGTCGTCAACGCGCCGATGGCGGGCGAGATTTCCGCCCGTCTGATCGAACCCGGCGAGAATATCGGCCCCGGCACGCCGCTGTTCACGATCGTCGATCTGAACAGTGCCTGGTTCACCTTCAATCTGCGCGAGGATCTGCTGGCCGGGTTGCAGGTGGGCGACAGCCTGCGCGTGCGCGTGCCCGCCCTGAACGTCGAGGTTGAGGCCGAGATCACCCTGATCAACGTGCAGGGCCAGTTCGCAAGCTGGCGGGCCACGCGCGCCACCGGCGATTTCGATCTGCGCAGTTTCGAGCTGCGCGCCCGCCCCACAGCACCACTGCCCGGCCTGCGCCCCGGCATGTCGGCGCTGATCACGTTGGGGAACTGAACCGCGATGGGCCGCACCGCGTGGCGTGAATTTGGTCTGCTGTTGCGCCAACCGGTCCTGCTGGGGCTGGTCGTGCTGTTGCCGGCCCTCATGATCGCGCTCATGACGGGGATCTTTCGCGCAGGCATTCCGACCGGCATGGCGGTCGCAGTGATCGATCTGGACCGGTCCGACCTTTCACGCAGCATCACCCGGATGCTGGATGCGGCCCCTGAGGTGCAGGTGACGCATCAGGCGCTGAGCCTGTCAGAAGCGCGCGCGCTGATCGTGTCGGGCGCGGTTCGCGGCGCGGTCTGGCTGCCCGCAGGTCTTGAGCGGGATATGACGCGCGGCGAACGTCCCGAGATCGTGACCTTCTATGACAATCAGCACATGAGTGCGGGGTCAATGGTCGCGCGCGGCGCCCGCGGCGCGATCGACACAGCCCTTGCCGGTCTGCGCCTGTCCATTCGCCAAGGACAAGGAGAGGCGCCCGCCCAGGCGCAGACGGCCTTGCAACCGATCCCGTTGCAGACCCATGCGCTGTTCAATCCGGCGTTCGACTATGTGCATTTCCTTCTGGCGGCGCTGGTGCCCACGGTTCTGCAGATCATCGCGGCTGCGGGGACGGCCTATGCCATTTCGCTGGACTTTGGTCCCGGCCGCGACCCGCGCGCGCTGGTGCAACTGGCGGGCGGGCTTTTGCCTGCGATGCTGGGCAAGATCCTGCCCTACACGGCGCTGTTCCTGCTGATCCTCGGTCTGTCGGATGTGGTGCTTTACGGCTGGCTGGGCGTGCCATTGCGCGGGTCGTTGCCGCTGATGGCGGCGGGCGCGGTGCTGTTTGTGCTGGCAGCACAGTTGATCGGGGCGCTGGCCTTTGTGGCGACCCGCGACATGGGGACAGCGGCCAGCATCATCGCGGTGATAACCGCCCCGGCTTTTGGTTTCATGGGTCTTGGCTTCCCGCGCGAGGCGATGTCGTGGGTGGCCCAGGGGTGGAGCGCCCTAATCCCGGGCACCTGGTATGTGCAACTGCGCATCGACCAATCGCTGCGCGCGACACCGGTCGAGATTTCGGTCTGGCCGGTTCTGTGGCTCGCGTTGATAGCACTGGGGCTTGCCGGGCTGACGCTGGCGCAACTGGCGCGGTTGCGCCGGGCGGTGGAGGTGCCAGCATGAGGGCGATCTGGCGCGCGGCCCGGGATGAACTGCGTGCGCTGTTCAGTGACGGCCAAGTGCGGTCGATCCTCTTGGTATCGCTGGTCATCTATGCGGTGATCTATCCGCTGCCCTACCGGGCAGAGTTGTTGCGGGATGTGCCGGTGGTTCTGGTGGACCAGGACCGCACGACGACGTCGGCCGACCTTGTCCGCCGGATTGAAGCCTCCGAGGCGGTTTCGATCAGCGGCGACGCGCGGGACATGGCGCAGGCGGTTCGGCTGGTGCAGGAACGTGCTGCTTATGGCGTACTGCTGATCCCTGAAGGATTCGAGCGCAACCTGTTGCGGGGCCGCCAAAGCCCGGTCGCGGTCTATGCGGATGCCAGCTATTTCCTGATGTATCAGCGCGTCATGCAGGGGGCCGCCGTGCCGATCCGCCAGATGGGGGCCGAAGTTGAGGCAGGCCGGCTGATAGCGGCTGGCGCAGGGCTTGGCGTGGCGCGGGCGCAGGTCAGCCCGGCCGATCAGGTAGAGGTGGCCCTGTTCAACCCCGCAGCGGGATATGCGACCTATGTGCTGCCTGCGGCCTTCGTGCTGATCCTTCAACAGACCATCTTGATGGGGCTGGCGCTGACAGCTGTGCGGCGGAGCCAAGGCACAGATCATCCGGCGTGGCTGGTCCTGGGGCGGATGGCCGCGTGGGTTGCGATCTATGCGGTACTGCTGCCGATCTATGTGATCGTGCTGCCTTCCCTTTATGGCCTGCCCAACCTGGGCCGCACGGGCGATATCCTTGCCATCGGGCTGCCGTTTGTTCTGGCGACCGGTCTTTTGGCGCAATGTGTGGCCGCGCTGTTGCGGTCGGCTGATGTAGTTCAGATCGTGCTGCTCGCGCTGGGGCTGCCCTTCTTCTTTCTGTCCGGCTTTGCCTGGCCGGTTGAGGCGATCCCGCCGGTGCTCAATGCCATGGCGCAGCTTGTGCCCTCGACGCCCGCGATCGACGGGTTGGTGCGCGTCAGCCAGATGGGCGCACGGCTACCGGATGTGGCGATAAACTTGTGGCATCTGTGGGCGCTGACTGCGGGGCTGGGCCTCATCGCCTTGCTTGTTGAAATCCGGCAAACCGGAGTGGCTCCCGTTCAGAGCTTGGGTCCCATCGCCACCACGCAAGACGGCTGAGCCGCCATGAACTTCAGCGACTGTGCGCCCGACCGCTTGCGGCGGACCGCAACTGACCCGTCAAACCCGACACCATGCGCCTGAAACACGGTCTTGGCAAAATCGAGGCCGATGATACTAACCTCTTCCATGGACACTCCGCATTGTAGCGGTACTTCTCTGGAGATGATCGGCGAACTGCTGGGCCACAGGCAGATGCAGAAGACCCAGCGCTATGCTCACTTGATGGACTCGCGCCAGCGAAATGGGATTGTTGGTTTGGTTGGTTGCTGACAAACGAGTGCGATAAGCCCGCCGAGTTAGGGTCTGCGTAACCGTCCGGTCTGACTGCCATTACCGCAGGTTCCATGGCAGCAGGTCATTGATCCGGTTGATCTTGTGGTCTGGAATGCGGGCGAGGGTGTCGACGAGCCAGGCTTGGGGATCGACGCCGTTGAGCTTGGCGGTCTC
>JANOQT010000009.1:0-4630 GCA_031415015.1 Paracoccaceae bacterium
GCGGCCAGCTCACCAGCCCGTCGGTGGGCTTCTTCTCCCCGGCTGGCGAGTGGGCGGTGGAAAATATCGGCGTCCCGCGCGATGTGGAGGTGGATCAAGACCCCGCCGCCATGATGGCCGGCGGCGCTCCGCAACTGGAAAAGGCGGTGGCGCTGGCCATGGACGCCCTCGCCAAGAACCCGCCGCCGAGCCCCAAGCGCCCTCCCTTCCCGCTCTATGGGCCCGACGGCCCGATCCGCCGCTGATGGACATCCCGGTTGAATATTACGGCCTGATCGAAGCCGGGGTCAGCCTCTTCGCTGTCCTCGCCTTCGCCGGCTGGCAACTATGGACGTTGCGGGAGAAGCCGGGGGATAAGGAGGAAGACCGAAAGGATTGACCGGCTATCTTAGGTCGATTCTGGAACGGCGACTTTAAGGTGCGCGTCAAAGTCAGTGCTTGAATGCTCTTGACCGCAAGCACGGTTCAGAGACACGTTAGAGCATGATTATTGAGGGGCGCTATCTGGATGAAATTTTGCGAGAGCTCTACAGCGAGCTTTTGAGCAGCACAGATACATTTGAAGCTAGCAAGGGCAAGGGACAAGACCTCTTGGGCCCAAAGATTGTTCTGAAAGACCCTCGTGCAAGAATTAGTGCAACTGCCAACCGCGGTCGTCTCATCTCAGCACTTGCGGAATTCTGTTGGTACATGAGCGGAAGTGCTGATTTAGAATTCATCCGCTTCTACATTGAGAGTTATCCACCTAACGGTGCAAATGGCTCCATCGAAGAAGCATATGGACCACGTCTGAACGGCACAGGTGAATTTGGTCGTTCGTATAACCAGATAGAGAGGGTGATAGATCGCCTTAGTAGTAAGCCCGATACTCGCCGCGCAGTAATTTGCCTTCTCGAACCAAGCGATCTCGAAGCTGGTAAAGGAGAGGCTCCTTGTACAACTGCTCTGCAATTTATATGCAGACGTGAACGCCTTCATCTTGTGGCAATGATGCGCTCGAATGACGCTTATTTAGGCTTTCCCCATGATATTTTTTGTTTCACGATGATACAGGAACTTGTAGCTCGTGCTCTTGGTATAAAGGTAGGAGAGTATCATCATTTTGCCACGAGCCTGCACCTCTATGAACAGGATGTTGATAGGGCCCGAGACTACCTTGATGAGGGCTTTCAAAGCCCTACATTTGCAATGCCCAAGATGCCGTCTGGCGGTCAGGGTGTGCACTTGAAATCCTTTCTAGAGATTGAGGCCCAAATCAGAGGAAATGTAATCACCCAGGCATCACAAATAAACCTTCCTGAATATTGGCGTGATTTGGCACTCGTACTTCTCCGTCACGCAGATAGAAAGTATAAACGCGGCACGACATTTATGAGGGAGAATTTTAGTTGTATATCAAACGAATTCTACAAGGCTTTTTTCCTAAGAAGGCCAAACCTCTTGCCTTCTGCTTCTCCATCCAGTAGATTTCAACCTAGTCTAAATTTCGGTAGTGATGATGTCGATCAGAATTAAAGACAAAAAGTTATTTGCCAAGATGCAAAACTTACTCAGCACGTTTTCCGGCGGGCAATTTAAATTCGTTGGATTGTCTAACCCCGCTAGACAACCCATTCTTATCATGCAAATCATAGATAGCATTCGTCGGATAGAGTATTTGCACATGACATCGATGCGTGCTCGATCAGCCAGCCTTTACACGCCTTACTCTGGGAGTTTTAACCCGCTTTCTGGCGCTGCTGCTCTCCAGAAGGCCGGCAAGAACGATGATGCTTACTGGCTCGTCTATCTCGCTACTCACTTTGGCAAGCACAAAACTGATGGCTGGAATCTGACCGAGGATTTCTATGGCCGCTTCGGGCAGGGCGGTGTCTGGGATTGGGCCGCTGCGAGCAAGAACCCGCACGCAATTTCCACTTGGCTTGCGGGAATTTATCCCCACTTTACAAGTGCCGGTCGCTCACGCCGCTTTGGCAACCACCGTAAATTTGAGACGTTGAAGCCCGGTCCGAAGGGAACGGGCCATGCTTTGGTAACTTACATTCAGTGGATTGCCTCGTATGGATCGCATCAGGCACTAATCAGCCACGTCCAAAGTAGCATTGGTCAGAACCCGAAGGATGTTTTTGCATTTATCTACAGAGATTTAGATAGAGTTGCCAAGTTGGGGCGCTTGGGTAAGTTCGACTTCTTGTGCAATCTTAGTAATCTACTGATAGCTCCAATTCTCCCAGACAATGCATATATAGCCCAATCGACCGGACCGAAAGCTGGAGCTGTATTGCTGTTTGGCAGCACTCATTCATTCAAGCAGCTAGATGTTGCCTGCACCAAGTTAGCTGATCACCTTAACGTCAGCCCTCAAGTCATTGAGGATGCGCTTTGCAATTGGCAGAAAGAGCCGGAAAATTATGTCTACTTCCGAGGTTAGTCAGTCCAGCTGAATCGGCGTTTGAGATGTTGCATTTGATTATACCGTAGGGTGCCATCGTACTGCATTTGACCGACTACTAATCCAGGTGCGACACCGACCTTCTTTGAAAAGTCTATGATCCTGGCCCGAGAGCTTCCGAGCGATCTCATTTCTTCGCGGTGCTCCACCGGAATAATCACCTGAGACGCAAATGAGTTCGCTTCCCGCTCGCAATCGTCCTCTTGCAGCTCTGCGTCCTCTACAATCGGCATTCTGTGAAAGTGGAGCAGTAAATGCCCGACCTCATGGAACAGCGAAAACCAAAACTGATCGTCCGATAGGTATCGGAAGCTAAGCTGAAGGTGGGGTGTTTCGTCAGCCAAAACCCTGACAGCACCGCTAGCGACGCACCCTTTGGGAGCGCGGACAACCGCAAACTTTACGCCGGCCTCTGCGAATGCATCCTTCAGTTTTGGTAGGAATAGTGCCGGGCTCTTGTACCAAGTAAGCCGCCGAAAGTGAGGAATCTGGCTCTCGAGCGCCTTTGGCGACCAGTCCGCGACTTTGTTATGCTGTGTCTCAATCTCACCTTGACGCAGCCAAGCCGCCGTGGCGACTTCGCACGATGCGTAGCTGGCTGACCGTCGATAGGCTGCCTGTCGGAAAGCATTTTCGTATCGCCCGTGCCATTGGGCCAGCGTCGATACGCCGAAAAAACTAAGACATTCGGCGATCCGCTCATCTTTAGACTTGGCTACTTCGATCCATCCAAACTTCCGCATATCTGATACCGGAAGCTTAGCAAGTAGGTCAGATAGGCTGTCGACGCTTACATTAACGGGCGCAACTACATTGGCACGGTAGTCATGCTCTCTTGCTATCCAAAAATTTTGCGAGGCGCCGAGTGTCATTGCCAGTCGCCGCGCCAACTCCATGTCGATGGAATGCGAACCATCTAAGAGCCGTTGTGCGACTGCTGTGCTACGGCCGATTTGTCGAGCAAACTCTTCGACCGTTAGTTCTCGTTCTTCGAGGATGGTGACAATGGTATGGCCAGGAGGGGACACCCAATCGGGTTTGTCCAAAACTCGGTCATTTGACATCGTTAATTCCCATGAGCTTCACACGTTCCACGGTGGACCAGTCATAAACTTGGAAGCGATCTGCAGCTCGGTAGTTGGGGACCATGACGATTGACAATAGGTCCTGAACGGTCAGCACGCAAAGGTTCCCATCGACGGACAAATGGCCAACCAGCAAGTCATACACGTTGCCCGCCGCTTGAATGTCAGAATGTCGAGCATGCAAGGAAACCGCTGCCTTTTCCCCTAGGTGCTTAATCGCAAAGGAAGAATTAAAGCAGACCTCACGAATAAGCTCGCTATTGTATGAGATCAGCAAATAAACCTCGCTACGCTCAGCGACCTGAACGTTCGTTTGATAGCGCAAACGCGACAGTATCGTTCGAACGTATCCAGTCAAGTCGCGAAACTTTAGCCCCGCCCTCACACCTTCCGCGGCATCCGCCACGGCAGCATCCACTGCACCGCCCCCGTATCGAACCGCCGCATGTTGAGAGATTCGTGCACCGCCACCACGTCTTCCCCCCACAGTCGGGTGGCCAGCGCGGTGCGGCTGTAGAAGGGGGTGTCTTCCCAGGTGGCGCGGATGCGGGCGGTGTAGCCGGCGTCGGCGCGGGTCAGGCGATCGAGGCGCCAGGCGGTTTTGGGCAGCACGACCGGAGCGGGCATTTCCATCACTTCGGCCTGGCCATCGGGCGTGATGCGCAGGGCCATGCCGAAATCGGCGCCGTCTTTCAGCTGGCCTTCGTACATCACGGCGGTGGAGCCATCCTTGAGATGGGCTCTGCTCCACTGCCAATCGGCAAAGCCGTCTTCCAGCGATTCGGCGCCGTGGTTGGCATCCAGATAACCAGTGCCGGCCCATTTGATGGCGGGGTTGGTGAAATTGGCCTCCACCCGCGCGGATGGGCCGATCGGTTCCCATTCGTGTTTGCCGGCGGGATCAAGCCGGAAACGGCGCTGGCCATACACCTGCGGCGTCACCCGCACCTGACCGCGGACTTTCATCGGCAGCACGGCGCATTCTTCCTCGATATCGATCACCAGCGTGGCGCCATCCCAGCGCAACTGGCTGGGGCCGATGCGCAGCGTGGTGGCATCGCGGAACAGGGCGCCGTGGCTGCGTTCGGTCATC
>JANOQT010000010.1:0-1618 GCA_031415015.1 Paracoccaceae bacterium
CGACGAGGTTGTCTATATGTCGGCCACCGAAGAAATGCGCCATACCGTGGCGCAGGCCAACGCCGCACAAGACGCCGAAGGCCGGTTCACCGACGATCTGATTTCCTCGCGCAAAGCGGGTGATTTCATGCTGAACCCGCCCGAGGCCATCGACCTGATCGACGTCAGCCCCAAGCAATTGGTGTCTGTCGCCGCATCCCTGATCCCGTTCCTTGAAAACGACGACGCCAACCGCGCCCTGATGGGCTCGAACATGCAGCGTCAGGCGGTTCCGTTGTTGCAAGCCGATGCGCCGTTTGTGGGCACCGGGATTGAAGCGGTGGTTGCGCGTGATTCTGGTGCGGCCATCATGGCCCGCCGGGCTGGGGTGATTGATCAGGTTGACGCGACGCGTATCGTGGTGCGCGCGACGGAAATGCTGGAACCGGGCGAGCCGGGCGTGGACATCTACCGTCTGCGCAAGTTCAAGCGGTCGAACCAGTCGTCCTGCATCAACCAGCGTCCGCTGGTGAAGGTGGGCGATACCGTTCTGCGCGGCGAAGTGGTGGCCGATGGCCCCTGCACCGATCTGGGCGAGTTGGCTTTGGGGCGGAACGTGGTTGTGGCCTTCATGCCGTGGAATGGCTACAACTATGAAGACAGCATCCTGATTTCCGAGCGTATCCTGCGCGACGACGTGTTCACCTCGATCCATATCGAAGAATACGAAGTGGCGGCGCGCGACACGAAACTGGGGCCGGAAGAGATCACCCGCGATATCCCGAACGTGGGCGAAGAAGCCCTGCGCAATCTGGATGAGGCCGGTATCGTCTATATCGGGGCCGAAGTGGTGCCGGGCGATATTCTGGTGGGCAAGATCACGCCCAAGGGTGAAAGCCCGATGACGCCGGAAGAAAAACTGCTGCGCGCGATCTTTGGCGAAAAGGCCAGTGACGTACGCGACACCTCGCTGCGCTTGCCGCCGGGTGCCTTTGGTACCATTGTCGAAGTGCGGGTGTTCAACCGGCACGGCGTCGACAAAGACGAACGCGCGGTGCAGATCGAGCGTGAAGAAGTCGAACGCCTGGCGCGGGACCGCGACGACGAGTTGGCTATTCTGGAGCGTAACATCTACTCGCGTCTGAAAACGCTGGTGATGGGCAAGATCGCCGTCAAAGGTCCGAAAGGCATGAAGGCGGGTTCTGAGATCAACGACGATCTGTTGGCCACGCTCAGCCGTGGGCAGTGGTGGCAGTTGGCGCTGGCGGAAGAGGCCGAGGCCAAGGATGTCGAAGCCCTGCACGACCAGTTCGAGGCGCAGAAACGCGCGCTAGACAACCGCTTTGACGACAAGGTGGAAAAGGTGCGCCGTGGCGATGATCTGCCGCCGGGTGTGATGAAGATGGTCAAGGTGTTCGTGGCGGTAAAGCGCAAGCTGCAGCCGGGCGACAAGATGGCCGGACGGCATGGCAACAAGGGTGTTATCTCGAAGGTGGTTCCGATCGAGGATATGCCGTTCCTCGCAGATGGTACTGCCGTTGATCTGGTGCTGAACCCGCTTGGGGTGCCCAGCCGCATGAACGTCGGCCAGATTCTGGAAACCCACATGGGCTGGGCCGCACGTGGCCTTGGCATCCGT
>JANOQT010000011.1:0-40477 GCA_031415015.1 Paracoccaceae bacterium
CCTTGGTCAAATCGGTCGAGCGCGGTCCCGCAGGCCCGGTCTTGATATCCTCTCTACATATCCTCGACCCTCGCCCGCATGCGCCCCTTCGCCACCGTCTTCGGGTTGATCTCCGACCCCCGGCTCAGCTGCGCAAGCGAAATTTGCGACCCCCGTCGTGCAGCCCTGACGCCGTGCGAGGACGCGGCGCTGCCATGACGACCCTGTCCAAAGCTGCGTCCCTCCATGCCTGCGACAGGCATCGCGCCATCAAACAAAGAGGCCGAACAAAAAGAAACAAACGGTTAGGTCTATCGGGTATATTTTAAGGTCTTGAACTGAGATCGTGTCAGATATCCCGCAGTGCCCCTTCTTACTCACCTGCCGGGCAACGACGCGGCGGCCCGATGAATTGTGCGGCAGCGCCGTCGTGAGGGGCTCGATGCCCCTCGGGACGGCACCCTTCTTGTGATCAATGCGCCAGGAAAACCGGCACTTCAGCCGCTTCCAGCATGTCGCGGGTGGCGCCGCCCAGAATGGCCTCGCGCAGGCGGGAATGCCCATAGGCGCCCATCACCAGCAGATCGGCATTCACATCGCGCAGATGCCGCGCCAGAACGTCCGAGATGCGGGGCAGGGTTCTGGCCAGCACGGTCACTTCGGCCCGAACACCGTGACGGACCAGATACTGGCAAAGCATCCCGCCCGGATCGGACCGTTCCGCCCCGTGTGCAGGCGGGTCGATGACCACGATCGAGACGGCTTCGGCGCGTTTCAGAAAGGGCATCGCACGGCGGACTGCGACCAGCGCCTCGCGGCTTTGGTTCCACGCGACGACGATCCGGCGCGGGTCGGCACTGGCCATTCCGCTTTCGGGCACCAGCAGAACCGGTGCCATGCCGTCGAAGAGCGCGGCTTCGATGACGGCCTCGTCCTCGACTCCGCGACCTTTGCCGTAAGGGCGTGGCAGCACCATCAGATCCGCATAGCGCGCCCGGGCCGCAACCACATCGGTCAACGCGCCAAGCTGGGTGACGGCGGTTTCCACCGAAACCCGCAGCCCCGGAGATTGCGCCGCAAGGGCAGCATTCAGGGCTTTTTCGGCGATGCGGGCGTCCTCATCAGCGCGGTCCATCGCGGCGGCGATGATCACCGCGCCTGAACCGACATAGGAATACCCCACCTGCGTGCGATCCACCCCAAGCGCCAGCGCCTCAAGATGAGCATCGGCGCGAATTGCGATCTGCGCGGCGGCAGTGACCGGTGCCATCAGGCCCTCGGCCGACGCGGCGACGGTAAGCAACGATTTGTAGGCCATGAGCAGTATCCTTCCGTGACATCCTGTGTGCAGCATAGTCTTTCAGAATTTGACCAACCTTGATGGAGGTCAACTTCGTCGCATGGCGAAGTTGATACAGATCAAGGCATATGTTGGTGCCGCACCGCAGAAGATGAGTAGTCGATACGCCTGACCAGCCCCCGAATCGTTTTGGGGGCGGAGCCGGGGATGACAGGACGAAGGGACGCAAAAATGTGGGATTACCTGAAACTGGCGGGGTTGGGGTTTGTCGCGGTCTGTGCCGCGATTGCCGCCAACTACGCCCATGACCTTGCCTACATGGTGAACGCGATCACCGTCATGCTGGCGGCTGCAATCGCGTTTCTGTGGGTGCTGCGGACAGCGGGCGATCCGCGACCGGACAACCGGCACGAATACTTTGACAGCGTGATCCGGGCCGGGGCGATTGCCACTGCGTTCTGGGGCGTGGTGGGCTTTCTGGTGGGGGTGGTCATCGCCAGCCAGCTGGCGTTTCCGCAGCTGAACTTCGAGGCGTTGCAAGGCTATGGCAACTTTGGCCGATTGCGGCCGCTGCACACCAGTGCGGTGATCTTTGCCTTTGGTGGCAACGCGCTGATCATGTCCTCGTTCTACATCGTCCAGCGCACCAGCGCTGCACGGCTGTTCGGCGGCAATCTGGGGTGGTTCGTGTTCTGGGGCTGGCAGCTGGTGATCGTGCTGGCGGCGACCGGCTATGTGCTGGGCGCAAGTCAGGGCAAGGAATATGCCGAACCGGTCTGGTATGTGGACATCCTGATCACCGTCGTCTGGGTTTCGTTCCTGATCGTGTTCATGGGCACGCTGTTTCGCCGCAAGGAGCCCCACATCTACGTGGCGAACTGGTTCCTTTTGTCGATGATCCTGACGGTGGCGATGCTGCATCTGGTGAACAACGCGGCCATCCCGGTGTCGATCTTCGGTTCTGCGCAGGTGCAGCTGTATGCCGGTGTGCAGGACGCCATGGTGCAGTGGTGGTATGGCCACAACGCGGTGGGCTTCTTCCTGACGGCCGGTTTCCTGGGGATGATGTACTACTTCGTGCCCAAGCAGGCCGAGCGGCCGGTCTACAGCTACAAGTTGTCGATCATCCACTTCTGGGCGCTGATCTTCCTGTATATCTGGGCCGGTCCGCACCACCTGCACTACACCGCGCTGCCGGACTGGGCCTCGACGCTTGGCATGGTGTTCTCGGTCATCCTGTGGATGCCAAGCTGGGGTGGCATGATCAACGGGCTGATGACGCTGTCGGGCGCATGGGACAAGCTGCGCACCGATCCGATCATCCGGATGATGGTGGTTTCCATCGGCTTTTACGGCATGTCGACCTTTGAAGGCCCGATGATGTCGATCAAGGCGGTGAACAGCCTTAGCCACTACACCGACTGGACCATCGGCCACGTTCATTCCGGGGCCTTGGGCTGGAACGGGATGATCACCTTTGGCGTGCTGTACTATCTGGTGCCAAAGCTGTGGAACCGCGAAGCGCTGTACAGCCTCAAGCTGGTGTCGTGGCACTTCTGGTTGGCGACCATCGGGATCGTGCTGTACGCGTCCTCGATGTGGGTCACCGGCATCATGGAAGGCCTGATGTGGCGTGAAGTGGATGCGAACGGATTCCTGGTGAACGCCTTCGCCGACACGGTGGCCGCGAAGTTCCCGATGTATGTGGTGCGGGCGCTGGGCGGGGGGCTGTTCCTGACGGGTGCATTGATCATGTGTTACAACTTGTGGATGACGGTGCGTGCGCAGCCCCAGCGGGTTACGCAACACTCGGCAGTCCCGGCGGAATGAGAGGACGGGACCATGGGTATTCTTGACAAACACAAGGTCATCGAGACCAACGCGACGCTGCTGATGATCCTGTCGCTGCTGGTGGTGACCATCGGCGGGATCGTGCAGATCGTGCCGCTGTTCTATCTTGAGAACACGATCGAAAAGGTGGAAGGGGTTCGCCCCTACACTCCGCTGGAACTGGCCGGGCGGGACATCTACATTCGCGAGGGTTGCTACGGCTGCCACAGCCAGATGATCCGCCCGATGCGCGACGAGGTGGAGCGCTACGGCCACTACTCGCTGGCCGCCGAGTCGATGTATGACCGGCCGTTCCAGTGGGGGTCCAAACGCACAGGGCCGGATCTGGCACGGGTGGGGGGGCGCTATTCGGATGAATGGCATGTGGACCATTTCACCTATGCGCGCGGCGTGGTGCCGGAATCGGTGATGCCGCCCTACGGGTTCCTCGCCAACACCGTGATCGACGGGAAATACATCGAGGATGTGATGGCCACTCACGCGATGACCGGCGTGCCCTATACGGACGAGATGGTGGAAAACGGGCTGGCCGACATGACGGCGCAGGCGGACCCGCTGGGCGACAGTTCCGGACTGGAGGGCCGCTACGGCGCGGATGCCTTTGGCACGCCGGTGAACGTGCGCAACTTTGACGGTCGGCCCGATCTGACCGAAATGGATGCGCTGATCGCCTATATTCAGGTCCTGGGCACTATGGTCGACTTTTCGACCTTCACGCCTGTGGCGAACCGGTAGGGGGGCCTCATGGAAACCTATTCCTTTCTGCGCCATCTGGCGGACAGCTGGTTCCTGCTGGCGATGACGCTGGGCTTTCTGGGGCTGTGCGTCTGGGCGTTCCGGCCCGGCAGTCGGGCGATGCATCAGGACGTCGCAAATTCGATCTTCCGCAACGATGACCATCCTGCGGAACCCAACGCTGCCAACCGGAAGGAGGGCTGAGCCATGTGCGCCAAGCCGTTGAAGAAAGAACCCCGGCAAGTGGAAACGACCGGCCATGTCTGGGACGGGATCGAAGAGCTGAACACCCCGATGCCACGCTGGTGGGTCTGGACCTTTTACGCGACGATTGTCTGGGGCATCGGCTATTCGGTGGCCTATCCGGCCTGGCCGTTGATCACCGGGGCGACACCGGGGGTTCTGGGGGCATCGACCCGCGCCGACGTGGCGGTCGAGATTGCCCGCGTTGATGCCGGCAACGCCGAGATCAAGGCAAAGCTGGTGGCAGCCGACATGAACGCCATCGGTGCCGATCCGGACCTTGCCGGCTATGCGGAACGTGCGGGCGCTGCGGTGTTCCGGACCAACTGCACGACCTGTCACGGGTCGGGGGCTGCGGGGTTCGAGGGCAAGGGCTATCCCAACCTCTTGGACGATGACTGGCTGTGGGGCGGGACGATGGAGGACATCCATCTGACCATCACCCACGGCATCCGCAACACCACCGACGCCGACGCCCGCTATTCGCAGATGCCGAGTTTCGGCGTGGACGAATTGCTGGATGCCGCGCAGATCGGCCATGTGACGGAACATGTGCTGAAAATCTCGGGTCAGGAGCATGACGCCGGTGCGGCCACGCTGGGTGCCACCGTCTTTGCCGAGAACTGTGCCGCCTGCCATATGGAAGACGGGTCCGGCGACCGCGCGCAGGGCGCGCCGAAGCTGACCGATGCGATCTGGCTGTATGGCGGATCGCGTGAAGCGATTACCTACACGGTCGTCAATGCGCGCTTTGGGGTGATGCCGAACTGGAACCAAAGGCTGAGCGAGGACGAGATCCGCGCCGTCGCGTTCTATGTGCATGGCCGCGGGGGCGGTGAGTGACCGATCCGCAGGTGTCAGCCCATCGACGTGCCGCGCCCGCCACGTTCGCGGCGGCGCTGCCGGTTGATGCGGTTGACCCAGAGTACAAGGCCGATGCCGGTGGCGATCTAGACGCCGCCGGCCATCAGCACCGCTTCCCCGGGAACCGGGCCAATGTCGGCGCGCGTAACGAATTCGGAGAAGGAGCCGACAGCCACCGGATGCACCATCAGCTTTCCCATGTAGGCCATGGTATGGATCAACAGGATCCACAGATAGTTCGACCGCACCCTGCGCGCCACGGCAACGAGGTAGCTGACGTGGTACTGCGGGTTCCGGTAATCTTCGGCCAGAGTCTTCTGCCAGTCTTCTTCGGTGTGCAGATCGCCGTCCATCAGCTTTGGCACGTAGACATGCCGTTTTGTGGTCATGCCATCCTCCCCCGTGTTCGCAGGCGTCCCGGTCAGGGCCGCACCGCGCCGGCGTCGGCGTCCGGTCTGACCAAGCCTGGCAGCATGGCGACCGCTGGTCGAAGGCGATGCCTGCGCCACGCCCAGGCCCTGAACCAAGGAGCCAGCCTGTGAGCAGCGCAGAAGACCCACCGAGCCTGTATGCCGCGCGTGAGCCAATTTTTCCGCGCCGGGTGAAGGGCGCGTTCCGCACGATGAAGTGGTGGATCATGGCGGTAACGCTGGGCATCTACTACATCACCCCTTGGCTGCGCTGGGACCGGGGGCCGAACCTGCCCGATCAGGCGGTGCTGATCGACATCTCGGGCAGACGGTTCTTTTTCTTCATGATCGAGATCTGGCCGCACGAATTTTACTTTGTGGCTGGCCTGCTGATCATGGCCGGGCTGGGATTGTTCCTGTTCACAAGTGCTGCAGGCCGGGTCTGGTGCGGCTATGCCTGCCCGCAGACGGTTTGGACCGACCTGTTCATTCTGGTGGAACGCTGGATTGAAGGTGACCGCAACGCGCGCATCCGCCTGCACCGCCAGCCGTGGAACTGGGAAAAGCTGATCAAGAACGGGATCAAGTGGTGGGTCTGGCTGCTGATCGGGGCGGCGACCGGCGGTGCCTGGATCTTTTATTTCACCGATGCACCGACACTGGCGCGCGATCTGGTTTCCGGCACGGCGCATCCCATTGCGTATCTTACGATGGGCATCCTGACCTTCACCACCTTCTTCTTCGGCGGGTTCGCGCGCGAACAGATCTGCATCTACGCCTGCCCGTGGCCGCGCATTCAGGCGGCAATGGTGGACGAGGACACCTTGACCATCGGCTACCGTGACTGGCGGGGCGAGCCGCGGGGCAAGCAGGACGTGACCGGCAACGGCGATTGCATCGACTGCATGGCCTGCGTCAACGTCTGCCCGATGGGGATCGACATCCGCGACGGTCAGCAAATGGCCTGCATCACCTGCGGCCTGTGCATCGACGCCTGCAATGACGTGATGGACCGGATCGGCAAACCGCGCGACCTGATCGGCTACATGGCGCTGACCGACGAGGTGCGCGAACGCGCAGGCCAGCCGGCGAAAAGCGTTTGGTCCCATGTGTTTCGCCCCCGGACGGTCATGTATACGGTGCTTTGGGCCGGGGTCGGCATCGGTCTGGTGGTGGCGCTGTTCCTGCGCTCGCCCATCGACATCAACGTGACGCCAGTGCGCAACCCGACGTTCGTGACCCTGTCGGATGGCAGCATCCGCAACGCCTATGACCTGCGGCTGCGCAACAAATCGGGCGACGACACGCAGTTCACCATTGCCGTCACCTCGGAGGAGTTTGTGATCCTGTCGCTGGAAGGGGTGGAGGGGGCGGTGGTGACCGTGCCTGCCAACGAGACGATGACGCAGCGCGTTTATCTGACGGCGGCTGCGGGGTCAGAGGCTGCGGCGGATGACCGGTCCGAGGTGCGGATCTGGGTCGAAGAACTGGGCACCAACAACCGCGTGCATCACGATACGCTGTTCAATGGCAAGGAAGAAGTCGATGGCTGAACTGACCGGGCGGCATGTGTTCTTCATCACAACGGGCGCGTTTGCGGTGATCATCGGGGTCAATCTGCTGCTGGCGTTCAAGGCGGCCAGTACCTTTCCGGGGCTGGAGGTCGGCAATTCCTATGTCGCCAGTCAGGGATTCAATGACCGCAAGGCGGCGCAGGAGGCGTTGGGCTGGAAGATGCAGCCGGGGTATGAAGGCGGGCGGATGACGCTGGCGTTTGTAGATCGGGGCGGGGTGCCGAAGGCGGTCACCGACCTGCAGGTGCTGGTCGGACGCACCACCTCGACCCAGGATGACGTCTGGCCGGTGTTTGCTCCGGTGGGGGATGGTTATGAGGCAGCGGTGCCTTTGGCGCGGGGCAAATGGATGGTCAAGGTCACGGCAAAGGCTGCGGATGGGACGTTGTTCGAGCAGCGGTCCGAGCTGCATGTGAAGGGCTGACCGATGGCGCTGGCAGAGAGTTATCAGCAGACGAGCCGACTGTCGGCCTGCCCGGCCTGCGCGGTGGTGCCCAGTGCGGAACGGCTGGCGGCGCTGGCGGGGCCAACCGAGGCGCGGATCATGCTGTCCCTGCCCTTGGCGCATTGCGCGACCTGTATCTCCACTGTCGAGGGGGCACTGTCGGCGGTGCCGGGGGTGCGGTCGGCGCGGGTGAACCTAACGCGGAAACGGGTGAGCGTGGATGCCTCGCCAGATGTGACGGCAGCAGGGCTGATCGCGGTGCTGGCGGCAGAGGGGCAGGAGGCGCATGAACTGGACCCCGGTCTGCTGAGCACGACCGAGACCGACCGGCAGGGGCGTGATCTGCTGATGCGGTTGGGGGTGGCGTTCTTTTCGATGATGAACGTGATGCTGTTGTCGGTGGCGGTCTGGTCGGGGGCTGAAGCGGCGACGCGTGACATGTTCCACTGGATTTCAGCTGCGATTGCGCTGCCGACGGTGATCTTTGCCGGGCAGCCGTTCTTCAAATCGGCCTGGTCAAGTTTGCGCGCCGGGCGGCTGGGGATGGATGTGCCGATCTCGCTGGCGTTGATCCTCGCAAGCTCGATCTCGGTCTATGAGACGATGATGTCGGGGCATCACGCCTATTTCGATGCCGCGGTGATGCTGGCGTTCTTTCTGCTGCTGGGGCGGTATCTGGACCACCGGACGCGGGCGGTGGCGCGGTCGGCGGCGGAGGAACTGGCCGCGCTGGAGGTGCCGCGCGCGGTGGTGCTGTTGGACGGGGTCGAGGAGGTGCGCACGATTTCCGCCGTGCTGGCGGGCGATCTGGTGCTGGTCAGGCCCGGCGGGCGGATGCCGGTGGACGGAGTGGTGGTTGACGGGGCGTCCGAGGTGGACCGGAGCCTTTTGACCGGGGAAAGCCTGCCGGTCTTTGCCGGACCGGGTACCGCGGTCAGCGCGGGCGAGGTCAATCTGACCGGACCCTTGACGCTGCGCGTGACGGCGGCGGGCAAGGACAGTTCACTGCACCGGATGGCCGATCTGGTTGCGGTCGCCGAAGGGGCGAAGACGCGGTATACCAGCTTGGCGGACCGGGCGGCGAAGCTGTATTCGCCGCTGGTGCATATCCTGTCGTTTTCTGCGTTCGGCTACTGGATGTGGGCGACGGGTGGGGATGTGCGCTATGCCATCAACATCTCGGCTGCGGTGCTGATCATCACTTGTCCCTGTGCGCTGGGGCTGGCGGTGCCTGCGGTGGTGACGTCGGCAAGCGGGCGGCTGTTTCGCAAGGGGTTGCTGATCAAGGTGGGCACGGCGCTGGAGCGGCTGGCCGAGGTGGATACGGTGGTCTTCGACAAGACCGGCACGCTGACCATGGGAGTGCCGGAGGTGACGAACCTTGAGGCGCATCCGCCGGAAGTGTTGGCGGTTGCGGCGGGGTTGGCGGCGGGATCGTCGCATCCCTTGGCGCGGGCTCTGGCGATGGTGGCGGAGCCTGCGGCTTTGACGGATCTGCGCGAGGTGCCGGGGTACGGAATCGAAGGCGTCTGGCAAGGCAGGCGGGTGCGGCTGGGCCGGGCGGAGTGGTGTGGCGCGGAGTCGCTGCCCGTGACCGCGACCTATCTGAGCATGGGCGGAGCGGTGCTGCCCTTTACCTTTGCCGATGCCTTGCGTCCGGGGGCAGAGGTGGCGGTGGCGGCCTTGCGCAAGGCGGGGATGCGGATCGTGCTGGTGTCGGGCGACGTTGAGGGCGCGGTTGCGGATCTGGCGGGGCGGCTGGGGATCACCGACTGGTCGGCGGGAGTATTGCCTGCCGACAAGGCGGCGCGGGTGGCGGCGCTTTCGGCTGAGGGCTGCAAGGTCTTGATGGTGGGCGACGGGCTGAATGACACGGCCGCACTGGCGGCGGCGCATGTGTCGATCAGCCCGGCCTCGGCGCTGGATGCAGCACGGGTGGCGTCGGATATCGTGCTGTTGGGGCAGGACATGGCACCGATTGCCGATGCGGTTCGGATCAGCCGTCAGGCGGTTCGGCGGATGGTGGAGAACTTCGTGATCTCTGGAGGGTACAACGTGATTGCGGTGCCCCTGGCGCTGGCGGGCGCTGCAACACCGCTGGCGGCGGCGCTGGCCATGTCACTGTCGTCGATCACGGTGTCGCTGAACGCGATGAGGCTGAAGTAGATGGAGATTCTGGCGATCCTGATCCCGGTGTCGCTGTTTCTGGGCGGTGTGGGCCTTGCGGCGTTCTTCTGGGCGATGAAGACCAAGCAGTTCGATGACCCTGAAGGGGATGCGAACCGCATCCTGACGAAGGAATGGGACGACCACCCAAAGCCCTGAGGTTATCCAGGCGGCGATCTAACGGAGCCGCCTGCCCAAGGGCAGTCGGCGCGTGGTCCTGTCGCCTGCGCGGCCAGGGCCGCTTGGCTCCGTATTCCTTTGGGAAAAGAGCCGCTCAGGTGATGGTCACGGTTGCCGGGGCGAGGCCTTCGATTTCGACCGTGCAGATATCGCGCGGGGTGAGGGGGCCGACGCCTGCGGGGGTGCCGGTGAAGATCAGGTCGCCTGCGGACAGGGTGACCAACCGGGACAGGGCAGCGATGATCGCGGGCACAGGCCAGATCATATCGGACAGTCTGGCGGACTGGCGCTGGGTGCCGTTGACGATGCAGCGGATGGCGGCGTCGGTGATCGGGCCCGGGCGGATGGTGCCCACGACGGCGGATTTGTCGAAGCCCTTGGCCATGTCCCAAGGGCGGCGGGAGGCTTTCGCCTCGGCCTGCAGGTCGCGGCGGGTGAGGTCGTTGCCACAGGCATGGCCCCAGATCAACGCGGCGGCGTCTGCCTCGGCCACCATCGCGCCGCCGCGACCCAGGGCGACGACCAGTTCCGCTTCGTGGTGCAGGTTGGCGGTGGCGGGCGGATAGGGGATGCGGCTGCCGCTTTCGACCACGGCATCGGCGGGTTTGGTAAAGAAGAACGGTGGCTCTGCGCCCGGCGTGCCGCCCATTTCACGCGTGTGTTCTTCGTAGTTTCGCCCGACGCAGAAGATGCGGCGGACGGGGAAGCGTTCGGCACGACCGGTGACGGGCAGGGTGACGGTCGGCATGGCGGGGAAGACAAGGGCGGGCATTGTCTTAGCCCCCCAAGGTTTCGCAGGGGATGGCGCGGGCGGTCAGGCGGCGGCAGGCGAGGTTGGCCTGATCTTCGGTCAGGCCCATGAAGTTCGCGTGCCAGGTGCCGCCCTTCTGGGTGATCTTGCGCAGCCCGTCGTTCAGTGTGGCGCTTTCGGCCAGCGCGGTTTTCAGCAGCGCGCGTTCGGCATCATAACGCGACGGGAAGTCGCCAACGTTCACGCCGAAATGCCGGCCGCCTGAGGTGGACATGACGACGACCACCTCTTGCTCCTCGGCGGCGGGGGATTCGGGGGCGGCCGCGACCGCGTCAAAGATCGGCGCTTTGCGGGGTGCGATGATCGTGGCGGCGGCGATGACCTCGGCCCTTGGAACAGCGGCGGTAGCCCCGGCGACGGTTTCCACATCGGTGACTTCGGGGAGCGGGTCGGGGGCGGCGGCCAGGAGGATTTCCTCTTTGCCTGCGTCGGTGATGACAAGTTCAGGTGCCACGTCGGCAGGTGTTACGTCGGCAATCATCGTTGGCACCGGGTCCGCAGACACCTCGGGCAGCGGCTTGGCGGTGGGTTCGGCGGTCGGTTCGGCGGGCGCTGCCGCTGCGAGAGCGGTTTCGGGGCGCGCCCTCGGTTTCAAACCGGCGAGTGTCAGGTCAGGCGCTGGGGCGAGGGCGGCGATGAGGGTGTCCGGCAGGACCGGCGTTTCGGCAGGCGGGGCACCGATGGCCAGTGCGGCGGCCTGCGCGTCGAGCGTACCGGCAGGGGCTGCAGCGGCGAGGATTTCGGGGGAGGTATCGAGTGGGACTTCCGGCTGGGTTTCGGGCAGCACCTCAGCCCCGGCCGTCACGATGACGCTGTCGCCGGGCAGTTCTGCGTCGGCCCCGGGTACCGCTGCGATGGCTTCGGCCTGAAAGTCGAGGGTGCCTTCCGGGGCGGGTTCCGCAGTCGCTTCGGCCAGCGCGCCCGCGATTCCGGCGGCCATGGCGATCGCCACGTCATCGGGCACGCCTGTCACGGCGGGGCGGGCTTTGGGCCGGGGCGAGACCTTGACTTCGCCCGAAACGCGGACGGTCTTGGCAGCACCGCCTTCGGCATCCAGATCGTCGATATCGGGCTTGGTGTCGGCTGTGGCCGAGGCGACCAGCGCGTCATCGGGCAAGGCGGGCGCTTCGGGCGGTTGTTCGCGGACCTTGTTCTTGGCCGCGCCAAAGCCGATGTCCATCAGTTCCATCATCTTGGCGTTGCGCGCGGCGGTCGAGGTTCCGCCGAAAACGGTGGCGATGATGCGCTTGTTGCCGCGCTGGGCGGAGGCGGTCAGGTTGAAGCCGGCGGCCGAGGTATAGCCGGTCTTGATGCCGTCAGCGCCCTCATAGGCGTCAAGGAAGCGCGAGTTGGTGTTGCGCACCGTGGCCATGCCCGCGTCGGCGGTGCGGCGTGAGAAGATGTTGTAATATTGTGGGAAATCGTAAAACAGGTGCCGCCCCAGCGTGGTCATGTCGCGGGCAGAGGACAGGTGGCCGTCCGCCGTCAGGCCATTGGCGTTGCGGAAGGTGGTGTTGGTCATGCCCAACTGCTTGGCGGTGCGGGTCATCCGTTTGGCGAAGGTCGTCTGATCGCCGCCGATGTGGTCGCCCAAGGCCGATGCCGCATCGTTGGCGGATTTGACCGCCGCGGCGCGGATCAGGTACCGGACCGCGATTTTCTGCCCGGGTTTCAGACCCAGCCGTGAGGGCGGTTGCGCGGCGGCGTTCTTGGTCACCGTGACCATGGTGTCAAGCGACAGACGACCCGCCTCGATCTCTTGAAAGGTGATGTAGAGGGTCATCATCTTGGTCAGCGAGGCCGGATTCAACCGGGCGTCGGCATTCTTTTCATAAAGCGTCTCGCCGGAGCGGGCGTCGATCACGATGGCTGCATAGGGCGCTGCCTGAACGTGCGATGTTGCAACAACGGCAAAAGCCGCGAATAAAATGAACGATATGCGGATAAACCGCCCGAGAAGCGATGCCACGTCGCTGGTCCCTTTGCCTGTCCGACCCGGATTCCCGGTGTCGATTTTCTGCCTCAGGGCAAACGCTAACACAGGCGGTACGATCCGAAAACCCACATTTTACAATGACTTTGCGGTAGGTCTTCATCCAGTTGCAGGGATGCTGCAGTGGCTTTGGCGCCATGGCACATCTTGATTGCGGGCCGTGCTGGTCCGCTAACTGTAGCGGGTCAAACGAGGCTGTCGACAAGACCGGGCAGCGCGCCGAGATCGGGCAGGGCGTGAAATCGGCGGTGCTGTGCGGGGGTGTCGGCTTCTTCCAGCGCCCAGGTGATGCCATGCGGGATGTGGATGCCCCAGCTGCCCGCCTCTAGCGCGGGGATCACGTCGGATTTCAACGAATTGCCAACCATCATCGCCTGATCTGCCCCGGTGCCGTGGCGGGCGAAGATGGCGGTGTAGGCGGCCCGGGTCTTGTGCGACACGATCTCGACCCCGTGGAAAAGGTCACCCAGACCGGATTGCGCCAGCTTACGCTCCTGATCCAGCAGGTCGCCTTTGGTGATCAGCACGACGCGAAAGCGGGCGGCGAGGTCGGTGACAGTGGCACGGGCGTGCGGCAAAAGGTCGATGGGGTGTTCCAGCATCTCGCGGCCCGCCGCGATCAGGTCGGCGATGACACTTGCGGGCACGCGACCGTCGGTCACCTCGATTGCGGTCTCGATCATCGACAGGGTGAAGCCTTTGACGCCAAAGCCATAATGGCCGATATTGCGGCGTTCGGCAGCCAGCAGGCGGTCGTGCAGATGCGCGGGTTCGGCGTGGTCGGCCAGAAGCGTCGCAAAGCGATCCTGGGTCAGCCGGAAGAACGCCTCGTTCTGCCAAAGCGTGTCGTCCGCATCAAAGCCGATGGTGGTGAGCATGGGGCCTCCGCTGCGGCCGGTTGTGCCTTTGGGACGCATCCTTCGCAATCCCCCTTTGCGCGCCCCTTTTCGTTCGGCCAAAACCAGCTATATTGAGGGCATCTGTGCTTACCCCCGAATCCCACCCTGACGGAGCCGCAACCCTGTGTCGCAACGCCCTTTGATGATGTCCGACAAGACGGATGGCCCGGGCGATGACACGTCGATCCTGACCAAGACGAAGTCCAAAACGCAGCGCCCGCCGCTGTACAAGGTCATGCTTTTGAACGACGATTATACGCCGATGGAGTTTGTGGTGCATGTGCTGGAGCGGTTTTTCGGGCTTAACCATGCGCAGGCGTTTGACATCATGCTAACGGTCCACAAGAAGGGGCTGGCGGTGGTGGGGGTATTTTCCTTTGAGGTGGCGGAGACGAAAGTGGCGCAGGTGATGGATTTCGCCCGGCGTCACCAACATCCGCTGCAATGTACGATGGAAAAAGAGTGACGCGTTTCCACGGGTCAATTGTTGCGCGTTTCCACGCGATGGAAAAGGAATAAGGGGGCCTGGTTCCCCGCCCATGCGATCATCCCGGATAGAAATGGCGCTGGAAACCGGCGCTCTGAGCCTGCCCTCCGAGGGGCAGATTGCGGTATATCGGCCCCGGATCGGTGACGATCTGTCGGCATTTCCGCAGGACCGCCTGGTGGTGCTGACCGGGTTCAAACCCGACCACGATCACTTTGTGCAGCGGTTCGCGGTGGAGCCAGCGGTGCCCTTTGCTGCGGCACTGGTGTGTCTGCCACGTGCCAAGGCCGAGGCGCGGGCGCTGATCGCGCAGGCAGCGGCAGAGGTGGTGCCCGGCGGTGTGATCGCGGTCGACGGGCAAAAGACCGACGGTGTCGATGCGGTGCTGAAGGACCTGCGGGGACGGGTGGCGTTGTCGGGGAGCCTGTCGAAGGCGCATGGCAAGCTGGCGACATTTCCTGCCGGGCCGGGGCTGGAGGAATGGGCGGCGCGTCCGACGATCATCGAGGGCGGATTTCAAACGCTGCCGGGGGTGTTTTCGGCCGACGCGCCGGACCGGGGGTCGGTGCTTCTGGCGACGGCCCTGCCAGCGAAACTTGGCTCCAAGGTCGCTGATCTGGGTGCGGGCTGGGGCTATCTGTCCCGTGCTGTGCTGGCGCGCGAAAATGTGAAACGGCTTGAGGTCGTGGAGGCCGAGGCCGCCGCGCTGGACTGTGCGCGAGTCAACATCGTGGACGAGCGGGCGCGGTTTCATTGGGCGGATGCCACCACGTTCCGCCCGGAAACCCTGATGGACTGCGTTGTCTGCAATCCGCCGTTCCATACCGGGCGCGACGCCGATCCGGGCCTTGGCGCCGGTTTCATCCGGGCCGCCCGGCGGATGCTTGCGCCCAATGGGGTGCTGTGGCTGGTCGCAAACCGGCACCTGCCGTATGATGCCGTGCTGGCGGAAGAATTTCTGGAAGTGGAAGACGTGGGCGGGGATGGTGCGTTTCGGGTGATCCGCGCCAGGAAACCAAGACGGCAGAAACCATGACCCAAATCGGAGCGACCTGATGTCTTTTTCCGTATCCGGCAAGACTGCCATCGTGACGGGGGCGGCCAATGGCCTTGGCCTCGCCATCGCCCGGCATCTGGTCGACAAGGGCGCGAACGTGATGTTTGCCGATATCGACGAAGCCCGGCTTGACGACGAGGTTGGCGAAGAGGCGCGCGTCGAGGGGCCGGTCCGCATGTTCGCGGGCGATCTGACGGAAAAGCTGACCATCGCGAACCTGCTGTCGGCGACGATTGATGCCTTTGACCGGGTGGACATTCTGGTCAACGCCAGCCGCAAGATGGTGGTGTCCGAGGCGCTGAACCCCGAAGCGGACGGGGTCGAGGATATGTGGCAGCAGAACGTGCTGACTGCGCTGCGCATGACGCAGATGACAGCCAAGCGAATGATCCAGCACGGCGCGCGGGCGGCTGTGGAGGAGGGGACGATGCTGGGGTCGATCATCAACGTCTCGTCCATCGCGGCGAAGCATACGCGGGCGGAACTGTTGGGCTATTCCATCGCGTCGGCGGCGGTGGATCAGATGACGCGGTCGATGGCCGTGGCGCTTGCACCCAAGGGCATCCGGGTCAATGCTGTGGCTTTCGGCAGCGTGATGAGCGCAAGTTTGCAGACCGCGCTGCGCGACAACCCGGAATTCCGGAGCCTGATCGAAGAGGGCACGCCGCTGCACCGGATCGCCGCCCCGGCCGAGATGGTCGAAACGGTACAGTTCCTTGCCTCGGAGGCGGCTGGGTTCCTCACTGGTCAGGTGATTGTGGTTGATGGCGGGCGCAGTCTGATCGACGTGGTTTCGGCCCCCGCGCACTGATCATTCGGGGAATTCTGCCTTGCACTGGGTGATGACCGCTTCGGCGGCGCGGGCCGGTTGACGGCGTTTCGCCTGCAACCCTTCCAGCTTCCGCGCCTCGGCGGCAAGGTCGATGGCCTTGGGGCGGGTCACCGTTTCGGGCCGTTCGTCAAGGCACATCCGGGGCGGTGGCAACGGCTCTCCCTCGGCCACGCGGGGGCGGTCGCATTCGACCCAGACGTCCTGATAGACGGTAATCTGTTCGTAAGCATAGCCGCGATCAAGGTTGCCTTGCGTCTCGGCGATCAGCCGCTCGACGGTGCGCAGGTCCCGGGTGTTGCGGTTGATGCACTGTTCCTGCGGCGTGCCGCAGGCGGCGAGCAGGAGGAGTGCGGCGAGGATCGGGCGGTTCATTGGGCGGCTCGCTTTCTGCAAGGTGGTGGGGGCCAAATGTCCTGTTGGAAAGGTGCGCTTTACGGTGTTAGGCATGGCGCTGTCAGCTTTGGGAGACATGACGATGACCGATCCGTATGACAGCCGCAAGACCCGTGCCGCAGCGTGGTTCCGGACCTTGCGCGACAGGATCGTCGCAGAGTTCGAGGTGCTGGAGGACCGGCACGGCACAGGAGAGGCCGGCCGGTTCGAGGTGACGCCGACGGTGCGCGCCGATGGTGGCGGCGGGCTGATGAGCGTGATGCGTGGCGGGCGGGTGTTCGAGAAGGTGGGCGTCAACGTCTCGGAAGTGCACGGCGTGCTGGGGGAGCGGGCGCAGAAGGCGATGGCCGCGCGCGGGGTGCCGGGGATGGCGGAGGATCCGCGGTTCTGGGCCAGCGGGATTTCACTGGTGGCGCATATGGTCAACCCGCACGCGCCGGCAGTGCACATGAACACGCGGATGTTCTGGACACCGGGGGCTGCTTGGTTTGGCGGCGGGTCGGACCTGAACCCGGCGATAGAATATGCCGAGGACACGGCGCATTTCCACGGCGCCATGCAGGGTGCCTGTGACGCGCATTCGCCGGACTATTACCCCAAGTTCAAGGCCTGGGCGGATGAATACTTCTTTGTTCCGCACCGGGGTCGGGCGCGCGGCGTTGGCGGCATCTTCTATGACGATCTGAACACCGGCGATTGGGAGGCGGATTTCGCCTTTACGCAGGCCGTGGGGTCAGCCTTCCTGCCCGCCTTTGTGCCGGTGACGGAGCGTCGCGTCGGCACCTCCTTCACCGAGGATGACCGCGAGACGCAGTTGCGGCACCGGGGGCTTTATGCGGAATACAACCTTGTCTACGACCGGGGCACCAAGTTCGGGCTGGAAACCGGGCATGACGCGAATGCGGTGCTGATGAGCCTGCCGCCCATCGCGAAGTGGTATTGAAGATGGCCGATATCGTGGTGGCAGCGGCCTATGGGTCGGTGGTCGAGGATGAGGGCCTGCTGTTCGTAGGCTTTGCCGAGGGCGAGGAAGAGGACGAAGCCTATGTCCTGTTCCGGCAGGCGGTGGACGGCGGGCCGGTCTGGTTCGAGGTAACGGACGAGGCCTTCGGGGCCGAGGATGCGGTGGCGGCGGTGGTGGCGGGGCCGGGGGGGCTTGAAATCACCATCCGGCCAGAGAAAGCGGCGGCGCTGGGGTGGGCCTTGTCGGTGGCGGTCCGGATCGGGGCCGGGGCAGAGGGGCGGGACGAGGCCTTTGCCGCGCTGGCGGGGATGCTGGGTCCGGTCTGGCGGGTGGCGGGGTGATACAGGCTTCGGCCTTCGCCGAGGCAACCGGGGCCTTACTGTCGTGACCAGCGCGGCGACCATTCCAGCGACAGTTCCTGCCGGCAGGCGTGGGCAAGATCGAGCGACAGCTTCCTGAGGACCCTTGGCGGGGCGACAGGCTGTTCCGGGCTGGTCGCGGCGGGAGTTGCGGTCGTCAGCGCGCCGCCGAAGGCGACCATGGCCTGCTTGATCGCGTCATTCTCGATCAGCCCCATGACGCCCCAGTACATCTGCCAGAAGGCCGCGATGTCGGCGGCAGCCATCGGATCGGCGATGGCGATTTTCGACGTGGTCTTGACCGCCTCTTCGCACCAGCCGAGCTTTTTCTGAAGATAGGGCTTGGCGGCTTCGATGGCCTGCACCTGAATGAACGAGAAGACACCCCAGAACAGACCTGCAAGGGCAGCGGCGGCACCAAAGGCCTTGATCTTTTCGTCGGTGGTCATGGGAAAGCCCCCGCACTGAAGGTTGCTGAAATCGGCCCAGATAATCTGCCAAGTCAGCCGCAGGACTGCTGGTCTGTCAAGTCAGGGCTGGCCGACCTGACGTTGGCTATACAGCAGCAGTCCGACGCCAAGCATGATCACCGCCACGCCGAAGACCTGCCGCCGCGAGACAGGCTGGCGAAAGACAAAGGCCGAGACGGCTTGGGCGAAGATCACCTCGATCAGGGCCAGCGTGCGGACATTGGCTGCCGAGGTCAGGGCAAAGCCCACGAACCAGAACTGCGAGGCGAAGGCCCCCAGGAACCCCGCGCCAAGTGAACTGCGCCAGACACCAAGGGAGGCGGCCAGTGCGCGGCGGTCGAACATCAGCATCCAGACCGACAGGACCGCCGCTTGCAGCGTCAGGGCAAGCACGAGGATGGTGGTGGCGCGGATCAGGAAATCACCGGAGGGCAGCGCCAGAATGCCACCGCGAAAGCCGATGGCCGAGGCTCCGAACAACGCTCCGGCCAGAAGCCCGGTCAGGGCAGGGCCAATGTCGGACCAAAGCGACGGCGCGGTACCGGGTTTCAGCGTCATGACAAGGACGCCTGCGGTTGCGATTGCGATGGCTGCGAGCATGGGCCAGGTCAGCGGGTCGCCCAGCACGGGTTCGGTCTTGATCCACGCGGTGGTGACGGCAAAGGATTGCGATTTCATCGTGACCCGCATCAGCGCCGTGGCCGCAATCTGCGACAGCGCGCCAAGCATGGTGAAGGCCTGCGCGCGCAGGGTGAGGGTGGGGGGCACCTGCCCGGTTGCAGCGGCAATCAGCGCAAGGAACAGCAGTGCAAACGGCAGGCTAAACAGTAAGCGCGTCAGTGTGGCCCCAAGCGTGCCGATAGCGCGGGTGAGGTGGGTCTGTGTCGCATTACGCGCGGTTTGCGCGGCGGCAGCGGTCAGGGTTGCGGCAACCCACAGCAGGCTCATGCCGCTTGTCGGATCAGGCGGCCCAGGCGTTTCATCCCTTCGTCGATCATGCCCGCGTCCGTGCAGGAAAAGCTGAGGCGAAGCGTGTTGCCGTTCGACCCGTCGGCGAAAAAGGCGCGGCCGGGGACGAAGGCGATGCGTTCGGTTTTCAGCGAGGTGGCCAGCAGGTCGGCCGCGTCGATCTGCGGTGGCAGGGTCAGCCAGATGAACATGCCGCCGTCGGGTTTCGCCCAGCTTACACCGTCAGGCATTTCCCGCGACAGGGCGGCAAGCATGTGGTCGCGGCGCGCTTTGTAGGTGCGGCGGATCATGGCGACGTGAGTGTCGAAATGGTCGCGGGCGACGATATGGGTGACGATCTGGTTGATGGTGGGGGAGTGCAGGTCGGCGGCCTGTTTCATCAGGACAAGGCGGCGGATGACGTCGGAGGCGCCGCAGACCCAGCCGACGCGCAGGCCGGGGGCGAGGGATTTGGAGAACGAGCCGCAATACAGGGTGCGGGCGGCCTCGATGCTGCCCTTTTGCGCGATCTCGAGCGCGAGAATCGGCGGGACCGGGTCGCCGTCGTAGCGCAGGGTCTGGTAGGCGGCGTCTTCGACGATGGCGATGTCGAGGGTTTCGGCGAGGTTCAGGACGGAGTGGCGTTCGGCGAGGGTCAGGGTCTGGCCGGTGGGATTGGCGAAATCGACCGAGAGGTAGGCGAATTTCACCCGGCCTTCGCCGGCTGCAGCGGCAAAGCTTGTCGCGGGGCGGTTGGCGAGGGGGTCAAGCCGGTCGTAACGCGGCTCATACGCGTTGAAGGCACCGAGCGCGCCAAGGTAGGTGGGCCAGCCGACCAGCACGGTATCGCCGGGGGAGATCATCAGTTTGCCCAGATAATCAAGCGCCTGCTGCGAGCCGGAGGTGATCAGGATGTTGTCTGCGCTGCACGGGACGCCAAGGGCTGCCATGCGCGCGGCAATCCAGTCGCGCAGGGGACGGTAGCCTTCGGAGACGGAGTATTGCAGGGCGGACTGACCCTGCGGGCCTGCCAAGGTTGCGGCATAGGCGGCGGCGAAGGCGTCTTTCGGGAACAGCGCGGGGTCGGGAATGCCCCCGGCGAAAGACAGGATGTCGGGCTGGTCCAGCAGCTTCAGCAGCTCGCGGATTTCCGAGGCTTTCATCCGCGAGGTGCGGGTGGCGAGAATGTCGGTCCAGGTCATGGGGCGGCTCCTGAAAGGGTTTGGCCGAGCCTGAAACCGGATGCCGATTAAGTCAACATGAATGACCTAAAACATGATCGTTGCACAACGGCCAATACCCTGCGCCTAGCCGTAGTTCACGGGCGTTAACCAAGCCGGATCACTGTGCCTTGCCCAGTACTGGTCCTTGATCCGGGTGGTCAGTGGCCCGGGCCTGCCGTCGCCAATCATAGCCAGGTTCACGGAACTGACCGGAATGATCCCGCCTGCGGTCGAGGTGAGGAACACCTCATCCGCCGCCATCAGCGCCTGGGGCGATACGTCCTGCGCCGAGACAGTAATCCCCTGACCTTGGCAGATGTCGAACACGGTTTGGCGGGTGATGCCGGGCAGAACGCTGTATCCGGGGGTGGTCAGAACGTCGTTCTTGGCAATGAACACGTTGAACCCCGGACCTTCGGCGATATTGCCGTTGGTGTCCAGCAGCAGTGCCGTTTCCGCCCCACGGTCATAGGCGTCGAACAGGCCCTGCACCAGATCCAGCCAATGGTAGTTCTTGAGGGTCGAATCCACCGATTTGGGCGGAATGCGCACGACGTCGCTGATTGCCAGATGAAGGCCGCGGGCCATTTGTTCAGTGTTTGCTACGGATCCGAACGGCACCGCAAACGCCATGAAACGGTTGAC
This sequence comes from Paracoccaceae bacterium, assembly GCA_031415015.1. GTDB lineage: Bacteria > Pseudomonadota > Alphaproteobacteria > Rhodobacterales > Rhodobacteraceae > JAUYQR01. Next base: position 20,829 of record JANOQT010000011.1, read on the forward strand.
CGCATCGCGTGGATCGCGGCTGAATGTCGGAGAGGTGCCACGGGTACAGATCATCTCGACATAGGCCGATTTGTGGCCCGAAAGACCGACGCAATTCGACAGGATTTCTGCCACTTCCGCGCGGGAATGGGGAATTTCCATGCGCAGCTTTTCCAGACCGGCGAAGAAACGATCAAGGTGCAGGTCGAGCCGAAAGAAGGCACCGTCCCAGACGTGCACGGTGTCGTAGGTCGCGTCGGAATGGAGGAATCCCCAATCCAGAACCGACACTTTCGCATCCTTCATGGAAAGATACTGGCCATCCTGAAAGGCGATACCCTTGGGGTAGTGATGCGGGTCTTGGTAGGTTGACGAGAGAGTAGGGAGGTTGGCCATGGGACTGCCTTGCTGATGCGGTTGTCACCAGATTAGCATTTCGTTTCAGGTTAATTCCCTGATATTGCGACATAGAGTGGACGCTTTGCCCATGATGACCGCATTTCGTAGGAATTTGGCCAAATTCTGGATGACATTGACCGTGCGATTCTCCGGGCTCTTCAACGCGACGCCCGGCTGTCGGTTGAAGAACTTGGCGAGCTGGTGGGCACGTCGCGGTCCTCGGCGCAGCGCCGTTTACAGGCCCTTCGCCAGAGCGGGGCCATCGCCAGAGAGATAGCGGTGATCGACCCGCGCCTGCTGGGGGCGCAGATGACCTTTGTCGTTGAGGTAGAGCTTGAACGCGAACGTGTTGATCTTCTGGATGAGTTTCGCCGATCAGTGACCGCGTTGGAAGAGGTCCAGCAATGCTATTATGTCACCGGGCGCGCGGACTTTATCCTGATCGTCATGGCGGATGACATGCCAAGCTATGAACGCTTCACGCGGCGAGTTTTCACGGAAAACCCGAACATCCGGCGGTTTCACGCCAATGTCGTGGTTGATCGGGTGAAGGTTGGGTTGTCGGTTCCGATCTGACCCTAGGTCCCGCGCACCGTATCCACCATCAGCTGCACGTTGTCGGGGTTTGCCTCGGGCGTGATGCCATGGCCGAGGTTGAAGATATGCGGGCCTTTGGCAAAGGCGCGGACGACGTGCTGGGTGGCGGCAATCAGCGCCTGACCGCCGGTGACCATGTGTTCCGGCGCAAGGTTGCCCTGCACGCAGCCGTCGATCTGCACGTTGGCGGCCCCCCATTCCGGGCTGACGGAATTGTCCAGTGCCACGCAATCGGCACCGGTCTGGTGGCCGAAACCGATGTAGCCCTGCCCCGCCTCGCGCGGGAAGGCGATGATCGGGATGCCGGAGTGGCGGGCCTTGAGGGCGGTGATGATGCGGGCGGTGGGGGCGGTGGCGAAATCGCGGAAATCCTGGCCTTTCAGCGACCCGGCCCAGCTGTCGAACAGTTTCACCACCTCGACCCCGGCGGTGATCTGGGCGGAAAGGTATTCGACGGTCGCCTCGGTGATGCGGTCGATCAGGGCCTGAAACGCGGCGCGGTCGGTGTCTTTCAGGACGTGGGCGGCGGCCTGATCCTTGGAGCCTTTGCCGGCGATCATGTAGGTGGCGACAGTCCAGGGCGCACCGGCAAAACCGATCAGGGTGGTTTCGCGTGGCAGTTCGGCAGCGAGGATGCGGACGGTTTCATAGATGGGCGACAAGGTGTCGTGGATCGCTTCGGTGGGTTTAAGGGCGTTGACCTGACCCATGGTGGTGGTGGTTTCCATCCGGGGGCCTTCGCCCGTCTCAAACCATAGCTTCGGGCCAAGCGCTTGCGGCAACAGCAGAATGTCGGCAAACAGGATGGCCGCGTCAAAGCCGTAGCGGCGGATCGGCTGCAAGGTGACCTCGGCCGCAAGTTCGGGATTGTAGCACAGCGACAGGAAATCCCCGGCCTTGGCACGGGTGGCGCGGTATTCCGGCAGGTAACGGCCCGCCTGACGCATCATCCAGATCGGCGGGGTGGGCAGAACCTCGCCCTTGAGGGCGCGCAGGATGGTTTTGTCGGTCATCATCAGCCTTTCCGATTTTGCCCATGGGTCGGCTGGCACGGCAAGCTTGTCAAGAGTTGTCAGGGAAAGATGACAGATGTAAGTCTGTGCGCATGAGCGAAGATTTGCCCCACCCCGCCAAACCCCTGAAGATCGGAACCCGTGGCTCGCCGCTTGCCCTGTGGCAGGCGCATGAGGTGCGAAGGTGCCTGATGGCGGCGTTTGCGCTGCCGGAGGACGCGTTTCAGATTTGCGTGATCAAGGTGCTGGGCGACCAGATTCTGGACCGCGCGCTGAAGGACATCGGCGGCAAGGGCCTGTTCACGCGTGAGATCGAAGAGGCGCTGCTGGACGGCAGCATCGACATCGCGGTGCATTCGATGAAGGACATGCCGACGGTGCAGCCGGACGGGTTGCTGCTGGACTGCTACCTTCCGCGTGAGGATGTGCGGGATGCGTTTGTCTCGCCTTCGGTGCCGTCGTTGTCGGCGCTGCCGCAGGGGGCGGTGGTGGGGTCGTCAAGTTTGCGGCGGCGGGCGCAACTGGCATTGCGGCGACCGGATCTGCAGCTTGTGGAGTTTCGCGGCAACGTGCAGACCCGGATGAAGAAGCTGGAGGATGGCGTGGCGGTGGCGACGTTTCTGGCCATGGCGGGGCTGAACCGGCTGGGCATGACCCATATGGCGCGCGGGCCGGTGGAGGTGGACGAGATGCTGCCTGCGGTGGCGCAAGGCGCCATCGGGGTTGAGCGGCGGCTTGGGGATGAACGCGTGGCGGGGCTGCTGGCGGTCATCCATGACGGGCCGACGGGCGTGCGGCTGGCGGCGGAGCGGGGGTATCTGGCGACGCTGGACGGGTCTTGCGAGACGCCGATTGCCGGGCTGGCGCTGATCGAGGGCGATCAGCTGTGGCTGCGCGGCGAGATTTTGCGCCCCGACGGGTCCGAGGCTATTCAGGGCGAGCGGCGGGGGGCTGTGGCGGATGCGGCCGCGGTTGGCCACGCTTTGGCCGAGGATTTGCTGGGCCGCGCGCCGAAGGATTTCTTTGCCTGGCGGTAACAGCGGGCCGCTCATCGAGCCCGTGCGGGCTCTCTTCGCTGTTCTGGCGCGCACGGCAAGTCAGCGAGGAAAGCTCGCAAGAGCTTGAGGAGCGGCTGGCTTACAATTCTGACATACAGTCGTTACATTGGCGTAAGGCCTTTGGAGTGGCGCATGGCAGCTTCTGTGACAAATGTGCTTCAAGAACAGGTCGTCCGCCTTCTGGCGGAGGCTCCGGCGCGGGTGCGGTCGCTGACGCTGCCGGATGGTCAGCGGTTCTGGCTGAAGCGGATTGAGGCTATCCCGTTCCGGATGAGGTTGCAAAAGGGCGACGCACGCGCCGCGTTCGAGGCCGAGCGGACCGGCTTGCGCGTGCTGGGCGAGGAGGGCTTACCGGTCGCGCCAATTGCGCTGGACGGACCGGATTACATCTTGCTGCCGGACGTGGGCCAAACGCTGAACCTGGTGCTGCGGACCGCGCCGGTCGGAGAGCGGCTGGTGGCGTTTCGCGCGGCGGGTCTGTCCTTGGCGCGGCTGCATCGGGCGGGGTTCGTGCATGGGCGGCCCGCAATCCGGGACATCTGCTGGGACGGGACGCAAGCGCGGTTCATTGATCTGGAGCGGTTTTCGGTGGCGCGGCGCGGGCGGTTCTATCAGGCGCTGGATGTGGTGATGTTCGTGCAAACGGTGATGACCCTGACCGGCGGGTCTGGGGCGGAACTGGACGCGGCGCTGGAGGCCTATGTGAGTGCGGCCCCGGCGGAGGTGATGCCGATGGTGAGGCGGGTGGTTGGTTGGTTGGGGTGGCTTGGGCCGCTGTCGCGGGGTGTCCTGAGGATCAGTCCGGGATCGCGGGAATTTGCGGCGGTGCCGCTGACGCTGGCAAGATTGCGCTAAGCGGCGATGGGCAAATTGCCCATCCTACAGCCCCGTAGGATGGGCAATTTGCCCATCAGTCCTGTGCGCGAAGTACCTGCGCCGGGCGGGCGGCCAGCGGGCGCCATGCGAAGGCGAGGCCCGCCAGCAGCGTGGCGATGACGCCGCCGATCACGATGGCGAAGGCCGAGACCGGCTCGAACCGGTAGGTGCCGTCCATCACGAAGGTCATCACCGCCCAGCCAGCCAGTGCCCCGGCGAGCACGGCGACGGTTCCAGCGGCGGCCCCCATCAGCGCAGAGCGCAGGGCGAAGCTGGCGAGGATGCGGCCCCGCGTGGCCCCGAGGGTTTTCAGGATTGCGGCCTCGTAGACGCGGGCGCGTTCGCCTGCCGCTGCGGCCCCGATCAGCACCACGAACCCGGTCAGCAGGGTGGCTGCGGCGGCCCAGGCGGTGGCGGTGGCGATGGCCCCCAGCGCTTCAGTCACCCGGTCGATGGCTTCACGGATGCGGATAGCGGTGATGTTGGTCCAGGTTTTGGTCACGTCTTTCAGCAGCTGCGCTTCGGCCTCGGGCGGGGCGTAGACGGTGGAGATGAAGGTGTGCGGCGCGCCTTGCAGCGCGGCGGGGTTCAGCGACATGACAAAGCCGATCCCTGCGGTGGAAAAATCCACCTCGCGGAACGAGGTCACGGTGGCGGTGATGTCACGGCCAAGGATGTTGACGGTGACGGTGTCGCCAAGCTTCAGGCCGATCTCTGTGGCTTCTTCCGCCGCGAAGGACACCTGCGGGGGGCCGGTGTAGTCGGCGGGCCACCATTCGCCAGCGGTGATCTTGGTGCCTTCGGGCGGGATGGCGGCGTAGGTCAGGCCCCGGTCGCCGCGCACGACCCAGTGGTCGGTCACCTCGGTTGCCGGTTTGCCGTTGATCATGGTGACCACGCCGCGCAGCATCGGCGCGCTTTCCACGCCAGTGACGGCTGGGTCGCCGGTCATGCGGGCCAGGAAGGCGTCGATCTGGTCGGGCTGGATGTCGACGAAGAAGAAGGCGGGGGCGCGTTCGGGCAGGTCTTGCTCGATGGAGGCGCGCAGGTTCGCGTCGATCTGGCCGACGGCGGCAAGGACCGACAGGCCGAGGCCGAGCGAGAGGATGACGGAGGTCGCCTCGGACCGCGCGCCACCGATGGACCCCAGCGCAAGGCGGAGGGGGACGCGGCCACGGGCGAGGTGCGCTGACTGTCGCGCCGCGCGGCGCAGGCCATATGCGGCAAGGGCGAGGACGAGGAGTGAGCCTGTGACACCGCCTGCGGCACCGAGGGCCAGTTTTGGAATGCCGGAAAGCAGGACCGCGCCACCGACAAGCAGGATCACAAGGCCGATCAGGGCCGCGATGTATCGCCCATGCGGGCGGCCGCGCTGGCCTTCGCCGCCCCGGTACAGGGCGGCGGCGCGGATGTTTTCGGTGCGGGCGAGCGGCCAGAGGGTGAACAGCAGCGCAGTGGTCAGGCCGTAGAACGCCGCCTCCAGCAGCGGCATCGGGGCGAGGGCGATGTCGGCGGGAAAGGGCAGTTGCGCCTCGATCAGTGGGGCGGCAAGCAGGGGGACGCCCGCGCCGAGGATCAGGCCTGCCGCGATGCCGATAGCCGACAGGGCGAGGATTTGGGTAAGGTAGATGCGGAAGATCAGGCCGCCTTCGGCCCCGATGGTTTTCAGCGTGGCGATGGTGGGGATCTTGCCTTCCAGATAGGCGCGCACGGCTGCGGAGATGCCGACGCCGCCAACGGCCAGCCCGGCGAGGCCGACGAGGACCAGAAAGCTGCCGATGCGGTCGACGAAATTCTCGATCCCCGGCGCGGCGCGACGACTGTCGGACCAGCTCATCCCCTTGTCGCGGAAGGTGGTTTCGGCTTCGGTCTTGAGGGTTTCAAGATCGGTTCCGGGGGGCAGGGCGAGGCGGTATTCGGTTTCATAAAGCGAGCCGGGGGCGAGGAGGCCGGACCTTGCAAGGTCTTCGGTCCGCACGATGGTGCGGGGGCCGAGGGTGAAGCCGCCGGTGCTGTCGGGTTCGCGGATCAGCGCGGCGGTCAGGCGGAATTGTTGGGTGCCGAGGGTGAAGGTGTCGCCGATCTTGAGGGAGAGGCGGCTGATCAGGACGGGGTCGAGTACCGCGCCGGGCAGGTCGCCTTGGGTAGCAAGCGCGTCGGCGAGGGGGATTGCGGGGTCGAGGGTGACTGCGCCGTAGAGGGGATAGTTGGCGTCGACGGCCTTGATCTGCGTCAGGGCTGAATCGTCGGGGATCACCGCCATGGAGCGGAAGTCGACCACTTCGGTGCGGCGGGTGGCGATGCGGTCCATATAGGCGCGTTCGGTATCGTCAGCGTAGCGGTAGGTAAATTCCATCTGCGCATCGCCGCCCAGCAGGATTGCGCCCTGATCCTCCAGCCCCGACTGGATCGCGGCGCGCAGAGTGCCGACAGCGGCGATGGCGGCGACGCCAAGCGCGAGGCACAACAGAAAGATGCGAAAGCCTTTGAGGCCGCCGCGCAGTTCGCGGCGCGCGATGCGGAGGGCGAGGCTCATTCGGCGGCGGCCTTCAGGTCGGCGGCTTTCAGTTCCGGGGCCAGCAGGCCGTCGGCGAGGCGGATGACGCGGTCGCAGCGGGCGGCGAGTTCGGCGGAATGGGTGACGAGGACGAGGGTCGCGCCGTGTTTGTCGCGAAGCGAGAACAGCAGGTCCATGATCGCCTGCCCGTTGACGCCGTCAAGGTTGCCGGTCGGCTCATCGGCCAGCAGGATCGCAGGGCGGGGTGCGGCGGCACGGGCAAGGGCGACGCGCTGTTGTTCGCCGCCAGACAGCTGCGAGGGGTAGTGGTTCATCCGCGGCCCAAGGCCGACGGAGACCAGTTCCGCCTCCGCCCGTGCATAGGCGTCGGTTACATTCGCGAGTTCCATAGGCAAAGCCACGTTTTCCAGCGCCGTCATGGTGGGAATGAGGTGGAAGGATTGGAAGACTACCCCCATATTCCCCCGACGGAAGCGGGCGAGCGCGTCTTCGTCCATCGCGGTAAGATCCTGGCCCAAGGCCAGAACCGAACCGCCGGTGGCACGCTCCAACCCGCCCATAAGCATGAGGAGCGATGATTTGCCCGACCCCGATGGCCCGACCAGCCCGACCGTTTCGCCGCGCGTGATGGTGAGGGTGATGCCTTTCAGAATCTCGACCGGCCCGGCGTTGCCTTGCAATGTGAGGCGCGCATCGGTCAGCGCGAGGATCGGGTCGGTCATGGTGGCGGTCCTTAAGGCAATGTCCAGAGTGGCATATGGCGCGGTTTGGCGGATGCGCAATGCTGCAGGTGCGATGATCACACTGACAGGTTCAGTTTTTGCCGAACCGGTGACGGTTGTGGCGCTGGGCGACAGTCTGACGGCGGGTTTCGGGCTGGAGAACCCGGCGGATGGGCTGGTGCCGCAGCTTGAGGGTTGGCTGCGCGCCAAGGGTGCGGATGTGGCGGTGCAGAATGCGGGGGTGTCGGGGGATACCTCGGCCGGGGGGCTGGCCCGGCTGGACTGGGCGCTGGGGCCGGAAGTGGATGCGCTGATCGTGACGCTGGGTGGCAATGACATGCTGCGGGGGCTGGATCCGGCGGGGACGCGGGCCAGTCTGGACGGTATTCTGAAGATTGCCGAGGCGCGGGGTCTGCCGGTGCTGCTGGTGGGGATGCAGGCGCCGGGGAACTTTGGGCCGCAGTACAAGACAGCGTTTGATGCGATGTATCCCGACCTTGCGGCGCAGTATGGCGCGCTGCTGGCGGGCAGTTTCTTTGACGGGCTGGTGGCGGCAGGGGCCACGGCGGGCGACCCGGCCACTTTCGCGCCGTTCATGCAGGCGGACGGCATCCACCCGAACCCTCAAGGGGTGAAGCTGATCATCGAAGGGCTGGGGCCGAAGGTGATGGAATTGGTGGGGCGGGCGAACGCCGGATGAAGGTTGTCTGACTGAACGGTTGGGGCGGGAAGCTGTTTGACGAGCTGCGGGACTATCTGTCGGCGGAGCGGCCGGATGTGCTTTGCCTGCAGGAGGTGGTTCACAGCCCGGCCACGGACTAGGACTGGTTAACCTACCGGGACGGCGATCATGTGTTGTCGCAGCGGGCGAACCTGTTTCGCGAAGTGGCTGAGACGCTGCCGGATCATGTCGCCACCTTCTGCGCGGCGGCGCAGGGGGGCCTGTGGGATGGGGATACCGAGGTGCCGTCGCAGTGGGGACTTGCGACGTTTGTACATGCGGCCTTTCCGGTGATCGCGCAGGCGCAGGGGTTTGTTCGCAAGGGATTTTCGGCGGACGGATACGGCGCCCATCCGAGGTCGCGGACGGCGCATGCGGTGCGGGTCTGGGATCATGCCCGAAGGCGGGCGGTCAGCATCACCCACATGCACGGGTTCCGCGATCTGGCCGGGAAGGCCGATACGCCGGAGCGGGCGGCACAGGTGCGGCGGCTGTTGCAGCTTTCCGATCAGGTGTCCGGGCCGGGCGATAGCCGGGTGATCTGCGGGGATTTCAACGTGGAAGCGGAGAGCGAGACGCTGCGCTTTCTGCGGTATCGCGGGTTCCATGAGCTGGTGACGGGGATGGGCTTTGCGGGCACGAGAACCTCGCATTACCGCAAGCCCGGCAGGTTTGCCGACTACATACTGATCAACCGACCGGAGGCGGTTGCGCGGTTTGAGGTGATCTATGCGCCCGAGGTGTCGGACCGTTGTCCGCTGGTGCTGGAGTTTTGAGCGATAGGCTTGGCATGGGGCCTGTGGGTTGGCTGGCATTGGCGAGGCCGGTTCATTAGGCTGGCGGCGAAGCGGGGGCCAGACCCCGCACCCCCGGGATGCTTCGGGTCAGATGAAGGGCGTTTGCGGATGTCGGTGATCGAAGACCTTGCCGCTGTCGTCGGGGCCCAGCAGGTGCTGATCGGACCCGACATGGCCCGGTATTCCCGCGACTGGATGGGCAAGCATCACGGCGCGCCGGTGGCGGTGGTGCGGCCTGCTTCGACGGCTGAGGTGGCGGGGTGCCTGCGCGTGGCGGCTGCGCATGGCGTGGCGGTGGTGCCGGTGTCGGGGAATACCGGGCTGGTCGGCGGCACGATGACCGTGGGCGGGCTGATGATCAGCCTCGAGCGGATGAACCGCATCCGCGAGTTGCGCCCCGATGCGCGGATCGTGGTGGCCGAGGCGGGCGTGATCCTGACGCGGCTGCATGAGGCGGCAGAGGCCGAGGGGTTGTACTTCCCGCTGTGGTTCGGCGCGCGCGGGTCTGCGATGCTGGGGGGTGTGCTGTCGACCAATGCGGGCGGGTCCAACGTGCTGCGTTACGGGTCCACGCGCGGCTTGTGCCTTGGGCTGGAGGTCGTCTTGGCCGACGGGCGCGTGCTGGACCTGATGAGCGAGTTGCACAAGGACAACTCGGGTTATGATCTGAAGCAGATGTTCATCGGGGCGGAAGGCACGCTGGGCATCATCACGGCGGCGGTGATGAAGCTGGTGCCCGCGCCCCGCGCCCATGCGACGGCAGTGGTGGCGGCGCGGTCGTTGCCGGATGCTCTAGGGCTGTTGAACCGGATGCAGGAGGCGACGGGCGGGCGGGTCGAGGCGTTCGAGTTCATGCCGCGCACCTATTCGGAACGGTTGGCCGTGGCGCGGCCCGATCTGGGGCTGCCGTTTGCCGATATCCCGGAGGTGACGATCCTGATCGAGGCGGCAACGACCGTGCCGCGCGAGGCTGAGCCGGATGAGACGGGGGCGGTGCCTTTGGTCAGCGTGCTGGAAGGCGTGCTGGCCAAGATGCTGGAGGCGGGGCTGATCACCGACGCCGTGGTGGCACAGACCGAGGCGCAGCGGCGGGCGATGTGGGCCCGGCGCGAGGCGGCGGCCGAGATCGCGGTGGGGCTTAGTCCGGCAGTGGATACAGATGTGTGCGTGCCGTTGGACAAGGTGGCGGTGTTTCTGGAAACCGTGCTGGCGCGGCTGACGGTGCTGGACCCCGGCCTGACCAGCCTGACGGTGGCGCATCTGGGCGATGGCAACCTGCATTTCACCGCGTTTCCGACGCGGGATGATGCTGTGTTGAAGGATCGGGTGCTGGAGGTGGTGGAGGATGTGGTGGCCGAATTGCGCGGCAGTTTTTCGGCGGAACACGGGGTAGGGCTGTCAAAGCTGCCCTCGATGGCGCGGCGCAAGGACGCGGTGGCGCTGGAGGTGATGCGGGCGATAAAGACGGCGCTGGACCCGGCGGGGCGGATGAACCCGGGCAAGGTGATACCGCTGTAGGATGAAAGCGTGGGTTGGCTGGACTGTCGCTTTGAGGTCAATGTCATCGCCCATCGAAACCCACTAGCCCAGGCTCAAGGGCGAAAGAATGCCGGGCAGCGCCCGACCGCCCCCTCGGGTGGGTGCTTCTCCACCCTCGCAGCCTCGAATTCCTGCGGACGTGCCTGAACCATAAAGCGCCCAGAACTGGTGTTGCTGCGCCCATCCGGCGGTCAGGCGCTGCCCTGTGTTTCAAGCGTTCAGGCAGATGACTTGTGCCTGCCCGGGGGGACAGGTAGCCATGGCGGCATGTCCGCTATCCGCCTTGTGCTGACCGACCCCGCCCTGCGCGCTGCAGGGGTGGTGATGGCGTTGCAGGGCGCGATTGTCTGCAGTTTCGGGCCGTATTTCTCGACCCTCGCGGTCAATACCTTTGGCTTTGGCGATGCGGGGTTTGCGGTGCTGCTGGCGCTGTCGACGGGCGTGTCGGTGGCGGCTTCGGTCATAGCGGGGATCCGGGCGGATCAGACGGCGAACCGGCGGCAGGTGACGCTGATGGCGGTGGCGGCGCTGACGGCGGGCATGGCGCTGATGACGGTGCTGCCGGGGAAATGGGTGTTTGCAATCGCCTCGGCGGTGCTGTTCCCGGTGGGGTCAATCACCTTTGGGCAGGTCTTCGCGCTGGCACGGCTGGCCGCGACCCGGTACCCGCAGGATCAGCGCGACGGGATCATGGCGGTGATCCGGGCGCTGTTCGCGGCCCCGTTCGTGGTGGTTCTGCCGCTGTGGGCGCTGGTGTTTGCGGGCGGCGCGCCGTTGCTGACGATCTATCCGGTGGGGCTGGTGATGGCGGCGGGGATGCTGGCCGTGGTGCTGCGGTACTGGCCGGTGGACGGTGCTGCCCGCTGGGATGACCGGCCAAGCGGGCTGAGTTTCCGCGCCGCACTGGCGGAAATGGCGCATCCGGCGCTGGCGGGGCGGGTGCTGGCGCTGGGCGCAGTGATGGCGGCGGGGACGATCTACATCGCGTTGATTTCGCTGATCATGGTGGAGGGGGTGGGGCGCGGGACCGGTGATGTGGCGCTGTATGTCGGGCTGGTGGCTGGGCTGGAGGTGCCGTTCATGCTGATCCTGCCACGGCTGTCGCGCGGCTGGAACCGGACCAGGATGATCCTTGTCGGAACCGCGCTTTATGCGGTGCATGTGGCGCTGTTGCCGGTGCTGGCGGGATCGCCCTTCGTGTGGCTGCTGGTCTGGCCGGCGGCGATTGGCGGGGCGGTGACGCTGACGGTGCCCCTCGCCTATCTGCAGGACCTGCTGGCGGACCGACCGGGAACCGGAGCGTCGCTGATGGCGGTACAGCGGCTGGCGGGCGACGTGATTGCGGCGGTGTGTTTTGCGGCCGGAACGGCGGTGTCGGGGTACGGATTGGTGGCCGCGCTGGGTGTGGCGGTGTCGTTGTTGGGTGCCGTGGCGTTGCACCGGGCGGATCGGCTGCGCTGAGCGTGGTGGCCACCGGGGGCGGATTGCTGCGCAGAAATGCTGCGCAGCAATCCTGTGAAATCAATCGCCTGCGATGGTGCGCAATTCCAGCTGCAGGATCGCCGGTCCGGGACCGGAGGTGTCGGACTCGTCGCTCAAGCCAATAGCCCCTCGGGTGGTTTCGCCAAAGCCCGCCTCGCGGAAGGCGTCTTGCAGCGGGGTGGAGGCGGTGCTGCGGGTCAGGTCCATCGCGTCTTGCGCCAGGTAGCTGAGGTCTTCGACCGGGCTTTGCGGTTTGGCGGGGGTGACGACGACGATCATGCGTTCCTGTCCCAGTACGGTGTCGCTGATCTTGAACAGGCCTTTTTTCAGCTCATCCCCCGGCTGCAGGCGGCCGGAAAACCAGTGGCTGATCGAATAATCCGCACCGATGTAGAGGACGTTCACGTCCACCGGCACGGCCATGTTGTTGCGGGCAAGGACGTGGACTTCGTCGTCGGGCAGCAGGGTGGGCACCGGGGCGAAGGGCAACGGTTGCAGGGTGCGGTCTTCGGCGGTGCGGGTCAGCATCTCGACTTCTACATCCAGATTTCCGGCACCCACGGCGTTGCCGAGTTTCAGCAGGTTCAGTGCTTTTGACATGGTGGCGAGAGTGTCGGCCACGGTTGCCGCCAGCGTGCCTGCATCCTTGTCTGCGGTAGAGATGGAGGGGGTCGTCGCAAGGTCTTCGGCCAGCCCCGTGGACGGCAGCACCCAGATCGCATCGGGGCGGGGGCTGCCGGGGATGACGGCGAGGTGCAGGTCGGCCTCGGCCCCGGCGTTGACGAAGATCAGGCGCGGCCCGGCGGCTTCGGTCAGCGCGTCGAGGGCGCCTAGCAGGGCATCGGCGGGCGCGGTGCCGGGTTCGGGCAGGGCGACGGTCAGGGTGAAATCCAAGGTGTCGTCCAGCTTGCGCAGGGTGACGCCTTTGGGCAGGTCGGCGGGCAGGGTCTTGCCGTCCTTGTCGATGGCCGTGCCCGTTGAGGCGAAGGTGTCGACCGAGGCAAGCTGGACATAGCCAAGCGCGTCTTCGGTGGCATCGGCGGCGGTGGCCATCACCGCCAGGACCGCGCCTTCGGACAGGCCGTGCAGAGAGCCTGCAGGGATTGTGAACGAACCGTCGGTCACATTTGCCTGCCATTGCGCGACGCGCCCTCCCCCCTTACCGGCAAAGACCACGGTGTCGAGGTCCCCCTCAAACAGCGGGGTAGAGCGGGCGAGGTTCTTGACCGCGTATTTGCGGAGCACCTCTTGCCCGATCTGGGCGTAGGTCGCACCGGGGTATTCGGCAAGGGTTTCCATGAGGGTATAGGTGAAAACGCCCTGCGGTTTGCGACCGGGCTTGCCCTTGGGCAGGTTCTTTTCTGGCGTGACTTCGTTGGTCTGCGCGGCGAAGAAGGCGACGAAACTGCCCTCGCCTCGGCCGGCATCGAACGGGGCCTCAGCAGGCGCGCGGGGGTCTTCGATGCCGCGTGTCACCACGTCTTCCATCGCTTCGGGGTCCATGCCCAGAACGGAGGGGTCAAGCTGGCGGGTGCGGACCTCTTCGTCGCCCGCGTCAACACCGCGCGTGACGGTGCCGGAATGGCAGCTATCGAAGACGGCCCAGACATTCGCCCCCTTGGCACGCAGCCCGTCGATCATGGCGCCGATCTCGTCATCGACCAGCGCGTTTTCCACGGCGCTGACAGAGTCGGACCATTTGCCGATATCCACGGGCAGGAACAACTCGTCCAGCCCGTCGAGTTCTGATGCAGGGTCGGCGGCAGGGGCCTGCGTGCCGTGGCCGGAGAAGTGGAGATAGACAAAATCGCCGGGCTGCACCTGCGCCGTCAGATCGGCAAAGGCGCTGCGGATGGCAGCGAGGGTAGCGGGTTCCACGTCAGTGCGGCCATCGGTCAGAACGGTGACATTTTCGGCCGCAAAGGGCACCGGGGCTTCGGTGGTCAGGTAGGTGGCGACAAGGGCTACGTCGTTGGACGGGCCTTTCAGCCACCAGCGTTCCTCAAGGTTCTGATATTCGTTCGCGCCGATCAGGATGGCGTAGTTCTCTCGCGCCCAAGCGGGCAGGGAAAGCAGGGTCAGGGCCGTGGTGAACAGGGCTGTGCGCAGCATGGAATGCCTCAATTGGTCATCAGCGCGTAGTTCGCCGAGGAGGGGCCTTTGTTTTCAACCTTGAGCGTGAAGGTGCCGCCAGCGGCGGGCGTCCAGCCGCAATATGCGATGTGCGAGACATCGGTGTCGGAGCAGACCAAGCGGCCCTTGTCGTCAAGGATGGTGAGGTTGAGGTTGGTCGACGACTTCGCCTCCACATACACTTCGGCATACTCGCCACCGCGAAATTCGATGGGCGGGTAGGTGTCGCCACCGCCGTTGGACAGCACACCGATGTTGTAGACCGGGCCGGAGGCAACGCCCTTGGTGGTTTCCACCCGGATATCGTCGATCAGGGTCAGCAGGTCAGCGTCATCGGCGGCAAGGGGTTCGGCGCTGGCGAGCATTTCTTCCCATGTGAGCGGGATATCCTCGGCGGTTTCGCCACCCGTCGCGGCGCGGTCGGTCGCCACCGGGGCCAGCGTCTTGCGCAGTTTCGCGGCGGTCATGATGAGCAGCGGGTCCTGTGCCTCTTGCCCCGCCGCATAAAGACGGGCGGAGAGTTCGGCCATTTTCACCGGTGAGGGTTGCTCGGCCATGGCGGTCAGTGGCACGGCGGACAGAAGCAGGGCGGCAAGGAGGGCGCGGGGCATGCGGGGGTACTCATCTGGTTTCTTGCGGTGAAGATGGGGCCAGCCGCAGGGCCTGTAAACACTCAATTCTTCCATGACGGGCTTTGTCATGTGCCTTGGCCAAGGGGCGCTGTTAGCTTGGCGAACATGAGGCAGATCAGAGGTTTGGATATGGCGTTGGCAAGAACAGGCAAGCGGGCGAAACCGTTTCGGTACGGGGTTGAGGCTTTGGCGGTGGCGCTGGTGCTGATCCTGGCGGGGCTGATGTCGCCGGTGTTGGCGAGCCCGCTGGAAGACGCGATGGATACAGTGTTCACGGTGCGCAGTGCGGATGCGGAGGACCGGTTTATGGGGTCGGCGTTCCTGTGGGGCGATGGGTCCGTGGCGGTGACCAATGCGCATGTGGTGGGCGCGGCCGAGGAAGTGCGGCTGATCGACCGGCATGGCAATGAGGAAACCGCGTTGGTGATCGCGCGGGATGCGGTGCGCGATGTGGCGGTGATTTCGCTCACGCCGGGGCGGCGCGGTTTGGTGCCGGGTGAGGTGCCGGGTTTGGGGGCGGAGGTTTTCGCGCTTGGCGCGCCCTTGGGGATCGAGTTCACGCTGACCGAGGGGCGGATTTCGGCATCCGACCGGCAGGTGGAAATCGCCGTGCCGATGCGGATGCTGCAGCATGACGCGGCGGTCAATCCGGGGTCATCCGGCGGGCCTTTGGTGGATGCGAGCGGGGCGCTGGTGGGGATGAACAGCCAGATCGCCGACGGCAGCCGGATGTTCGTGGGCATCGCTTATGCCATCCCGGCGGCGGAGCTGTCGCGGATCGTGACCGGGCTTGTGGACGAGACTTTGGCCCCGTTTCCCGCGCTGGGCATGGTGGTGCGTCCGGTCGACCGGCAGGTGGCCGAGGCGCTGGGGGTGACGGCGGCGGGGTTGCTGGTGGACGGGGTGGATACTGGCGGGTTGGCTGAGGGTTCGGGTCTGCTGGCGGGCGATGTCATTCTGGCGGTGGACGGGGTGGCGCTGACCGCTCCCGGTGATTTCGCCTTTGGCATCGAGGCGGCGGTAGAGGCTGGCGAGGCGGCGGTGGCAATCCTGCGCAGCGGTCAGGCGATGGTGGTGACGCTGGCGTTGACCGGCGAGGCGGAACCGGCGTTTGGCGTCAAGACCCGGCAGGTTGGCTCGGGTATGCCGGAGCGGGTGGAACGTTACCGGCTGTCGGCGTTGGGGGTGATGCTCGGTGCGGATGGGCTGGTCGAGGATGTGACCGACAACTCACCGGCGCTGTTTGCGGGCATTGCCAAGGGCGACCGGATCGTTGCGGTGAATGGGGCAGAGGTCGATCTCGCCACTTTGGAGGTGACGGAACCGGTGCTGATCCTGATCGAGGCCCCGGGGGGGGCGACGCGGCATATCTATCTGGACCCGTGGGGGGCCACCGACGGGGTGCGCCCGGTGGGCGGCGCAAATGTGCTTGACCCGGACGTGGTGGTGTTCTGAATGAGGGCATGGGGATGGATGAGCGCATTCTGATTGTCGAGGACGACGCGGAAACTGCCGCCGCCGTGCGCGCCGTGGTCGAGGGGCTGGGCTGCTCCGCCGATCATTGTGACACGCTGGAGGCCGGGATCGCGGCGGCGGTGAGCGGCAATTACAAGGTGATCGTGCTGGACCGGATGCTGCCCGGCGGCGACGGGGTTGAGGCGATGGCGCGGATCAGGGCGGGGGGGGCGACGGCGCTGATCCTGATCCTGTCGGCGCTGGGGCGCGCGGCGAACCGGGTGGAGGGGCTGGAAAAGGGCGCGGATGATTACCTGCCGAAACCGTTCGAGCCGGACGAGTTGCGGGCGCGGATCCGGGCGCTGTTGCGCAGGGGCACGATGCAGGTGCTGGACAACGACCTGATGGCCTTCGGTGATCTGGAGATCCGGGTCAAGGCGCGGACGGTGCATGTGAAGCGGGCGCATGTGGCTGTTTCCCCGAAGGAGTTCGAGCTGATCACCTATTTCGCCCGCCATTCCGGGCAATTGGTGACGCGGATGCAATTGCTGGAGAACGTCTGGAACCTGCATTTTGACCCCGGCACCAATGTGGTGGACGTGCATGTCGGGCGTTTGCGGCGCAAGCTGGAGGAGGCGGGATCCACCGCGATCCAGACCGCACGGGGCGAGGGGTATATCTTTGCACCGCTTGGGGCGGTTGGGTGATCTCTGCCCGGCCACTTGCGGCGCGGGCGACGCTGCGGCTGGCCGCGTGGATGGCCGTGGCGGTGACCATTATGTCGCTGGGCGCGATGGGCCTGCAGTACCGGCTGGTCGAGACGCGTCTGATGGCGGCGCAAAAAGCGCTTCTGGCGGCCGACCTTGACGGCTTCCGCGCGCTTTACGATCAACGTCGGATCATCGCGGTGCGACAGGCGATCGAGTTCCGCTCGACCGCTGCAAGCAGCGACGAGGTCCTTGTCCTGCTTGATCGGCAGGGCGGCGTTCTGGCCGGACCCGAAAGCGGTTGGCCGGTTGCGGTCGCGCAAAAGGGCGGCTCGTTCGGCGCGGAACCCGCAGAGATCATCCCTGAAAGCGGCACCCGCTGGCTGGCCGTTTCATGGGACCTGCCGGGCGGGTTTTCTTTGCTGGTCGCCCGCTCGCTCCGCCCGGTCGATGACACGCTCGCAGCGATGCGGCGCGGGATGCTGGGCTTGTTGGCGGCGGTGCTGGTGGCGGGGGGAGCGGTCGGCTGGCTGGCGGCGCGGTCGGTGATGCGGCGGATCGGGCGGGTCAATGATCTGGCCGACCGGGTGGCCGAGGGGGCGCTTGACGCGCGGCTGCCGGGGGCGCGGTCGGATGACGAGTTCGGTCTGCTGGAAACCCACGTCCACGGCATGCTGGACCGCATTCAAAACCTGAACCGCGCGACGCACCGGCTGTCCGACACCATCGCGCATGAGTTGCGCACGCCGCTGAACCGGATGCTGCAAAAGCTGGCACGGGTGGAGGGGCAGGAGGACGTAACCGCGGACCTGAAGGCCGAGATGCGGCAGGCGATCCGGGTGTTCGACTCGCTGCTGGATATCAGCCGGGCCGAGGCGGATCAGGGCAGCGGCGGGGGTCTGGTGCCGGTGGATCTGTCGGCGGTGGCAACGGAGGTGTGGGAGTTGTACGAGCCGGTCGCCGAGGACAAGGGGATGCTGGCGGAGGCTGCAATCACTCCCGGCCTGATGGTGCTGGGCGACCGCAATTTGATTGCGCAGATGCTGTCGAACCTGATCGACAACGCGATCAAGTACTGCGCGGCGGGGGATCGGTTGACGCTGACGCTGGCCGAGGTCGAGGGCCGCCATCTGATGCGCGTTGCGGATACCGGGCCGGGCCTGCCGGACGAAATCAAGGGCGAGGCGTTCGAGCGGTTCGTGCGCGCCGAACGCGACCGGGGGACCGCCGGACACGGCCTTGGGCTGGCCTTGGTGCGGGCGATTGCGGCGCGGCACGGGGCGCGGCTGGTGCTTCCGGCGACGGACAGGGGGTTAGTGCTTGAAATCGGCTGGCCAAAGCTTCAGTCATCGGAGTGACCGATTTATTGGCGAGTTTACATGCGGCGCGCGTTATTCCCCCTTCTGATCCTTGCGGCCTGTGCCCCCTGGAACCAGCCGCTGAATGAACCTTTGCAGGGCGAAAACGCCTCGCTGGTGGAACCTGCTGTCGTGGGCGATGGCGAGTTGTACGTGGGGCTGGCGTTTTCTGGCGGCGGGATGCGGGCGACGGCATTCGCCTACGGAATGCTGGAGGAGTTGCGCGCGGCAGGCGTGGTGACCGGCACGCCGGACGGGTTGCTGGATCAGGTGCGGCTGGTGTCGGGCGTCTCCGGCGGGTCGGTGATGGCGGCGGAGTTCGGGTTGAAAGGCCCGGCGGGCGTGGCCGGGTTCCGCGAGCGGTTCCTGATCACCGATGCCGAGGCCTATATGACCACGTCGGGCCTGAACCCGCTGACCATCGCCAAAGGTGTGGCTGGTGGGGTGAACGGGCGCGATACCTTCGGGCGCTATCTGGATGAGGCCTTGTTCAAGGGGGCCACCTTCGGCGACCTGCGCAAGCAGTCGCGGATCAAGACCTGGATCAACGCGACGGATATGGCGAACAACACGCCGTTCCTGTTTTCGCCCGAGACGTTCGATGCCCTGTGTTCCGACCTGTCGAAGGTGCGGCTGAGCGAAGCGGTTGCTGCAAGCGCCGCGTTTCCCCTGGTGTTCACCCCCATCGTGCTTGAGGCGCATCAGGGCAAGTGCAGCTACCGCGAGCCGGACTGGCTGACCGCCGCGCGCTATAATCCCGAGGCGACGGCGGCGATGCGGGCGCATGCACGGGCATTGGAAAGCTATGCCGACCCGGACGAGGTGCGCTTCGTCAAGCTGCTGGACGGTGGGATTACCGACAACTTCGGCACCACCGGGCTGGCCGTGGAGCGCGCCCGCGCGCAGGTGCCGTTCGCGCCCCTGACGGCGGAAGAGGCGGTCAAGCTGAAGCGGATGCTGTTTCTGGTGGCCAACGCCGGGGTCGAGGACGACTACAGCTGGACCAAGAAGGTGCCGGGGCCGGGGGGCGTGGGGCTCGCGATGTCGATTGCCAGCAGTGCGATGTCGGCGGCGTCGCGCTCCGGTTACGATTCGATGCGCGGCGAATTGCGGTTCTGGGAGACGGAGCTGATCGACTGGCGCTGCGCTTTGCCGCTGGTCGAGGTGCGCCGCTTGCGTGGGTCGACCTCGGGCTGGGACTGCAAGGACGTGAAGCTGTTCGTCGGCGAGGCCAGCTTTGCCAGCCTGCCCGACCCGATGCGCGACAAGCTGGACAAGGTGCCGACACGGTTGAAGCTGGAGGTGGCGCAGGTCGATATGGTGATCGAGGCGGGCCGTCTGGCAACCCGGTCAACGCCGGAGTTCAACGGGTTTCTGGCGTCGCTGGAGGGGAATGACGTGGAGGGCCGGATTCAGGATGGCATCGCGGCGGGAGGTCGAAGGGTGGTGCCGCTGGGGAATTGAGGGGGTGGGCAGTCTAAAATTTTTCGGCGAAAGATTTTGATGCCACTATGCTGTCGGACTAGGGCCTGTTGACGTTCACCGTGTTTGAATGAGGGTTGCGGCGATTGCTATGAAGGCTTTGAAGCTCTGGTCTGTCTTGCAGGAGCGCATCGCTATCCCTCTGTTTTCTTTCCGTTTGCCAAAGTAGTTTTCGATCAGA
>JANOQT010000012.1:0-1663 GCA_031415015.1 Paracoccaceae bacterium
TCTGATCGAAAACTACTTTGGCAAACGGAAAGAAAACAGAGGGATAGCGATGCGCTCCTGCAAGACAGACCAGAGCTTCAAAGCCTTCATAGCAATCGCCGCAACCCTCATTCAAACACGGTGAACGTCAACAGGCCCTAAATCAACGCGGCGCTTCATACCGTTAAATTGCGCATTTAGCGCCGTCAGTTGGAGTCTGTTTTGATGTCCAATAAGATTGCATTATCGGACACAAAGAGAGTATGTTCGGCGACATGGAAGAAACCCCAGAAAAATCGCTCTCAGACCCAACAAATGCCTCTGGTCCCGAGGAAGGGGGCGAGAGCGTCAGGCGAGGCATCAGTATGATCGCCCTGCCCTGCTATGACGGGGGATCCGGCACGCTGGTCTGGACCTGTCGCAGTTTCGTTCCGGTCAGGTGCTGATGTTAAGCGGCCTTGCGTTCGAAGGCCACGGGGCTTTTCCAGCCCAAGGCTGAGTGTCTTCGGCGCGGGTTGTAGAAGCCGTTGATGTATTCGAAGATGGCAACTTCGACCTCCCGTCGGGTCTGCCAGTTTCTGCGCCAGACCAACTCGGCCTTGAGGGACTTGAAGAAGCTCTCGACGGCCGAGTTGTCATAACAATTTCCCTTTCCGCCCATCGACGCCACTAGGCCATGGTTGCGCAGAATTTTCGGGTAGTCGTGGGAACAATATTGGCTGCCCCGGTCGGTGTGGTGGATGCATCCCTTTGGTGGCCGCCGTAACGCAATGGCCATGTTCAGGGCGCGGATCGCCAGGTCCTTCTTCATGCGGGCGGCGATGGCCCAGCTGTTACCCGGAAGGGATTTGCGTGCAAATCACGCAGGGCGATCACCCGCCGCGACTGCAGGTCGAGAATGACGGCCAGATAGACCCAGCCTTCGCGCGTCCAGACATAGGTGATGTCGCCGGCCCACTTCTGGTTGGGCTGGCTCGCAGCGAAGTCTTGCTGCAGGAGATCAGGCGATATGTTGAACGTGTGATCGCTGTCCGTGGTTGCCTTGAATTTGCGCGTTCTGATGACCGAAATGGCGTTCTGCCGCATCAAACGGCCCGCTCGGCGATGTCCGACACGCACACCCAGCTCGTTCAGTTCCTCGGTCATCCTGGGCCTGCCATAGCTGCCCAGACTTGACCGATGCTGGTCCCGGATATGCACCAAAAGCACCATGTCGCGCCGCTGTCGGTGCGATACCGGGCGATGCTTCCATGCCCGCAGGCCGCGATCCGTGACACCCATCACTCGGCAGGCACGCGCCTTCGAAAGGATGCCGCGATAGTCGTCAAGGAACGCAAACTTCACGGCTTTTGGGCCGCGAAGAACTGGTTCGACCGTCGCCAGCGGGCCCGAACCAATGGCGCTTCCACTGGCAACTCCCTGAACCAATGTCGGAAATGGTCTCGCCCTTTTTTAGCAGGTCCCACATTCGCCGGGAAAACAGTCCCCCAGACTGTTTTCTGTCCCGGCTCAAATCCTTGAGACTCCGGTTCTCGCGCCGCAGCCGCTCATTCTCGCGCAAAAGGTTCTGGTCAGGGTCGGGCGGACCGGCCTCATCGGAAACCATCTTCACCCACTTGTTCAGGGTCGAAAACCCAACCCCCTTACCAGACGCAACCTGACGTCTGGTCAGGCCGCTTGTTTG
>JANOQT010000013.1:0-6276 GCA_031415015.1 Paracoccaceae bacterium
GCCGCAATGGTCGGATCGGCCCCGTCGATCTTCGCATCGGAGCGGATGGTTTCAATCCGATCCAGATTGTTGGCATAGGTCACATCCGCCGAGACGATATTGCCCAGCGCCACCCCGTCGCGCTTGATCGAACCGTTGAAATGACCGAAGCGCTTCAGGGCAATCGCGGCGGGTGTACCTGCGGCGGTCCCGGCCGCGATGGCCTCGCCCTGTGCGACCAGCATGGCTTTGGCCCCGAGAAGGCCGGATCGCTCCATTTGCCACGAGAGGGAGTCCAGCACGCAGCCGGAATACATGGCAAAGCGAGGCACCTCCGGCATGGCGACTTCGATGGACATGCTGGGCAGGATCCAACTGCCCGACAGGAACGTGTGCGAATTCAACCCTCCGGTCAGGGTTGCCGCCGACACAGCACCATTGGAGGCGGGCGCAATCGACGCCGCCAGCGTGAAGGTGTTTCCGGTGCTGCCAAGGACGTCGAACACCATGGTCAGCGCGGTTGCCGTGCCGGTGTAGGTCGCCAGCGCCACGCCGGTGACGACGCTGGCATTGAGAGCCACAGCGAGAGCGGTAATGGTGGCCGCCAGGTTGGCCCCGATATTGACCTGGTTTCCGACAGCGCCAGAGGTTACGAAGGTGAAGGCTGTGCCGTTGATCGTCAGGGCGCTGTTCACGGCAGGCTGCGCCGAAAAGGTGATCGACCCTGTCGCCGCGACTGTGCCAGCGGTGGTTGGTGCCCCGAAAGCCGCCTTCAGCCAGAAGCCGAAGCCGATTGCATCGATCGGCACCTCGACATCGCCATCGGTGGTGATCGCATCAAGCAAAGGCGCGCGGGGATCGCGGCCATAGCCCAGCAGTTCCGAAGGCAACAGCGGCTGTTCGGCCGCAAGTGATGAGGTGATGAAGGGCATCTGGGTAAATCCGGCCCCCGGCGGGGTGCCGTAAACAGTCTCGAACGCAAGCGCCATCTGCGCCCGCGCTCCTTGTGCGCTTGCCATGTCAGTGTCCTTTTGTGAGGGAAATCAGGTGAGTGGGTCGGTGGTGGCGTAATGCAGCACGATGGTGATCACCGCCGCTTTCAAGGAAGCAGCGCCTTCGATGGGCAGATCGACCGGCTCGGGCGCCTCGGCCTCGACCCAATCGCAGACACCGCCCAGCGTGCGATCGGCGGCCAGTGCTGCGCCGATGGACGCGGTCAGGGCATCGAACAATGCGTCACGCCCAGCACCCGCTTGGATGACCACCTCCAGCTCGGCCCGGTGCTCGTAGAAATAGGTCACAGGCGACAACGTCACCTCCGGCTCGCCCGGCTTGCCGTCGCGCAGGATGATCAGGCCGGTTGACGGAATGCGCTCGGGCAGCACGTCACCGCGCAGCACAGGGGCGGCGAGGGTTTCCAGCCGCGTGTGCAGGGCGGCGAGGATGGTTTCGCGTTTGCTGGGCATAATAGTCGTCACCCAATACGTATCTATTGTTCGCCAAAGACGCTGGCGGTAATCGCCAATCGCAATGCCCTATCAGGTACCGTATGACATTTCGTGCACTCTACCATTTGAGCCTTCTAAGTATTGCCAATATGGCTTCCCACGTTTCATGTTCTGGTAAAGCTTCATTTCCTTTGCAAAGAAATTAAGAATATTCTTCGCCACTACAGCACCCGAAGGAAAGCCACATCGAGCTCTTTCCACATACTCATAGTCGATGGTTATTGGAAACCCGGGGCGATTGAGGTAGTGGTCCTCTCTCCAGTTTATAAGGAGTAGACCTATTTCTTCGATTGAACGGTCGTCGACATTTAAAAATTTGAATGGAGTGCAAAATATTGCAGCCGATCGTATCTCAGAGAGGTGTGGACCGTTAATTTCGTTTCCGATAAATCCGTGGGGAAGTTTTTTTGCGATACAAGCAGAAAGAATTTCTACGTCATTGCCAAAGAGGCTGCGGGCCCTGCCAATCGCAAAGTTTCCCAAGTCATCGGAGTAATTTCCATCTCGAAGGCCGACCACCGCCTCGCAGGAAAAGAAGTTCTCTCTTTGTCTTGAGTCTTCTACAGAGCGGGCAAAGTTTCTTTCAATCATTCCAAGCCATAGGGAGGCTACTTGGTTCTGAACAGAATTTAGGTGACTCAGGCGTGCGAAAATTGGCTGACCCCGATGGTCCTGCGTAGATGGAGCAGATAGATCGGCAAGCACTTTGCTGTGCGCCTCTTGATTTTTACATATGTACAAGAGGGTTTCAAATTCTCTGCATACCTGAGAAATATTTAGGCGATCTCGTGGATCGAAGCGAGTACAACCTTCGATGATCGCATCAACCAAAAACGCGGACGGGCACTCAGAGTGCGCACCTTTCGATATTTGAGAAGTCGTTGAGTCATGGATTCCTGGAATCGGAAATACATTTTCCGAAAATATCTTCCAAACCAACTTCCCCAGAGAAAAGACATCTGCTGGAATGCCATCTGCATGATCGGCTGAATTTAACATTTCAGGTGCAATATAATGGATTGGGCCAAGTTTCTCGAACTTTTCTGTAATTTTTCCTTTCCCTGCGAAAGAAGCAAGGCCAAAATCTCCGAGAACCCATTGGTCACAATAGCGAAATATGTTCGCTGGCTTTACATCGCGATGCGCCAAACCGAGCTCATGGAGCTTTTCGAGAGACAATGCGACTTCCAAACAGAATTCAACAGCTGCCGTAAAATCTGGTATATGTTCCTTTTCAAAGGGGCAAGGTTCTGCGAGTTGCATCAAGATAAACGGTGGATTATCTTCGCTGGCGGTGTCTGGCAGATTGCTTGAAACAATGGGTACAACACGACTGATGCTTGAAACCAATTGCATGGCGTGCACTTCATCTCTAAATCTCTGATATCGCTTCTTATTTCTTACAATTCCGGGGAGTAGGAATTTGGCGGCAACTTCCGCCCCATTTGAAGTCTTGACCCTCCAAACCTCACCGTTGCCGCCGGAACCCAGACGTTTTAGAAGTCGTATGCCCATTATCTCTCTGCCGACGGATAACGCCACTTTTTTTCTCCTGCTGGTGCTAGAACTGCAATCGCAGTTGCGTGCTAAATCTTCGCTTTACTCCACTTCGATTTCTGCCTTCCAAAGTATTTGGAGTCCAGTGTTCGTAGCACCTTCGGTCATGGCCACTTCGCTGCAATCATCGATGCCAGACCGTCTATCGCATTGGCGGTATCCCTTGCCAGATAGAGCCGTTTCGGCAGCTTCACCTGCCGCACCAGCAAGAAGATCGGCGCTGTCACCTGACCCTTCCCGGTTTTTGACTTGGAAACGGCCGCCTGGCCGCGCGTATTCAGCCGCACGGCATCCGCGACCAGCAGACTTGGACCTCGGCTGCGATAGACAAAGCGCAGGCGGAGGCCGGTCTTTTGCTCCCACATGCCCGGCGTGATGCGCTTGCCGCCCAGTGCCTTGCCAGCGGCGGGCAGCGGGATTGCCAGCCAGAAGCCACTGCCCGAGCGGATCAAGGGGCCGGTGGCATGCGCACCGATGATCACCGGGGCGTTGGACCAGACCAGCGCGGCAGCGTCCAGGCTGTTGCGGCCCTTTGGATATGTCTGCGACCGGATGGTGTTGGCCAGTCTCTGGCCTAAACCAGCGCCAGTGATCTGCCCCCGCCAGGCAGATTTCAGGCCTGCGCCTGCTTGGGCCATGGTCGCGGAGACCGCCTTCTGACCCGTCGCCACTTCGGCGCGCATCAGAGCAACGAGGTCAGGGGTGAAGCTGATGTTCAGTTTCATGGCTTCCTCGTGTTCAGCGTCCAGATCAGGCGTTCGCGGTCGGCTTTGGGTTCGCCCTGAACCAGAAAATCCTCTGCTCCGATCCGGATCAGATCACCCGGCGCTGGGGTGGGCATGTCGGCGACGCGCACATCCAACTGCGTGGTTTCCGACAGTATCCGCCCAGCGCTGAAGGGCGTAATCTCGTCCGGCGATTTGCGGATGACCCGGACGGCAACGCCGAGACCGGTTCCGCCCGCCAACCAGATGGCATCCACCGCCATGTTGGCATCGGCGAAGATCACATTCATGGCGATGGCGAAGGCGTTCATGTCGCTGCCCCCGATCAGTTGGAGGTGAACAGGCGGATCGCGGTGCGCGGCCGCTTGTTGACCGGCAAGATTGAGGCCTCGGTCAGGATGTTGATCCAGCGGTCCTTGTCGTCCATCAACTGGCGGGCATAGAGCGGCAAGCCGATGGTGTTGGCGAGGCTGATCTGGTTGGCCGGGCCCCCATAGGTGGTGAAGGTGTCGATGGTACCGATCGGGAAGGCGATGCCCTCGCCTGCCGGGATCAGGCGTTCCGCGACGCCGGTCGAGAGAGTGACGGTGCCGCGATACTCCTCGAACAGGATCCCCGCGAAGGGAAACGACCGCCGCACATCCTGGCGCAGGGGCTGCGCGCCCATGGCGGAGTAGAACTTGTAGGCTTCCTGCGTCAGGGCATGGCCGATCAGCTTGTCGAAGAACTCGGGGCTGACCAGCGCGTAGACGCTGATCATAGACTCGCCCAACAGGTTGTCCTCCACCGCCCGGATTGCATCTCGGACTTTGGCCTGCACGATGGTGGTGGCCGTGCCGAGCAAGAAGTCGACCGAGATTTGGGCGAGGCCAAACTCCGTGAAGTAGTTGTAAAGCGTGGTGCCAGCGCCGTCTTTCACGATGCCGCGGAGCGCGTTCATCTCCATGTATTCACGCGTTTGGGCGTGTTTGCGGCGCATGAGGGTCAGCTTGCGCAGCATCACAGTGGCCAGCTGGTCATTCTCGCTGCCACCGAAAGCGGGCACGCCCTGAATGTCGGAGGCGAGGATCACATCGTCATGGGGGATCCACGGCAGGCCGAACGAGCGCATTGAGCGGCCTTGGCGGGTGGCGACAGTCGCAGGCGCACCCAGTGGCACCGAGGGCAGGACGTTCAGCGAACCCTCGAACTGCTCGATGATGACCGACCGCTGGGTGATGCCTTCGAAGCTGAAGAGGCCGATCTCGCCAAGGCGGGTGTAGAGGTTGGGCAGGATGTTGATGGCTTGGGTCATTTCGGCAAGCGAATAGCCGCCCGCGTCAAACGGGTTGCGAATGATGGCGTTCATCTGTGTCTCCGTGGGGTTTTGGGGGATGGATCAAGCGCTGGTGCGCGGCACGATACCGACGGCGACCAGTTCGGCATATTTGGTGGCGGTCAGGGGGACGGTGTTGACGGTAGCGTCAAACACCAGCGCCACCTTCGAGACGATGGCCGGGCCACGCGCCAGGATGACGCCGGTGGCATCCGCAGCTGTGGCATCGACGGGGTTCAGCAAGACCGCCGAGGCGATCTGCGCCCCATCAGCTCCGGCGGCGGTGGCCAGTTTGTATTTGCCACTGGCAGTGATCTTGCCCAGCACGGACCCGGACTTGTAGTTCGTGCCGAGCAGCAAGGTGATGGCTTCGTTGGTGTAGTTCGGCTCAAACTGGAATTTGACGACATCGCCTTGCGACGGTGCCTGTGTGAGGGTGGGCATGGTTCACATCCTTTTTGGGTTGAAAGCTTCAGGTGGATTTGCCAGCGCTGGCGACGCGTTTGGCGGCGGCGAGCAATGGGCTTTCCGGCGCAGCGGATTTGGGCGGCGGCACCACGGCAATGGCTGCCGCATCGCTGCGCGCAGCCAGCTGGTTCAGGACGGAGGCGCGCAACGCGTCCGGTCGGATGCCCTTCTGGACCGCCTCGGCCACGTCGATGCTCACACCCAACCGCGCAGCCTGCGCGCCCACGGTGGCCAGTTCTGCCGCCTCGGCGCGGACGAGGGCCACGGCAGTTGCGGCCTCGGTCGGCGCAGCTGCGGGAGGAGCCGGGACGGGAGACGGCACGACCGTGATTGGCACAGCCTGATCCTCGGTTTCATCGTTGGCGGGGGCTTCGGTCGTGGTGGTTGCGTTGGGTTTCATGATCGACTCCTTGGACAGGTGGGATTGAGCTGGTCGGGCGGGCCCAGCGTTTCGGAGAGTGCCGCGCCCATTCACGGCGGCGACGAATGCAGCGAAGGCCGATGCCGGGTCGGAAACCTCATCGGCCAACCCGGCCGCCATAGCATCCGCGCCCCGATAGCACTCGGCTTCGGTTGCAAGCGCCGCTTCGGCACTCAATCGCCGCCCGCGCCCCGCGGCGACGGTTTCAGCAAACAGCGTCCGGATGCTGTCGATTTCCGCCTGGATGCGGGCGCGCACAGGATCGGGCAGCGGCGCATATGGATTGCCGTCGACCTTGTGCGC
>JANOQT010000014.1:0-72383 GCA_031415015.1 Paracoccaceae bacterium
GCGCGTTTGCGGCCGACGGCGGGCAGCAGCATCACGGCCAGCACCAGAACGGTCAGGCCCAGCAAGGTGGCGCTGATCGGGCGGGTCAGGAAGGTGGTGGGATCGCCCCGGCCAAGGATCATGGCGCGGCGGAGGTTTTCCTCCAGCAACGGGCCAAGCACGAAGCCGAGAAGCAGGGGCGCGGGTTCGCAGCGCAGTTTCAGCAGGATGTAGCCCAGCAGGCCGAACCCTGCGACGGCATAAAGGTCGTAGACGTTGGAGTTCACCGAGTAGACCCCGATGGAACAAAACGCCATGATGACGGGAAACAGGACGTGGTAGGGCACCTGCAGCAGTTTCACCCACAGCCCGATCAGCGGCAGGTTGAGGATGATCAGCATCAGGTTGCCGATCCACATCGACACGATGATGCCCCAGAACAGGGCGGGCTGGTCGGTGGCCACATTGGGGCCGGGGACGATGCCCTGGATGATCATCGCGCCGACCATCAGCGCCATGACCGGGTTGGCCGGAATGCCAAGGGTCAAGAGCGGGATGAAGCTGGTCTGCGCGCCGGCGTTGTTGGCGGATTCGGGGCCGGCGACACCGGCGATGGCACCCTTGCCGAATTGCTCGGGCGTTTTGGACAGGCGCTTTTCCACGGTGTAGGAGGCAAAGGAGGCCAGAACCGCGCCCCCGCCCGGCAGAACGCCCAGAGCCGAGCCGAGGGCGGTGCCGCGCAGCATCGGGGCGATCATGGCGCGCAGGTCGGCCCGTGAGGGCCAGAGCGCGCCGAGTTTGGTGGTCAGCACGGAGCGGTCCTGCTCGCCCTCCAGATTGCGCAGAATCTCGGCGATGCCGAAGATGCCGACGGCGAGGGCGACGAAGTTGAGGCCTTCGGCGTAAGCGGGGATGCCGAAGTTGAAGCGCGGCGTGCCGGTGTAGATATCGGTGCCGACAAGGCCGAGCAGAAGGCCAAGGACGATCATCGCCAGCGCCTTGAGGATGGAGCCGTGGGCAAGGGCGATGGCCGAGACGAGGCCGAGCAGCATCAGGCTGAAATACTCTGCCGCGCCGAATTTCAGGGCGATGGTGGTGAGGGGCGGGGCGAAGACGGCGACAAGCAGGGTGGCGACGGTGCCCGCGAAGAACGACCCGAGGGCGGCCACGGCGAGGGCGGTGCCCGCGCGGCCCTGACGGGCCATCTGGTAGCCGTCGATGGCGGTGACGGCGGAGGAGGATTCGCCGGGCATGTTGATCAGGATCGCGGTGGTCGAGCCGCCGTATTGCGCGCCGTAGTAGATGCCCGCCAGCATGATCAGCGACGAGACCGGTTCCAGCTGGAAGGTGATCGGCAGCAGCATGGCGATGGTCGCGGTCGCGCCGATTCCCGGCAGGACGCCGATCAGGGTGCCGAGGATGACGCCGATCAGGCAGAACAGCAGGTTTTCCGGGCTGGCGGCGGTGGTGAAGCCAAGACCGAGGTTGGAGAGCAGGTCCATGTCCATATCCTCAGAGCGGCAGCCAGGGGCCAAAGCGGCGGAACGGCAGGCCAAGGGCGACGCTGAACACCAGTGTGCAGAACAGGGTGACGGCGACGGCGAGGGCAAGCGAATGCAGCGGCCGCAGCTTCAGCCCGGCCTGCGCTGCGATCAGGGTGGTGACGAAGATCGACGGCACGAAGCCCAGACCCCGCACAGTCAGGCCGAAGAAGACGGGGGCTGCAAGGATGAAGATCATGCCGCGGCGGGCGTAGCTGCCGATCTCGTCGCCCACAGTGCCGATGGCCTTGACCGCGATGGTGGCGCCGAGGCCGATCAGGACGACCGACAGGACCATGGGGAAGTACCCCGGCCCAAGGCGCAAGGTGGTGCCCATTTCCAGCCCCAGCGATTGCAGGCCAAAGATCGCGCCGAACAGGATGAAAAGTAGCCCGGCGGACAGGTCCGCCTTGTTGATCGTGGGCATGGTCGCCTCCGCTGAGGGAAAGGGGCCCCGGCGATCCCGTGCCGGGGCCGGAAGGATCAGTCGGCGAAGACGCCTGCCGCCTCGATCACCGGTTTCCAGCGGGCAATCTCGGATTCCAGCTTGGCCTTCAGGGCGGCGGGGGTTGCATCTGCGGCAGAGGAGGGCGCGGTGCCGAGTTCAGCAAACTTGGCCGCAATCTCGGGGTCGGCAAGCGCCGCTTGCAGGGCGGCCGTCAGCCGGTCATTCGCCTCGGCCGGGGTGCCTTTGGGGGTGTAGATCCCGTGCCAGATCGACACTTCCAGCCCCGGCAAGCCACCTTCGGCCACGGTTGGCAGATCGGGGAAGATGTCCAGACGGGCCGGAGAGGTGACGGCAAAAGCCTTGATCGTGCCGCCCTTGATCTGTTCGGCGGTGTTGGTGGTCTGGTCGCACATGATGTCGATCTGCCCGCCCAGAAGTTCGGTCATCGCAGGCCCGGTGCCTTTGTAGGGCACGGTGACGATAGGGGCTTCGACGGCCTGCATGAACAGCATGCCGCACAGGTGCGAAGCGGCACCGATCCCGGCATTGGCCATGGTGATGGTGTCGGCGTTTTCTTTCACATAGGCGATGAAGGAGGCCATGTCGGTCGGTTCAAAATCGGCGCGGGAGACGAGGGTCATCGGCACCTCGGTCACCAGACCCACGTATTCGAACGCCTCAAGCGGCTGGTAGGCGAGGTTGCGGTACAGCGTGGCGGACGTGGCCATGCCGATGTGGTGCAGCAGGATGGTGTAGCCATCCGCCTCGGACCCGGCGACCTGACCGGCCCCCAGCGTGCCACCTGCGCCGCCGACGTTTTCAACGATGACCTGCTGGCCAAGGTCTGCCGACATCTTTTCGGCGATCAGGCGGCCCACGGTGTCGGTGGGTCCACCGGCAGAAAACGGGACGACCATGGTGATGGACCGGTCGGGATAGGTTTGCGCGAGTGCGGCGGACGCACTGATGGCGGCGGCAGCCAAGGCTGCGAATGTGAGTTTCAGGGCCATTTGATTCCTCCCAGAGACATGGCGGTATTAGCCGCGCGCCCCTCCTCGGGCGTTGCGGTTGGAAACAGGGAGGCCATCGGGACGCGATGGCGCAAGTCCGCGATGTGCCGGTCTGGCGGGAAAATCGGGGGAAACAGGGAGCGATGGGTGGATTTGGACACAAGCGGCCCTTTCGGGTGGGTGGAAATCCACCCATAGGCGGCGGTCAGTCGTCGCCGGGATCGCCGTCCACGATCAGGCGACGATCAAGCCCGTGCTTTTGCATCTTTTCGTACAACGTCTTGCGCGACACGCCGAGGGATTCGTAGACGCGCCGTAAGTGCCCGCCATGGGCGGCGATGGCCCCGGCGATGACCGATCGTTCAAAGCCTGCCACCCGGTCGGCAAGGCGCGGGGTGTCGGGGCCGGTGGAACCTGCATTTGCACCGGGCATCCAGTCCAGCCCCAGCACGAAGCGTTCCGCCGTGTTGCGCAGTTCGCGCACATTGCCGGGCCAGTTGCGGGCGGCCAGATCGGCCAGCATTTCGGGTTCGGGCGTGCGGTCGGGGGCCGAATTGCGCGCCGCCGCTTCGCGCACCAACTGGAGGAACAGCAGGGGGATATCCTCGCGCCGTTCGGACAGGGGCGGCACCCGCAGCAGTGCCACGTTCAGCCGCCAGTACAGGTCTTCGCGGAAACGCCCCTGTGCCACTTCGACGGCGAGATCGGTCTTTGAGGTGGCGATGAAGCGGACATCCAGCGGGATCGGGTCGTTGGAGCCAAGCCGGGTGATCATCCGGTCCTGCAACACGCGCAGCAGTTTGACCTGCAGGTCGGGCGGCATCTGGCTGACCTCATCCAGCAGAACGGTGCCACCGCGCGCATGTTCGAAGCGACCATAACGGGCGCGCATGGCACCGGGGAAGGCCCCGGCCTCGTGGCCGAACAGCTCGCTTTCAATCAGGGCGGCGGGCAGGGCGGCGCAGTTCACCACGACGAAGGGCTTTGCGCTGCGCGGCGACAGGTCATGCATGGCGTGGGCCACGACTTCCTTGCCGACGCCGGTCGGCCCGACGATCAGCGCATCCGCCTCTGAGGCCCCGATGGCGCGCAGGCGGTAGCGCAGGTCGATGATCGCGGCGGACCGGCCCGGCAGGCGCGCCTCCATATCATCGCGCTGACCGGCGGCGGCGCGCAGGCGGCGGTTGGCCAGCACAAGGGCGCGGTGACCCATCGCGCGGCGCAGCACGGCGATCAGGCTTTGGGTGACGAAGGGTTTTTCGATGAAGTCATAGGCCCCGCGCCGCATCGCCTCGACCGCCAGCTGCACTTCGGCGTGGCCGGTGATCAGGATGACGGGCAGGTCGGTATCCATGTCGCGCAGGCGTTGCAGCAGGGTCATGCCGTCCATTCCGGGCATCCGGATGTCGGTGACGACCACACCGTTCAGCCCGGGGCCCGCGTGATGCAGCAGGTCTTCGGCCGATGCGAAGCCGGTAACGGCAAGGCCCGCCAGTTCCAGCGCCTGTTCGGTCGAGGCGCGCATCTGGGCGTCGTCATCGACAAGGAGCACCCGTGTCGGGGTCATTCGGCGGCCTCGGCGCGGGGGGGCTCGGCGCGGGCGGTTTCGATTGCAAGGTCGAGGGTGAAGACCGCGCCGCCGTCGGGATGGTTCGACACCCGCAGGTCGCCGCCGAAATCCTTGAGGATGTTGTACGAGATGGACAGGCCAAGGCCAAGGCCGGAGCCGACCCGCTTGGTGGTGAAGAACGGGTCGAAGATGCGGTCGGCAATCGCCTGCGGCACACCCGGCCCGGTGTCGCGCAGGTTGAGGCGGACGCGGGTGGCGGTC
This sequence comes from Paracoccaceae bacterium, assembly GCA_031415015.1. Taxonomy (GTDB): domain Bacteria; phylum Pseudomonadota; class Alphaproteobacteria; order Rhodobacterales; family Rhodobacteraceae; genus JAUYQR01. The sequence continues at coordinate 4,810 of JANOQT010000014.1, forward strand.
ACGTCCGCCGTCACGTCGATGCGGGGGGCGGGGTGATCCTCCATCGCGTCGGCGGCGTTCGACAAGAGGTTCACAAGCACCTGTTGCAGCCGGACCGGCCCGCCGCGGACGAACGGCAGGTCGTCGGGCAGGGTGACGGTCAGGCTCACCCCGGCCAGACGCTGGGATGCAAGGGCGATGGCCTCGTTGACGGCGGCGTGCAGGTCGATGCGCTGCAGGGGGGCGTCGGGTTTGCGGGCGACGTGGCGCAGATGGCGGGCGATGGCAGCCATGCGGTCGATCAGCGACAGGATCTGGGTGACGTTTTCCCGCGCGCGCAGGCTGTCGCCCCGGTCGATCAGGATCGCGGCGCTGTCGGCATAGTTGCGGGCGGCGGCGAGGGGCTGGTTGATCTCGTGGCTGAGTGCGGCGGACATCTGGCCGAGGGCGGCCAGCTTGCCCGCCTGCACCAGATCGCCCTGGATGCGGCGCAGTTCGGCCTCGGTCAGGCGGCGTTCTTCCACCTCGGTCTCGATCAGGGCATTTGCGCGGGCCAGATCGGAGGTGCGGGCGATGACGCGTTGTTCCAGTTCGGTCTTGGTGCGTTCCTGCAAGGCGATACGGTCGGCCAGTTGCGCCCGCCGTTGCACGATCACCACGGCGACGGCGGCCAGCGCGCCCAGAAACATCAGCGCGGCGGCGGTGACCAGCCGGGCCTGCGCGTAGAGGTAGGACGTGTCCAGCAGCACCCGGACGGTCCAGCCTGCGCGGGGCATCATCTGGCTGGCCATGACATAGTCGCGGGGCGCTTCGCTGTCGTCCGGCAGTTTGATCAGGGGCGAGCCTGCCTGCAGCTTCAGGACGTGGTCGAGGGGTGCCGGAACCAGATCGGCATAGCGGCGAGAGGCTGCCGTGCGCGCCAGCCGGTCGGCGGTCAGCGGCAGAATGGCCTTGTAAAGCCAGTGCGGATCGGTGGACAGGAACACAATGCCCTCGGGGTCGGTCACCATGATCTGCGCCTCTTGCGCCCGCCATTCCGCTTCGGTTGCGTCCAGACCGATCTTGACCGCGATGGCACCCGAGATCGCGCCGTCGTTGCCCCGCACTGGGGCGGCGAAGTAATAGCCGCGGACGCCGGAGGTGGTGCCGATGGCGTAGAACCGCCCTTTTCCGCCCTTGATCGCCGCAGTGAAGTAGGGCCGGTAGTTGAAGTTCTGACCGACGAAACTGTCGGCGCTGTCATGGTTCGAGGCAGCGATAGTCACGCCGTCCGGGGTCATCACGTAGATGTCGGAGGAATCGAGTTGCGCATTCATTTGCTTGAGCCAGACATTCACTTCGTCGCGGGCGGCCTGATCGGTGGGCTCGGACAGAAGGCTTCGCAGGTCGTCATCATCGGCCAGAATGTCAGGGACGGATTCGTAGCGCCGCAGATGTCCGTCCAGTGCATGCAGGGTCAGGGCCAGCGTGGCCTCGGCCCGGTCGCGGCCCTCGGTAAGGTAGAAGTCGCTGGCCGACCGGCTGACCGAAAGGGCCAGTGCCGCTGCCGCCGCAAGACCGAGTGCGGCAAGAATCAGGGGAAACCGTCGGAAGAGGCGCATAGCGGTCTGGGCCTTGGCTAGGGCGGGAAGCGGGCATCGCTGGAGGCGGATGGCTGTGCAAATCTGTAACGCCCGCAGCGTTGGTTCACAAATCCGATTCTGGGGCAGTGGCGAGTTGCCCTACACATGCCGGGTGATCCCACCGTCGACCCGGAGCGTCTGACCGGTGACATAGCTGGACTCGTCGGTCAGCAGGAAGGCGGCGGCCTTGGCCTGTTCGCCAACCCGTGCGATGCGCTTCAGGGCGGTCAAGTCGGCGAATTTGCCGACATCCAGACTGTCGGTGAAACCGGGGGCCAGACAGTTCATCCGGATGTTGTCAGCCCCGTAACGGTCTGCGTAGAGCTTGGCAAAGGACGAGACCCCGGCCCGGTACACACAAGACGCGGGAAACCAGGGCGAAGGTTCAAACGCCGCATAGGTGGTGACGTTGACGATGGAACCGCCGCCTTGCGCCTGCATCAGCGGGGTGACGAGGCGGGCCATGCGGACGACCGATTTGATGATCATGTCGTTGGCCAGATCCCAGTTTTCATCGGTGATCTCCAGAAGATCGCCCTTGGGAGGATGGCCGGTGTGGTTCAGGACTGCGTCGATCCGACCGAAGCTGGTCATCGCCAGATCGACGATGCCCTTGAGGTCATCGGCGCTTTGCGCGACCCCGCGCCGGGCGACGCCGCCGAGGTCTGCCGCCAACGCCTCGCAACTGTCCGACGGCGACATCAGCGCCAGCGCGTAGCCGCGCGCGTGCATTTCGCGGGCGACGGCGGCACCGATGCCGCGGCCGCCGCCGGTGACAGGACAAACCTTTTGCTGCATGGAAGCCTCACTGGAAAGCGTGCGGGGGGTGTCGGTCGGGCGAGGATGCCTGTATCGGCGGGGATGCGACAGCCCTGATCGTTCGGTGTGCGGGCGCAGCCCTGTATTGTCTTTGGGTACAGTGACCCCACGCCGAATTCCAAAGCGAGCTGCCACGAGGTCTGGTCCTTGACCGCCGCACGACAACCTGTCCAGATGCCGATGCCGCATAAGGCCAGATGTCACACTGCGGAGGCCACCGTGCAGATACCCACCGAAGCGTTTTTCCTGTCGGCCGAAGCGCCGGGGACATTGCAGCAGCGCATCCGGGGGATGGTCACGCAAGGCATTCTGGCGGGGCGGTTCCGGGCCGGGCAGAAGATGCCGTCGTCGCGCGGGCTGGCGGCGCATCTGGGGATCAGCCGGATCACGGTGACGCTGGCTTACGGCGATCTGGTGGCGTCGGATTACCTGACGGCGCAGGGGCGGTCGGGGTATTTCGTGTCGGAAACCGCGCCACGACCGGCCGAGTTTCCCGAAACCGCGCCGCGCCATGATGCAGTGGACTTTGCGGGCCTGACGGGGGCACGGTTTTCCCGTCTGGCACGGGTGGACCGGCCACAGGATTGGGAAGCGTATCCCTATCCCTTTATCTACGGGCAGGCGGACCCGACGCTGTTTGACCACCAGAACTGGCGGCAATGTGCGTTGCGCGCGCTGGGCCGCCGGGATTTCGCGGCGCTGACGTCGGATTACTACGAACGCGACGACCCGCTGCTGATCGAGCAGGTGTTGCGGACGATCCTGCCACGGCGCGGTATTGCGGCGCGGGAGGACGAGGTGCTGCTGACGCTGGGGGCGCAGAACGCGCTGTGGATCGCGGCGACGGTCTTGCTGGGACCGGGGCGGCGGGCCGTGGTGGAAAACCCCGGGTATCCGGGCTGGCGGGGGATCCTGGCGACGACGAGGGCCGAGGTGGTTCCGGTGGATGTGGATGACGGCGGCTTGCCGGAGCATCTGCCGCGGGCGGATGTGGTGTTCACAACCGCCAGCCACCAGTGCCCGACGAACGCAACGATGCCGGTGGAGCGGCGGACGGCCTTGCTGGCGGCGGCGGCGCGGGACGGCTTTGTCATCGTCGAGGATGATTACGAGTTCGAGATGAGTTTCCTCAAACCCGTGTCCCCGGCGCTGAAGTCCTTGGACAGCGAGGGGCGGGTGATCTACGCGGGGTCGTTTTCAAAGTCGGTGTTTCCGGGGTTGCGGCTGGGCTATCTGGTCGGGCCTGCCAGTTTCATCGCCGAGGCGCGGGGCCTGCGGGCGATGGTGCTGCGCCATCCGCCCGGGCATATCCAGCGGACGGTCGCGTATTTCCTAGCGATGGGGCATTATGATGCGCTGATCAACCGGATGCGAAACGCGTACCGGCGGCGGCGGCAGGTGATGGCCGAAGCGATTGCCGAGGCGGGCTTGCAGGTCGCGGGGCAGGGCGGGTTTGGCGGCTCTTCGTTCTGGATGCAGGCACCGGAAGGAGTGGATAGCGAAGCACTGGCGCTGCGGTTGCGGGCCGAGGGCGTGCTGATCGAGCCGGGGCGGGCGTTTTTTGCAGGCGAGGGGCCGAGGAATTACTATCGGCTGGCCTATTCGTCGATCACCCCGGCAAAGATCCCGGAGGGAATAGCGCGGATCGGGCGGGCGCTGCGGTGAACTGGACTTAGCGGGGCGTGAGTTCTGGCCCTAAGGGGGTGGGGCTTCGGCGGATAAATTGCGACGAGAACCGGGGAACAGGAGTGCGGCTATGAAGATGACGACCGAAGAAGCCTTTGTGAAAGTGCTGCAGATGCACGGGATCGAACATGCGTTCGGGATCATCGGGTCTGCATTCATGCCGATCTCGGACTTGTTCCCCAAGGCAGGGATCACCTTCTGGGACTGTGCGCATGAGGGCTCGGGCGGGATGATGGCGGACGGGTATACCCGCGCCTCGGGCCGGATGAGCATGATGATTGCGCAGAACGGACCGGGGATCACGAACTTTGTGACCCCGGTGAAGACGGCGTACTGGAACCACACGCCATTGCTGCTGGTGACCCCGCAGGCGGCCAACAAAACCATCGGCATGGGTGGATTTCAGGAGGTGGAGCAGATGGCGCTGTTTGCCGACATGGTCGCCTATCAGGAGGAGGTGCGCGACCCATCCCGCGTGGCCGAGGTGTTGAACCGGGTGATTTGCCAAGCCAAGCGCCACTCCGCCCCGGCGCAGATCAACATGCCGCGTGATTACTGGACGCAGGTGATCGACATCGACCTGCCGGCAGTGGTGGAGTTCGAGCGGCCTTCGGGTGGCGAGGCGGCGATCCAGGCGGCGGCGGATCTGCTGTCGCAGGCGAAGTTCCCGGTTATCCTGAACGGTGCGGGCGTGGTGATCGGTGGGGCGATTCCGGCCAGCATGGCCTTGGCGGAGCGGCTGGATGCCCCGGTTTGTGTCGGCTATCAGCACAATGATGCCTTTCCCGGTAGCCATCCGCTGTTTGCGGGGCCGCTTGGATACAATGGGTCAAAGGCCGCAATGGAGTTGATTTCTCAGGCTGATGTGGTATTCTGTCTGGGTACCCGATTGAACCCGTTTTCAACCTTGCCGGGATACGCGCTGGACTACTGGCCGAAGGCGGCCAAGATCATCCAAGTCGACATCAACCCGGATCGGATCGGGCTGACCAAGAAGGTTACTGTTGGCATTGTCGGCGACTCCAAGAAAGTCGCCGAAGCGGTATTGGCGCGTTTAGCCTCTACCGCTGGTGACCATGCGCGATCCGAACGCAAAGCAAAAATCGCACAGACCAAATCGGCATGGGCGCAGGCCTTGTCGTCGATGGACCATGAGGAGGACGACCCGGGAACGTCGTGGAACCAGCGCGCCCGGGATGCCAAACCGGAGTGGATGAGCCCGCGAATGGCCTGGCGCGCGATCCAGCAGGCCCTGCCGCGTGAGGCGATCATTTCTAGCGACATCGGCAACAACTGCGCCATCGGCAACGCATATCCGACCTTTGAGGCGGGGCGGAAGTATCTGGCACCGGGGCTGTTCGGGCCGTGCGGTTATGGGTTGCCCAGCATCATCGGGGCCAAGATCGCCTGCCCGGATGTGCCGGTGGTGGGCTTTGCCGGGGACGGGGCGTTTGGGATCGCGGTGACGGAGTTGACGGCGATCGGGCGGCCGGAGTGGCCTGCGATCACCATGGTGGTATTCCGCAATTACCAATGGGGCGCGGAAAAGCGCAATTCGACGCTGTGGTATGACGACAATTTCGTCGGCACGGAACTGGACGAGGGCGTGAGTTATGCCGGGATCGCGCGGGCTTGCGGGCTGCAAGGCGTGCAGGCGCGGACGATGGAGCAGTTGCGCGACGCGCTGGCCAAGGCAGTCGTTGACCAGATGCAGCACGGCAAGACCACGCTGATCGAGGCGATGATCAATCAGGAACTGGGTGAGCCGTTCCGCCGTGACGCGATGAAAAAGCCGGTGGAAGTGGCGGGGATATCGAAGGCGGACATGCGGCGGCAAACTGCCTGATGCCGTTTGATCTGGGCCCCCTGGCGCTGGTCTGGATGGCGGTGGCGATCCTGATTGCCGCCTTTGTGCGCGGGTATTCGGGGTTCGGCTATTCGGCGATGGTGATTGCGGCCTCTAGCCTTGTCACCAATCCGCTGAATTTCGTGGCCGTTGTGGTCATTTTGGAAACGGCGATGTCGTTGCAGGCGGCCAAAGGCGCAGGGCCGGATGTCGATTGGCGGCGGGTCTGGCTGCTGATGGCCGGGGCGGCCATCGGGCTGCCCTTGGGATTGTTGGTCCTGACCGGGGTCAGCGAGGATACCGCACGCGCGGTGATCTCGGGGTATGTGCTGCTGATGTGCGGCGTGCTGTTGGCCGGTTGGCGGCTGCGGGGTGAAGTGCGGGGTGGGGGCAACGCGGTGGCGGGGCTGGTGTCGGGCCTGGCCAATGCGCCGGGGATGGGGGGGCTGCCGGTGGCGGCGTTCTTTGCGGCGCAACCGATGCAGGCGGCGGTGTTTCGCGCGACGCTGATTGCGTATTTCCCGCTGCTCGACCTTTATTCCGCGCCGCTGTATTTCTGGGCGGGACTGGTCAGCTGGGACACGCTTTGGGCGTCGCTAATTGCCCTGCCGCTGACCTTTTTCGGCAACTGGCTGGGCGGGCGGCATTTCCTGAACACCGATCCGCAGGACTTTCGGCGCTTTGCCATCGTGTTGCTGGCGGCGCTGGCGGGTCTGGGTCTGCTGAAGGCGGTGATCTGATGCTGCTGGTCGTCAACGCGGGGTCTTCTTCCCTGAAGGTGGCATTCTATGACGGCCTGGATGTGATCAAGCGCGAAGCGGTCGGCGAAATCGGGGCTGACGGTCATGCAACTGCGCTGGAAGGGCTGCTGCTGCGGTCGGGCGTCGAAGTTGCGGCTTTGACCGGGGCGGCGCACCGCGTGGTGCATGGCGGGGCTGCGCTGACGGCGACCTGCCGGGTGACGCCAGAGGTGCTGGCCGAGGTAGAGGCCGCGGTGCCGCTGGCCCCCCTGCACAATCCGGCAAATCTTGTGGGACTGCGCGCAATGCAGCAGCTGTTGCCCGACCTGCCGCAATACGCCTGCTTTGACACGGCGTTTCATTCGACCAATCCAGCGGTTGCCACCACCTACGCTTTGCCGCTGGCCGAGCGGGAGCGGGGTCTGCGCCGCTATGGCTTTCACGGGACCAGTTTTGCTGCGGTGGTCCGAACCCTGTCCGGCAGGGGCGCACTGCCCGCGCGGTTGCTGGCCTGTCATCTTGGAAACGGGGCGTCGATCTGTGCCATCCTGAACGGGCGGTCGGTTGCGACGACGATGGGGTACTCTCCGTTGGACGGGTTGACCATGGGCACGCGGGCGGGGTCGATTGACGCGAACGCGGTGTTACGATTGGCTGAAATCCACGGGATCGAGCGGGCAAAATCCATTCTCAACCAGTTCAGCGGGATGGTAGCCTTGGGCGGGACGAACGATCTGCGGACCCTGCATGACTGGAACCGCCCCGAAGCAAAGTTCGCGCTGGAGCATTTTGCCTATTGGGCAATACGGCATGCAGGCAGCATGGTGGCCGCGATGGGAGGGCTGGACGCGGTGGTCTTCACCGGCGGCATTGGCGAGAATGACTGCTGGATGCGGCGGGAAATCGTTGGAGGGCTGGGCTATCTGGGGGCAGAGATGGACGAGGACGCGAACCGCGTGCACGCGGCAGACCTGCATGCGGCGAGATCGACTGTCGCAATCTGGATTGTGCCCGCCGATGAGGAGCGCCAGATTGCGCTGGAAGCACAGGCCGTAATGGCACGGGAGGGGCGATGAACCAGCCAAGGCTTGACCTGTCGCCGCCGGTGTCGGACGAGGTGCGCAAGACAACCTGCTACATGTGCGCCTGCCGCTGCGGGATCAATGTGCATCGGAAAAGCGGCAAGGTGTCTTATATCGAGGGCAACCGCGACCATCCGGTGAACAAGGGGGTGCTCTGTGCCAAAGGGGCGGCGGGGATCATGCAGATCACCGCGCCGTCACGGCTTCGCACGCCCTTGCGGCGGGTGGGGCCGCGCGGGTCGGGGGCGTTCGAGGCGATTTCCTGGGACGAGGCGCTGGCGCTGGCGGTGTCGTGGATGAAGCCCTTGCGCGAGACCGCGCCGCAGAAGCTGGCGTTCTTCACCGGGCGCGACCAAAGCCAGAGCCTGACCGGCTGGTGGGCGCAGGCGTTCGGGACGCCGAACTATGCCGCACATGGCGGGTTTTGTTCGGTGAACATGGCGGCGGCGGGGATCTACACCATCGGCGGCGCGTTCTGGGAATTTGGCCAGCCGGATTGGGAACACACGAAGCTGTTCGTGATGTTCGGCGTGGCGGAGGATCACGACAGCAACCCGATCAAGATCGGGCTGGGCCGGCTGAAGGAACGCGGCGCGCGGGTGATATCGGTCAACCCGATCCGCACCGGGTATTCGGCGGTGGCGGATGACTGGATCGGGATCACGCCGGGGACAGACGGGTTGCTGATCCTGAGCCTGATCCATTGCCTGCTGGAGGCGGGGAAGGTCGATCTGCGCTATCTGGCGCAATTCACCAATGCGGGTTTGCTGGTGAACGAGGGCGAGGGGCCGGAAAAGGGGCTGTTCGCGCGCAACGCCGAAAGCCAACCTTTCGTGATCGACAAGACCACACAGCATCCGGCACCATGGGATGGCAAGGGGGTGGAGCCCGATCTGGGCGCGGTCTGGCAGGGCAACCGGACGGTTTTCCAGCATATGGCGGAGATGTACCTGTCGCCGGAGTATGCGCCCGAAGCGGTGGCGGCGCGGTGTGGGGTCAGCGCGTTGCGCATCCGGCAGTTGGCGGCGGAGCTGGCGTCGGTGGCGTTTGATCAGGCGATCGTGCTGGATCAGCCGTGGACGGATTTCCGGGGGAACCAGCATCCGAACATGCCGGGGCGGCCCGTCAGTTTCCACGCGATGCGGGGGATTTCGGCGCATTCCAACGGGTTCCAGACCGCGCGGGCGCTGCATCTGTTGCAGATCGTGCTGGGGACGGTGGAGGTGCCGGGGGGCTACCGGTTCAAGCCGCCCTACCCAAAGCCGGTGGAGGCGCATCCGACGCCGAACTTCGTGACCGCCCCGGGCAAGCCGCTGTCGGGGCCGCATCTGGGCTATGTCCGGGGGCCGGAAAACCTGTGCCTGCTGCCCGATGGCAGCCCTGCGCGGATCGACAAGGCGTTCTCGTGGGAGAACCCGATGTCGGCGCATGGGATGATGCATATGGTGATCCCCAACGCCCATGCGGGCGACCCGTACCGGATCGACACGCTGTTTCTGTATATGGCGAACATGTCGTGGAATTCGTCGATGAATACCGCGTCGGTGATGCAGATGCTGACGGCGAAGGACGGCGACGATTACGTCATCCCCCGCATCATCTATTCCGATGCCTATGCGTCGGAGATGGTGGCCTATGCTGACCTGATCCTGCCCGACACGACCTATCTGGAGCGGCATGATTGCATTTCGTTGCTGGACCGGCCCATCAGTGAGCCCGATGCGGCAGGGGACAGCATCCGCTGGCCGGTGGTGGAACCGGACCGCGATGTCAGGGGGTTCCAGTCGGTGCTGCTGGACCTTGGCGCAAGGTTGGGGCTGCCGGGGATGGTGAATGAGGACGGTTCGGCGAAGTTCCGCGATTACGCCGATTACATCGTCAGCCACCAGCGCAGGCCGGGTGTGGGGCCGCTGATCGGTTTTCGTGGCAACGGGAGCGATGTCGGGCGCGGCGCGCCGAACCCGGGCCAGATGGACCGCTACATCGACAACGGCGGGTTCTTTCAGGCGCATGTGCCGGAGGAGGCGCGGTACTACAAACCGTGGAATGCGGCCTATCAGGACTGGGCGGTGGCGACCTCGTTCTACGAGGCGCCGCAGCCCTATCTGTTCAACATCTGGTCCGAGCCGATGCGCAAGTTCCAGCTGGCCGCCGAGGGGCACGGGCCGATTCAGCCACCAGACCATCTGCGCGCGCGGCTGAAGCAGGCGATGCACCCGCTGCCGGTCTGGTATCCGCCGTACGGTGATGACGAGGCGGCGGGTTGGGGCTATTCGCTGCACGCGCTGACGCAGCGACCGATGGATATGTATCATTCCTGGGGGTCGCAAAACGCTTGGCTGCGGCAGATCAGGGGGAAGAACTTCCTGTATCTGCCGACCAAGATCTGGGAGGCGGAGGGGTTTCAGGTGGGCGATTATGCGCGGGTCATCTCGCCCAACGGCGGGATCACGGTGCCGGTGGCGCATATGGCGGCACTGAACGAGAATACGGTGTGGACGTGGAACGCCATCGGCAAGCGCAAGGGAGCCTGGGCTTTGGATGAGGGCGCACCGGAGGCGACGGAAGGGTTCTTGCTGAACCACCTGATTTCCGAGCTGCTGCCGGCCAAAGGCGACGGGCAGCGGTACTCCAATTCCGACCCGGTGACCGGGCAGGCGGCGTGGTTCGACCTGCGGGTGCGGATCGAGCGGGTGGGGCCGCGCGATCATGCGGAACCGGAGTTTCCTGCGGTGCCGCGTGTCGTGCCGAAGGGGGATCAGCGATGACGATGCTGCCGGCAGCGACGACGACGAAGCTGGGTCTGGTGATCGACCTAGATACCTGCGTGGGGTGTCATGCCTGTGTGACGGCCTGCAAGGGGTGGAACGATCAGGGCTACGGGGTGCCATTGTCGGACCAGAACCCTTATGGCGCGGACCCTTCGGGGACGTTCCTCAACCGGGTTCACAGCTATCAGGTGCAACCTGTTGATGCAGCGTCACAAATCATCAACTTCCCTCGGTCCTGCCTGCATTGCGACAATGCGCCTTGTGTGACCGTGTGCCCGACCGGGGCCAGCTACAAGCGGGCCGAGGATGGGATCGTGCTGGTCAACGAGAACGCTTGCATCGGCTGCGGTCTGTGCGCCTGGGCCTGCCCATACGGCGCGCGCGAGATGGATGCGGATGCCGGGGTGATGAAGAAATGCACGCTGTGCGTGGACCGCATCTACAATGAGAACCTGGCCGAAGAGGACCGCGAGCCTGCCTGCGTGCGCACCTGCCCGACCGGCGCGCGGCATTTTGGCGATCTGGGTGATCCTTTGAGTGCGGTCTCAAAACTGGTGGCGGAGCGGGGCGGCTATGACCTGATGCCGGAAATGGGCACCAAGCCCACCAACAAATATCTGCCGCCGCGCAAGAAGGACCGGCCGGATCAGGCCAGCCTTCTGGCCCCGCTGCTGGATATCAAGGCCACCGGGTTTGCCGGGTGGCTGGACAAGATGCTGGGGAAGATCTGAATGCATCCAGCCCCGTCCGTCATTGTGTTTTCCGTGCTGTCGGGCATGGGGTTCGGCTATCTGGCCATGCTGGGCCTTGGCGTGGTGCAGCCTGCGGGCTGGACGGCGTTTTTTCTGTGGGGGCTTGGGTACGGGCTGGCGGTTGTGGGGCTGATGGCGGCGACGTTTCACCTTGGCAACCCGCAGCGCGCGTTGAAGGCGTTCAGCCAGTGGCGCAGCAGCTGGCTAAGCCGCGAGGCGTGGTTTGCGGTGGCGGCGCTGGTCACACTGGCCCCGGTGGCGCTGTCGGATTGGCTGGGTCTTGGTCTGCCGCGCTGGCTTGGGGTGTCGGGCGCGCTGCTTGCGCTGGGCACGGTGTTCACCACCTCGATGATCTATGCCCAGATCAAGGCGGTGCCGCGCTGGCACCACTGGATCACGCCGGTGATGTTTCTGGGTTTTTCGATGACCGGTGGGGCAATCCTGGCGGGGAAGGTTTGGGCGGCGGCGCTGGCCGTGATTCTGGGCGCGGTGCTGCTGGCGGTCTGGCGGATCGGTGACGGACAATTTGCGCGGGCCGGGGCGACGCTGGGCACGGCGACGGGTCTGGCGGGTGGGGTGAGCGTGTTCGAGTTGCCGCATACCGGGGGCAACTACTTGTTGCGCGAGATGATCTTTGTCGTCGGGCGCAAACATGCGGCGAAGGTGCGGGCGATTGCGTTGGTTTTGAGCGCAGCAGTGCCGGCGGCGCTTGTGCTGGTGGTGCCGGGTGTGTGGGGGATAGCGCTGGCGGCACTCTGCCATCTGGTCGGGGCCTTTGCCGCGCGCTGGCTGTTCTTTGCCGAGGCCGAGCACGTGGTCGGCCTGTACTACGGAGCGCGGGGATGAGCCTGACGGCATTCAAGGCCTATGACGTCCGCGGGCGGCTGGGCGTGGAGCTGAACGAGGGCGTTGTGCGGCGGATCGCACGCGCCTTGGCCGAGGTGACGGGGGCAGACCGCGTGGTTCTGGGGCGCGATTGCCGGGAAAGTTCGGTCGCGTTGGCGGGTGCGGTGGCAGAAGGGCTGATCGCGGCGGGGGTGGAGGTTCTGGACCTTGGCCTTGCCGGGACGGAGGAGATGTATTTTGCCACCGACGCTTTGGAGGCCGGTGGCGGGATCACGGTCACGGCTTCGCACAATCCGATGGATTACAATGGGTTGAAGCTGGTGGGCGCGGGGGCGCGGCCATTGACGCCAGAGGCGTTCGAGGCGGTGCGCGCGTTGGCCGAGAGCGAGGGCTTTGCGCCAGATGGGGACCGTGGCCGCGTGACGCCGGTGGGCGATGTTCGGGCGCGCTATGTGGCCCGGGTGCTGGGGTTTGTCGATATCGGGCGGTTGCGGCCTTTGACGGTGCTGGTCAACTGCGGGAATGGCGCGGCAGGGCCGACGTTTGATGCCTTGGCCGAGGGGCTTGCGGCACGGGGCGCACCGCTGCGGTTCGTAAGACTGCACCACGACCCTGACGGTCGCTTTCCGAACGGCATCCCGAACCCCTTGCTGCCGGAGAACCAGCCGGTCACAGCGGCGGCGGTTGTGGCGGCGGGGGCTGATCTTGGGGTGGCCTTTGACGGTGACTTCGACCGCTGTTTCCTGTTCGATCACACGGGGGCTTTTGTGCCCGGCGAATATGTCGTGGGTCTGTTGGCAGAAGCGTTTCTGGCCAAAGAGCCGGGAGCGGTGATCATCCATGACCCTCGCGTCGTCTGGAATACGCAGGCTGTGGTCGAAAGGGCCGGCGGGCGGGCGGTGATGGCGCGAACGGGGCATGTGTTTTTGAAGCGCGTGATGCGTGAAACGGGCGCAGTCTACGGCGGCGAGATGTCGGCGCACCACTATTTCCGCGATTTCATGGCCTGCGACAGCGGGATGATCCCGTGGCTGCTGGTGGTGGAGTTGATGGGACGCACAGGGCGCAGTCTGGCGGATCTGGTCGCGTCGTTCCGGGCCGATTTCCCCTCTTCGGGCGAGATCAACTTTCGCGTGGCCGATGCACCCGAGGCTGTGGCGCGGGTCGAGGCTGTGCTGGCGCCAGAAGCCATCGCACGGGACGATACCGATGGGATGAGCCTTGATTTCGGCACCTGGCGGTTGAACCTGCGGCGGTCGAATACCGAGCCTTTGTTGCGGCTGAACGTCGAGGCGCGGGGCGATGCCGGGCTGGTCGCGTCAGCGGTCGCGCGGGTGACCGCGCTGATCCACGGGCAGTCGTTATGAAAGCGCCCGAAAAACAGGCGCGTTGCTGAGAGATTAAGCGCGGACGTGCGGGCCGGTCCGGTCAATCCCGGGGCGTGCGTCTGTGCGGTTGTCAGGCGGCCCGTAACGGCGGGAAGGTCTGGCGAGGGGACCCGTGATGACCGCCATTCAGCCAATACCACAGATGCAGCGCGCCAGCGGGGAAGCCCTGGTCGAGCTTGCGCATCTGGGCGGCGCGGCGGTGCTGCGACGGCTGCGGCAGGCCGGATCGGCGAAAGCGATCTTGCCCGAACCGGGGGCCGTGCCGGAGGTGGTGTTTCTGAACACCGCGGGCGGACTGACGGCAGGGGATCGGTTGCGCTTTGCGCTGACCGTCGAGGGGGGGCGCGCGGTGGCCACCACCCAGACGGCGGAGCGCGCTTACCGTGCCGAAGGCGGCGTGGCGCGGATGGAGGTACAGCTGTCGGTCGGCGCCGGTGGCTGGCTGGACTGGCTGCCGCAGGAAACGATCCTGTTTGAGGGGGCCGCGCTGGAGCGGCGGACGGTCGTTGACCTGGCATCGGGCGCGGGCTGTCTGGCCCTTGAAGCGGTCGTGCTGGGGCGCGCGGCGATGGGCGAGACGGTAAGCCGCGTGCAGTTCCGCGACCGGCGCGAGATCCGGCGTGGCGGCGTGCCGGTGTCGGTGGAACCGGTGGCGCTGACCGATGCGGCACTTCGGGCCGGTCCTGCGGGATTGGGGGGCGCACGGGCTTTTGCGACGATCATCATGGTGGCGGAGCGGCTGGGCGATGTGCTGGCTCCGGTGCGGGCGGTGCTGGACGAACCGGGGGTCGCGGCTGCTGCCTCGGCCTTTGACGGGAAACTGATGGTGCGGATGCTGGCGGCGGATGGCTGGCCGTTGCGGCGGCAGATCGTGCGGGCGCTGGCGGTGATGCGGGCGGGGCGACCCCTGCCGCGCGTCTGGCAGATGTGAGGGTTCGATGAATTTGACGCCTCGCGAAAAGGACAAACTGCTGGTCAGCCTTGCGGCGATGGTTGCGCGCGGACGGCTGGCACGGGGGGTGAAACTGAACCACCCCGAGGCGATTGCCCTGATCAGCGATTTCGTTGTCGAAGGGGCGCGCGACGGGCGCAGCGTTGCCGACCTGATGGAGGCGGGGGCGCATGTCATCACCGCCGCGCAGTGCATGGACGGTATTCCGTCGATGATCCATTCGGTGCAGGTCGAGGCGACCTTTCCGGATGGCACCAAGCTTGTCACCGTTCACCACCCGATCCGAGAGGTTTGAGCTATGACCCGATGTCTTTTGCCGCTGCTAATGTCTGCAACCCCAGTTCTGGCCGATGAAGGCCTGCACCATCACCCGCATGGGGTGGAAAGCGGCTGGATTGCGGCTGTCCTTGCCGGGGTCTTGGGCGGGCTGGTGCTGGCACGGCTATGGGCGCGAAAATGATCCCCGGCGAGGTGTTTCCAGCGGCGGGCGATCTGGTGCTGAATGACGGTGCCGAGGTGACGGTGCTGATGGTGGCCAATACCGGCGACCGCCCGGTGCAGGTGGGCAGCCACTACCACTTTGCCGAGACCAATCCGGGGCTGGATTTTGACCGCGAGGCGGCGCGGGGCAAGAGGCTTGATATCGCGGCGGGCACGGCGGTACGGTTCGAGCCGGGACAGCGGCGCGAGGTGCGGCTGGTGCCCTATGCCGGGGACCGCAAGGTGTTCGGTTTCAACCGACACATCATGGGTCCGTTGTAGGCCCGCGAACAGGGAGACTGCCATGTGCCACGCCTGTGTGATTGAAAACGTAAAGCAAGGGATGCTCAGCCGCCGTGATCTGTTCCGATCCGCCGCTGCGGTCGGAATTGCGGCCGGGGCAACGGGGTTGATGAGCGCGCGTCCCGCGATGGCGCAGGCGTCCCGTGTGGTGGACCTGACCCATGCCTATGACGGGGCGTTTCCGACCTTCGACGGCAATCCGGGGATCATTTTCGAGCCTGCGGTGAAGTTCGAAGGCAACGGCTATCAGCTGTGGAAGCTGACGATCTTTGAACATACCGGCACCCACATCGACGCGCCGTTGCATTTCAGCGCCGACGGCACGTCGGTGGACGAGTTGCCGGTCGAAAGCCTCGTCTGCCCGCTGTGTATCGTCGATATCAAGGCGAAAGCGATGGAGGACGCCAATGCGATGGTGGAGCCTGCCGATATCGAGGCCTGGGTGTCAGCCAACGGTGCGATCCCGGCGGGGGCTTGTGTGGCGATGAATTCGGGCTGGGCGGCGAAAGTGGGCGACCCATTGTACCGCAACACGCCGGACGGCAAGTTCGCCTTCCCCGGCTTTTCCAAGGCCGCAACCGACATGCTGGCGGGGCTGAACGTGGCGTGCATCGGGGTGGACACGCTGTCGCTGGACCCCGGCAACTCGGCGGATTTCGCGGTGCATTTCTCATGGCTGCCGGGTGGGCGCTACGGGATCGAGAATCTGGCCAATCTGGACGGCCTTCCCGCGACCGGGGCGACGGTGGTGGTTGGTGCGCCGACGCACAAGGGCGGCACCGGCGGCCCGGCGCGCGTGCTGGCGCTGGTCTGATGGCGACGGTTCCCTTGACGAGCGACGAAGCGGCGGGGGCGGAAGCCCTTGCCGTGTTCGATGATATTCGCGCGGCGCGGCAGACCGACTACGTCAACAACTTCTAGCGGGCGCTGGCTGCCGACCCCGTGTTGCTGCGCGCGACGTGGGAGCGGTTGCAGGTTGTGATGGCCCCCGGCGCTCTGGAACCTTTGGTCAAGGAGATGGTTTACCTTGCGGTGTCGACCGCGAATGGCTGCGCTTATTGCATCCATTCCCACACGGCGGCGGCGAAATCAAAGGGCATGACCGACGCACAGCATGGTGAACTTCTGGCCGTCATCGCGATGGCTGCCCAGACGAATGCCTTGGTGACCGCGTTGGGCGTGCCCGTGGACGAAAGGTTCATGGTGTGAAGCGATACATGATGACCCCGGCGCAAGTGATGGCGTTAAGCGTGCGCAATTCGCAGATGATGTCCGAGGCGGGGATGATCATCGGCATGCGGATGCTTGGGATGGCGGGGATGTGGCGGGTCAATCCGGCCGAAAACTCGCGGATGGTCGAGGAGAAGGTTGCGGCGGTGACCGAAGGGGCCACGGCCGCCTCGCGCGCGATGCTGCGGGGGGCCAAGCCTGCGGCCGTGGCCGACGCCGCGATGAAGCCGGTGCGTCGGACGACCGCAGCCAATGTAGCACGTCTGGCCAAGCTTGGCCCGGGCAAGCCCACCTGACCGGAGGATACGATGCCCGCCACGATTTCCCGCAAGACCTATGCCGACATGTATGGCCCCACTGTGGGCGACCGGCTGCGGCTTGGCGATACCGACCTGATCATCGAGGTGGAGCGAGACCTGATCGCCGAGCGATCCTCGGGGGGCGCGAATGCGCTGCGCTACGGCGAGGAGGTGAAATTTGGCGGCGGCAAGGTGATCCGTGACGGGATGGGGCAAAGCCAGATCACCCGGGCGGCAGGCGCGATGGATACGGTGATCACCAATGCGCTGATCGTGGACTGGTCGGGGATCGTGAAGGCCGATGTCGGCCTGCGCGACGGGCGGATTGCAAAGATCGGCAAGGCGGGCAACCCCGACACGCAGCCCGGCGTCGATGTGATCATCGGGCCGGGGACCGAGATCATCGCGGGCGAGGGGATGTTTCTGACGGCGGGGGGGATGGATGCGCATATCCACTTCATCGCGCCGCAGCAGATCGACGATGCCTTGCACTCGGGGATTACAACCATGCTGGGCGGTGGCACGGGGCCCGCGCATGGCACGCTGGCCACCACCTGCACGCCCGGCCCTTGGCATCTGGCGCGGATGATGCAGGCGGCGGACGCGTTTCCGATGAACCTGGCCTTTGCAGGCAAGGGCAATGCGTCGCGTCCCGCCGCATTGGAGGAACAGGTGCGCGCCGGGGCCTGTTGCCTGAAGCTGCATGAGGATTGGGGCACCACCCCCGGTGCCATCGACTGCTGCCTGACCGTGGCCGATGCGATGGACGTGCAGGTGATGATCCACACCGATACGCTGAACGAGAGCGGATTTGTCGAGAATACCCTCGCGGCGATCCGGGGCCGCACGATCCACGCCTTTCATACCGAGGGGGCGGGGGGTGGCCATGCGCCGGATATCATCAAGGTCGTTGGGTCGCAGAACATCATCCCAAGTTCCACGAACCCGACGATGCCTTACACGATCAACACCATCGAAGAGCATCTGGATATGCTGATGGTTTGCCACCACCTTGACCGCCGGGTGCCGGAGGATGTGGCATTTGCCGAAAGCCGCATCCGGCGTGAGACGATTGCGGCCGAGGATATCCTGCACGATCTGGGGGCGTTCTCGGTGATTTCCTCCGACAGTCAGGCGATGGGGAGGGTGGGCGAGGTGATCACCCGCACCTGGCAAACGGCGCACAAGATGCGCCAGCAGCGCGGGCGGCTGGAGGGTGAGACGGGCGATAACGACAACGCGCGGGTCAGGCGCTACATCGCCAAGTATACGATCAATCCGGCGATTGCGCATGGGATTAGCCGCCATATCGGGTCGGTCGAGGTGGGCAAGCGGGCGGACCTTGTGCTGTGGCACCCGGCGTTCTTCGGGGCCAAGCCCGAGATGGTGCTGCTGGGCGGTTGCATCGTGGTGGCGCAGATGGGCGATCCGAATGCTTCGATCCCGACACCGCAGCCGGTGCACACGCGGCCGATGTTCGCGGCCTACGGGCGGTCGGTGGAGCGCAACGCGGTGATCTTTGTGTCGGGCGCTGCGCAGGTAGCGGACATTCGCAACGCCTACGGTCTGGCCAAGGACACGCTTGCTGTCGAAGGCTGCCGGGGCATCGGCAAATCCGACATGAAGCTGAATGCAGCGACCCCGGTCATCGAGGTGGACCCGGAAACCTATGAGGTCCGCGCGGACGGCGTCTTGCTGACCTGCGAGCCCGCGCGGGAGTTGCCGCTTGCGCAGCGCTATTTTCTGTACTGACCGGTGTCAGGTGCGGGCGCTGCCGGATTGCCCGCTCCGCGGCATCGGCCAACCGCGACGAAACACCGGAATGACGGGGAAGTCATGCGCCATCGCGGTCAGCGTCACTTCGCGTCGTTGCAGGCGGGCAATTTCGGTGCGGATATCTGCGAGTTCGCCCGCGAGGGAAAGTCTGGTCATGA
This sequence comes from Paracoccaceae bacterium, assembly GCA_031415015.1. Classification (GTDB taxonomy): domain Bacteria; phylum Pseudomonadota; class Alphaproteobacteria; order Rhodobacterales; family Rhodobacteraceae; genus JAUYQR01. The sequence continues at coordinate 23,539 of JANOQT010000014.1, forward strand.
TGGCTGTGGTCCTCCTTTGTTCTACATTTCCACCATCGACTCAAATCGTAAAAACTTCGCAAAGGTGATCCGATGTCTCTGCCGATGGCGCAAACCCTGCACCGCTCTGGCCAATGGCCGCGCCTTGCCATGGCACGGGTCGTGCTGGGGTATGACGAACGGTTCTTGCGGCGCAAGCGGCTGATCACGGCGTCGGGGGAGGCGTTCATGGTCAATCTGGAGGAGACGACGAACGTGTTGGCGGGGGACGCGTTTGAGCTGACCGACGGGCGGCTAGTCGAGATTGCGGCCGCAGCGGAGGCGGTGCTGATCGTGACCGGAGACCTGACGCGGCTGGCCTGGCACATCGGCAACCGCCACACGCCCTGCCAGATCGAAGCGGACCGGCTGGTGATCCGTGCCGACCATGTGCTGGCCGATATGCTGCGAGGCTTGGGGGCGGCGGTAACAGCCGCCGACGCGCCATTCACGCCGGAGGGGGGCGCTTACGGTTTGGGGCGCACGATGGGACATGCGCACTGATCTTCTGACGCTGGTGCAATGGCTGTCGCCCGCCTTTCCGACCGGCGGGTTTGCCTATTCGCACGGGATGGAATGGGCGATGTCAGAGGGCTTGCGAACCGCTGACGGGGTGCGGGACTGGATCGCGGATGTGTTGCGGTTCGGGGCGGGGCAGGCGGATGCGGTGCTGGTGGCGCAGGCTCTCAGGCGCGGGGCGGACCATGCGGCGCTGGATGCTTTTGCGCGGGCGATGGCGGGATCGCGGGAACGGTTGATTGAGACGGTCGATCAGGGGACGGCGTTTGCGCGCACGGTGGCGGCGCTGACCGGGCGCGACTTGCCGCCGCGCGCCCTGCCCGTGGCGGTGGGCGAGGCGGCGGTGGGGCTGGCGTTGCCGGTCGAGGACGTGGTGGGTGTGTATCTGCAAGGGTTTGCCGGAAACCTTGTGTCGGTGGCGACGCGGTTTGTGCCATTGGGTCAGACCGAGGGACAGGCGGTGCTGGCGGCGCTGCACCCGGTTATTGCCGAGGTGGCGGGATGGGCGGTAACGGCGGGGCTGGACGACATTGGGGTGTCAGCGTTCGGTGCCGATCTGGCGGCGATGCGGCATGAGGGGATGGATGTGAGGATATTCCGGACATGAAGCAGGTTTTTCGATGAGGAATGGGCCGTTGAAAGTGGGGATCGGCGGGCCGGTGGGGGTGGGCAAGACCTCGCTGACCGAAGGCCTGTGCCGGGCGCTGGCGGGGCGCTGTTCGATGGCGGTGATCACCAACGATATCTACACCCGGGAGGATGCGGAGTATCTGATGCGGGCGCAGGTGCTGCCGGTGGAGCGGATCCGGGGGGTGGAGACGGGGGGCTGCCCGCACACCGCGATCCGCGAGGATGCGTCGATCAATCTGGCGGCGGTGGCGGAGTTGCGGGGGGCGTTTCCCGATCTGGATTTGATATTGATCGAGAGCGGCGGGGACAATCTGGCGGCGACGTTCAGCCCGGAACTGGCGGACCTGTCGATCTATGTGATTGATACTGCGGCGGGGCAGGATATCCCCAGAAAGCGGGGGCCGGGGGTGACGCGGTCTGACCTGCTGGTGGTCAACAAGACCGATCTGGCCCCGTATGTCGGCGTCGATCTGGTGCTGCTGGAGGAGGACACCAAACGGGCGCGGCAGGGGCGGCCCTATGTGATGGCGCGGGTCCGGCAGGGGATGGGGATCGCGGAGGTGGTGGCGTTTCTGGAGACCGAGGGCGGGTTGGTACTGAAGTGATGTCCGCGCGTGGACATGCCATGCGGACACTACATTTCAATGGGTTACGTTCTTGATTTAAGGATTTGGTAAGAATTCGGTTCGCTTTGATCAAGTAGGATGGGCAATCTTGCCCATCCCGCTCGTTACATGGTAGCGATCACTCGGTCACTCGGTCACTCGGTCACTGGGGCCGCTGCAGCTGCGGCCGGGTCAACGGCGGGTGACAGCGAGACGATGTAGGCCCAGACGTTGGCGGCATCTTCGGGCTTTTTCAACTTGAACGCCATTTTCGACTTGGCCTTGTCATCACCAAGCTTGGCCTTCAGGAACTTGGCCGGATCGGCGGTGTATTCGACAAAGCTTGCCTCGTCCCAGACAAAGCCGGTCGCGCCAAGCGCCACGATGGATTCGCCGTATTTGAAGCCTTCAAGGCTGCCCGCAATACGGCCCGGCATGCCGTACAGGTTTGGCCCGGTCTTGGCGTTCTTGCCGGCCAGCACTTCGCCCGCTTCGTTCTGCACGACGTGGCAGGTCTGGCACTGGTTGAAAGTCTTGGCCCCGGCTTCGATATCGGCCTCGGCCATGGCGGGCACGGCGAGGCTGGCGAAAGCGAGGGCAGTGAGGGTCAGTTTCATTGGAGTCCTCCCGGGTTTCTTCGGTGTGTATAGTGTGGCGCACACCGCGTTTGGCAAGGCCCAATCCGCGCAAATTCACGCGACTGCGTGGGAAATCGCGCACTGCTTCCACAGCGAGGCCAGCGCCGAGACCAGCTTGTCGATATCGGCGTCGGAATGGTTGGGGCCGGGGGTGATGCGCAGCCGTTCGGTGCCTTTGGGAACGGTGGGATAGTTGATCGGCTGCACGTAGATGCCCCAGTCGGACATCAGGATGTCGGATATCATCCGGCATTTCACCGGATCACCGATCATCACCGGAATGATGTGGCTGTCATTGGCCATGTGCGGGATGCCCGCGCGGTCCAGCAGTTTGCGTACCTTGGCCACATTGGCCTTTTGCGCGCGCCGTTCGGCATCGGAGCCCTTGAGGTGCCGGATCGAAGCGCTGGCCGCAGCAGCGATGGCGGGGGGCAGGGCGGTGGTGAAGATGAAGCCGGAGGAAAAGCTGCGGATGAAATCGCACAGGTTGTTGGTGCCGGTGATGTAGCCACCGACAACGCCGAACGCCTTGCCCAGCGTGCCCTCGATCAGGTCGATGCGGTGCGCAAGGCCGCGTTCTTCGGTCACACCGCCGCCGCGCGGGCCGTACATGCCGACGGCGTGAACCTCGTCGATGTAGGACAGCGCACCATGCGCCTCGCACACTTCGACAATCTCGCGGATCGGGGCGACGTCGCCGTCCATCGAATAGACGGATTCGAAGGCCACGATCTTCGGGCGGTCACCGACGGCGTGCAGTTTGCGGTCAAGATCGCGCCAGTCGTTGTGCCGCCACAGCGCCTTGTCGGCGCGCGAATGGCGGATGCCTTCGATCATCGAGGCGTGATTGCCTTCGTCCGACAGGATCACCGCGCCCGGGATGCGCGCGCCAAGGGTGCCAAGGGCGGCCCAGTTCGACACGTAGCCGGAGGTGAACAAAAGCGCGCGTTCCTTGCCGTGCAGATCGGCCAGTTCGCGTTCCAGCTCAAGGTGATGCACGGTGTTGCCACCGATGTTGCGGGTGCCGCCAGCCCCGGTGCCGCAGGCCTGCACGGTGTCGATCATCGCCTGCACCACATCGGGGTGCTGGCCCATGGTCAGGTAGTCGTTGGAACACCAGACGGTGACATCTTCGACGACGCCGTCCTTGTGCCGGCTAGCCTGCGGAAAGGCGCCGCGTTTGCGTTCCAGATCGGCGAAGATCCGGTAGTTGCCTTCGGCTTTCAACGCATCGAGCTGGCTTTTGAAGTGGCTGTCGAAGTCCATCGGGATCACTTTCTTGCAGTCAATGTTGGGTCGGTAGCAGACGGGGCTGCGGGCAGCATCCAGCGCCAGAGCTTTTCGTCGGGCAGAGGCAGCACCATGAACCAGTGTTCAAGGAGTGCCAGCAAGGTCAGCGCCGTCAGCAGGATATGGCCGATGAAGGCTGCGTCGGTGGGGGCGGCGTAGGCCCGTTCCATCCAGCAGGCAGCGGCGAAAGTCAGGGCGGTGACCGAGATCGGGAACACCCAGTTCATCCGGGCGTGGCGGAAATGGCTGGACAGGTGTGCCAGCGGCTTTGGAAGGAATTCCGTATGGATCCGGGGGACGCCGAAGAACAGGTTCAGCTTGGCAGAAATGCGGGCGAAGAACAGCAGCGCGAAGGTCCACAGGCCAACGGTGTTGGCTGCTCCCGTTGAGGCGTTGGCGATCAGGATCAGCGCAGCGATCAACAGGACCTCGTGCCAGGCGATGGTGCCGGTGGCGCGGATGAAGCGTTCGATTTCGGTGGCCTGGGGTGGGCATGGTGCTGTGTTCGGGCCGGTGATGATGCCCGACAGGAAAGCCAGTTCGATCCAGCCCCAGATGGCAAGGGCAGACAGGAAAGCCGCGTAGACGCCGGTGACACCGGGGTCGGCCAGCGTGGTGGCCAGCCCGTAGACGCCAAGTGCCAGCAGGGGCAAGCCAAGGACGACCGACCAGAGATGGGCATTGGGCCCGCCCTGATCGGCCCGCTTGACGCGCCACAGGATCGCCCCGGTGGAAAACCACCAGATGAGGATTGCGACAAGCGAGGCGATCCATGGATTGGTCATGTGCGGCACCCCCGGACAGGGATGCCGCACAGGTGTTTGGGACGCGCCCATCCCGCACACCAACCCGCTGCCGGAACAGCGGTATGGGATTTATCGGTCAATACGTCGGTTCCAGCCGCACTGAGGCGGGCAGGGTGTGACGCTTGGCCGGGATCGTGTAGAGAGCGACGAAGGTGACGGCGGCTTTCGCGCTCGCCGCCCAGCCCTTCAGTTTGCCCGCGACACCGCCCTGACGCTTGGCCGCATCCATGGCGATGAACGCAGCGTTCATCCGGTGCAGGTTCGGCAGCCAGCGCGGGTGGTCTATGTCCAGCTCGATCGGGAAGATCTGGCGGGCGATGGTGGAGGTGATGCGGAACACCTCCTGATCGTACCAGCCGATATCAACGCCGAGCGCCTTGTGGAATTCAGGCCGCTGATGGTCGCGCACCCACATGGTGAAGTAGACGGCGGTCAGGAAGAACTTGATCCACAGCTTGTTGGTGAAGCTTTCCGTCAGTTTCGGATCGGTCTTCATGATCAGCGCGAAAGCCTCGCCGTGGCTGAACTCGTCGTTGCACCATTCGCGGAACCACTTGAAGATCGGGTGGAAGCGCTGATCCGGGTTCGCCTCCAGATGCCGGTAGATCGTGATGTAGCGGGCGTAGCCGATCTTTTCGCTCAGGTAAGTGGCGTAGTAGATGAACTTGGGCCGGAAGTAGGTGTATTTCTTGGCCTTGGTCAGGAAGCCAAGGTTCACCGCAACACCCGCCTCGCGCAGCGCGTCGTTGATGAAGCCGGCGTGGCGGGCCTCGTCGCGGGACATGTAGCTGAACAGTTCGGTGATGTCGGGGTTAGAACCACGACGTTTCATTTCCTTGTAAAGCACGCAGCCGGAAAATTCGGCGGTGCAGCTGCTGACCAGAAAGTCGATGAATTCACGCTTCAGGGGCGGGTCCATGCCTTCCCAGTCGACCTTGTCCCAGGCTTCGGTCTTTTTGAAATGGCCCTTGTTGGGGTCGGATTTCATCTGGGCGATCAGCTTGTCCCATTCCGCGCGCACCGGGGTGACGTCGATCTTGTCCATCTCGTCGAAGTCAGTGGTGTAGAAGCGCGGATTGAGCAGCGTGGTCTCGGTCGCCATCGCAGTGGTATCGAGCGGTTGTTCGGCGGCGAGGGCGGCGTATTCGGCCTCAAGTGCCTTGGGGGTTACGTTCATAGCCGGACCTCCTCGGAAAAGGAAAACTCGCACAGTTCCATGAAGTCGAAGTCGCCGGTCAGGCGCGTCCACTGGCGTTCCAGCCAGTTGGCGCGGGTGATGGTGGCGGTGCGATCCTCGACGACGACCTCGCCGTAAGCGGCCAGCACCGGTGCGCCGTGGACCAGCACCTCGTCACCGGGATAGACGACGGCGCCGTTGTTGAAGCGGACGTGGGCGTGCAGGCTTTCGAAGCGATGCGACACTTCGACGGTGCAGGGCACCCTTTCTACGTTGCGTGTGAACAATCCCATGATCGTGGTTCCCTATTTCTGGTCGAGAAGCCGTTCGAACGCGGCTTTGTTATCGGCGCCAAAGGCATAGAGTTCGGCGCTCCACCCGGTTTCGGGATCTTCGGCGACGAGACGGCCATTGGCATATTCGACAATACGCACTGGTTTGGATTGGTCCACCCCATGCTTGCGCCGTTCGGTGTGAATCCCGGACTGGATGACGGTCACAAAGCCGCCATGCGGCAGGTCCAGAAGCACCGAACCATCGGTGTTGCGCACGATCACGGCCTGGGCGGACAAACCTTCCATCACGATCCACTTTTCGCGCAGGATGGCGGCAGCGGCGGGCTGGGCCACCGGTTCGCGGCCGGTCAGGGCCGCGAATGAGGTGACGGCAACGGTCGCCAGCGCCAGCGCCAGCATTCCCAGAAGCAGCACTTTCGGCACCATTTCAGGGTTACGGCTGTGAAAGCCGGGTTCATGGATGAGGGGGGGCTGACCGGACATCGTGCCTCCTATTGCGCTGCGACGGAGGCAAAGGGTGCCGTCCGCGTAACCTGCGGGATGGAGACCCGTGCCTCGGCCGCCTCGGCCAGCATTTCGGCGACCCGCTTGGCATCGGGGATCGAGCGCAGGGCTGGTTCGGTCTTTGACATCCGCCACGGGCGCACATGCGGCCAGGCGATCAGGTAAGAGATGCGGGTGGCCCCCAACGTCTGCAGCGCGATTGTGCCCGTGCCGTCGCGGCGCAGGTCAAGGTTTGCGGCACCGACCTGCACGAAGGGCAGGTTGAAGGTGACGGGAAGTGCCGCGCCGATCTGCATCACCACGCGCGCCGTGGTCAGCGTGTAGGTGGTGGTGCGGGCCTGTATCCAGGCCAGACCGAAGATCACCGCAAGACCAAGGCAGGCCAGCATCACGTAGGGCAGGCCCATCACCACCGCCATGGCAAACCCGCCGTCGGCATAGCCGGTAGCGGCGCGCCACAGGATGATCAGCGCAAAGTATCCGGCGATCCAGTGCAGCGAATAGGCGTCGCGGGCCAGCGCGTAGGCGGCAGGTTTGCCCTGCCAGAGGATGTCTTCACCCAGCGGGGGCCGTTCCGGCAGCCCGGGCAGAGCGTCAAAAGCAAAGTCATCATGGCCTGACATAACAGACCCTCCGTGGTTTGGGTGAAAAGCGGGGCCCGGGCGCGGGCCGCGCTTGTCGGTGGTTTGCCGCAGTTCCTTGTCGCAAGGCCGGTTGTGGCCCATGCGGGAAATGCGGTTGGTCAGAAGCCCTTTTTGCGCTTGTCGGCGTCATACATCCAGCCGCCGGCCACGTAACCGGAAATCTTGTCTTCCTCCAGCTTGGTGACTTCGGTGGACGAGCGGGTCATCGGGATCCCCGCAAAGCTGTCGGACGCGATCGCGTTGATGCGGACGCGGTCGGGCCAGATCTTGACCATGGTCATCGGCACCAGACGCTTGCCGCCAGAGTTCAGGTCAACTTCCAGATAGCGGACCAGTTGTTCGGGCGCGTCAACCCACATGTCGGAGATGCGGCCCACAACTTCCAGATCGCCAGCCTGCACCGGCAACCCGCGCGGGTCACGCCCAGCGGATACGGTGAAGCCGTCGGCATAGGCCATCGGCACGATCTTGTTGTGGCCATGCCCGTCCAGTTCCGGCTCGTCGCGGCGCGGGGCCCAGGAGGCCGGGCCGACACCGTCTGCCATCGCATTGCCGGTGGGGGCGTGCGGGAAGCCTTCTGACGTGGCGGTGCGGGCAAGGGCAAGGCCGCTGCGGCGATGCTCGGCCTCGTTCGCGGCGGAAGGCACGGTCACGTCAGTGCGGCCATGCGGCATGCGGAAGGTTTTCGGTTTGGGCACCGGGAAGGGGCCCTGATTTGGCGCAGCCAGGCCGTCTTCGGTTTCCAGCGGATAGCCCTCGCGCATGTTCTCGGTTTGCAGATAGTAGACAAGCAGGGCGAAGAAGCCCCAGAACAGCCAGATGGCGAGCGACGCGAGGTCGAAGTTGCCAAAGAACGTTGTACCGAGCATTGCGGTATCCTCCAGAGATCAGGTTGGAAATTCGGCGATGGCCAGACGGGCCGCGCCGGGTTTCTGAGTGGTGTCGATGGCCCGGACCCGAACCAACGGGCCAAGGGCGATCAGGCTGGCAAAGAGCAGGACGATTTCAATCTGGTAGACGATGGAATAGGCGGACGAGGCCTCCGTCAGCCCCGGTCCAAGGCTGCCCGTTGCGATCAGGTGGCCAATGCCATCGCGCAGGAAGCCGCCGACAAAGATTGCAAGGCCCGCCGCTGTGGCCTGTGCTGCACCCCAGGCGCCAAGTGCCAGACCGCTGCCAAGGCCGGAGCGTTCTGGCAGCGCCATCGCTGCCGCCAGCGTCGAGACGGCGAACAGCCCGACCCCAAGGCCGATGGCCGTGGCCCCGGCATAAAACAGCAGCACCGATCCGGTCATCCCGGCAAACAGCACCGCAGTGAAGGCTGCGATGCCCACCAGAATGCCGCGGGCGGCCATGCGCAGTTCGTCATGCCCCGTGCTCATCCAGCGTCCCGCCATAATGAAGCCGGCCAGCGCGCCCAAGGCGTTTGCCGCGGTCAGCCAGGTGGTGGCCCCGACCGACAAGCCCAGGATTTCGCCGCCGTAAGGTTCCAGAAGCACATCCTGCATCTGAAAGCCCATCGTGCCGATGGCCACCAGGAACAGCAGCCGCCCGGCATCATTGCGGTTGATGAAATCGCGCCAGGATTCAAGGAACACCGGCGGCACCTCGGCCATTTCGGCGGCGGTCATCGGCCTGACCTTTTCCTGCTGCCACAGCGCAATCAGGTTCAGCACCATGGTCATCACCGCGCAGCCCTGCACCACCCGGATCAGCAGGATCTGGTCGAAATCGCGCAGCAGCCAGCCGATCACAACCGAAGATACCGCCATGCCCAGCAGGAACATCACATAGAGCAGCGCCACGACCTTGGACCGCGTCTCAGCGGTTGCGCGGTCACAGGCCAGTGCCAGACCGGCGGTCTGGGTCATGTGCAGCCCGATCCCGGTCATCAGAAAGGCAATCCCGGCCAATGCCTTACCTGCCCACTCCGGCCCGTGGATCTGATCGCCCGACAGCACGATCAGCGCGAATGGCATGATCGCCAGCCCGCCCATCTGCCACAGCGACCCGAACCACAGGTAGGGAATGCGCTTCCACCCGATATGCGAGCGGTGGTGGTCGCTGCGATGGCCCAGCATGGCGCGGAACGGGGCTGACAGCACCGGCAGGGCGATCATGCAGGCCACGACGGCGGCAGGCACCGACAGTTCCACAATCATCACCCGGTTCAGCGTGCCCAGCAGCAGCACGGTGGCCATGCCGACCGACACCTGAAACAGCGACAGGCGCAGAAGCTGGCGCAGCGGCAGACCTTCGGACGCTGCGTCCATGAACGGCAGCCAGTTGCCGGACAGTTGCTTGAGGTGCTTTTTGCGCAGGATCACGGACGCACCTCCATACATTCGGAGATGTAGAAGCCGCTGGTGACGCGGTCGACCTTCGCAAGGTTCGGCACGGCGCGCGACAGGGCGCTGAACGCCTGCGGGATCATGACCGGAGAGCGGTCGGCGCGGGGGAACAGTTTGCCCATCCCGAAGAACGCCATCAGGAACGGCGTGCGCGGGGCGACGGTAAAGACAATGGCCTGCCCGGTGCGGCTGCCGATCTTGTGCAGGGCGGCGGCGATGTCGGGGGTGGAATAGTAGATCAGGCTGTCCATCGCCAGAACGTAATCGAACCGGCCATGCGCGGGGTCGGTCATGTCCCCGGCGGCAAAGGTGACGCGGGGGCGCAAGCCTTCGGCCAGCCGCGCCTCGGCGATGCCGATCAGTTGCGGAGAGATATCAACGGCCACCACACTCGCCCCGCGCGCCGCCAGTTCGGCGGTCATCAGACCAGTGCCGCAACCCGCATCCAGCACCCGCGCGCCGCGCAGATCTTCGGGCAGGCGGGCCAGCATGACCGCGCGCATCCGGTCACGCCCCTGCCGCACCGTTTCACGGATCCGGCTGACGGGGGCGTCCGATGTCAGACGCTCCCACACTTTGGTGGCAGTGCGGTCGAAGTAATGCTCAACCCGGTCGCGCGTGGCGGAGTAGTCGGTCATGCTCAGTCAAACCCCAGCAGTTCGAAAATCTCGCGGTCGGGCAGCGGCGCGGGCGAGGTGCCTTCCCCCTCAACCGACCGCCACAGGATATCGGCCAGCCGCATGTATTCGGCGCGGGCCATCACGATGTCCTCGCTATCGTCCATCTCGAACAGGGTCTTTTTCTTCAGGCGCGAGCGGCGGATGGCGTCGATGTCGGGCATATGCGCGATGCGGTTGAAACCGACACGCTCGCAGTAGCGGTCCACTTCGTTGGTCTCGCGCGAGCGGTTGGCGACGCAGCCGGCAAGCCGCACCTTGTAATTGCCCGCCTTGGCCTGCACGGCGGCGATGATGCGGTTCATCGCGTAGATGCTGTCGAAATCGTTGGCGGTAACGATCACGGCGCGGTCGGCGTGTTGCAAGGGGGCGGCAAAACCGCCGCAGACCACATCGCCCAGCACGTCAAAGATCACCACATCGCTGTCTTCCAGCAGGTGGTGCTGCTTCAACAGCTTGACCGTCTGGCCCACCACATAACCGCCACAGCCGGTGCCCGCGGGCGGGCCACCCGCCTCGACACACATCACGCCGTTAAAGCCGGTGACGACGTAATCCTCGGGGCGCAACTCTTCCGAATGGAAATCAACGTCCTTCAGGATGTCGATCACCGTCGGTTGCAACCGCCCGGTCAGGGTAAAGGTGCTGTCGTGCTTCGGATCGCATCCGATCTGCAACACCCGCTTGCCCATCATCGAAAACGCCGCCGACAGGTTCGACGAGGTGGTCGATTTGCCGATGCCGCCCTTGCCATAGACCGAAAAGACCTTGGCCGATCCGATTTTCAGCGCCTCGTCCTGATGCACCTGGACGGAGCCTTCGCCGTCCAGACCACGCAGGTTCGGTATTTCATCACGCGGGCTCATGGTGTCGTCCTTTTCTTGGTAACTTTCATCCCGGCGAAGGCCGGGACCCAGTTGCGCGTCTTATGAAGATGGGCCCCCGCCTGCGCGGGGATGACAATAGCGGTATGGAAGGTCCGGGTCATTCCGCCGCGATCCCTTCCAGTCTGTCTTCCAACTCGTCCGCCGCGCGTTGCAGGGCGGCCAGCGTCGCGGCATCGGGCTGCCAGTATTGACGGTCCGACGCTTCCAAAAGCCGCCCAGCCATCCGGCTGGAGGCTTCGGGGTTCAGATCAGCCAGACGGCGGCGCATCGCCTCGTCCAGCACAAAGGTTTCCGACAGGCGCTGATAGACCCAAGGGTCGACATGGCCGGTGGTGGCTGACCAGCCCATGGTGTTGGTGACATGCGCCTCGATCTGGCGGACACCCTCTGCACCGTGGCGCAACAGGCCCTCGTAGAACTTCGGGTTCAGGCTGCGCGACCGGGTTTCCAGCGCGATCTGGTCTTTCAGGGTGCGGACCTGCCCGCCACCGCGCGTCTGATCGCCGATGTAGACGGGGGTATCCACGCCACCCCGCGCCCGCTTCACCGCACGGGCGATGCCGCCCAGCGTGTCGAAGTAATGATCGACCGAGGTGACGCCAAGTTCGACGGATTCCAGGTTCTGGTAGGCCAGATCCACATCCTTCAGCGCCTTTTGCAGCAGCGCCGCGTTCTTGACCGATTTGCCGGTGCGGCCATAGGCAAAGGATTTGCGGGATTCGTAGGCGTCGGCCAGCTCATCCTCCTGCCCGAACGCGGAGGAGCCAACCAGCACGTTGACGTTCGACCCGTAGGCACCCTCGGCGTTGGAGAACACCCGCAGGGCGGCGGTTTCGATGTCGACGCCCATTTCTTCAGCGTAGGCCAGCGAATGCGCCCGGATGAAGTTCTGCGCGACCGGCTCATCGGCAGTGGCGGCTTTCCAGGCGGCTTCGGCCAGCATGCGGGTCTGCAGCGGCAAGAGGTCGCGGAAGATGCCGGACAGGGTCATCACCACGTCGATGCGCGGGCGGCCCAGTTCGGCCAGCGGGATCAGGTCGGCACCGCACAGGCGGCCATAATGGTCGAACCGCGGTTTCGCGCCGATCAGCGCCAAAGCCTGCGCAATTGGCCCGCCATCGGATTTGATGTTGTCGGAGCCCCACAGGACAAGGGCCACGGTGCGCGGCAGGCGGTCTGCAGCGTCCAGCAGGCGCTGCGCCTGTAGGGCACCGTCCTGCATGGCAAAGGCTGTCGGCATGCGGAACGGGTCAAACGCGTGGATGTTGCGGCCCGTCGGCAGGATTTCCGGCGCGCGGATCAGGTCGCCGCCGGGGACCGGGGCGATGAAGCGGCCACCAAGGGCCCGCAGGATGCCGGCAATCTCGGGATCCTCCTGCAGCAGAAGGTCGGCCTTCGCCCGCACCGCTGCATCGTCGGGCATCAGCGCGATCATTGCGGCGCGGTGCTCGGCGGTCATCTTGCGGCCCACCACATGCAGCCCGTCGGTGATCAGCGCGCCTTCGGTTTCCAGCAGCTTGATCCAAAGCTGGTCGGGGGCAAGGCCGCCCAGATCAACCGCCTTGGCCTGTTCGGCGATCAGGGCCGCCAGATCGTCGCGTTCCGGTGCATCGGGGGCGGCGACACGCCAGCGGGTGAGGGTGTCCTTGACGTCAGCCAGCCCCTTGTAAAGCCCGGACTGTGCCAGCGGCGGGGTCAGGTGGGTGACAGTCACCGCGTTCGACCGGCGCTTTGCAAGGGTCGCCTCGGACGGGTTGTTGGCGGCATAAAGGTAGACGTTCGGCAGATTGCCGATCAGCCGGTCGGGCCAGCACCCCTCGCCGACGCCGGCCTGCTTGCCGGGCATGAATTCCAAGGCACCGTGCATGCCGAAGTGCAGCAGGACGTCGGCCCCGAAATCCTCGCGCAGCCAGCGGTAGAAGGTGGTGAAGGCGTGGGTGGGGGCAAAGCCTTTGTCAAACAGCAGGCGCATCGGGTCGCCCTCATAGCCGAAGACGGGCTGCAGGCCGACGAAGATATTGCCGAACTGGTGGCCCAGCACGAACACGCCGCGTCCGTCAGTCTGGTGGCGGCCCGGGGCGGGGCCCCAGGCGGACTCGATCTCCTTCAGCCACGGCGTCTTTGCCACGATGTCGGCGGCGGACACGGTGGTGTGGACATTGGCGGGCTGGCCATAACGGGCGGCGTTGCCTTTCAGGACCATCTCGCGCAGCGCCTCGACACTTTCCGGCGGGGTCAGGGCGTAGCCTTCGGCGGCCATGGCGTGCAGGGTGTTGTAAAGGCTTTCAAACACACCGAGGTAGGCAGCGGTTCCGGCGGCCCCGGCGTTTGGCGGAAAGCCGTAGAGCACGATGCCGACCTTGCGGGTGGCGACGTCCGAGCGGCGGAGCATGGCCAGCCGCAGGGTCTTGTCGGCCAGTGCGCCGATCCGTTCCGGGCAGGGGGCCATCGCGCGGGTTTCCAGCGATTGCGCAGTGGCGGCCTTGCACTGGTGGTGGCAGCCTTGGCAGCCGTCAACGCCGTGCCGCCCGGCATAGACGGTTGGGTTGGTGGCGCCGTCAATCTCGGGCAGGGCGATCAGCATGGTGGTTTCCACCGGGCCCAGACCGCCACCGGAGGCGCCCCATTGGCCCAGCGTCTGAAACTCCAGCGGGTGGGCGGCAATATAGGGCGCGTCCAGCGCCGCAAGTGCGTCGACCGCGGCGGGACTGTCGTTGTAGGCGGGACCACCGACAAGGCTGAATCCGGTCAGCGACACCATCGCGTCAATGCGGCCCTTGAAGTAGGCGTCAATCGCTGGGCGTCCGTCCAGACCCCCGGCAAAGGCAGGCAGGCAGGCGATGCCCCGCGCCTCGAACGCGGCGATCACGGCGTCGTAATGCGCGGTGTCGGCGGCAAGGATGTAGCTGCGCAGCATCAGCAGGCCGACGGTGGCTTTCACCTCGGCCGGGCGGGGCATGTCGGCGATATTGGTGGTGATCCGCGCCTTCAGCGCCGGGTGATACAGGCCGACATCGGGGTAATCGATGGGCGCTGCGGCCTTGACCGCCTGCCATTTGCGGTCAGCCGAATAGCGGCTGACCAGAAAGCGGATCATCGCCTCAAGGTTGTCATCCGACCCGCCCAGCCAGTATTGCATCGACAGAAACCAGGCGCGCATGTCCTGCGCCTTGCCGGGAATCCAGCGCAGGATTTTCGGCAGGCGACGCAACAGCGCCATCTGTTTCTGGCCCGACGAGGCGGAAGGCTCTTTTGGCCCGCGCATCTTTTTCAGAAAGGCCATCGCGCCGCTGGCGGGCACCGACATATCCAGATCGCCCATCCGGGTCAGCTTGACGATCTGCGGATCGGCGATGACGCCGACAAAGGCGTCCAGCTGCTCGCGCACCCGGTGCAGGTCGGGCAGGATGGCGGTGATGTGCTCTTCGATGAACAGCAGGTTCGCCACGATGATGTTGGCATCGGCCACGGCTGCTTTGGCACTGGCCAGCGCGGCCGGATTTTCCGCCCATTCGGCGGCGGCGTGCACCGACACTTCGATCCCCGGAAAGTCGCGGGCAAGGCGCGGGGCGATCCGTGCGGCGGGGCCTGCGGCATGGGCATCCAGCGTGATGATGACAAAGCGGTAGCCCGCCTTGACCTTCACGTCGTCCTGATGGAACCGGTCATCGCGCATAATGGGCCTTTGCCTCATAGAGGGTGTCGACAGAGATCGCGATGATGCCCTTGCTGGCAGCATAGGTTTCGGTGTTGCGCTTGGCCTTGCCGCGCACGAAGAAGGGGATCTTCTTCAACTCGCGCTCGGCATCGGGCAGCCAGAGCAGGTCGCCCACAACGGCTTCATTCATCTTGGCCGAAATATCCCCGCCGGAGGCTTCCTCGGCATCAACCGGCGCTTCGGTCCGGGTGGTTGCCTTGGCCCCGTGGTGGCTGGCACCGGCCTCGTCGTGAAACTCGAAATCTTCGCGGAACATGGTCAGCAGGTGTTCTTCCAGACCCATCACCAGCGGATGAATCCAGGTGTCGAAGATCACGTTCGCGCCTTCGAACCCCATCTGGGGCGAGTAGCGGGCGGGGAAGTCCTGAACATGGACCGGAGCGCTGATCACAGCGCAGGGGATGCCAAGGCGCTTGCCGATGTGACGTTCCATTTGCGTCCCGAGGATCAGTTCGGGCTGCAGGCGGGCGATGTCGGCCTCTACCTCCAGATAGTCGTCGGTGATCAGCGCCTCCAGCCCGTAAGGCTTGGCGGCGGTGCGCATCGGCCGGGCATATTCGCGGTTGTAGCAGCCCATGCCGACAACCTCGAAGCCGATCTCGGTGGCGGCGATGCGGGCGGCGGCCATCACGTGGGTGGCGTCGCCAAAGATGTAGACGCGCTTGCCGGTGAGGTAGGTAGAATCGACCGAGGCGGACCACCATGGCAGGCGAAGGCCAGCTTCATCCACTTTTGCAGATATGCCGGTTATACCGCTGACTTCATGCAGGAAATCACGGGTGGCGCCGACGCCGAGCGGCACCGATTTGGTGAAAGGCTGACCGCAGGTCTTTTCCAGCCAGCGCGCGGCGGCTTCGCCGGATTCGGGGTACAGCAGCACGTTGAAATGTGCCGCCCCCATGCGGGCGATGTCGGCAGGCGTCGCCCCCAAGGGCGCGCAGACGTTGACGGCGATGCCCATCAGGGACAGAAGTTTCGTCACCTCGGTCACGTCATCGCGGTGGCGGAACCCGAGGGCGGTGGCCCCCAGCAGATTGCAGGTGATACCTTCCGTGCGGGCCATCGGTTTGGCCAGGGCGCGGGTGATCTGCAGGAACGTCTCGTCCGCGCCGAAGTTTTCCTTGCGGCTGTAGGCGGGCAGGTCAAGGGCGATGACCGGGCAGGGCAGCCCCAGCGCGGACGCCAATCCACCGGGGTCGTCCTGGATCAGTTCGGCGGTGCACGAAGCCCCCACGATCATCGCTTGCGGTTTGAACCGGGCGTAAGCGTCGCGGGCGGCATCCTTGAACAGGTTGGCGGTGTCGGCCCCAAGGTCGCGGGCCTGGAACGTGGTGTAGGTGACCGGCGGGCGGTGGTTGCGCCGTTCGATCATGGTGAACAGCAGGTCGGCGTAAGTGTCGCCCTGCGGCGCGTGCAACACGTAGTGCAGCCCCTTCATGCCGGTCGCCACGCGCATCGCGCCGACGTGGGTGGGGCCTTCGTAGGTCCAGAGCGTCAGCTTCATTCGGCGGCCTCCCGCGTCAGCAATGCCTTGCGGCGCAGCGGGCGGGCAAACAGGGCGGCAAGGTCGCCGGCCTGTTCGTAGAAATGGACGGGCGTGAAGACCAGTTCGATCGCCCATTTGGTGGACAGGCCCTCCGCCTCCAGCGGGTTGGCAAGGCCGAGGCCGCAGACGGTCAGGTCGGGGCGGGCGGCGCGGACGCGGTCCAGTTGCAAGTCCACATCCTGCCCTTCGGAGATGGTCGGGCCTGCGGCGAGAAGGTCAAGATCCGGGCCGACGATGCCGGTCTGCAGATACGGGGTGCCGACCTCGACCGCCGTCATGCCGCATTCGCGGGTAAGGAAGCGGGCAAGGGGAATTTCCAGCTGGCTGTCGGGGAAGAAGAACACCGATTTGCCGGACAGGGTTGTCGCGGCGGCAGCAATGGCCTTTTGAGCGCGGGCGCGCGGGGCGGCGGTGACCGCCTCGAAGTGGTCGCGGTCGATGCCGAATTCGTCGGCGATGGTACGCAGCCACAGGGTGGTGCCTTCTTCGCCAAAGGGGAAGGCGGCGGGGATGTGCCGGGCGCCGCGCCGGGTGAGGGCGGCGTGGGTGTCACCAAGAAATGGCTGCACAAGGGCGAAGACGGTGTTCGCACCGACGCTTGGCAAGTCGGATGACCGGTGCGCGGGCAGGGTGCGCACGACGGGAATGCCAAGCGCCTTCAGAAGAGAAAGCGCCTGATCTTCGACCACATCCGGCAGCGCGCCCACGATCAGCAGTTCGCGCCGGTCGGTGGTGGGCAGCGAGGGGACCATGGCGGCAAGGCAGGCATCCTCGCCCTGGGTGAAGGTGGTCTCGATCCCCGAACCGGAGTAGTTGTAGAACCGCACATGCGGGGCGTGGCGTTCGTTCATCCGTTCTGCCGCGCGGGCCAGATCCAGCTTGATCACCTCGGACGGGCAGGAGCCGACAAGGAACAGCTGGCGGATATCTGGGCGGCGGGCCAAGAGGCGGGCCACTTCGCGGTCAAGTTCGGCATTGGCATCGGCGAGGCCCGCCAGATCCTTTTCTTCGAGAATCGCGGTGCCGAAGCGGGGTTCGGCAAAGATCATCACCCCGGCGGCGGATTGCAGCAGGTGCGCACAGGTGCGCGAGCCTACGACAAGGAAGAACGCGTCCTGCATCTTGCGGTGCAGCCAGATGATCCCGGTCAGGCCGCAGAACACCTCGCGCTGGCCGCGTTGCTTGAGGACGGGGGTTTCGCGGCAGCCAGTTGCAGGAAGATCAAGGCTCATGCCGTGGCCCCCGCATCCAGCCGCGCGAGGCGGAGTTTCCAGATGAACTGGCCGGCGTTGATCACATAGGTCGCGTAGGCCGCAAGGGTGACGAACATCAGCTGATGCGGCGTCATCGACCCGGTGAACAGCGCCCAAAGATACAGCGAATGCAAGGCGATGACGGCGAAACTGAACACGTCTTCCCAGAAGAAGGCGGGGGCGAAAAGGTACTGGCCGAAGACCTCTTTTTCCCAGATCGCGCCGGTGACCATGATGACATAGAGAAAGCCGGTCTTGACCAGGATCGAGATGGTGGCCGCCTCGTACCCGTTGCCGGTCAGCAGGAAGCGCAGCACCAGAACCAGCGATACGGCGAAAGCGACGAACTGGGCCGGGGCGAGCAGGCCCTGCACCAGCGTCCAGCGGGAGGCATCGCGGCGGGCGCGCTGTTCGGCGGTGTAGAGCCGCTTGCGTGGTCCGCTGGTGCGTGTGGTCTGCATCGACGGAAAGCCCTTCCCCGTGGTCCGATCTGGGATCAAAGGTACCCGTGCGGTGCAGAGTGTCAACTAAAACTTACAATATTTGCACTGACTTTTTTTGCGACGGGTTCGTGCCGATCTGCGTTAGAATTGTGCATAGCCCAATTTTTCAAGGGATTTCGGCGATCAAACGCCTGTCCGTGAGCGTCGCGCGGCAGAAAGTGTCAATTTGCTTTGACAATGTTGACCGCTTGGCAGAAAATGGAAGCGTAGGGCAACGGCCGGGATTTTGGCTGAAGCTGCATCTGTCGGGACGGAGCGGAGTTGATCCGGCACGGCAGAGCGGTCGGAGTGGCAGAATGCGCGACAGCCAATATGACGGTCGGACAGGTCATGACGGGGACGGTGTATCGTTCCTGGCCAAGACGGTGATGGCACGCCTTGCTGCACGCGAGCCACGGGCCGCACGTCACGCAAGATCAGGGCGGGGTCTTGTTGAAAGCATCGTGGCGATGCTGACGGACGCGATGATCAATCCTGATCCGGCAGCGTTTGATGCGATGGTGCCCTTGCTGAAGAAAGCGCATGTGTCTGCGGTCGAACTGTCCGATTGCTATTTCCCGGAAATTGCCCGGAGGCTGGGCTGTGACTGGGCCGAAGACCGGCGGTCTTTTGCCGCAGTCAGTATCGGTGTGGCGCGGATGCAGTCCGTCTTGCGCGATATCGGAACGGATTGGGCGAGCGAGGACGGCGACCGGCCCCGGCTGGGCAAGGTGCTGGTCATCCTGCCAGAGGGCGAGCAGCACAGTTTTGGCGCGGTCGTGCTGACCGGCCAGTTGCGCCGGCGCGGAGTGTCGGTCCGGTTGCAACTGGGCCCCAGCCAGGCAGAACTGCGCACGGTTTTGCGCGAGCATCGGTTTGACGGTGCGCTGGTGTCAGTGGGCTGTCTGGATAAGCTGGACCTTGGCAGAAGGCTGATAAAGACAGTCAAGGACGCGACGGGTGGCAAGTTGCGGGTCATCGTCGGCGGGGCGGTCCTGTTCAACGATCTTGATGCCTGCGCTGCAACAGGCGCGGATGCGGCGACCAATGACCTGTCGGAAGCTTTGGCCGACCTTGGGCTGGTCGAGGCGGGCGTCACACTAGGATGAAGAATTGCAGACTGCGGACCGCGACTGCGGCCGCGAGGAATCGGTTGGTGTGGACGTGACGACGGATGGACGACATCTGCTGAACTCGGGCAAATTGCCCATGATCCCGCCCGATCTCATGACCGAGATTCTGGCGACGGCGTCTGATATCGCGCTTTTGGTGGCCCCGTCCAGGCGGGTGGTTGCGGTGCTGGTGAACCCGCATCACCGGTCATTCGGGCAACTGACCGACTGGGAAGGCGCCCAGCTGTCCGAGCTGTTGACCGAAGAGAGCCAGCGTAAGCTGGAATTGCGGCTGGCCGATCTGGATGCGATGGGCCGCGGATCGGTGGCGGTTGAGTTGAACCACAAAAGCCAGCAAAGCTGGGAGTTTCCGGTGCGCTATTCGATGCACCGCATCGGGCCTGACGGATCGCTGTTGATGCTGGGGCGCGATCTGCGCCCGATCGCCGAGGTGCAACAGCAGCTGGTCGCAGCGCAACTGGCGCTGGAGCGCGACTACGAGGCGCAGCGCGAGATGGACACGCGCTACCGCGTGATCATGGAGGTGTCGCGCGACCCTTTGGTGCTGGTCTCGATGTCAAGCGGGCGGATCAGCGATCTGAACCCGGCAGCAGCGACTATCCTTGGTGGCACCCGCAGCGAGTTGATCGGGTCGGCGGTCGCGCAGGAGTTCGACGGACGCAGGCGGGGCGAGTTTCTGGACACCATGTCCAGCATGGCGACGTCTGACGCGGCGGTGCCGGTTGAAATGTCGGCGCGCCGGTCACAGCGCCGGGTGCTGTTGACGCCGACGCTGTTCCGCGCAGCGGGCGAGCGGTACTTGCTGTGCCAGATTGATCCGGCGGAGAAGGTGGCCGTGGCGGCGGACGATCTGGCCGATAATCTGGCGCGCCTGTACCACGAAGGCGTGGACGGGATCGTTTTTGCCGACGGCGACGGGGTGATCCGGGCGGCCAATGAGGCGTTCCTGAACCTGACGGATGCCACCAGCATTGCCGCTGTGCGGGGCCGGTCGATTGCCGAATATCTGGCGCGCGGCGCAGTCGATCTGCGCGTGCTGATGGACAACGTCAAGCGCACCGGGCAGTTGCGGATGTATGCAACGCGGCTGACCACGGATTTCTCGGGCCAGATCGCGGTGGAACTGTCGGCAAGCTGGCTGAACGACCGGCCCAGTCCGGTGTTGGTGCTGGTGGTGCGTGACGCCAGCCGCGCCGAGACGCTGCGGCGGTCCGGTACCGGATCGGGCGACGACAGTGCACGGTCGGTGATGGAACTGGTCGGGTCATCGACATTGAAGGACATCGTGGCCGAGACCACCGATGTGATCGAGAAGATGTGCATCGAGACCGCGCTGGAACTGACGCGGAACAACCGGGTGGCGGCGGCGGACATGCTGAGCCTGTCGCGGCAATCGCTGTATGTGAAGCTGCGCAAATACGGGCTGATCAACAAGGACGGCGAATAGCGCGGCGGGAGTCGCCCCTAAACTTTTCGAAGAAAGAATCCTAAGCCGGTCTGACGCGGAAAAACTGCGCGTCGTGTTGCCGCAACCGGTGCTAAGTGCTTGCCCGACTCTGAGTTGTAATGTTTACTTGACACATGAGTGTCAGCGAAATCCTACATCCCCGCCAATATCCTGAACCGCGCGCCATGCTGCGGCTGATCAAGCCGATCACCTGGTTTCCGCCGATCTGGGCCTATCTGTGCGGATCGGTGTCTGCCGGAGTGCCGCTGACCGGGCAGTGGCCCTTGGTCATTCTGGGCATGGTGCTGGCCGGGCCGATCGTCTGCGGCATGAGCCAGGCGGCGAATGACTGGTGCGACCGGCATGTCGATGCGGTGAACGAGCCGGACCGGCCGATCCCGTCGGGGCGCATTCCGGGGCGTTGGGGGTTGTGGATCGCCTTGGCGATGACGGCGCTGTCACTGGCGGTGGGCTGGTTGCTGGGGCCCTGGGGGTTTGGGGCCACTGTCGTCGGCGTGATCGCCGCCTGGGCCTATTCGGCGGAACCGGTGCGGCTGAAACGGTCGGGCTGGTGGGGGCCGGGGCTGGTCGGGCTGTCCTATGAGGGGTTGCCGTGGTTCACCGGTGCAGCGGTTCTGCTGTCCGGCCCGCCACGGTTCGAGGTTGTGGTGATCGCACTGCTGTATGCGCTGGGCGCGCACGGGATCATGACGCTGAACGATTTCAAGGCATTGGAGGGCGACCGGCAACATGGCGTGCGGTCCTTGCCGGTGGTGCTGGGGCCAGAGGTTGCTGCCAAGATCGCCTGCACGGTGATGGCGCTGGCGCAGGCATTGGTGGTGGTTCTGCTGGTGATCTTTGGCAAACCGTGGCACGGGCTGGCGGTGCTGGCGCTGCTGATTGTGCAGTTCGCCGCGATGCGGGTGTTGTTCCGCGATCCAAAGGGCAAGGCGCCTTGGTACAATGGCACCGGCGTGGTGCTGTATGTCACCGGCATGATGATCTCCGCCTTCGCGCTGCGGGGGTTGGGATGACGCTCAGCTGGGTTCAGATCGTTCGGCTTGGGCTGGTGCAGCTGTGCATCGGGGCGGTGGTGGTGTTGACCACGTCGACGCTGAACCGGCTGATGGTGGTGGAACTGGCCTTGCCCGCGATGCTGTCTGGCGCGCTGGTGGCATTGCATTCCTTTGTGCAGATCACCCGGCCAAGCTGGGGTTTCTGGTCGGATGCGCGCGGCAACCGGACGCGGTTCATCATCGGCGGCATGGCGGTCTGTTCGCTGGGGGCGTTTCTGGCCTCGGTCGCGGTGGCGCTGGGGATTGCCGGGCAGGGCGCGGGGCTGGCGCTGTCGGTGCTGGCTTATGTGCTGATCGGGTTGGGGGCGGGGGCTTGCGGCACATCGCTGCTGGCGCTGCTGGCCACGGCGACGGAACCGCGCCGAAGGGCGGCGGCGGCGACGATCACCTGGCTGTTGATGATTTTCGGGATTGCGGTGACGTCCGGCGTGATCGGGGCGCTGCTGGACCCGTACTCACCGGCACGGCTGATGGTCATCGTGTCGGTGGTGACGGTGGGAGCGGTTGTGGTTACCTCGCTGGCGATCTGGGGCATTGAGCGCCGTGTCCTGGCCGAGCGGCAGCCGGATGCAACGCCGCTGTGGCAAGGGCTGGCCGAGGTCTGGGCCGAGCGCAAGGCGCGGGTCTTCACGATCTTTATCTTCCTGTCGATGTCGGCGTTTTTCTTGCAGGAACTGATCCTTGAGCCCTATGCGGGGCTGGTGTTCGGATTTACCCCCGGCCAATCCACCAGCCTGTCCGGCGCACAGCATGGCGGCATGTTTGCGGGCATGCTGGCGGTGGGCATCGCGGTGTCAGGGTTCCGGCTGGGCACGCTGAAGCTGTGGGTCACGGCGGGATGTGTGGGGTCGGCGGTGTGTCTGGCAGGGATTGCGGCGCTGGGGCAGCTGGGTCTGGGTCTGTTGGTGCCTGCGGTCACGGTGCTGGGCGTGTTCAATGGCATGTTCGCCATCGCATCCATCGGGGCGATGATGCAGTTGGCGGGCGAGGGGCGTTCGGGGCGCGAGGGCACGCGGATGGGTGTCTGGGGCGCGTCACAGGCGATTGCGCAGGGGTTGGGCGGCTTTGCCGGGGCGGCCTTTGTCGACGTGCTGCGGCTGCGGGCGGATGCGCCGGCGGCGTTTGGATTGGTGTTCGTGATCGAGGCGGCGCTGTTTCTGGCGGCGGCCGTGATGGGTTGGCGGATCATCGACGGGGGCGCGTTGCGCCGCGTCACCACACAAATGGTTGCGGGAGAATGACATGACGTATGACGTGTTCGTGGTGGGTGGCGGGCCTTCGGGGGCGACGGCGGCAGAGGATCTGGCGCGGGCTGGCAAACGCGTGGCGATGCTGGACCGGGCGGGGAGGATCAAGCCCTGCGGCGGGGCCATTCCGCCGCGTGCGATTGCCGATTTCGCGATTCCCGAGGATCAGATCGTGGCCAAGATCGAAACCGCGCGGATGATCTCGCCCACGGGGCGGTCGGTCGATATCCATATCGAGAACGGCTTTGTGGGGATGGTCGACCGCGAGCATTTCGACGAGTTCCTGCGGGTTCGGGCGGTAACAGCGGGGGCGGAGAGGTTGACCGGCACTTATCTGCGGATCGAGCGGGACGCCGAGGGCACGCATGTCGTCTGGCGTGAGAAGGCCAGCGGCACCGAGATGCGCAGTCTGACGAAGCTGATCATCGGCGCGGATGGGGCGCGGTCAGACGTGGCGCGCGATGAGGTGCCTGGGGGCGATACGATCCCTTATGTGATTGCGTATCACGAGATCATCAAGGCACCTGAGCGGGCCGAGGCAGCGGTTGCGGACTACGATCCGAAGCGCTGCGACGTGATCTATGACGGACGGATTTCCCCGGACTTCTACGGCTGGGTGTTCCCGCACGGCGAGCATGCCAGTATCGGGATGGGTACCGGCGTGGATGGGGTGAATCTGAAACAGGCGACGGCGGCGCTGCGCGAATCCTCTGGCCTGACGGGCTGCGAGACAATCCGCAAGGAAGGCGCGCCGATCCCGCTGCGCCCGTTGGACAAGTGGGACAACGGCCGGGATGTGGTCTTGGCGGGGGATGCCGCCGGGGTGGTGGCGCCGTCTTCGGGCGAGGGGATTTACTATGCGATGCTGGGGGGCCGGGTGGCGGCGACGGCGGCGCAGGCTTGTCTTGCGTCCGGCCGGGCCAAGGACCTGATGCTGGCGCGCAAGCTGTTCATGAAGGACAACAAGACCGTGTTCAAAGTGCTGCGGTCGATGCAGGACGCCTATTACAAATCCGACGACCGTCGCGAGCGGTTCGTGAGCCTGTGCCATGACAAGGATGTGCAGACACTGACTTTTGAGGCTTACATGAACAAGAAACTGGTCGCGGCGCGGCCCTTCGCGCATATAAAGATCGGGTTCAAGAACGTGGCGCACCTGCTTGGCTGGGTAAAGCCGGGTTGGACATGACGATGGCGAGCGCTGACCTTGAAGAGATGATCCCGGCCTGGGTGGACGGGCGGCTTACCCCGGTGGGCAAGCTGGCGGTGCATCAGCGCGGGTTGCGGCACAAAGCGGTGTCGGTGTTCGTGACCGAAGGCAGCCGGGTGCTGATCCAACGGCGCGCGATGGGAAAGTATCACACGCCGGGGCTTTGGGCGAACACCTGCTGCACGCATCCGCGTTGGGAGGAGGACCCGGCCACCTGTGCGGTCCGGCGGTTGCGCGAAGAGTTGGGGATTACCGGGTTGTTCCCGGATTTCGCTGACCGGGTGGAATACCGGGCGGATGTCGGGGGCGGGCTGACCGAGCATGAGGTGGTCGATATCTTCGTGACCGAGGCGCAGCCGGGGCTGGTGGTGGAGCCGAACCCGGAGGAGGTGATGGAGGTGCGCTGGGTGGACCTGTATGACCTGTCGGCAGAGGTGCGGCGCAATCCGGAGAAGTTTACCCCTTGGGTGCGGATTTACATGACCGAGCATATCGACCGGATTTTCGGCGCGAGGATGCTGGCGATCCGGTGATATCAAGTGTGTATTTCTCGCAAGGCATTGAAATGCGTGTAGTTCGCGAATTTCGCCAACTTTTGGTGACGGGTTTGAGCCAGGGCTGTAAACCCTGAGCTGCGCGACAGAGGCGCTGCATCAAATCGCTTTTTGATCCTCGCCCTTACCCTCACGGGTTGCAGTGAGAACCACTTCTGGCACCATAAGCGGGCCCTCGTCATCAACACCCCGCAGGGCGTGGTCAGCGGCGCATCCGTGGTCGAAGTGCGAGCCGCGTTCGACGCCAATCCCTCACGGATAACCGGGCGCGAGGTTTTCTGGTGCCTGACCGGCGAAGCGACGGTGGTGGAGGTGGCACAGGGCCGTACCCTCTTTGCTCTGCTTGGTGGCAGCGAAGAACGCCTTGCGGCGGCCAAGGACTGCTTCGCCGGGATGACGCGCGGCGAGTGGCTGCGCCTGATCCCGGTCCAGACCGAGCCGGTCGCCCTGACCGGTGACCTGATCCCGATGCTGGTGACGTTTTGCTGACATCACCAAGCCCGAGACGGTGCGGCAGGTGGACCCGGCCGATCTTTCGGCGACCTTGGGGCCGGGGGTAAGACTGAGGGCCGTGACGCTGGAAATCATGGGCGAGCCGGTGACGGTGGGCGGGTTGAGGGGGTGTTGGGGTGGTTGGGGCCAAATCCAGAACCCGCGCTTGGTCCTGCGACAGGTGGGACCACCAACATCCCGTTCTATCGCAAAGTTCACATGGGAGATTTCATCAGAAGGGCGCAATGATGATCTCAATAGTGTGGTCGTCCCTGTCGTCGTCGCCCAGTCTCAGGAGGCGGTCGTCCCCGGTTGGGCGGCGAGCCAGTTCCGGATGACCTCGGCGACCTTTGGGGCGGCTTCTTCGTGGGCGAGGTGGCCGAGTTTCGGCAGTTCGCGGTAGGTCGCGTTGGGCATCAGTCCGGCTGCGTCGCGGGACACGCGGGCGGGCACGACCTTGTCGCCGGTTGTGGCGATCAGGAGGGTGGGGGTGGCAAGGCGCGGGGCGTCGCCCATCAGCGCGTCAAGTTTCCACTGCGCCATCATGCCGAGCGTGCCGTCGACATGGGCCGCGTCCTGCACGAGGGCGATGTATTGCGACAGCCCCGCCTCATCCAGTTTCGATCCGGTGGAGGCCAGCAGGCGGCGCACGGTGGCGGCGTTGCCCCAGAGGCGGCTGACGAAGCGCGGCACGAAGGGGGTGACCGAAAGGACGCGGGCGAGAAGCGGGAAGAGGACGCCCGCTGCGCCTTCGAAGCTGCCAAGTGCTGCGTTGATGCCGATGATGCCTTGCAGCGGGATGATGCTGGACAGCCGCAGTGCGAGGGCAGCCCCGGCGGAATGGCCGATGATGATCTTGGGTTGCCAGCCTTCGTGTTCGATCAGGCGGGCGAGGTCTTCGGCCATCAGGTCAATGCCAAGGCGGCCCTTGTTGCCGGCGCGGGTGAAGCCTTGGCCCGGCAGATCGGGGATCAGGCAGCGGTAGCCCGATAGTTCCGGGATCAGGTGGCGGAAGCTGTGGGCCGAGGCCCCGGCCCCGTGGAGCAGCAGGAGGTCGGGGCCGGTTCCCACCTCGACCACGCACCAGTCGTGCGGGCGGACGCGGATCATGCGGGCGCTGGCGCGGTTTGGCCAGTCTGGGGGTATGCGGCCGAGGTCCATCCTAATCCCCCAGCGCGGCTTCGAGGACGGAGGACAGGCGGTGCGCATCGGCGCGGGGAAGCGCCAGGTACGGCGCGTCCATCTGTTTTGCCAGCGCTTGCAGGCCCGGCTGTGGGCGATTGGCGGTGTCGATGATGAGGGCGGGCGTGGCGGTCGCGCGGATGAGGCGGGCGAATTGCAGGGCATCCGCTTCGGCCTGTTCGCGGTTGGCGGTGCCGTCCAGTGCGATGTTGCCGCGCCCGTCGGTCAGGATGGCGATGGTGGGGGTCAGGCCGCGCGATTTGGCCTGCTGTGCGGTGGCCATGGCCAGTTTCAGGCCGGAGGCGAGGGGGGTGCCGCCGCCACCGGGCAGGCCTGCGAGGCGGCGTTTGGTTTGGACAAGGCTGCGGGTGGGGGGCAGGATCAGTTCGGCTTGCGTGCCCCGGAAGGCCAGAAGCGCGACGTGGTCGCGGCGGGAATAGGCTGCCGCCAGAAGCAGTTCTATCGCGCCCTTCGCCTCGGCCAGACGGGCGAAGGCGGCGGAGCCTGAGGCGTCGACGGCAAAGATCAGAACGCGGTCGGAGGTCTCGATGAAGCGCTTCAGGCGGATGTCTGAGGGGCGGACGAGGAGGGCGGCGTCGGGGCGGCCCAGACTTGCTTCGGCGGCTTGCGCGCGGCGGAGAGGTTGCCACGGGGCGGCGGCGCGCAGGGTGGCGACAAGGTCGATGCGCGCACCGGTTCCAAGGCGACCGGGGCGGGACGGCAGTGGGCGGCCCCGGCGGTTGCCGGATTTGGCGGCCCCGGTGCCGGTGGCACCCTTGACGGCGCGGGCGGCGCGGCCTTGCGCGAGGCGTTGCAGAAGGTCGGCGGGGAGGGCGGCGCGGGCAGCCTCGACCAGAAGCTCCTCGGGGAGGGATTGGGTGTTGGTCTGGGATTCGGTCTGCTGGTCTGGCTGATCCTGCGGTGGTTCCGGCTGCGGCTGGTCGGGCATGTCGGACAGTGGCAGGGCGCGGTGGCCGTAGATCAGATCGGCGGCAGTGAGGAGATCTTGCTCGGTGGTCCTGGAGCGGCCTGCGAGGGCTGCAGCGGCGCGGGCGGTGGCCAGGGCGAGGAGGGGCGCGCGGAGGGATTGGATACCCAGCTGGACGGCGGCCTCGATCAGGCGGTGCGCGGTGTCGGCTGGGGTTTTGATTTTGGGGAGAAGCGCGCGGGCGGCGGCGATGCCTTGGGCGTCGAGGGTGAGAGGGGCAGTGTCGGACCACGGCTGGTCGGAGAGGTCGAGGAACAGGGCGAGGCGGTCGGTGAGGGCGGGGGCGAGCGTTTCATCGGGGTCGGCGGATTCGTCCAGCGCGATGAGGCAATGGCCGGGGGTGTCGAAGGAGGCCGCAAGGCGGGCGGCGAGGCCGGGGGGGCAACGTTCGGCCATGGCAAGGATCAGGAGGGCGGGGTGGGACAGGACGCCTTCGGTCAGGACCGGGCGGCCGGTGGCGAGAGTGGCCGAAAGGTCCAGGCCGCCAAAGAGGGCGTCGTCGGTGATGGTGGGGTGCAGGCGCTTGGCGGGCAGCGGGATGGCGGAAAGGGCGGTGGTGATGTGGTCGCGGACGGGGCCTGCGCGGGCGCGCAGCCATAGGCCTTTGAGGCCCGCCGGGTCGATTGCCAGCAGGGTCAGGGCGGTCTGGGCGCGGGTCCACGGCGTGTCGGCTATGGCAGCACCTCGGTCAGGCAGCGGGCGACGCGGGCCCCGGACCCGGCCTCGTCCAATGGATCGCGGCGCAGGCGGTGGCTGAGGGCCATGGCGGCCACGGCGCGGAGGTGCGGGCGTTTGACGGTATCTGCGCCTTCGTATGCGGCAAGGGCGCGGGCGGCGCGCAGCAGGGTCAGCTCGCCGCGCAGGCCGTCGGAGCCGAGGGCGATGCACAGCGCAGCGCAGTCATGCAGGACGGTATTGGGGGTTTTGAGTTTCGGCAGGGTGTCGCGGGCGGCGAGGATTTGATTTCGCAGGGCGGTGTCCTGCGGCCGCCAGACCTTGATGAACTTGTCGTAGGCGTTCTCATACGCGTCGCGGCGGCGGATGACTTCGACGCGGGTGGCGATGTCGCGGGGCGAGGTGACTTCGACGGACAGTCCGAAGCGGTCGAGAAGCTGGGGACGCAACTCGCCCTCCTCGGGGTTGCCGGAACCGACGAGGACGAAGCGGGCGGGGTGGCGGATCGACAGGCCCTCGCGTTCGACGACGTTCTCGCCGGACTGTGCGACGTCGAGCAGGAGGTCGACGATGTGATCCTCCAAAAGGTTGACCTCGTCGATGTAGAGGTAGCCGCGGTTGGCGCGGGCGAGGAGGCCGGGTTCAAAGGCCTTTTCGCCACGGGTGAGGGCGCGTTCGATGTCCAGCGCGCCGACGACGCGGTCTTCGGTAACGCCGAGGGGGAGGTCGACCACCGGGGTGGGTTTGGTGATCAGCCGGGTGGACGTGACATGCGCCCAGTCGGGGCAGAGGTCGGGGCGGGCGGAATTGACGGGGCAGCCTTCGACCGCCTCGATTGGCGGAAGGAGGGCGGCCAGCGCACGGACAGCAGTGGATTTGCCGGTGCCCCGGTCGCCGAACACGAGCACGCCGCCAATGCCGGGGTCGATGGCGGTGAGGACCATGGCGAGTTTCATCGCCTCTTGCCCCACGATGGCCGAGAAGGGGAAGGGCTGGCGGGTGGTGGATTTGATGGGTCTGGGTGGGGGCATCGAGTTCATGGCGGGCTTTCGGTCTGTCATGCGGCTTTGGCGGCTTGGGGCAGGGGGGGCTGGCCGTGCCAGAGGCCGTCGGCCCCCAGCACACGGAAGCGGGCGTAAAGTTCGTCGGTAAACCAGCCCTCATCCCGCACCGCCTTGATCGCGCGGCCATGCGGGCCGTCGCCGCGTGCGAACTGCGCCATGCTGGCGGCGTCGGGCCAGATCGAGAAGGTGACTTGATGCAGGAGGGGAACCTCGCCGATGCCGATCTTGAACATCACGTTCGGGTCCTGGCCGATCACGGCGGAGATGTCAGGCACACGGGACCAGAACCGCAGCGCGCGGCTGGGTTTGACGGTGGCGCGGGTCAGGACGGCGAGCGGGCCAGCGGGGGCGTGCGGATCGGTTTCGGGGACGAACGGGTTGACGCCGGACCACGAGCCGCGTGCCGACAGGGGGGAGAGGAAGATGGAGCAGGATTCGGCAGCATGTGCGCGCCAGCGCTGCCAGACCGGACTGTTGGCAGTGCGGTCACGAGCGGTGGCTTCGTCCGGCCAGACGGCGAGAATCGCCCAGACACCCCAGTTCGGACGCGGGGTGAAGCCTTCGCCGGTGCCGGAGCCGCAGAGCTTCCAGAACAGGGCCTTTGATTCGTGGCGCAGCGCGAAGCGGGCGGCCCCCATCTGGCCGATCACCCAGAGGCGCGGGCCAAAGCCATTGAAGCGGAATAGGCTGAGGCTGGCGGTGGGCATGGCCCGTCCTTCCCGAAGTGTAAACGCAGTCTTACACTTTACGCCTATCAGGGAAAGCGGAAATGGCCCATTTTGCCGCAGCATGAGCGATATTGTAAATTAAACTGGACACTCTATCATCCACACCATGATGCAAAGTCCGAAGCCCCCCCGCGCCACCGGTTCCCGCCCTCGCGAAGCCCATGCGATCATCATCGGCGCAGGGCTTGGCGGCCTTGCCTCGGCGATGCGGCTGGGGGCCAAGGGGTATAGGGTGACGGTGATCGACCGGCTGGACCGGGCGGGCGGGCGCGGGTCTTCGATCACCCAAGGCGGGCATAGGTTCGATCTGGGGCCGACGATTGTGACGGTGCCGCAGATATTGCGCGAGTTGTGGGCGGCCTGCGGGCGCGATTTTGACCGCGATGTCAGCCTGACGCCGATGGACCCGTTCTATGAGATCCGGTTTCAGGACGGCGAGACGTTCACCATGCGCGGCGATGCGGCGGCGATGCGGGCCGAGGTGGCGCGGATTTCTCCGTCCGACGCCAAAGGCTTTGGGGCGTTCCTCAAGGGGGCGGAGGCGCGGTACCGGTTCGGGTTCGAGGACCTCGGCCGCCGCCCGATGCATCGGCTGATCGACCTGATCAAGGTGCTGCCGCAGTTCGCCTGGTATCGGGCGGACCGGTCGGTTTACGGCCATGCGGCGGCGCATGTGAAGGACGAACACCTGCGGTTTGCGCTGTCGTTTCATCCCCTGTTCATCGGCGGCGATCCGTTCCGGGTGACGTCGATGTATGCGCTGGTCAGCCATCTGGAGGCGGCGTTTGGCGTGCATTACGCGATGGGCGGGGTGCAGGCGATTGCCGATGCGATGGTGCGGGTGATCGAGGGTCAGGGCGGCGAGGTGGTGCAGGGCACCGAGGTGGACGAGGTTGTTGTGCAGGGCGGCCGGGCGGCGGGGGTGCGGCTGGTGTCGGGCGAGGTGTTGCCTGCCGATGTGGTCGTGTCGAACGCCGATGCCGGGCACACCTATGACCGGCTGTTGCGCAATGCGCCGAAGCGGCGGTGGACTCCGGCACGCCTGAAGCGGACGCGGTGGTCGATGGGGCTGTATGTCTGGTATTTCGGAACGTCCGGGACCAAGGAGCTGTGGAAGGATGTGGGGCATCATTCCATCGTCGTTGGGCCAAGGTACCGCGAGCACATCAAGGATATCTTCATTCGCGGGAAACTGGCGGATGACATGAGCCTTTACGTTCATCGCCCCTCGGTCACTGATCCGTCGGTCGCGCCGGAGGGGGGCGATACGTTCTATGCCCTCAGCCCGGTGCCGCATCTGGGGCATGGCGGGGTGGACTGGGCAGAGGAGGAGCCGAAGTACCGCGCCAGGATGGCGGCGGTGCTGGAGGAGCGGTTGATCCCCGGATTTCAGAAGCATCTGTCGGAAAGTCTGGTGTTCACGCCCGACACCTTCCGCGACCGCTATCTGTCGCCTTACGGGGCGGGGTTTTCAATCGAGCCGCGCATCCTGCAATCGGCGTGGTTCCGGCCGCATAACGTCAGCGAGGAGTTGCCGGGGTTGTACTTGTGCGGCGCGGGCACGCATCCGGGGGCCGGGGTGCCGGGAGTGATCGGGACGGCGGAGGTGTTGGGCAAGCTGGTGCCGGATGCGCCGGTTCGGTGGGAGGCCGCGGACATGCGGTTGGCGGCGGAATGATCGCGGCGCAGGACATGGAAGCGTGTCGGGCGGCCATTCGGACGGGAAGCCTGTCGTTTCATGCGGCCTCGCGTCTGTTGCCTGCGCGGGTGCGCGATCCGGCGCTGGCGCTGTATGCGTTCTGCCGGTTGGCCGATGACGCGGTGGACGAGGGCGATGACAAGACCGGCGCAGTGCTGCGGCTGCGCGACCGGCTGGACCGGGTCTATGCGGGGCGTCCGGTGAATGCGGCGGCGGACCGGGCCTTTGCGGCGGTGGTTGAAGGGTTCGAGATGCCGCGCGCCTTGCCGGATGCGTTGCTGGAGGGGATGGCCTGGGACGCGGTCGGGCGGCGCTATGACGATCTGTCGGGGGTCCTCGCGTATTCGGCGCGGGTGGCGGCGGCGGTTGGCGCGATGATGTGCGTGTTGATGCGGGTGCGTGACGCGGATGCGCTGGCGCGGGCCTGCGATCTGGGGCTGGCGATGCAGCTGACCAATATCGCGCGGGATGTGGGCGAGGATGCGCGGGCGGGGCGGGTCTATCTGCCGCTGGAGTGGCTGGCGGAGGAGGGCGTGGCGCTGGAGCCTTGGCTGGACGCGCCCGTCGCTGATCCGGGGGTGCGGCGGGTGGTGCGGCGGCTGTTGACGCAGGCGGAGCGGCTGTATCGGCGGTCAGAGGCGGGGGT
Organism: Paracoccaceae bacterium; assembly: GCA_031415015.1. Classification (GTDB taxonomy): domain Bacteria; phylum Pseudomonadota; class Alphaproteobacteria; order Rhodobacterales; family Rhodobacteraceae; genus JAUYQR01. Next base: position 55,721 of record JANOQT010000014.1, read on the forward strand.
GGCGGCATTGCCGGTGGCGTGCCGTCCGGGAATATTTGCGGCGCGGCTGATTTATGACGGGATTGGCGGGGCAGTGCGGCGGCAGGGCTGGGATTCGGTCGGCGCGCGGGCACGGACGACCAAGGCGCAGAAGATCGGCTGGCTGGGGCTGGCGGTGGCGCGGGCGGGTGCGGTTTCGGTGATGCCGCGCGTGGCGGTGCTGCATGCGCCGCCGGTGCCGGAGGTGGGGTTTCTGGTGCAGGCGGCGGCGCGGACGGCCCCATCGCGCGGGCGCAGTGACGCTTTGCTGGGCGTTCTGGCACAGTTGGAGGCGCGGGACCGGGGGCTTTCGGCCTGAGTGGTTGGCGCGGGCGTTCGGATCAGTTAGTGTCCGCGGATGGATATTTATTTGTTCGGAACCTATTTATTGGCCTGTGGGGCTGCGGCGACAACCGGGGCGATGTTTTCGCCCGGCGCTTGGTATGAGGCGCTGAAAAAGCCGCGCTGGACCCCGCCGAACTGGCTGTTTCCGGTGGCCTGGACCACGCTTTACCTGGCGATGGCGGCGGCGGCGGCGCGGGCCTCGGCTGCAGAGGGCGCTTCGTTCGGGTTGGCGTTGTGGTCGGTGCAGATCGCGTTCAACACGCTGTGGACGCCGGTGTTCTTTGGCCTGCGGCGGCTGCGCGCGGCGATGGGCGTGATGGTCGGGCTGTGGCTGTCGGTCGCGGCGACGATGGTGGCGTTCTTTGCGCTGGACCTGTGGGCCGGGCTGTTGTTCGTGCCGTACGTGGTTTGGGTCACGGTGGCGGGGGCGCTGAATTTCTGGGTGATGCGCAACAACCCGGACGTGCCTGCCACCGCGTGATCAGCCGACCAGCATCTGCTGATACACCTGCGCAGACAGTTTGCTGCCATCAGGATCAAGCCCGGTTTTCAGCCGGGTGAAGGTTTCGCCCCATTGTGAGGTGCGGAGCCGCAGCGGCGGCTGGTCGGCATGGATGGTGGCGAGGACGATGCCTGCCACCTCGTCCGGGGTCTGGAAGGTGTTGCCTGCGGCCTGACGCGCTTGGGCCACGCGCATGTAATCCTGTAGGATCGGGCGGTATTCGTCATCAAGGATGCCGCCGGTGGATTGCACCTGTTTCAGCGCGCTGGCGGCGAATTGCGACGAGATGCCGCCGGGTTCAACGATGGTGAAGGTGATTCCGAAACTGGGCGTGATGTAGCTGGCCATCGCCTCGATGAAGCCTTCGACGGCGAATTTCGCGCCACAGTACAGCTCGTTGAACGGCTGGCCGACCAGACCGCCGACCGAAGAGATGGTCACCACATGGCCCGAGCGCTGCTGGCGCATGTGGGGGATGACCGCCTTGGTGCAGCGCACGACACCCATGTAGTTCAGATCGGTGACCCAGTGGATTTCGTCCATGGTCGCCTGTTCGACAGAGCGGACGAAACCGGCCCCGGCGTTGTTGACCAGCACGTCGATGCGGCCTTCGCGGGCGATCACTTCGGCCACGGCAACGGTCACGCTGGCGTCGTCCTGCACGTCAAGTTGCAGTGTGTTCAGCATGGTGCCTGCCGCCATGGCGGCATCGAGCGGGCCACGTTTCGACAGGTCGCGCATCGTGGCATAGACCGTGTGGCCTGCCATCGCGGCCTGCGCCGAAAGGCTGGCCCCCAGACCGCTGGAGGTTCCGGTGACGAGGATTACCTTGGTCATAATGGCGGTCCTTAAAATGCGCTCCGCGCGGGAGTATTTCTCAAAACGGCAAATCTGTGCGGTCAGTCGAAGGTCCAGTTGAGGCGTCGGGGCACACGCAGCGCGATCAGCGGTTTCAGCAGGGGCTGGCGGTAGCGGATGAGGTCGAGCGCCTCATGGACGCCAGTGGTGACTTCGCCGTCGATGCGGGTTTGCACGAGGCTACGGGAATAGAACGGGGCGTCAAGCATGTTGAGCCGTTGCTGGGGCGTGAAGCCTGCATCGGCGCGGGTTTCGCGGCGGACCTGCCAGAGGCTGCGGCGGAATGGGGTCAGCGGCGGCGGGGCGATTTCGCGGACCTGACCCTGCGCGTCGATCTCTACGCCAAGCGCCAGAGTGGAGCCGTCGATGCGGGTGGCGTCGTAAAAACAGACGGCGCGGTCACGCAGCGGGTAACGGCCCCAGGTCCAGAAGCGGAAGTCCGCCTCAAGCGCAGCAGAGCCGAAGTTGGCGTCGAAATAGCCGTGCCCCTGCCAGCGGTGGCCTTGGGTCAGGTTGACGTCGATATGCGCGGTGGGCGCGAAGGGGCGCCAGATGTGGCGGGCGTCGGGGGTCAGCAGGACCTCGGTTTCGGTGATGGCTTGCGGGGTCAGGGTGATGGTGCCGCGCACCGGGGTGACCATCGGGGGTGCGCCGATTTCATCAACGGTGACAATCAGTTGGTGGCCGTTCCAGTACATCGACGAGGGCCCGACTTGCAGCGTGTCGCGGGACTGGCGCAGGGCGGGGCGGCCCCGGTCGGTCATGGTAAAGCGCGCGCCGGGCCCATAGGTGGCGACGTTGATGCAAGCGTGGTTCTGCGGGTCGCGGCGGCCCGACCATTTGTACCAGGGCGAGAACACTGACCCTACGAAGCCGATCACCGAGACGGCGCGCGCCCCGTCGTCTGAGACCCCGTCGAGATACCACCAGGCGTAGCCGTCGGGCGGAACATCGACCGAGAAGTCTGGCCGTTCGCTATCGCCTCGGCCGCGTGCTTGCCGGAGAGGGCTGCCATCGGCACCCCCGCCCCCGGATGCGCCCCCCCGCCCGCCAGAAACAGGCCCGGCAGCTGCGTTGTCGCCGGGGGGCGCTGAAAGGCCGCCAGCAGCCCCTCGGGACTGCGCCCGTAGATCGCCCCCGCTGATCCCGGAAACAGTTGGCCCAGCACCGCCGGTGTGGTCAGGGAAGGCGGGTGTGGCGGCGGATTGAACGCGAGGCCCAAAGTGCGAAGCGGTTGAAAGGTGCGGGTGCTGCATTGGGAAAACTCTTGCGCTGTGGCGGGGTGGCCTGCGGGGCCGTTGACGATGATCTCGAAGCGTTCGAGGGCGGGAGGGCTGCCGTGGGCGCGGTCTTCGGCGCAGATATACAGGCTGGGGGCGTCGGGCATTTTGCCTTTGCCGATGGGGCCGAACTCGGCGCGCGGATCGGCGGTGAAAAAGACGTTGTGGTGGATCAGGTCGGGCGCAAGCGGGCCTTCGGTGGTGGCGGCAAACGACCAGACCCAAGCGGAGAGGCTGCGGGGTTTGGTGGCCTTTGGGGGCAGGGCGGCGGTGGCTGCGGTGCCCAGCAGGCCTTCGGTCAGGGCGGCGGGATCGCCGTTGAAGACGCAGGCAGTGCAGGGCAGGGTGGTGCCGCCCTCGATCTGCACGCCGGTGACGCGGCCTTGCTGGGTGACGAGTCTTTGCGCCCGTGTGGCGTAGTGGAAGCGGACGCCAAGGCGGGCGGCAAGGGCTGCGAGGGCGAGGGCCAGCTGGTGCATGCCGCCCTGCACGGCCCAGACGCCCTGCGCCTCGGCCCGCCAGATCAGCGACAGGACGGCGGGGGAATGGGCGGGGCGGCCACCGACGTAAGTGGCGTAGCGGGCGAACAGCTGGATCAGGCGGGGGTCATGGAAATGGCGTTTCAGGAGGCGGGTGAGGGTCATGCCGGGCAGGAGGACGGGCCAGAGGCGGGGTTGGGTCAGCGCGGCGCGGGTGATCTGGCCGAGGTTGGGTGTCGCGGAGCGCATCACCGGCGCGTCGAAGGCGTTGAAGAGGGCGGCGGAAAGTTGGTCGAAGCGGCGAAAGGCATCAGCCTCACGCCGACCCGCGAAGGCTTCGATGGCTGTCAGGGTGGCGTCGGGATCGGTGTGAAGGTCAAGGCGGGAGCCGTCGGGCCACCAGTGGCGCGCGAGGATTGGCTGGGCAATGAGGGTAAGGTGATCGTCAAGCCGCTCGCCCGCCAGCGCGAAGAGGTCGTCGAAAACGCGCCGCATGGTCAGGACTGTGGGGCCTGCGTCCACCGGTCCGGCAGCAGAGGGCAGGGTGCGCATCTTGCCGCCCGGCGTGGCGGCTGATTCGACCAGCGTGACGGCGTGGCCTGCGGCGGCAAGGCGGACTGCGGCGGCCAGGCCGCCCATGCCAGCGCCGATGACCACTACCGTATGGGCGTTGGGTTCCATGGGGCAAGTCTAGCCTTGTGCAGCGGTCTGTAAATACGGAATTACATCTGTATGTAAGTTTTTGTTTACACATTGGGGATGGAGTGTAAAACTTGCGGGAACAGTGCCGGAGCGAGTCCGGCTTGTAGGAGCGCGCGGCATGGGGCTTTCGACACGGATCGAGATGGCGGTCGCGGCGGCGATCCGGCTGGGGCAGGGTGTTGGTGGCGAGGTGCCGGGGCGGCTGGCGCAGGCGCTGGACTATTCGGTGACGCCGGGCGGCGCGCGGATCCGACCCACTATCCTTTTGAGCGTGGCAATGGCCTGCGGCGACGACCGGCCCGCGCTAAGCAATGCGGCGGCGGCGGCGCTGGAGCTGATCCATTGCGCAAGTCTGGTGCATGACGACCTGCCAGCGTTTGACGACGCCGACATGCGGCGCGGCAAGGCGACGGTTCACAAGGCGTATGGCGAGCCGTTGGCGGTGCTGGCGGGCGACAGTCTGATCGTGCTGGCCTTCGAGGTGCTGGCGCGGGCGGCGGGCGATCAGCCGATGCGCGCGCTGGGGCTGGTGCGGGTGCTGGCGCAGCGCACGGGCATGCCGGGTGGGATTTGCGCCGGGCAGGGCTGGGAATCAGAGGCTCAGGTCAATCTGGGCGCGTATCACCGGGCCAAGACCGGTGCCTTGTTCATCGCCGCGACCCAGATGGGCGCGATTGCGGCGGGGATGGAAGCGGAGCCGTGGGAAGAGCTGGGTGCGCGGATCGGCGAGGCGTTTCAGGTGGCCGATGATCTGAAGGATGCGCTGATGTCGGCGGATGAAACCGGCAAGCCTGCGGGGCAGGATGCGGCACACGGGCGGCCGAATGCGGTGGCGCAGATGGGCGTTTCGGGTGCTGTGCGGCATTTGAAGGATATACTCGGCGGGGCGATTGCGTCGATCCCGTCCTGCCCGGGCGAGGCGATGCTAGCGCAGATGGTGCGGGCTTACGCCGAGAAGATGACGCCGGTGGACCTGCACACGAAGGTGGCGGGCGCGCGATGACCGATCTGGGGCTTGGCGCGGGGCCGGTGCCAAAGGCACAGCGCCCCGGTTGGGCCGCGCGGCTAGCGCTGCAGCCGTGGTTTCACCGGCTTTGCGCCCGCGTTCCGGGTCTGCGCGGGATCGCGCGGGCCGAAGGCGAGGCGCTGTTTTCTATCGTTTCCGGCTTTGTGCAAAGTCAGGCGCTTCTGGCGCTGGTGGAATTGCGGGTGATGCATCGGCTGGCCGAGGGGCCAGCAGGTCTGACCGCACTGGCGCGCGGTGAGGTGCCATTGGACCGGATGGCGATTCTGTTGCAGGCCGGAGCGGCGCTTAAGCTGATCCGGCGGCGGGGCGATCAGTGGCAGCTGACGGCGCGCGGGGCTGCGTTCCTGACCGTGCCGGGGTTGGAGGCGATGGTGCGGCATCACCCGGTGCTGTACCGCGATCTGACCGATCCGGTGGCGTTCTTTCGCGGCGAGACCGCGCCGGAGCTGGCCGGGTTCTGGCCCTATGTGTTCGGTGCGGGCGGCGCGGCGGACCCGTCGCTGGCGGCGCGCTATTCGACGTTGATGTCGGACAGTCAGGGGCTGGTGGCGGAAGACACGCTGCGGCTGGTGGATTTTCGCGGCATCACCCGGTTGATGGATGTGGGCGGCGGGACAGGGGCGTTTCTGGCTGCAGTGGGCCGGGCGCATCCCGCGATTGCGCTGACATTGTTTGATTTGCCAGCCGTTGTGGCAGGGGCGCGGCTGGGGCCGCAGGTGCAGATCGTGCCGGGCAGTTTTCGGGATGATCCTTTGCCGGTGGGCGCAGATGCGATCAGCCTGATCCGGGTGCTGTACGACCATGCCGATGCGACGGTGGCCGACCTGCTGGCGGCGGTGCATGCGGCGCTGCCGCCGGGCGGCCGGCTGATCATCTCGGAGCCGATGTCGGGGGGCGCGCGGCCTGACCCTGCTACGGATGTCTATTTTGCAATCTACACGCTGGCGATGCGCACCGGACGGACGCGGTCGGGGGCGGAAATTGCCGACCTGTGCCGCGTGGCGGGGTTTGAGGGTGTTCGTCTGCACCCCGGCCAAAGACCTTTCATCACGTCGGCAGTGACCGCCCGACGGATGTGACGACGGATGTGACGAATGCTGCACCAGAAGTGTCTAATTTAATTGACAGTCGAGAATGTAAGGGTAGACTTACACTATCAGATGGTTCCGCCGCCGACTCCCCCGACAGAGGGGCGGGCAGCGAACCGGAGGAGGAGAATCGCTTGAGAACGACCGCAGTCATCTTGCACGGACCGAAGGACCTGGGGCTGGAAAGCCTTGGCCTTAACGCGCCGGGCGACGAGGATCTGGTGGTCGAGATCGCGTTCTCGGGCATTTCCACCGGCACCGAAAAGCTGTTCTGGTCTGGCACGATGCCGCCCTTTCCCGGCATGGGCTATCCGCTGGTGCCGGGCTACGAGGCGGCGGGGCAGGTTGTCGAGGCCGGGCCGAATTCAGGCTATCGGGTCGGCGAGCATGTGTTCGTGCCGGGGGCCAACTGCTTTGCGGGCAACGTCAAAGGCCTGTTTGGTGGTGCCTCGCGGCATCTGGTGACCAAGGCGGGCCGGGTGGCACGGCTTGATCCTGCGATGGGCGCCGAAGGGGCGTTGCTGGCGCTGGTGGCGACGGCGCGGCATGCGCTGGCCGGGTTCAACACCGCGCTGCCCGATCTGATCGTGGGGCACGGCACGCTGGGCCGGTTGCTGGCACGGCTGACGGTGGCGGCGGGTGCGCCTGCGCCGACGGTCTGGGAGATTGATCCGGTACGACGCGAAGGTGCCGTGGGGTATTCGGTGATTGCGCCCGAGGATGATCCGCGCCGGGATTACCGCGCGATCTATGACGCTTCGGGGGCCAAGGGGCTGTTGGATCAGTTGATCACGCGGCTGGCCAAGGGTGGCGAAGTGGTGTTGGCGGGGTTCTACACCGAACCTGTGGCCTTCGCCTTTCCGCCCGCCTTCATGAAGGAAGCGCGCATCCGGATTGCCAGCGAATGGACACCTGAAGACCTGACCGCGACACGGTCGCTGATTGAAAGCGGCGCTTTGTCGCTGGCGGGTCTGATCACCCACACACGCCCGGCGGCAGATGCCCCGGCGGCTTATGAGACGGCGTTCAATGACGCCAACTGTCTGAAAATGATCCTTGATTGGAGCGGCCACGCATGACCCTCGATATTCCGAACCTGAAGGACTTCGACAACCGGCTGCGTGCAGAGGCGCATGAAGAGCCTTCGCTGGAAATCCCGCAAGGGGAGCCTACGAAGAAAACCCAGATCATCGCGATTTATGGCAAGGGCGGCATCGGGAAATCGTTCACCCTCGCTAACCTCAGCCACATGATGGCCGAGATGGGCAAGCGGGTGCTGCTGATCGGCTGTGATCCGAAGTCGGACACCACCTCGCTTTTGTTCGGCGGCAAGGCGTGCCCCACGATTATTGAGACCTCGACCCGCAAGAAATTGGCGGGGGAAGAGGTCAAGATCGGCGACGTCTGCTTCAAGCGCGGCGGTGTGTTCGCGATGGAACTGGGCGGGCCTGAGGTCGGCCGGGGTTGCGGCGGGCGCGGGATCATTCACGGGTTCGAGTTGCTGGAAAAGCTGGGGTTCCATGACTGGGATTTCGACTACGTGCTGCTCGATTTCCTCGGTGACGTGGTTTGTGGCGGGTTCGGTTTGCCGATTGCACGCGACATGGCGCAGAAGGTGATCCTTGTCGCGTCGAACGATCTGCAATCGCTGTACGTGGCCAACAACGTCTGCTCGGCGGTGGAATACTTCCGCAAGCTGGGTGGCAATGTCGGCATCGCCGGTCTGGTGATCAACAAGGATGACGGATCGGGCGAGGCGGCAGCGTTTGCGGAACTGGTCGGTATTCCGGTGCTGGCGGCGATCCCGCAGAATGATGATCTTCGCAAGAAAAGCGCAAATTATCAGATTGTTGGCAGCTACGAGTCTGAATGGGGCCCGCTGTTTGCCTCGCTTGGTGACGCTGTGGAAATCGCCCCGCCGGTGCGGCCAAAGCCGCTGACGCAGGACGGCCTGCTGAACCTTTTCGATGCCGAAACGACGGGAGCAGATTTCGTGCTGACCCCCGCAACCGATGCCGACATGCGCGGCAAGAACGCGGCGCCGAAAGCATCCCTCGAAGTGGTGTATGACAATGTGTGATCTGGAAGCGCTCGCCACGATGGAATCCGCACTGAAGGCGATTGCCGCCAAGGGTGGTAAATGATGAGTGGTGAGGTCCGCTATGACACGGCTGCTGACACGCCGGTTGCGGAGGGCGTGAGCCTGCCGTCTGACGGTGCCGCTCCGCTGATGGTGGATGGTCAGGTTGTTGACGGTATGGGCTGCCATGCCGGAGCTTCGACGATGGAAGCGGCGGCGCGGGCGGCGGGGAATTCCGAACTGCTGGACGGGTTCGCCCGCGACTATCCGCAAGGCCCGCATGACAAGCCGCAGTCGATGTGCCCGGCGTTCGGGTCGTTGCGGGTGGGGCTGCGGATGCGGCGGGTGGCGACGGTGTTGTCGGGATCGGCGTGCTGCGTGTATGGGCTGACATTCGTCAGCCATTTCTACGGGGCGCGCCGATCAGTTGGGTATGTACCGTTCAATTCTGAATCTCTGGTTACCGGAAAACTGTTCGAAGATATCCGCGATGCGGTGCACGAACTGGCCGACCCGGACCGCTATGACGCGATTGTGGTGACGAACCTGTGCGTGCCAACCGCGAGCGGCGTGCCGCTGAAGCTGTTGCCAAGTGAAATCAATGGTGTGCGGATTGTCGGCATCGACGTGCCGGGGTTCGGCGTGCCGACCCATGCCGAAGCCAAGGATGTGCTGGCCGGGGCGATGCTGAAATACGCCCGCGCCGAGATCGAGGCCGGGCCGGTGCAAGCGCCGGAGCGGGGCCGGTCGGACCGCCCGACTGTGGCGCTGCTGGGCGAGATGTTCCCGGCCGACCCGATGATGATCGGCGCGATGCTGGCGCCGATGGGTCTGGCCGCTGGGCCGGTGGTGCCGTGCCGCGAATGGCGCGAGTTGTATGCGGCGCTGGACAGCAAAGTCGTCGCCGCAATCCACCCGTTCTACACCGCGTCAATCCGCGAGTTTCAGGCGGCGGGGCGCAAGGTCGTGGGGTCGGCTCCGGTCGGGTATGACGGCACGATGGCTTGGATGGCAGCGATTGGCGAGGCTTATGACGTGCCCGCCGCGCAGGTGAGTGCGGCGCAGAACGCCTTCGGCCCGGCGATACGGGCGGCACTGGCTGCGGCCCCGATCAAGGGACGGATTACCGTCAGTGGCTATGAGGGCAGTGAGTTGCTGGTGGCCCGCCTGCTGATCGAAAGCGGCGCGGATGTGGTTTACGTCGGTACCGCCTGTGCGCGCAATGAATGGAGCGCGGCAGACCGCGACTGGCTGGCGGCCAAGGGCGTGGCGGTGAAATACCGCGCTTCGCTGGAAGATGACTGTGCCGCGATGGAAGGCTTCCGGCCTGATCTGGCCATCGGGACGACTCCGGTGGTGCAGAAGGCGAAAGAGCTGGCGATTCCGGCGCTGTATTTCACCAACCTGATTTCGGCGCGGCCCCTGATGGGGCCGGCGGGGGCGGGGTCGCTGGCGCAGGTGGTGAATGCCGCCATGGGCAACAAGGACCGTATGGACGGGATGAAGGCGTTCTTCGAGGGTGTGGGGCGCGGCGATACGGCGGGCATCTGGGAAGGCACGCCGAACCTGCGACCGGACTTCCGGGCGATCCACCAGAAGAAACTCGACAAGGCCGCCAAGGCCGCCAAGGCCGAGGAAATGATCTGATGCTGATCCAGGATCATGACCGCGCGGGGGGCTACTGGGGGGCGGTCTATGCCTTCTGTGCGGTCAAGGGATTGCAAGTGGTGATCGACGGGCCGGTCGGCTGTGAAAACCTGCCGGTGACATCCGTGCTGCACTATACCGACGCCCTGCCGCCGCATGAATTGCCGATTGTGGTGACCGGTCTGGCCGAAGACGAGATGAGTTCCGGCACCGAGGCGTCGATGGCGCGGGCGTGGAAGACGCTGGACCCGGCGCTGCCTGCGGTGGTGGTCACCGGGTCGATTGCCGAGATGATCGGCGGCGGCGTGACGCCTGCGGGCACCAACATCCAGCGCTTCCTGCCGCGCACGATTGACGAGGATCAATGGCAGTGTGCTGACCGGGCGATGACCTGGATCTTTACCGAGTTCGGAATGACCAAGGGCCGGATGCCGCCCGAGGCGGACCGGGCCGAAGGGGCAAAGCCGCGGGTCAACATCCTGGGGCCGATGTACGGTGTGTTCAACATGGCGTCGGACCTGTACGAGATCCGCCGTCTGGTCGAAGGCATTGGCGCCGAGGTCAATATGGTGATGCCGCTGGGCGCGCATCTGGCCGAAATGCGCAATCTGGTGAATGCCGACGTCAACATCGTGATGTACCGCGAGTTTGGCCGGGGTCTGGCGGAATGTCTGGGCAAGCCCTATCTGCAAGCGCCGTTCGGGTTGGAAAGCACCACCAAGTTTCTGGAAACGCTGGGGAAAATGCTGGGTCTTGACCCGCAACCGTTCATCGCAAAGGAAAAGCATTCGACCTTGAAGCCGGTCTGGGATCTGTGGCGGTCGGTGACGCAGGATTTCTTCGCCACCGCCAACTTCGCCATCGTCGCGAACGAGACCTATGCGCGCGGCGTGCGGAACTATCTGGAGAATGATCTGGGCCTGCCGTGTGCCTTTGCCGTGGCGCGGGTGGCGGGGACCAAGACCAACAACGAGGCGGTGCGCGCGATGCTGAAACAGCACCGTCCACTGATCGTGATGGGGTCGATCAACGAGAAGATGTACATGGCGGAGATGAAGGGCGGCCACGGGCCTGCGCCCAGTTTCATCGCCGCAAGCTTTCCGGGGGCGGCGATCCGGCGGCACACCGGCACGCCCTTCATGGGCTATGCGGGTGCGGTGTGGATCCTGCAGGAAGTCTGCAACGGGCTGTTCGAGGCGCTGTTCCACATTCTGCCCTTGGGCACCGAGATGGATTCGGCTGCAGCCACCCCAACGACGCTGCGGCGCGATTTCCCCTGGGATGTCGATGCGCAGATGGAACTGGACCGGATCGTCAGCGAACACCCGGTTCTGACACGGATTTCGGCTGCGCGCACCCTGCGCGATGCCGCCGAGAAATCGGCACTGGACCAAGGCGCGGAACGCGTCGTGCTGGAATTTGTCGCGGCCTTGCGGGGCACCTCGCAAGCCGTGGCCACCAAACCCAAGGGAGGGTCGCATGAGTGATCATACAGCAGGCGAGCACAGCGGGCACCATGCCCACCGCACGCCGAAAGCGGAATTCCGCATCTATTTCACCCTGATCTTCCTGATGGCGATCCCGTTCGCCACAGTGGCCTGGGTGTTCAAGCTGATCACCGAACGGCAGCTGCCGGTGCATGGGCCGCTGGCCCGCGCCTGGCGCGAGGCCGGGGCGATCACGCCGGCGATCTTCCGGCCCTGAAGGCGCGACGCTGTCCGCACCGCGCGGAAGGTGACGTGCGTCCGGGACCGGATACGGAATACTCCAGCGGGTTGTGCGCCCACACCGCCGGAGACAGGAATTCAACGTATCCCCAAGGGGATGCGGAGAAACTCGGGGAGGCATACCGCCAAACCGTGAACCCAGCCGCAGGGCATGCGGCGTCAGTCAACCCCTTCGGAGGATACTATGGCTGATAGAAGTGACCTGAGTTTCACAGGTCTTACCGACGAGCAGGCGCAAGAGCTGCACTCCGTCTACATGAGCGGGCTTTGGTTGTTCGTAACCGTTGCCGTCGTCGCTCATCTGGCGGTGTACATCTGGCGTCCGTGGCTTTGAGGAGGAACAAGACATGTCGAAATTCTACAAAATCTGGCTGATCTTCGATCCCCGCCGCGTCTTTGTGGCACAGGGCGTCTTCCTGTTCCTGCTGGCAGCGATGATCCATCTCGTCCTGCTCAGCACCCCCGGTTACAACTGGCTGCAAGAGGCTGGGGCAAAGTATGCCGCCCCGGCAGCAGTCACGGAATAATCGGACCCACCCCAGTTGCGGGCGGCCTCTGATGGTGGTCGCCCGCCACCACCCACGGAAAATCAATTCGAGGCAGAGCCGCCCGCGCCCGGTGGCGACTGACTTGCTACAGTGGAGAGGGAAGCATGGCACTGCTCAGCTTCGAACGAAAATATCGCGTGCCGGGAGGCACGCTGGTCGGCGGGAACCTGTTCGACTTCTGGGTCGGGCCGTTCTACGTTGGCTTCTTTGGCGTCACGACGTTCTTCTTTGCGGCGCTTGGCACCATCCTGATCTTTTACGGCACGGCGATGGAGGGGGTCTGGAACCCCTGGCTGATCTCGATCGACCCGCCAGCGGTGGAATACGGCCTTGGCTTTGCGCCCCTTCTGGATGGCGGGCTGTGGCAACTGATCACCATGTGCGCGGCCTGCGCGTTCATTTCCTGGGCCCTGCGCGAGGTGGAAATCTGCAACAAGCTGGGCATGGGTTACCATGTGCCGGTGGCCTTCGGGGTGGCGATCCTGGCCTACCTGACGCTGGTGGTTGTCCGGCCTGTGCTGATGGGGGCCTGGGGCTATGCCTTTCCCTACGGCATCTGGACGCACCTCGATTGGGTGTCGAACACCGGCTACACCTACGGCAACTTTCACTACAATCCGGCGCATATGCTGGCGGTGAGTTTCTTCTTCACCAACGCACTGGCGCTGGCGCTGCATGGCGGGTTGATCCTGTCGGCGGCCAACCCTGAAAAGGGCAAGGAGATGCGCTCGCCCGACCATGAGGACACGTTCTTCCGTGACTTCATCGGCTACTCGGTCGGCACCTTGGGGGTTCACCGTCTTGGTCTGCTGCTGGCGCTGAACGCGGGTTTCTGGAGTGCCGTGTGCATCGTGATTTCCGGCACCATCTGGTTCGACCAGTGGGTCGTGTGGTGGGACTGGTGGCTGCAGCTGCCTTGGTGGGTCGATATTCCGGGAGGCGTAAATGGCTGAGTATCAGAACATCTTCAATCAGGTTCAGGTCCGAGGCGCCCCGGAGATGGGGATGGTCGAAGGGGTGGATCTGGCGAACCGGACGCGGGGGGCTTCGTTCTCGACGCTTGCCGGCTGGTTTGGCAACGCCCAGCTTGGCCCGATCTATCTGGGCACGATGGGAACCATCTCGCTGTTCTCGGGGCTGGTCTGGTTCCTTATGGTGGGCGGATGGTACTGGGATCAGGCGGGATATAACCCGGCGGTGTTCCTGCGCGACCTGTTCTGGCTGTCGCTGGATCCGCCTGCCCCGGAATGGGGTCTGCGCATCCCGCCACTGGCGGAAGGCGGGTATTTCCTGATCGCCTCGTTCTTCCTGTTGGTGTCGGTGCTGTCGTGGTGGGTGCGAACCTATCTGCGGGCACAGGCGCTGGGGATGGGCAAGCATGTCTGCTGGGCCTTTGCGTCGGCGATCTGGCTGTTCCTGGTGCTGGGCCTTATCCGCCCGATCCTGATGGGCAGCTGGTCCGAGGCGGTGCCTTACGGCATCTTCACCCACCTCGACTGGACCAACAACTTCAGCCTTACCTACGGCAACCTGTTCTACAACCCGTTCCACGCGCTGAGTATCGTGTTCCTGTATGGCTCGGCGCTGCTGTTTGCCATGCACGGGGCCACGATCCTTGCGGTCAGCCGTTTCGGCGGCGACCGGGAGCTGGAGCAGATTGCCGACCGGGGAACTGCATCCGAACGCGCCGCCCTGTTCTGGCGCTGGACGATGGGGTTCAATGCCACGATGGAAGGCATTCACCGCTGGGCCTGGTGGTTCGCGATCCTGGTCACGCTGACCGGGGGCATCGGGATCCTGCTGACCGGCACGGTCGTCGACAACTGGTATGTCTGGGCACAACTTCATGGCTATGCGCCGCTGAACTGAGGAGTGAGAGATGTCTGAGGACTACTTCGGAACGCCGTCGCGCCGGGCGCATATCACGACCTGGATCGGCAAGGAAATGCTGCGCGGAGCGGGCTATGCCGCAGCCGTCGTGGTGACCTTCGGTCTGGTGCTGACCGTGATCTGGTTCGTGGGCACCTACCTGCCTGCAGAAAGCCGAGAGACGCCTGACCCCAATACCTGGAGCAGCCTTGTGGTGCCCGGAGAGCGGGCGACCCTCTGACAAACCGGGGGGCGGCAGACCCGCCCCCCGCACGACGTTCGGGCCATTGCCGGCCTGAATCCGGGGCACACCACAGCCCGGTTCCCTTCCTGTTGGCGACAGGAACCTGGTGCCGTGTGGGTCACCTCCACACGGCATTTTTTCATAGGAGGCTTCCATGGGCGCCGACAGCCGTACCCCCACATTGGACCGCGTGGCAGGGCCAGCCGACCTCAAGGTGCTGAGCGATGCCGAACTGGCGCAGCTTGCGGTCGAACTGCGGCAGGAGACCATCGAGGCGGTGTCAAAAACCGGGGGGCATCTGGGGTCGTCGCTGGGGGTGGTGGAGCTGACGGTGGCTATTCATGCGGTCTTCAACACGCCGATGGACAAGCTGATCTGGGACGTAGGCCACCAGTGCTATCCGCACAAGATCATCACCGGGCGGCGCGAGCGGATGGGAACGTTGCGGCAGAAGGGCGGGCTGAGCGGATTCACCAAACGCAGCGAAAGCGAGTTTGATCCGTTCGGCGCGGCGCATTCGTCAACCTCGATTTCCGCAGCCCTGGGGTTCGCCGTGGGGCGCGAGATGGGAATGCCGGTGGGTGATACCATCGCGGTTATCGGCGACGGCGCGATTACCGCCGGAACGGCCTATGAGGCGATGAACCATGCAGGGCACCTGAAGGAACGGCTGTTCGTCATCCTTAACGATAATGACATGTCGATAGCGCCGCCGGTGGGCGCGATGTCGACCTATCTGAACGCGATTGCCGACAAGGGGCCGCTTGCGGCCTTGAAGGCGGCGGCGGTAGGGTTCGAGGCGGCCTTGCCCGGCCCGGTGCGGGACGGCGCGCGCCGCGCCCGGGCGCTGGTCACCGGTCTGCCGGGCGGTGGCACGTTGTTCGAGGAGTTCGGGTTCGAATACATCGGGCCGATTGACGGACATGACGTGGGGGTTTTGCTGGCCACCTTGCGCGCGGCCAAGGCTCGGGCGTCGGGACCGGTGCTGATCCATTGCGTGACGGTGAAGGGCAAAGGCTATGCCCCGGCCGAGGGCGCGGATGACAAGTATCACGGGGTCGCCAAGTTCGACGTGGCAACCGGCGCGCAGGCCAAGGGCAAGTCGAACGCGCCCAGCTATACGCAGGTCTTCGGCGAGACGCTGACCGCCGAGGCAGCGCGCGATCCCAAGATCGTGGCGATTACCGCCGCGATGCCGGGCGGCACCGGGCTGGACATTATGGCGCGGCGGTTTCCGGCCCGGGTGTTCGATGTAGGGATAGCCGAGCAGCACGGTGTGACCTTTGCCGCAGGTCTGGCGGCCAGCGGCATGCGGCCGTTTTGCGCGATCTATTCCAGTTTCCTGCAACGCGGGTATGACCAGATCGTGCATGACGTGGCCTTGCAAAATCTGCCGGTGCGCTTTGCCATCGACCGGGCAGGGCTGGTGGGGCAGGACGGTGCCACCCATGCCGGGGCGTTTGACATCGGTTTCATGGCCAATCTGCCCAACATGACGGTGATGGCCGCAGGCGACGAGGCCGACCTTGTGCATATGCTGGCCACGGCGGTGGCCCATGATCAGGGGCCGATCGCGTTCCGCTATCCGCGCGGCGAGGGGTTGGGGGTGGAACTGCCCGCACGCGGCGTGCCGCTGGAAATTGGCCGGGGCCGGGTGCTGCGCGAGGGGGGCCAGGTGGCGATCCTGTCCTTTGGCGCGCATCTGGGCGAGGCGATGCTGGCGGCGGAACTGCTGGAGGCTGATGGGATATCGGTGACCGTGGCGGATGCGCGGTTTGCCAAGCCGCTGGACACCGGTCTGATCGACCGGCTGATGGCCGAGCATGGCGCGCTGATCACGGTGGAGCAGGGGGCGACGGGAGGGTTCGGCGCGCTGGTGCTGCACTATCTGGCGAACTCGGGCGGGCTTGACCGGGGCCGGATGGTGCGGACGCTGACATTGCCGGACCGGTTCATTGATCAGGCAAGCCCGGCTGAAATGTATGCCGAGGCGGGCTTGCGAGCGGCGGATATTGCGGCGCTGGTGCACCAGTTGACCGCCCGTCTGGCAGAACCCGCGCGGTTGATCCAGAAGCCCCGGGCTATGTAACCCCGCCCCTTTCGACGGCCTGACCTTTCCGCGTCTTTGTGCGGCTCCGAGGGCTTGTTCAGGCCACCTGGCGTTCGAAGGCCAAGGGCTTTTCCCTCCCGATGGTGAATGCCTTCGGCGGGGTTGCAGAAGCCGTTGATGGATTGGGGGATGGCTGTTT
>JANOQT010000015.1:0-121088 GCA_031415015.1 Paracoccaceae bacterium
TGCAAACCGCGACAGGGCAACGGGAGACCGTGATCCACTTGTTCTGCGTCGACATCCCGCCCCCCAGGATCACCGGCACTCTGTTTGCGTGAAAGCCCGCCGGTCAGGAAACCCGTCCTCAGGGAACCCGTCCTCTGGGAAAATGATCCCCCCGATCCTTTTCCAATCCTTCAAACTCAGCGCGATCCGCACCGCATCCTTGCGAAACTCATCCGTCCTGACCGCGCCCATGGTTCGGCTGCGTTGCAGCACATTACGCTGTCAAAGAAGCGGCACCAAACCGTGACAGGACCAGCTTGATCTTTCGCGCTTCACGCGTCAGTTTGCGCCGTTGTGAAAATGGGGCCGGGCGATGTGGGATTTCAGTGTAATCAAAGCCTTGGGACTGATGCTTCGGACGGCACCTTTCGTGATCTTCCGGGTGATTGTTTACTTCGGCATCGCGACCGCAATAATTCTGATGACCGGTACCGGCGCAGGTGTCGGCTACGGCGTGGGCCTGTTCGGCGATGACGAGTTTCAGGCGACCAGCACCTTCTGGGGCGGGGCAGCGGGGTTTGCGCTGACGGCGGGAGTGATCTTCTTTCTGCGCGACTACCTTTTGTACATCGTCAAGGCCGGGCATATCGCGGTGATGGTCGCGCTGATGGATGGCCAGGCGGTGCCGTTCGGTCAGGGGCAGATCGCCTACGCCCGCACCGTGGTGGCGCAGCGATTCGGGCAGGCTTCGGCATTGTTCGCGATGGATCAGTTGATCAAGGGCGTGATTAATGCGGTGACCGGGTTGATGCAGGGGGTGTTGACCTTTGTGCCGATCCCGGGGCTGGTCCGGATCATGGGTCTGGTGCGCGCCTATCTGCGGCTGGCGGTGGGGCTGGTGGACGAGGTGATCCTGGCGCATGCGATCCGGGCGCGGTCGGACAATGCCTGGGAATCGGCGCATGACGGGTTGGTGATGTATGCGCAGAACGCGCGGGCGATGCTGATCAACGCGGCCTGGATGACACTGATCGTCTGGGGCCTGTCGGCGCTGGTGTTCGTGGTGATGCTGGCCCCGGCGGCGGCCATCGTCTGGCTGTTGCCGGGCGAAGGCACCGGCGCGATGTTCGTCTTTGCGGTGGTGTTCGCATGGGCGGTCAAGGCTGCGCTGATCGAGCCGTTTGCGGTGGCCTGCATGTTGCAGGTCTTTTTCACGGTGACGCGGGGGCAGGAGTTGAACCCTGAATGGGCCGGACGACTGCACCGGGCCTCGGCCAAGTTCCGGCAGATCGGAGAGCGGGCACTTGGCTGGAAAGCTTCGGCCGGGCAAGCTGAGGGGGAAGCCCGCTAAAGCGGCAGCGGCTTGCCCATTTGCCTTCAATCCCATGAAATTGCATTGATCGCCGGTTGCTACGCCCGGGGTTCTGTGGCAAGACCACACTAGCGTGAAACCATACCGATGAGTTCAGAATGAGCGAATTCACCAGCCGGCGCGTCATGATGGTGGACACGCAGGTCCGCCCGTCGGACGTGACGAAATTCCCGATCATCGACGCGATGCTGTCCGTCCCCCGCGAAACCTTTGTGCCGCGCGCGATGCGCGAAGCGGCCTATGTGGGGGGAAACCTGGATATTGGCGGCGGTCGCGTGGTGCTGGAGGCGCGAACGCTGGCCAAGCTGCTGGATGCACTGGATATTCAGCCGACAGAGATCGTCCTGGATCTGGGCTGCGGACTTGGCTACTCGGCGGCGGTGATCGCGCGGCTGGCCGATGCTGTGGTTGCGGTCGAGGAAGACCCCGCGCTTGCCGCCGACGCACAGCGGCTGTTGTCGGATCAGGGTGTGGATAACGCCGCCGTCGTCACCGGGCCGCTGGCGTTGGGAGCGGTGAGACATGGTCCCTACGATGTGATCATGCTGCAAGGTGGGGTAGAGGTGGTGCCCGATGCCGTTCTGGCCCAGCTGAAAGACGGCGGCCGGATTGGCGTGCTGTTCATGGAAGGGCCCCTTGGAACGGCAAAGGTAGGCTACAAGAGCAATGGCAAGGTCAGCTGGCGGGCGGTGTTCAATGCCTCTGCCCCGGTGCTGGACGGATTCCGGGCGCAGCGCGGTTTCAAGCTCTGAGCCAAGGGCTCGCAGCGTGTGGGCCGGGACCGATAGATTTCCGCCGTTGCCGCAGGTGCAGGGCGCAGGAAAGGCTGAATGTGATGCGGGCTTGGCTTCGTGTAGTTACGGTTATTGCGGCGGCCGTTCTGGCCGCCCCGATGGGGCGGGCAGAGACGTTGGCCGATGCGATGATCGCAGCCTACCGCAATTCCAACCTTCTGGACCAGAACCGCGCCGTGCTGCGGGCGGCGGATGAAGATGTGGCGCTGTCGGTGTCGTCGTTGCGGCCGGTGGTGTCGTACACCGCACAGGCCGGGTGGCGGAAAGCCGATGTCAGCAGCGCCACGACGGTCGAGGGGCTTAGCGCGTCGTTGACCCTGAGCGCGGAGTTGACGCTGATCGATTTTGGCCGGTCGCGGCTGGGAATCGAGATTGCCCGCGAAAGCGTGCTGGCAACACGGCAGGCGCTGATCGACGTGGAGCAGCAGGTGCTGTTGGCCACCGTGCAGGCCTATGTCGAAGTGCGGCTGGCGCAAGAGGTTGTGGCATTGCGGCAAAGCAATTTCCGGCTGATCA
This sequence comes from Paracoccaceae bacterium, assembly GCA_031415015.1. Taxonomy (GTDB): domain Bacteria; phylum Pseudomonadota; class Alphaproteobacteria; order Rhodobacterales; family Rhodobacteraceae; genus JAUYQR01. The sequence continues at coordinate 2,662 of JANOQT010000015.1, forward strand.
CGCAGGAACTGCGCGCGGCGCAGGACCGGTTCGACGTGGGTGAAATCACCCGAACTGATGTGGCGATTGCTCAGGCGCGGCTGGCCTCGTCCCGCTCTGCGCTTGCGGCGGCGCAGGGCGATCTGATGATCGCGCGTGAGGCGTACAAAGCGGCAACCGGGGCCTATCCGGGGCGCTTGGCGGGGCTGCCGTCGGCGCCGAAATTGCCGCGCACCATAGAAGAGGCGCAAGCCGTGGCCCGCAACACCCATCCGTCGCTGCGGCAGGCCCAGCATCTGGTGACAATTGCCGATCTGCAGGTGGAGCTTGCGGCGGCGGGCATGAAGCCGACGCTGGGTGCGGGCTTAAGCGCCAGCCGGGACAACGACGGGCTGGACACGCAAAGCTTTGGGCTGACGCTGAACCAGACGATCTATGCGGGCGGGCGGCTGGCGGCGGTTTACCGTAAGGCGCTGGCGGGCAAGGATCGCACGCGGGCAGCGTTGCAACAGACGGCGGTAAACATCTTGCAGAATGTTGGCGTGGCCTGGGCCAATCTAGCGGTGTCGGCCGCGTCGATCGAGGCATCGGATCAGCAAATCCGCGCGGCACAGACCGCCTTTGACGGGGTGCGCGAAGAGGCGACGCTGGGCGCGCGCACCACGCTGGACGTTCTGGACGCCGAGCAGGAGTTGCTGGACGCCCGCAACGCAAGGCTTCAGGCCGAGGCGCAGCGCTATGTCGGCGTTTATAGGGTGCTGGCGGCAATGGGTTTGCTGACTGTGGACCACCTGCAGCTTGGCATCGCCACCTATGATCCCGAAGCCTATTTTGACGCGGTCAAGACAGCGCCGTCTCATTCAGTACAGGGCAAGAAGCTGGATCGTATCCTGGAAAAGATCGGCGAATAAGCGGTTCGCGGGCTGGTCAGATGCGTCAGATTGGGCAATCGACAATTTCGGTTGCCGGATATCGACTTGCCGGGGTAAGCTGATGTCAGCCAGCGCACCGCATCAGGACTGCGCCGGGCGCTGAACAACTGAAAGTGTGCCTATGTCTGAACCGCTGAGCACGCCTGAGATCGAAGATGTCGTGTCCTCTGTCCGCAGGCTGGTGTCAACTACGCAGACACCGCGCGTCAAGACACGCGACCTGTCGCATGACAAGCTGATCCTGACCCTGTCCTTGCGCGTCGTTCCGGACGTAGAGCCGGAGCCAGAGCCAAAGCCAGAGCCGGCACTGGTGGCCGAGGCTCAGATCACCGAACCTGTGACGGCAGAAGGTCTTGTCGACGAGTCGGTTCCAGAAGCCCCGTTCATCGAGGTGGAAACGGCAGAGTCCGGGCTGGGGGCAACTCTGCATCTGGTTGATGCGGAGTGGGAAGACGAGCTTTGGACCGAGCACGAAACCCCGCTTGCCGAGATCGCCGCCGAGATCGAGGATGCCGAACTGGTCGCGGCGGTCGAGGCAGAACTGGTTGCCGATGCCTGGCCTGAGATGGCGGTGATGCCCGAGTCCTGGTCGCAGATCGAACCGGAATGGGTGGAGGAAGCCCCAATTCCGTTTGTGCCGCTGCACCATCGCGCCGCTGCTTCGCCGCAGGCCGAGGTGGAGGCTGCCGGGGCGCCGGTTGAAGTGCCCGTTGCTGAAATGCCGTCCGTTGAGGTGTCAGGTGTCGAAACGCCCATGGTCGAAGCGCCCAGGGTCGATTCGCCTGACGCTGCGACTGTCCGCGATGTGTCTGAACCGGTGATTGCACCGGGTGCCGATGCGGCAGTGGCGTCAGCAGAACCTGCAGCCGAGCATGAGCCGACACTGTTTGACGAAGACGGCAACCCGATTGCCATCCTGGACGAAGAAGCGCTGAGCGAGATCGTGCGGAATTTGATCCGCGAAGAGCTGCAGGGCGCCTTGGGCGAGCGGATCACCCGCAACGTGCGCAAGCTGGTTCGGGCCGAGATCAACCGGGCACTGGCGGCGCGGGCCTTCGATTAGGGCCACTCAAAGCTTCAGGACCGGAAATGCAAAACGCGCCCTGACAGGGCGCGTTTTATTTGGCAGACGCTTCGTTGCGCTCAGGCGGCTTCGGCCTGCTCGGCTTCAAGCGCATGGCGGCGTTCGGATTCTTCGCGCGAGAGCGCGACCGAGGTGCGCACGCCTTTGGAGACGAATTCCATCAGGCCCTTGACCACACGCTCGTTCGGGTCGATCCCGGCGCAGGACAAAACCTCGCGGCCGTCACGTGACCGCGCCCAGCGGGCGATCTGATCCGGGCCGTTGCCGTATTTCTTGTCATCCGCGATGGCGTCATCAAGCGCCGCCAGAACCACGGCAGCAAAAAGCTTGCGCGCCCGCTGTCCCTGTTCGAAGTTGAAGGCAGTGCTGTCGATGGTATCGAGCATCGGGGCGTTCCTTTATTCTTGCTCTTGTCTTTTGCTGCGTCCGCCGTTTGTAACGATTAAGTCACGATTCGGGTTCTCAGTTTTGGAATGACTGCTATGCGCATATTGCATAGCTTTGTCCCCGAGTCACTGTATTTAGTCGTCTTGCCTCAGGTACATCGCACGGATATAGGGGCGGTTCAGAATTCTTCAACCTTTGCACAGGTTTTGCCCCGCCATGCCGAAAATCAACGGAAACGAAATCCGCCCCGGAACGATCATCGAACATGACGGCGGGCTTTGGGCCTCGGTCAAGGTGAACCACGTAAAGCCCGGTAAAGGCGGCGCTTTCGCGCAGGTTGAGTTGAAGAACCTGCGCGACGGTCGCAAGTTGAACGAGCGCTTCCGGTCGGAAGACAAAGTCGAGAAGGTCGATCTGGAGATGAAGGATCAGCAGTTTCTGTACGAGACCGACGGGCGGCTGGTCTTCATGGACAACCAGACTTACGAACAGATTGAACTGGACGCGGAGCTGCTGGGCGACCGGCGGCCCTTCCTGCAGGACGGGATGACGGTGTCAGTGCAGTACTTCGGGGAAGAGCCGCTGAACGTGACGATCCCGCAGAAGGTAACCTGCCGCGTGATGGAAACAGAACCTGTGCAGAACGGGCAGACTGCGTCGAAAAGCTACAAGCCAGCGGTGTTGGACAATGGCGTACGGATCATGGTGCCACCGTTCATCAATATTGATGAGGTGATCGTGGTGCACACCGAACTGATGGAATATTCCGAGCGGGCGTAGATGCGGGAAGGAAGCCGAATGCGTCGCTGGTTTTTGCTGTCAAGCTATCATTGGCTGGCGTTGTTCCTGGCCCTTGCTGTGTCAGCCGTGCTGCTGGCCTGGGTGTCTTTCGGGCTGATCAATCTGGCGATGGCGAATTTCGAGTTTCTGCGACGTCATGGCCTGATGGCGATTGCGGAGGGCGGTCTGCTGCAATCCCTTGTGATCGCAGCAAAGGGCCTGCTGGCAATGATCTGTTACATTCTGTTCAAGTCGGTGGAGACAGAGCTGGTTTACCGCTGGCGTGCGAAGGATAACGTCCAGTAGGCCGCGGCTCAGGCTGGCAGAGCTCGCAGGGTGGCATCGCCCGCCGTCAGTGGTCCGTCACTGCGGTCAAAGCGCAGATAGGCGATGCCCGCGCCGCCGCTTTGGGTGAACAGCGTGCCCGCGGGCTTGTCATCGGCCATAATTGCCGTGCCTGCGGGGGCGGAGCCGGTGACGGAGACCCGGGTCAGGCCCTTGCGCAACTCGGTCTTGTGCTTCATCCGCGCGGTGACTTCTTGTCCGACATAGCAGCCTTTGCGGAAATCGACACCGTGCAGGCGTTCAAAGCCCGACTCCAGCAGGTAGCTGTCGTCCGGGATCAGTTCGATGCCGCTTTCCGGGATGCAATGGGCGACGCGGATGGCATCCCAGTCGATGGCTGGCGGGCTGCCGGGGGTCGTGGTCCATGCCCGCCAGCCGAGGGACGGATGGCGGGGATCGGGCAATGCTTGGTGCGGTGCGGGGCCAAGGCCGCGGATGACGTGCAGCGGCGCGGGCGCGATCTGCACGTCAGAGCGCAGGCGGTACATGGTCAGCCGCCTCAGCGTGGCCTCTGCCAGTAGGGTGGAGATGTCGATCAGGATCGGACCACCGTCCGGCTGCCGGATCACGAAGAAATCGGCGAGGTATTTGCCTTGCGGCGTCAGCAGGGCTGCCCAGATCATGCCTGGGGCGGTTTCCAGCGGGCGCACGTCGTTGGAGACGAGGCCTTGCAGGAAGGTCATCACGTCCTTGCCGGTCAGCTGCCAAAGGGTGCGGTCGGATGCGGCTTCGCCTGTCATGATCTGTCCTCTTCCCTGCATATATAGGGTGCGGGGGGCGGCGGGGGAAAGGTCACTCGCGCAATTGCAGGTCGTGAAGCTGGGCGTAGAGGCCACCTTTGGCGAGCAGGGCGTCATGCGTGCCCTGTTCCGCGACGCGGCCTTTGTCGAGCACGATGATCTTGTGAGCGTCCCGGACAGTCGACAGCCGGTGCGCGATCACCAGCGTTGTGCGGCCCGCTTGCGCGCGGGAAAGGGCTGCGGATACGGCGGCTTCGGTCTTGGTATCCAGGGCAGACGTAGCCTCGTCCAGCAGCAGGACGGGCGCGTCGGCCAGCAGGGCGCGGGCGATGGAAATGCGCTGTCGCTGACCACCGGAAAGCGACGATCCGCGCGGACCTGCGGGCGTGTCGAGGCCTTGCGGCAGGGAGGCCACAAAGCCCGCAACATCGGCATCCTGCAGGGCGCTGTCGAGCCGGTGTTCGGCCAGCCCCCTGCGCCCAAGGATCAGGTTTTCACGCAGGGATTCGTCGAACAGTGCCGCATCCTGCGAGACCGAGGCGAGAAGGCCGCGCTGATCGGCAAGGGTCATCCCGGCAACATCGACGCCTCCAATCAGGATGCGGCCCGTTTGCGGTTCAGCGAGGGCGGAGATCAGCTGGAAGACCGTGCTTTTGCCCGCGCCGGAACTGCCGACCAGCGCGGTGACTTTGCCCGCTTCGGCGGTGAACGACAGGCCGGTCAGCACCGGGCGGTCAGGGTAGGCGAAATGCACGTCCTCGAACCGCACCTCGGGCGCGCCGGGGGCGGGCATTGCGACACTGGCCGCTGGACGGGCGCTGATCGTCACGGTGTCGAACAGGGCAAAGATGCGCTGCAGGCTGGCCGCCGCAACCTGCCAGAGCCCGGCCAGATCGCCAAGGCGGCGGATCGGCTGGAAGGTCAGCGCCATGGCGGTGAAGAAGGCCATGAATTCGCCGGTGGTGCGGGTGCCCTCGGCCACTTCGCGCCCCCCAAGCATCAGCACGGCGAAAAAGCCAAGCCCGGTGACCACATCCACCAGCCCCGGCATCGTGGCGCGGCCCAGGGTGGATTTCACCTCGGCGCGCACGATGCGGGCGACGATTTCAGCAAATCGGGCGGTCTGATAGGCTTCCATCCGGTTCAGCTTGACCGCCTGAATGCCGTGAAAGATTTCGTCCAGACGGGTGGCGCGCAGGCCGGATTGTTCGCGCATGTGCATGGTCTTGCGACGAATGTAGCGCTGCAGGCCAAGTGCGGGGATCAGCAGCAGCGGTGCGCCGACAAGTGCTGCGGCGGTCCACGTTGGGTCGATCAGCAGCGCCACGATGAACAGGCCGGTCAGTGCCACCAGATCGCGCCCGATACCGCTGATTACCAGTGTGGCGGCCCCTTGCGCGGCAAGGGTATCGCCCTGCACCCGCTCGATCAGGGTGCCGGGCGGGTTGGTCTGGAAAAAGCTGCCGTCCAGCGTCAACAGGTGGCGCAGCAGGTCGGTTTGCATCGCCCCTGCGCTGGTCTGGTTGATCCGCGCCAAAAGCCAGCGTCCGGTGATGGATGTGCCCGCCCGGATCAGGAACAGGGCCAGAATGCCGGACCCGACCCAGACAAGCGCCGCTGTGCCGCCAGTGGCAAAGACCCGGTCGAACAGCGGCTCGATCATGTAGCTGAGCAGGCCGAGGGTGGAGCCCTCAACCATCATCAGCCCAAGCGCCAGCAGCATCAGCCCCGCGTGCGGGCGCAGATATCCGCGCCAGAAACGGCCGAACAGGTCAGCAGAGGTATAAACGCGCGGCTGCTGCAACGGAATTCGGGCCTTTCTGGCGGTGCTGGCCGGGGTTTACCTGCAAAGCCTGCCTCTCTCAAGCGGGCGTCTGATTGACGACCGGATCGGCGCGGCATAGCCATGGCGGGCAATTGATGGAGAGACGCATGAGCCTTGCCCACGGCCGCCAATATCTGGCCATTCCCGGACCGTCGACAATGCCCGACCGCGTGTTGCAGGCAATGCACCGGCCGTCGCCCAACATTTATGAAGGCGAGCTGGTTGATCTGGTGGCTGGCCTGTGGCCCGACCTGCGGATGGTGGCGGGAACGACACAGCATGTGGCCACCTATATCGGCAACGGTCATGCGGCATGGGAGGCGGCGAATGCCAACATCTTCAGCCGGGGCGACAAGGCTTTGGTGCTGGCCGTGGGGCAGTTCGGGCTGTCCTGGGCCAATTCGGCCCGCGCTATGGGGATCGACGTCGAAGTGCTGGATTTCGGCAAATCTGTCGCGCCTGACATGGGGCGTGTTGAGGCGGCGTTGCGGGCCGATACCGGCCACAAGTTCAAGGCGGTGTTGACCACGCATGTGGATACCGCAAGCTCGGTCAAGACGGATATCCCGGCGCTGCGCGCGGTGATGGACGCGGCCGGGCATCCGGCCCTGCTGGCGGTGGATTGCATCGCCAGCCTGGGGTGTGACGAGTTCCGGATGGATGACTGGGGGGTGGATGTAACGGTGGCGGCCAGCCAGAAGGGGCTGATGACGCCGCCGGGCATGGCGTTCGTGTGGTTTTCCGAAGCCGCACGCCAGCGGTGCGCAGGATGCGATCTGGCGACACCCTACTGGGCCTGGGGGCCGCGCGCCGAGCCGGTGGAGTTCTGGCATTACTGGGACGGTACCGCGCCGACGCATCATCTGTACGGGTTGCGCGAGGCGCTGGACATGATCAAGGCTGAAGGGCTGCCGCAGGTCTGGCACCGGCACCGGGTGCTGGCAGGGGCGGTCTGGGCGGCATTCGATGCGTGGGGCGTGGAAAATCCGGCCATCGCGATGAATGTGGCCGATCCGGCCAGCCGGGGCTGGTCGGTGACGGCGGCCCGGCTTGGCGCGCCGCATGCGACGCGGCTGCGGGAGTGGACGGAGAAGAAGGCAGGGGTCACGCTGGGCATCGGGCTGGGCATGGCCACGCCGGATGACCCGGACTCACGCGGGTTCCTGCGGGTGGCGCATATGGGGCATGTGAATGCGCATATGACCCTCGGGGCGTTGGCGGTGATGGAGGCGGGGATGCTGGCTTTGGGCATCCCGCATGGCCCGGGGGCTTTGGCGGCAGCGGCGGGGGTGGTGGCTGAGGGGGCGTGATGTCACGTCTGTTCGTTCGGCAGCCCTGGATTTTCACGGGATTTCGTTAATCCTGACGGCCTTACGGCAAAGGCAGTGATGCCCTGCGCTCGCGGATCGAGATGTAGATCGCAGAGGCGATCAGGATCGTCACGCCCAGCAGGGTCCAGCGGTCGGGGAGATCGTTGAAGAACACCCACCCGACGAGGGTGGCCATGACGATCTCGGTAAAGGCCAGCGGGGCAAGGAGGGAGGCTTCGGCTTGTTCGTAAGCCTTGGTGATCAGGACGTGGCCGAGGGTTGCCACCACGCCGAGCGCGGTGAACATCACCCATTGCAGGTGCGTCGGCGGCACCCAGACGAACAGAATTGCCGGGGTCATCAGCGCCGTACCGATGGCGCAGGTCTGGAAGGTGAGCACAATGGCATCCGAGGCCCCGGCGATATGGCGGGTCATCACGAAATAGCCACCGAGCGCTGCCCCGGCGCCAAGGGCGTAGAGGGTGCCGGGGTTCATCGCCACCATGCCGGGGCGGATGATGATCATCGTGCCGAGAAACCCCACCGCCACGGCGGCCCAGCGGCGGGGTCCGACCTTTTCCTTCAGGACAAGCGCCGACAGGATCACGATGACCAGCGGATTGACGAAGAAGATCGCCAGCGCATCGGCGATGGGCAGGTGCTTCAGCGCCTGAAAGAACAGGAATGTCGCGGTGAACAGCAGCCCGGCGCGGGCGAGATGGTGAAGGGGCCGGGCCGGGCGGAAGGTTCGCGCTCCTTCGGCGCGGAGGGCGAAGGGCAGCGTCATCAACCCGCCGAACAACGCCCGCGCCCAGACGATCATCAGGATCGGCATGCCCTGCTGGCCGAGGAATTTTGCCAGCACGTCGATGAACGGCAGGATCGCCATGGCGGCAAGCATGAGCCCGACGCCAAGCATCGGGCGGGGGGCGGTGGCAGAAGGGGGCATGAAGGTTCTCTCGATGTTGCTGCAGCCTAGAGGAGGGATTGGGTGGTGGGAAGGCTGGGTTGATGTCGGGGTGCGCGCGCTGAGTGTGGGGCGGTTGCACGGCATTATTGCGCGGCGGCAGGGGGGAGCGGCGATGTGGTTTGCGACGCGGGAACTGGAGCCGGGGGTGTTCTTCTGCTGGAACCGGCAGTGGATTCGATGATCTGCGGCAATGGTGACGGTGCGGGGTCGCGCGCGGGATTTGCGGCTGGAGTTCGGCTGTGGCGTATTGCCGGCGTGGCGGGCTTTGCCTTTGACGGACAAGCCGGTGGTGGCGGTGGCGAACCATCCGCATGTCGATCACATCGGCGGGTTTCATCAGTTTGCCGAGCGGTTGGGGCACCTGGTGGAACGTGCTGGTTGTGCGGAGCGGCCGGGGTCGGAGGCCTTTACCAATGGGTTGGCGGGCTGGGCGGATATTCTGACCACGCCGCCGGGGCCGGGGCATCTGATTGCCGACTGGACGTTGCGGCCCGCACTGTTGACCGGGTGTTGGGCGAGGGTGACGCGATTTATGACAATGATTTGCTGGACGATCCGCTGGGCGGGTCGGTGACAGACTATCTGGTGACGATGCAGCGGTTTTGCGGGTTGGATTGCCGGTTGATCCTAGGCGGGCACGGGCCGGAGCGGGACCGGACGCGAATGGTGGCGGCACGCTTGCGGCTGGCCCGCGGGTGTTTCACACCCCCGCACCCCCCGTGGAGTATTTCTCAAAAGAGCAAGAAGATTTGAACTAAATTGAAGGGGTTGGGTGGTCGTCTTCCAGATGGATGCGGATGATGTCGTCGAAGCTTTGTTCGGCGCTAAAGCCGAGGGCGCGGGCCTGGGTCGTCTCGAACGCTTCGGCCCAGGGCTCGACGATGGCCTGGATTGCCGGGTCGGGGGCATGGGTGATCAGGTTGACGGCGGTTTGGCCTGCGGTGCGGCGCAGCGCCTCGATCATCTCGGCCACGCTTGCCGATAGGCCGGGCATGGTGAGGGCGCGGGTGAGGCCGAGTTGGGTGGTGTCCAGCGTGGCGGCGCGGAGGAAGAAGCCGGTGGCGGCGCGGGGGCTGGCGAACCAGTGGCGCAGGGTGTCGCGCACGGGCAGGGTGGCGGGCAGGCCGTTCAGTGGTTCGCGCAGGATCGACGAGTAGAAGCCCGAGGCGGCACGGTTTGGCGCACCGGGGCGGATGCAGATCGTCGGCAGACGGATGGCGATGCCGTCAAGGATGCCGCGGCGGGAGTAGTCGGAGAGCAGAAGTTCCGTCATCGCCTTTTGTGCGCCGTAGCTGGTGCGGGGGGTCAGGTGGAAATCGTCGGGGATCACCTTCGGGAAAGGCGCGCCAAAGACGGCGAGCGATGAGGCGAAGATGACTTTCGGGTGGTAATCGGGGATCGCCGCAATGGCATCGAACAGGGCGCGGGAGGCGTCAAGGTTGGTGGCGTAGCCTTTGGCCAGATCGGCCTCAGCTTCGCCAGATACGACGGCGGCAAGGTGGAAAATCAGGTCCGGGCGATGGGTGAGAAGGGTGGCTGGGCTTGCAGGATCGGTCAGGTTCAACGCAAGACTGGTGGCCCCGGCGACAGGCGGCGGTGCCACCACATCGACGAGGGTCAACCGGGTGTGGGGCAAGGCACCGGCGGCGATAGCTGCGGTGAGCTTGCGCCCCAGCATGCCGGCAGCACCGAGGATCAGGATATGCATGGCGGCCCCCTCTTTGTGGAAAAAGGATCACATCGGGGGGCGGGAGCCAAGGGGTATCAGCCGCCGTTCTTTGCCAGCCAGTCGGTCATCCACGCGATCTCGGCCTCTTGGGCGGCGATGATCTTTTCGGCGAAGGCCTTCTCGTCCGGGTCGCTGCCGTGCTCCAGCACGATCCGGGCCATATCCACGGCGCCCTGATGGTGCGGGATCATGCCGCGGAGGAAGTCGGCGTCGGGATTGCCGGTGAACTGGATTGTCATGTCGCTGTGCATCTTCATGTTGGCTGCCATGAAGGCTTTGGTGGCCGGGCTTTCCATCCCTGTCATTGCGTGACCGGAGTGATCGGTGTCCTGCGCGATCACGGGCAGCGCGATCAGCGGCAGGGCAGCGCCTGCTGCCAACAGGACAACAAGGGCAGGATGGCGTGGGGTCATGATGTGCTCCTTTGGATAAAGCCCGAGTTGCAGCTTCCCATGGCGGGAAGCCAAGACACCTCGACGTGATGGCTGCCCGAAATTGAGGCACTGTGCAGGGCAAGAGGGCTGTTGTGCGGGACTGGCCTCTTCCAGACCGGGGGATGCGGGTCTATGGTTGCGGTCAGTTGCAATCAGGTCCGGCACCAAGCATGTCCCGCAGTCCCAGCCGTCGTCCCGTCGTGGGGATCATTGGCAACAGCTATATGATCAATTACCGATATCCGGTGCATTCCGGGGGAACGATGAATTCGGCCGCTGTGGCCGAAGTGGCCGGGTGCCTGCCCATGATCATCCCGTCCGATCCGCGCTATGTGCAGGTCGACGAATTGCTGGACCTTTGCGACGGGTTCCTGCTGACCGGCGGCCGTCCCAATGTGCACCCAAGCGAGTATGGCGAGGAAGAGACCCCGGCGCACGGCTGTTTCGACCGGTGCAGGGATGCGGTGACGCTGCCATTGATCCGCGCCTGCGTTGAACGCGGCCAGCCGTTCCTTGGCATCTGCCGCGGGTTTCAGGAGGTGAACGTGGCGCTGGGTGGCACGTTGTACCCGGAAATACGCGATCTTCCGGGGCGGATGAACCACCGGATGCCGCCGGAGGGCACGCTGGAGGAACAGTTCGCCCTGCGACACAGCGTGACGTTCAGCGAGGACGGCCCCTTTCACCGCCTCTTGGGCGCGCGGGAAGTTATGACCAACACCCTGCACGGTCAGGGCATTGCGCGTGCGGCTGCGGGGATCGTGATCGATGGTCAGGCCCCGGACGGCACGCCCGAGGCGATCTATGTCAGGGATGCGCCCGGGTTTACCCTGTCGGTGCAGTGGCACCCGGAATGGAATGCGGCAGGCGATCCGGTATCACGCCCGTTGTTTCATGCCTTTGGCAGGGCGGTGGCGGAATGGGCCGGGCACCGGGACCAACCGGTTGCAACGCGCAAACTGGCCTGAGCCGATTTCCCGCTTGAGCGTTGCCCCCGCGCCGAGTGCTGCAGGGCGCGCGGAGCCAAGCGGCCTTGGCCGTGCAGGCGACACTAACATCGTGCGGCGGCACGCCGCTCCGTTTGTAAACCGCCGCTCAGAGGGGGCGCAGCTTCAGCCGGGTGATCCGGTTTTCCCGCCGGGTCACCACTTCGAAGCGAAAGCCGTGAAAGCTGAACACCTGGCCCTCGGTCGGGATCATCTGCGCTTCATGGATGACCAGTCCGGCGATGGTGTTTGCCTCGATATCCGGCAGCCGCCAGTCGGTGGCGCGGTTCAGGTCGCGGATCGTCATTGCGCCGTCGATCAGGTAGCCGCCGTCCTCGGACCGGCTGAGCAGCGAATCCTTCAGGACCACGTCGAATTCATCGGTGATGTCGCCGACGATTTCTTCCAGAATGTCTTCCAGCGTGATCAGCCCCTGCAAGCCGCCATATTCGTCGACCACCAGCGCGAAATGGGTGCGCCGTTTCAGAAACTCGCGCATCTGTTCGTCAAGGGATGTGGTGTCGGGGATGAAATAGGGCTTCATCGCCACTTTGACGATGTCGAGATGCCGGATGCCGTCGACCGTGCCCGCCTCGCCCCGCACCAACCGGTCCACTTCGCGTAAAAGGTCTTTGGCATGCACGACGCCCAGAATGTCCTCGTCAGTGCCGCGATAGACCGGCAGGCGGGTGTGCGGCGAGGCGAGGACCTGGGTGATGATCTGGTCGGGGGACTGGTCGGCGTTGATCATCTCGATCTGGCGGCGGTGTCGCATGATTTCGTCAACGGTACGGTCGCTGAGGTCCAGGGCCCCCAGCAGCCGGTCGCGGTCTTCCTTTTCCACCGCCCCTTCGGAATGGCCTTGCGCAATGGCCCCGGCGATCTCTTCGCGCAAGGCCAGCATCTGCCCCCCCGGATCGGCCTTCAGGCCGCCAAGGCGCAGGATGGCCCGGACCAGAACCCGGACAAGCGCCACAACGGGAGAGAACAGCCAGATGAACAGCCGGACGACCGGAGCGACCCGGGTGGCAACAGATTCGGGAAAGCCAATGGCGACAGTCTTGGGCAGGACCTCGCCGAAGATCAGGATCAGGGCGGTCATCACGAAGGTGGCAATCGCGATGCCGGCACCGCCGAAGACCCGGGTAAGAAGCGCCGTCGCCAGTGATGCCGACAGGATGTTGACCATATTGTTGCCCAAGAGCAGGGCTCCGATCATCTTTTCACGGTCTTCGGTGACGATCATCGCCGACCTTGCTCCAAACGATCCCTTGTCGGCCTGTCCCTTCAGCTTGGACCGCGACGAAGCACTCAGCGCCGTCTGGGAGCCGGAGAAGAATGCGGACATCACCAGAAGCGCCAGAATAGCGGCGGTGGTGACCCAGAAGGCGGTGTCTAGCAAATCGAACGGCATGGCTTCCATCGGGTTGGGTGCGGGGGATCAGACCTTGCGGGCGCGGGGGGGGCGGGCGCGGGGGGGGCGCGCAAGGGGGGGGCGGGCAAGGGGGTGGCGGGTCAGGACCAGGTCTTTCAGGTGATCATCCAGGACGTGCGTGTAGATTTCGGTCGTGGCAATATCGGCATGGCCCAGCAGGGTCTGGATCACCCGCAGATCGGCGCCGCCTGCCAGCAGGTGGGTGGCAAAGGCGTGGCGCAGGGTGTGCGGTGTGACACGGGCCGGGTCTATGCCGGCCAGCGCGGCGCTGTCCTTGACCATCAGGTGAAAGTGCTGGCGGGTCATGTGTCCGGCTGCCCCCGGCCCGGGGAACAGGAACTTTGACACCGGTTGTCCGGCCAGACGTGCGGCCTCTTCGCCCGCATCGCGGTGGACAAGCCAGGCGGCGAGCGCCGCGCGCGCGGGGGCAGACAAAGGCACCATGCGTTCCTTGTCACCCTTGCCGCGCACCAGAATCATCCGCGGATCGCCGCGCACGGCAGCGGCAGGCAGGGTGACAAGTTCGGACACCCGCATGCCGGTGGCATAAAGAAGCTCGAACAGGGCGGCATTGCGCAACCGCTCGGCGGGGGTGCGGCCCTTGTCGGTGCCTGCGCCGATCAGGCGGGAGACCTCGTCCGTTGTCAGGGTCTTTGGCAGGCGCTGCACCTTGCCAGGGCCGGTGATCCGTACCGCAGGATTGTCGCTGCGCCAGCCTTCGTCAAAGGCAAAGCGGTACATCTGGCGGATCGCCGACAGGCGGCGGGCGCGGGTGGCCTTGGACAGGCCCTGAGCGTCGCAGAAGATAAGATAGGCCTCGACAGTGTCGCGGTCGGCGCTGGCAAGAGTGCGGTCGCCCCGCGCCAGCCACCCGGAGTAATCCACAAGGTCGCGACCGTAAGCCAGCAAGGTGTTCCGCGCGGCCCCCACATCGGCGGCTTGTGCGTCCAGAAAGGTGGAAATCCAGCGGCTGTCGGGTGGCGCAGGCATGGCTCAGCCCCGGCGTTCAAGGATCATCAGTTCCAGCGCGGTGCGCCGGGCGACGCTTTCGAGATTGACCAGACGCAGCAGTGACAGCCCTTCGGTCACGCCGCGCAAATCGCCCTGCACCCCGCGCCCGATGTTGTCGATGGCCACCAGAATCGCCTCGCCCGCGCGGTTGCCGTCCAGCAGAGCCTTCGCCTCAGCCGAAGGTACGGGCGTACGGAACGCGTCGACGATGGCGCGGCCAAGGCTGTCGGGGGCGGTCGTGCCTGTCAGATCACCCTTTGCAAGTGCTGCCAGAAAGACTTCGGTCGGACCCGAAGGCTGATGTCGGCTGGCCACCAGCTCGGCCTGCGGCGACAAAAGGGCGACGCGGAAGGCGATTGCCGCTGCTTCGCCGGTCAAGGGCACTTCCATCAGCGACCGACCGAACAGAACGGCGAATGGCACTTCCAGTTCTGCTTCCTGCGTCCGGGCCCAGGCGGCGGGCAGGGTCCGCGTGACACGGGCTGGGTCCCCGGATGTCAGTGCGGCATCGAATTCTTGAAACGCATCAACCCGGTCCCAGACCCCGCCAGAGGCGGCGGCCTGGCGTTCCGTGTACAGACCGAGGATGACGTTCGGCGCGATGGTGCCGCCGCGGGTCAGCCGCTCGGCCGCCTCGATCTGTGCCTTCCAGCCGGACTGGGTGCCCAGATCGGCATAGGAAAAGGCGACCGGCAGGCCGTCCGTGGGCAAAGGCTCGCCGATGGCCTCGAACATTTTCAGGTCCAGAGGTGTGACCGGCTTTGGTGCAACCGGGGCAGGCTCGCCCTCAAACAGATCCGGGTCCAGAAAACGCGACATCAGATGCACCTGATCGGGACTGATCTGGCCAAGTGCTTCGGCGGTGCGCAGGGTCAGTGCGGCAGTGTCCCAATCGCCCGAGCGTGCAAGGCAGAAGATCCGCGCCTGCAGCGTGGGCGCAAGATCGGGGGCCGACTGCATCGCCTCGCAGGCGCGGTCTTCGGCCCCGGTCAGCAGCGCCACGTCAAAGGCGCGGCGGAACATGGCCGGCGTGTTGGCCCCGGCGGCGTCGATCAGGGCAGCGGCCTGTTCAAGCGCCCCCAGTGCCAGCAGCTTGTCGATTCTGACCAGCAACAGGTCGCCACGCCCGCCGGCATCGACCGGCGCTTCCAGTTCTGCCAGCAGCAGGGTCAGAAACAACTGCCGCAACGCGGGCAGGGTATCGGTGTGATCGGCCGTCAGGCGGGCTGCAATCTCAAGCGTAAGCCCGGCACCCCAAAGCTTGCGGGGCAGCCCGGACACATTGGTCGGGATCAGTCCGACACTGTCGGGCGAGGGGCCGTCCAGCACGGTCGTCGCCACCGGCTCCGGCAGTGCACCGCCATCCGTGACGGGAGGTTCGTCAATCGCCGTGCCGCCGCCCGGTGCAGCAGACGCGGGTGTCGTGATCGACTGCGACAGCCAGTCAATGGCGGAAAGGGGCCCTTCCTCCTGCGCCCGCAGGGGAAACGACGTTGCCAGAAGGCCAAGCACCGCGAAACTGGCAGCCTTAATCCGCATTCAACACCACAGGCTTCTTTACCTCGCCCTGAACAGGCGCCAGATCACCAAGATAGGAATAGGCGGTCAGCCCGACAAAGCCGAATACCACAAGCACCGCGATTGCTTTGATGATCCGTCCCATCGTTCAGCCTTTCTTCATCTGCCCGTGACCGGTGGGTTCGTGCCCCCCGTGTCTTGTCTTTACCCGGCTCGTGATTGGCACCAAACGGGTTCCGGTGCGAATGTATATAGCATTCGTCGTAAGTTCACGCCATTCAGGGCAGATTATTTCCCTTCGGCGGGGCTTTGCCGCAGGGTTGGGGCTTTGGAAGGGCGGAATGAGCCGGCTTCAGAAGACAGTGGTGATGGTGGGCATGATGGGCGCAGGCAAGACCGCCGTTGGAACGGCGCTTGCCCGCGTGCTTGGCGTGGAGTTTAGCGATTCTGACGACGAGATTGTGCGGGCCGCCGACCGGACCATCGCCGAGATTTTCGAGCGCGATGGCGAGGCGTTTTTCCGGGCGCGTGAGACCGAAGTGATCGCTCGGCTGTTGCGCGGCAATCCTTGCGTCCTGTCAACCGGAGGCGGCGCGTTTCTGGCGACGGGCAACCGGCAGCTGGTGCATGAGGTGGGCGTGTCGGTCTGGCTGCGCGCCGATCTGGAACTTCTGTGGCAAAGGGTTCGCCACAAGACGACGCGCCCCTTGCTGCGCACGCCCAACCCGCGCGAGACGTTGCGCACGCTTTACGAGGCGCGGCTTCCCTTCTATGCCGAGGCCGATCTGGTGGTGGATGCGGCGGCGGACCTGTCGGTCGAAGGCATGGCGGGCCGGGTGGTCGCGGCGCTGCGGACGCGGCCGGATGTGTTGGAGGGTTAAGGCGTGAACAGGGTTTCGGTCGATCTGGGCGCGCGGTCCTATGAGGTGCGGATCGGCGAAGGGCTGATCGACCGGGCGGGCGTGGAAATCGCGCCCCTGCTGACGCGTCGCCGGGTGGTGGTGGTAACCGATGCGACGGTGGCTTCTGCGCATCTGGCGCGGCTGCAGGCAGCATTCGCGGCGGAGGGGATTGCGGTTGCTTCGCTGGCGCTGCCACCGGGCGAGGGGACCAAGGGCTGGGTGGAGTTCTCGCACTGCGCTGAGTGGCTGCTGGAGCAAAAGGTCGAGCGGCGGGATGTGGTCATCGCGTTCGGCGGTGGGGTTATCGGTGATCTGGTGGGGTTTGCCGCCGCCGTGCTGCGGCGCGGGGTGCGGTTCGTGCAGCTGCCGACGACGCTGCTGGCGCAGGTCGACAGTTCAGTGGGCGGCAAGACCGGGATCAACACCGCGCAGGGCAAGAATCTGGTGGGCGCGTTTCATCAGCCATCGCTGGTGCTGGCGGATATCGGGGTGCTGGACACGCTGCCAGTGCGGGATTTCCTGTCGGGGTACGGCGAGGTGGTGAAGTACGGGCTTTTGGGGGATGCCGGGTTCTTTCAGTGGCTGGAAGTCAACGGCCCGGCCTTGCGGTCTGGTGACCGGGCCGCGCGGTTGCAGGCGGTGACGCGGTCGGTGGAGATGAAGGCGGGCATCGTCAGCCGGGACGAGACGGAGGAGGGCGAGCGGGCGCTTTTGAACCTTGGCCACACCTTCTGTCATGCGCTGGAAAAGGCGACGGGGTATTCGGACCGGCTGTTGCATGGCGAGGGCGTGGCGATCGGCTGCGCGCTGGCGTTCGAACTGTCGTCGCGGCTGGGCCTGTGTTCGCAGGAGGAGCCGAGCCGGGTGCGGGCGCATCTGACGGCGATGGGGATGCGGGTGGACCTTGCGGATATTCCGGGCGATCTGCCGGAAGCGGAGGCTTTGGTGGCGCTGATGGGGCAGGACAAGAAGGTGGTGGACGGGCGGCTGCGGTTCATTCTGGCGCGGGGGATCGGCGAGGCGTTCGTGGCCGAGGACGTGCCGATGGATGTGGTGCAGGGTCTGTTGGCCGAAGGGCTGGCAGGCCGGGGCTAGACCAGACGTTCGTTGATCGGGCGAACCTGCGCGTACAGCTGCTGCCAGAGGGCAAAACGGTCGTCGGCAAGGGCAGTTGCCTGTCGGTCAGGCTCGAACACCCGGTCGGTACGGATCATTGAAGCTGCGGCTTGGGCGAGGTCGGGCAGGATGCCTGCGCCGACGCCCGCCATGACGGCGGCCCCCAGCGCGCCGGGATCGCGGCCCTCGACCCGCAGAAAGGTGCGACCGAACACATCGGCGCGGATCTGGCACCAGCGGTCTGACGCGGCTCCGCCCCCGCCGGTCTGGATTTGCGAGGGGATCATCGCGCCCGACCGTTGCAACGCCTCCATCGCCAGACGGGCCGAGAAGGCGACGCCTTCCATCACGCTGGCGGTGAGTTCGGCGGGGCCGGTCGCAGTGGTCAGCCCCGCGAAGGTGCCACGCGCGGTGGCATCCCACAAAGGCGCGCGTTCGCCTTGCAGGTGCGGCAGGAACAGCGGACTGTGTCGGGTGATCGGGGCGGCATGGGCGGCGAGGGGGCCCGCATCCTGCCCCAAAAGCCGCGCCACCCAGTCGAGAGAGGCCCCGCCGGCTTGCGTCGGCCCCGCATGCAGGGTGATGCCGCGCCACGGCGGGAAGGTGATGACACCCGGCGCGCCGGTGAGGGTGTGGCTGATCAGGCCCAGCACTTCGGACGTGCCGGACAGGTACATTGCCTGCCCTTCGGAGGCGGCACCAAGGCCGAACAGGCTGGCCCAGGCGTCCATCATTCCGGTGACGACGGGGGTTCCGGCAAAGGGCTGGCTGGGCAGGATGCGGCCTGCGACCGACAGCGGGTCTTGCAGCGGGGCAAGGCGGCGGCGCGCGCCGGGCAGGAGGGCGATCAGGTCTTCGGCATAGGTGAGGTCCGGGGTGACGAGGCCGACGGCGGACATCGGATCGGCGATGATCGTCCCGGTCAGGCGGGCCAGAAGGTAATCGCGCGGCAGCAGCATATGCGCGGTGGCTTTCCAGATATCGGAGTGTTTGGCACGCATCCAGGCCATGCGGGCAAGGGCGTGGCTGGCGTCGATGGGGATCGGCGCGCCAAGCCATGCAGTCTTTTGTGCCGGGGTCACGCGTGCATCCAGCCGCGCGCCAGCGGCAGCGGCGCGGCTGTCTTGCCAGACGATGGCGGGATGGAGCGGGGTGAGCATGGCATCGGTGAACACATGGGTGTTGACCTGCGAGGTCAGGCAAAGCGCGCGGACGCGCCCCGCCTCGGGCCGGTCGGCAAAGCTTTGCAGCGCTGTGAGGACAAGGCGGTGCCAGTCGTCGGGGTCTTGCTCCACCCGGTCGGGGGCTTCGCGGTGGGTGGGGTAGCTGGCACTGAAATCGGCGAGGCGCTGGCCGGTCGCAGTCAGCATCACCGCCTTGACCGAGGTGGTGCCAACGTCGACGCCGATCAGGACCGCATTGTCCAACGAGACGCCCCCTCATTTCCCTAGACGGGTCGAGTTTCGCCTGCCAGAGTTTCAAAGGCAACGGACAAGTCTGGGGGACGTCATCATGGCCTATTCATTCACCCGCCGCGCTGTGGCAGGGCTGCTTCTGGCGACGGGGCTGGCGGGCGCGGCTTTTGCGGACGGCGAAAAGATCGCAGTGATCACGCCTTACCTCGCGCAGCCCGGCACGCAGTTTTATGTCGAGGCGTTTCAGGCGCGGGCCAAGGAACTGGGCTGGGAGGTCAATGTCATCGACACGGCGGGCGATGTGGCCGCCGTGATCAGCCGGATGGAGGACGTGTCGGCGCAAGGGGTGAACGCCATCGTGCTGAACGTGGATCCGGCGCAGGTGGGCACAGGGCTGGACGCAGCGGTGGCGGCGGGCATTCCGGTGTTCGGGATGGATGCAGGGGCTGATCCGCGGATCAAGGCCAACATCACCTCGAACGGTTACGCCATGGCGGCGGAAACGGCGGTCTATGTGGCGAACCGGATCGGCGAGGCGGGAAATGTGGTGATGTTCACCTTTGACGCCTTCCCGCCGGTGCAGGTGCGCGGCGTGGTGGCGGATGCGGTGTTTGCCAACCATCCCGACATCAAGGTGCTGGACCGGATTACGCCCGACGTATCGGACGGCGGCATTGCGGACGCGCGGGCCAAGATGGAGGCGGTGCTGGCCGCGAACCCGGATCCGGGGTCGATCAAGGCCGTTTGGGCGGCGTGGGACCAACCCGCGCTGGGCGCGCTGCAGGCGATCGAGGCGGCGGGGCGCGGAGCTGAGGGGATCGTGATCACCGGCATCGACGCCAACCCACAGGCGCGCGAGGCGATTGCGGCGGGGGGCAGCTTTGAGGCATCGGTCGCGCAGGACTTTGCCGGGATCGGCCGGACCACGGCGGATACGGTCGCGCGGGTGCTGGGCGGTGAGACGTTGAAGGCCGCCATGATCTATGTGCCGACGAAGCTGATCACTTCGGCCAACGCGGCGGAATAATCCCATGGCGAGGCTTCGGTGGCTACGTCGGAGCCTCCGGCGGGGATATTTGTGAACAGAAAAATTATGCGCCATCTGGTTTTAGAAGGTGTGGCAAAGGCTTACGGGGCGACTCTGGCCTTGCGGTCGGCATCGGTGTCTTTGCAGGGCGGCGAGATTCACGCCCTGATGGGCGAAAATGGTGCGGGCAAAAGCACGCTGATCCGGGTGCTGGCCGGGCTGGAGCGGGCGGATGCGGGGCAGCTTACGCTGGACGGGGTGGCCCTGCGGCTGACCGGGCCTCAAGATGCGGCGGCGGCGGGGCTCCGGTTCCTGCATCAGGAAGTGCAGGTGGTGCCGGGGTTGTCGGTGGCGGAAAACATGCATCTGGCGCACCCTTTGCCACAGCGCTGGGGGCTGGTCGATTGGCGTCGGCTGTATCGGGCGGCAGGTGTGGCGCTGGGGCAGCTGGGGATCGGGCATATCGACCCGCGCGCGGGGATGGCGGGCCTGGGGCCGGGCGACCGGATGCTGGTGCGGATCGCGGCGACGGTGATTGCCGGGGAGGGGCCGGAGCCATGGCTCTATGTGCTGGACGAGCCGACGGCGGCACTGACGCAGCCGGAGGCGGAGCGGCTGTTCGCGGTGATCGGGCGGCTGGTCGCGCGGGGGGCGGGGGTGCTGTACGTCTCGCACCGGATGGATGAGGTGATGCGGCTGGCGGACAGGGTGACGGTGCTGCGTGACGGGGCGCTTGTTTCGACCGTGGATCGCGCGGCGATGGACCGCGACCGGATCATTTTCGACATGACCGGGCGGGAGCTTGGCACGCTGTTTCCGGCGCGGAGCGGGGTCACGGGTGCGGTTGTGCTGGAGGTGGAAGCGATGTGTGCGCCACCTTTGGCAGCGGTAACACTTGCGGTACGAGCGGGCGAGGTGCTGGGGCTGGCCGGGCTGTCCGGGTCGGGGCGCAATGCGCTGCTGAAGGCGCTGATCGGGGCGGTGCCGAGGCGGGGCCGGGTGCTGGTGGACGGGGTTGCTGTGGCAGCGACCCCGGAGGCGGCCTGGGCGGCGGGGATGGCGTACGTGCCGCGCGACCGGCGGGCGGAGGGGGTTATGCTGCGCGAAGGGCTGGGTCGGACCGTGGTGTTGCCGCATCTGCGAGCCCTGTCCCGGGCGGGGTTTCTGGATCACGCAGCGCAGCGGCGGGTTGTGGCGGACCGGGCGGCCAAGGTGCGGCTGAAGGCGCGGGGGGCCAGCCAGCCGGTGGCGGAACTGTCGGGCGGCAATCAGCAGAAAGTGCTGTTTTCGCGGGCGCTGGCGGGGTGGCCAAGGGTCTTGTTGCTGGATGAGCCGACGCGCGGGGTGGATGTGGCGGCGAAGGCGGATATCTATGCGCTGATCCGGGGGCTGGCGGATCAGGGGGTGGCGGTGATTGTCGCCTCGTCCGATCTGCCGGAACTGATCGGGCTCTGTGACCGGATCGCGCTGTTGCAGGCTGGGCGGATCGCGCGGGAGATGGCCGCGGAGGCGCTGACCGAGGCGGCGCTACTGGCGGCGATTTACGAGGGGGAGGCCGCCTGAATGGGTCAGAGCTTGCGCAGTTATGGCACGCTGATCGGGGTGGCCGGGATCATCCTGTTGTTCTGGGTGCTGTTGCCCGGCACGTTCATGACGGCACGCAACTGGCTGAACATGAGCCAGCAATTGTCGATGCTGATCGTGGTGGCAAGTGTAATGACGGTGGTGATGGCGATTGGGGATTTCGATCTGTCTGTGGGGGCGATGGCCTCGCTGGCCGGTGTGGTCGCGGCGGTGCTGTTCGTGCAGGGGTACGGCGTGCCGGTGGCACTGCTGGGCGCGCTGATGGTGGGGCTTCTGGGCGGCGCACTGAACGGGGCGCTGGTGAGCCTGCTGGGGATTTTGCCCTTCGTGGCAACGCTGGCAACGCTGACCATCTTCAGCGGGGCAGCGTTCATGGTCTCTGGCGGCAAGACCATCTCGGGCAAGGCCATTCCGGATGCGTTCTCGGGCTTTGCGAAAGGCGGGATGGCGTTGGGGACGATTGCAGACAAGCCAGCGGTTCTGCCATGGTTGTCGGTCCTGGCGCTGGGCGTGGTCGCGGTGATCTGGGTGGTGCTGGAGCAGACGGCTTACGGCCGCCGTCTCTACGCAATCGGTGGAAACATGGAGGCGGCCCGGCTGGCCGGGGTCAAGGTTGTGCGCCTTCGCCTGACGGCCTTTCTGTTTACCGGGGCGGGGGCTGCATTGGCCGGGTTGATGTATGCGTCGCGCGTGGCCTCGGCCAACCCGACGCAGGGTGACGGTCTGATGCTGGCCGCGATTGCAGCGGTCTTTCTGGGGATGACCATGACACCGGGCGGTCAGCCGCGCGTTCTGGCGACCCTTGCGGGGGTGGTGGTGTTGGGTGTGCTGGACAACGGGCTGACGCAGTTGCAGGTCGACAGCTATCTGCGCGAGGTGCTTGTGGGGGCGATCATCCTTGTCGCGGTGTCGATCAGCGCCATCGGGCGGCGGTCTTTGGGGCTGCGTTAGACCCGTCTTCGGGAACGGCCGAATTTCTGGAAACAGACTGTTTCCCAAAACGAAAAGATAAAGCCCCCAGACACGCATCAGGCATGATCAGTTCCCGTAGGAGGAAAGTCCTCTCCACTTGGGTGGTGGGATTGAAGACCAAGACCCATTTTCATATGATTGTGGCAGCCTTTACGCCGCTTGCGTTTGCTTCGGCTGTCTTTGCAGAACCTGAATCGCCACCGGAAGAGCTGCGGGAATAAACCGTCAAGGGCAAGAACGGCTGGAGCAATGGCCCGGAAACAATGAATACTGGCAGCTTCTAGGAGGCGACCGATCCACCATAATCAATCAGCGGGCTTGGCATTGACAGGTTTGATCGAAAGTTTGGCTGGCACTGAGGATCACCGCCCCTTACCGCCAGAAAATGCGCCTCTGCGTCCCGCGAGCCCCAAAAAAAGATGGTTCGTCCTCGCGAGCGGCGACTTTGGTGGGAGCGGCGTCGCGCCCAAGTGCCTGCTAGAACAACAGCTTGTAGAGGTTACCGTTGGTATCGCTGGCCCTCCCGGTGCCGCTGGCGGTGCCGCTGCCGATGACAAACGTGCCCTGCACCCGGGTGCCGTCCGAACAGACGGCATAAATCTCGCCGTTGTTGACGCCTGCGACGGTGGCGGTTTCCGACCCAACCTCGCCGCCGGTTTTCTTCCACGTAAGCGCCAGACCCTTGGAGCGGGAGACGGTCTTGGGGGTCAACGAGCTCCACGTGCCTTCGCATTTGCCGCGTTCGGGCAGCCGGAAGCTGAGCGGGCCAGAAGTGCCACTGGTATTCTTCGCCACCGCCTCGATCACCAGCGTCGGGTCGGAATTGGCGATCTCGCCTTCCAGCGGGTACAACTGCATGCGGCTGGTCGATACGCAGGCGCAAAGAGGCAGCAGGGCGGCGATGGCAAGGGTGCGGATGCTCACGTCGGTTGGCTTTCTTTTGCTCGGCCTGACTGTGCGGAGGTTTGGCTGGGGCGCCAGGATTCGAACCTGGGAATGGCGGTACCAAAAACCGCTGCCTTACCACTTGGCGACGCCCCAACCGTGCGGCGGTGTTTAGCGAAGCGGTCCGGGGGGTGCAAGGGGGAAGCGTGCGATTTTCGCAGCTTGTCCGGCGCGAGGGGCAACGTTAGGACACAACGATGCAATGGGACGTGATCATTCTTGGTGCCGGGGCTGCGGGCATGATGGCCGCAATCGAGGCGGGACGTCGCGGGCGGCGCGTGCTGATCGTGGATCACGCCAAGGCCCCGGGCGAGAAGATCAGGATTTCGGGCGGCGGGCGGTGCAATTTCACCAACCTCGGCATCGCGGCGGACCGGTTCCTGTCGAAGAACCCGCGCTTTGCCCTGTCGGCGCTGAAACGGTTCACCCAGTGGGATTTCATCGCGCGGATGGAAGCTGCGGGGATCGCCTGGCATGAGAAAACGCTGGGTCAGCTGTTCTGCGACGGCTCGGCGAAGCAGGTCGTGGACATGCTGGTTCGGGACATGGAGAGCGCCGGGGTCGTGCTGTGGCTAGGCTGCGAGCTTGGGGCCGTAACCCGGGGTGCTGCCGGCTTTGTGGTAGAGACGGCGCGGGGGCCGCAGGGGGCGGCATCGGTGGTGGTGGCGACGGGCGGCAAGTCGATTCCGAAGATGGGGGCAACGGGGTATGGGTACCGGGTGGCTGAAAGCTTCGGGTTGCCGTTGGTGGAGATCCGGCCCGGACTGGTGCCGCTGACCTTTGCAGCACAGGAACTGGACTGGATGGTGCCGCTGGCCGGGGTCGCAGCAGAGGCGCGGGTGTCTTGTGGACGGCAGGGGTTTGACGAGGCGGTCCTGTTCACTCATCGCGGGCTGTCGGGACCGGCAATTCTGCAAATCTCAAGCTACTGGCGCGAGGGGGAGGCGGTTTCGGTCAACCTTGCCCCCGGTCGCGATGTGGCGGCGGAGTTGCGGGCGGCCAAGGCTGCTTCGGGGCGGGGGTTGCTGCGGACGGCCTTGGGGCGCGCGCTGCCAGAGCGGCTGGCGCGGCATCTGGAGGAGGTGTCGGGGGTGACGGGGCCTCTGGCCGAGGTGCCGGGCGCAGTGCTGGACCGGGTCGCGGGAATGGTTGCGGACTGGCGGCTGGTGCCGGTGGGGTCTGAAGGCTACCGGACAGCCGAGGTTACGCTGGGGGGGGTGGACACCGACGCGCTGGATGGGCGGACCATGGAGACGAAGGCGGTGCCGGGGTTGTATTTCATCGGCGAAGTGGTGGATGTGACGGGGTGGCTGGGAGGGTACAATTTCCAGTGGGCCTGGTCGAGCGGTTGGGCGGCGGGGCAGGTGGCCTGAGGGTGTCCACGCGTGGACATCCATGGACCGTAAGGGATTTCAAGGGGTTGGACTTTGGTTTTAGGCGTTTGTTAAGATTTTCGGGTGCCGGGCTGAAGCCCGGCCTACGATTTTCCGGTATGCAGCGGGCCGAGGGCGGGATGGCCCACACGCATGGCTACATCATCTTATCTGGCAATTGCCTAAGGGTTCCGTGACGATCAGCCGCTCTTTCATTGCGACCTCCCCGGCGTCCTTGGCGATGAACCCGCCACGCACCATTTGTGACAGCACGCCATTGCGCCGCTCCACTGCCCGCGCGGCGTCGCGGACGGGGTGCAGGCTGGTGGGCGAGCGGACCAATGCGGCAAGATACGCAGCCTCTGCCAGCGTCAGGTCGTCTGTCGCCTTGCCAAAGTACGCGATCGCAGCCCCGTCGACGCCGAAACATCCTTGACCGAGGAAGATGGCGTGAACGTACCAGTCGAGGATTTCGTCGCGTGTCAGCGCCTTCGCAATTGCCAGACTGACAGCCAGGCGTGCCAGGCGTGCGCGTTGACCCGGTTCGGGATACCACAGCCCAACGCTCGCGGTCATGGTGGATAGGCCCGCCGCGCGCTGGTAAAACTTGCGGTCCTCTGCGGCGTTAAAGGCATCAAGTACGACCTTCGGTGCATCCTCCCACTGGCTTTTGGCTGTGTCATATGCCCCCCTGATCGCGGCGGGGTCCAGATAGTCGAGTGTCGATGGAGCGATGCTCTGTTGGGCCAGGCAAGGATTTGCGGTACCAAGCAAGTACAGGATCGCCAAAGCCAACCCATGAAGGCGAAAAAGTTGGTCAGAAAGCAACAATGGCTTTTTGACCATGGCCAGACCTTACACCCGGATCGGATCGGCCTTCGCCAACCGGTCGAACCCCATCAAACTCTCCACCAGCGTGGGCATTTGCGAGAGGGGGATCATGTTCGGGCCGTCGCTGGGGGCGGTGTCCGGGGCCTCGTGAGTCTCAATGAACACCCCGGCAATGCCGACCGACACCGCACAGCGCGCCATCACGGGCGCAAATTCGCGCTGGCCTCCGGAAGAGTTGCCCTGCCCGCCGGGTTGCTGCACCGAATGGGTGGCGTCCATGATCACCGGATAGCCGGTGCGCGCCAGGATCGGCAGGCTGCGCATGTCGGCGACGAGGGTGTTGTAGCCGAAACTCGCCCCGCGTTCGGTCAAAAGGATGCGGGTGTTGCCGGTGGAGGCAACCTTTTCTGCGACATTGGCCATATCCCACGGGGCCAGGAACTGGCCTTTCTTGATGTTAACCACCGCACCCGTCTCGCCTGCGGCCAGCAGAAGATCGGTCTGGCGGCACAGAAATGCGGGAATCTGGATGACATCGACCACCGTTGCCGCCTCTCGCGCCTGACCCGCGTCATGCACGTCGGTCAGCACCGGCATCCCCAGAGCGCGGATCGCGGCCAGAACCTGCAGGCCCGCCTCAATCCCCAGTCCGCGGCGGCCTTTCAGCGAGGTGCGGTTGGCCTTGTCGTAACTGGCCTTGAAGACGAACTGTGCGCCCGCAGCCTTGCACGCCTCGGCCATAGTGCCCGCAATCATCTGGGCGTGATCCAGGCTTTCCAGCTGGCAGGGCCCGGCGATCACCAGCAGCGGGCGGTCATTGCTGACCGTCAGCGCGCCGATTTTTACGTCTGTCATCACACCGGTAATCCGATCTTAAGCCGAGACCTGTTCGCGCAGGATTGCGGCGGTCATCGAGACCATGAGGTAAATGCCCAGCAGGATCAACATGGCGACCAGCGTATTCTCGAAGGCGCGGGGATAGGCAGGTTCATCCGTGGGGGTGGGATTGACGGACACGGACAGGTAACGCACCTGACGGTTTGCCTCGGTCCGCGCCACCTCCATCGACTGCAGGGTTTGCGCCAGGATCAGCTGACGCGTCTGCACGTCGGCCTGCGCCATCAGGAATTCGCCCTGCACCTGCGCCAGACTTTCCGTGCCGACCGAGCCTTCGGTCATTTTGGCACGCAACGCGGCGATCTGCGTTTCAAGCGTGGCGATCCGGCGCTTGACCGGGTCCATCCGGGCCTCGTTGGGGTTTTCGTTGGCCTCCATCTGCGCCAGCGACAGGCGTTCCTGGGTCAGCTGGTTTTCCAGTCCGGAGATCTGCGCGGTCAGCAGGCCGACCTCGGCCTCGGATGACAGGATCTTGAATTTTTCCTGCAAATCTATCAGCTTGCGCTGTGCCGTCTGCAGCGAGGTCGTCGCCTCTTCGTGACTGGCCAGTGCATCTTCCATCTGGTCTTCGCGCATCCGCTGGGTCAGGTGATCGACCTGTTCCTCGGCGTAGTTGATCAGTTGTTCGGACCAGGCAGAGGCGGTTTGCGGGTCGGCGGCGACCACCTCCATTCGGATGATGCCTTCGGTCGGGTCATAAGAAATCTTTACGAATTTCTTGTAGATCCGGTAGGCTTTTTCAAGGCTTGCGTCTGCCGGAAGCCGTTGCAGCGCGTCGATCTCTTCGTTCTGGAAATGGCTGCGAAAGCCCACATCTTTTTCCAGCCGCAGCATCGCTTCGCGCGACTGCAGATAGTCCTGCACGTTTACCGAGTCTTCCGACTTGGCCATGGCGGTGCCGGAAAACAGGCCACCAAGCCCGCCCCCGCCAGAGGGACCGGCCTGCTGGATCACGAAGGCCGATTTGGTGGCGTAAAGGGGGGTAGCGATCTGGTAGTAGTACCAACCGGCCAGAAAGGTCGGCAGGAAGACAAAGACGAACATCCGGGCCGCCAGAAGTGCCAGTTTGCGGCGGCGGCGGCGGGCGATATCTTTCTGCATGCGCAGGATTTCAGCGGCCTGGTTGACCTCTGCCCGCTGTTCGGTGGACGGCGCGCGGATCGGCTGCACCTTCTGCGGCAGACGGACCACATCGCCCGGAAGGGCGGTCAACGAACGGCCGGTTTGCAACATCGGGGCCTCCTGCGGTGCGACGGCGGGCGCGGGTTCGGGTGCCGGGGTGGCGCCCATGCTGACCATGTCCAGAAGCGAGGCCCGCGAGAACGGGTCGATCCCGGCCCGACGCAGCAGATAGATCGCCTCATAGTCGGATCGCGCGACGACTTTGTGTTTTTCGGCGACCATACGCGCCCGGCGCAGCTGCCGCCCGGTCAGCCCTTCGGCAGCGATGGCAGCGATGGCCTCGACATCTTCACCCGGGGCATCGCGGGGGATTTTCATCGCTGTGGCGGCGGCGGTCCCGGCCGTCTCTGCCTGAGGCGGGGGGCTGCGGAAATCGGTGTCGCCGAAGCCATCCTCCTGATTGTCGAAAAGCTGGCTGGCAGCCGGTTCGGGCCGCGGTGCCGGTGGCTGCGGACGGCGGATGTGGAACCGGGTGGCCTTAGGTGTTGTAGTCATAGAGGCTTTTCGCTTCTTCAAGGGTGTCGAAGTGGTACAGTTTGCCGTGTTTCAGGACTGCCGCCGAGTTGCAGAACTTCTGCAATGTCTGCGCCGAGTGTGACACGATCACAACTGTCGCATTCTGCAGCCGTTCGCGCAGGATATTGCCCGCCTTGCGGTTGAAAGCGGCGTCCGATGTGGCGGGCATGCCTTCGTCGATCAGGTAGATGTCAAACTCGATGGCCAGCAGCAGGGAAAAGCTGAAGCGCGACCGCATGCCCGAGGAATAGGTGGCCAGCGGCATCTCGAAGTATTCACCCAGATCGCAGACCCAGCGACAGAAGCTTTCGACATAGTCGGGGTCGAGGCCGTAAAGGCGGGCGATGGCGCGGCAGTTTTCATGTGCGGAATGCTTGCCGCTGACGCCGCCCATGAACCCGAGCGGAAATGACACGCGACAGGTCTTGATCACCCGCCCCTCGTCCGGTTTTTCCAGCCCAGCCATCATGTTGATGATCGTCGTCTTGCCGGCGCCGTTCTCGGCCAGAATGCCCAGTGACTGGCCCAGCTCGACACGGAAGGACGCGCGGTCAAGGATCACCTTGCGCTGGGTTCCGGTCCAGTAGGACTTGGACACATCCTGAAACTCGATCATTCCGGCCTCTGCACGCCCCCGGCTGGTCTGGCACTCTGCCTCCGCACTACCGGAAGACAGTTAACATTCAGTGTGGTTCGATGAAAGGGCGCAAGCAGGGCAACGATGTGGCAACCCCCGCCTGTCACGCGGAAGTGTGGCCCTTTGCACCGGGTCTGCGCCCGGACAGCAGCAGCGCCGCCGGTCCGGCAAGCAGGCTGATCGCAAGGCCAAGACGGGCGGCCTCTTGCATGGCGCCACCGGGAAGCGTGCCGTCAAGGCCAAGCACCGGCACCGTAAAGCCCATCGCCATGATCCCGATTACGCGCAGGATATCGCGCAGCGAAATCCCCGGCGGCAGGCGCAGACCCAGGAGAGCCGCGAGGCCAAGACCGAAGATCACCATCCCCAGCGGCCGACCGATCCACAACGCTGCAAGCGTGGTCATGGTCGTCGGGGCAAAGGCCGACAGGTCCACCCCGCCGCGTGTCAGGCCAAAGCCGAACAGCACCACCGCCAGGGGGCGGACCATCAGTTGCGCCAGCCGGTTGAGCGGGTCTTGCAGCAACCCCTCGGCCTCGGCGAAAAGGCCGAAGTTACGGTCCGCATGGGCAATGGCGGGGATGACGGGCAAAAGTCCCAGGGCCGGAGGAAGGCCGGATGCCGCGATGCCGATCCAGGACAGCAGCCCTGCCAGCCCGTAAGGCCACAGCAGATGCAGGGCCCGTTTGCGCCGTTCGGAAGCGCCTTCGGGCGGCTGTCGGCCAATGAGCGCCCAGACCCCAAGCGAGGCCGCGACCGGCAGGATCAGCCATAGCAGACGCAATGAAAAATTGGGATGGGTGATGCCCAAGACCAGAAGAGCCAGAATATCCGTGGCGATGGCCAGCAGCAAAAGGAGGTGCAGCGCCGGATGCCCCGGCCCGAACACGCGGCGACCGATCAGATAGCCCAGCACCACGTCAGACCCCAGCGGCAACGGCCATCCGGTGGCAAACCCCGCCTCTTCCGCCGTCTCGATCAGGCTGGCCGTCACGATCCACACCAGTGCCGCACCTGCCATTCCACCCAGCGTGAGGCCAAGTGGCAGCAGCGCCTGCCGCCCCTTCAGCGCGCCGCGTTCGAGGATCAGCGCCTCCCACAGCTCCTTGGCGAGAAAGGCCAGGAAAAACGCCATCAGGATATCGGACACCACCATCCCGGGGGTCACGCTGATGGGCAGAGGTGCAACCCATGCGGGCAGGACAAGGTCGAAAAGCCGCCACTCGACGCTGTCGTAGTAGGACGCAGGGGCCGCGTTGACCCAGAGGGTCGCCATCAGTGCCCCGCCCAGCAGGGCAAGGGCGAAACGGCTGACGAAGGGAGACACTCGGTACATCGGCTGGGTCCGTCACGGTCAGGTGGTGCCCGGGGTCGGCCCCCGGAAGGTTTCACACCCTTCGGACTACCCGCGGGATATTTGTCATAGGGAAAGCGGAAGATGTCTTGCCCCCTTGAGGCATTAGACCGAAGTCTTGCGGGGCTGCAATGGGCAGATGGGCTTGCAGCGGTTTACAGGCACGGCGAAGGATCAAGGGATGGACGTTGCGGACGAAATCCGGGCCTGTCAGCTGTGTGCGGAGCGGTTTGCCGCAACGGTGACAGGGCACACGCCGCGCCCGGTGGTCTGGTTCCGGCCCGGTGCGAAGCTGTTGATCGCGGGTCAGGCACCCGGCGCGCGGGTGCACGCCAGTGGGCGGCCCTTTACCGACCGGTCCGGCGAGAGGTTGCGGGACTGGACCGGGCTGAGTGTGCCAGAGTTCTACGATCTGACCCGGGTGGCCGTGGTGCCGATGGCGTTCTGCTTTCCGGGATATGACGTCCGGGGAGCCGATCTGCCGCCGCCTGCGATCTGTGCCGCCACATGGCGGGCGCGGGTGATGGAGGCGCTTGCGTCAGTGCGCTTGACGCTGCTGGTCGGCGGGGCCGCAATCCGCTGGCATCTGGGGCTGCGCGATGTGACGTCGGCTGTGGCAGGATGGCGCGGGCCGGCGGCGCGGGGTGTGATCCCCTTGCCGCATCCGTCGTGGCGGAATACGGGGTGGCTGAAGCGCAATCCCTGGTTCGAGGCAGAGGTGCTGCCGGACGTGCGGGTGCGGGTGCGGGAGGTGATGAATGAGTGATGTGATGACCTTGCTGGACGCGGCGCATGCGGCGGTGTCGGCGGACCCCGACAACGATGCGCTGCGTCTGCGGTTCTATGAGCGGCTGGCGGATGGCGAGATGATCCTTTTGCTGGAACGCGAGGTCGAGGGCGATCAGGTCACACCGCGGGTGTTTGATCTGGAGGGCGGGCCGGTGGTGCTGATCTTTGACCGGGAGGAGCGGTTGTCGGCGTTTTCCGGCGGCATCGCGCCTTATGCGGCGCTGCCGGGGCGGGTGATCGCGGGGATGCTGAAGGGGCAGGGCATCGGGCTGGGGGTCAACCTTGGGGTGGCCCCGTCGTCGATGCTGTTGCCGCCCGAGGCACTGGACTGGCTGGCGCTGGCGCTGGAAACCGGGCCGGTGGCGGCGGAAGGCAAACCCGAGGCGTTTCATGCGCCAAAGGGGTTGCCCGAAGCGCTGTTGACCGGGCTGGACGCCAAGCTGGCACGGGCGGCTGGCCTTGCGTCCGGTGTGTTGCTGGCAGGGGTGAGCTACGCGGGGGGCCGGCGCGGGCATCTGCTGGCGTTTCTGGATGCGGCCCCGGGGGCGGAGGAGGCGCTGGCGCGAGCGGTCAGCGAGGCGCTGGTGTTTTCGGGCGTCGAGGCGGGGGAACTGGATGTGGCATTCCTGATGACGGGCGGGCCTGTGGCGGACGCAATGGCGCGGGTGGCCCTGCGGTTCGATCTGCCAGAGCCGGAGGTGCCCGACGGCCCAGCCGCGCCGGGAATGCAGCCGGACAAGCCGCCGATCCTGCGGTAGCGCTGCGACCTTGCCGAAGCACGCGTATTTGGGAAAGCCGCCCGACAAATTCGTGAGGTATAATAATACCTTCATTCTAAGGCACTGATACTAATGTATTCTTTTGCGACCCCTGGACTTGACGCGACAAGCCGCCTCGGCGATAAGCCAGCATCCGAGACACCGGGGTCAGTCCCCGATCATCCTTATGGAAGCCGACCGATGAAAACCTTTACCGCTACTCCGGCGGACATCGACAAGAAATGGATCCTGATCGACGCCGAGGGCGTTGTTCTGGGCCGTCTTGCCACGATCGTCGCCTCTATCCTGCGCGGCAAGAACAAGCCGACCTTCACGCCGCACATGGACATGGGTGACAATGTCATCGTGATCAATGCGGACAAGATCCAGATGACCGGCAACAAGCGCAACGACAAGATTTATTACTGGCACACCGGCCACCCGGGCGGCATCAAGCAGCGCACCGCGCGGCAGGTGCTGGAAGGCAACCACCCCGAGCGTGTCGTGGAAAAGGCTGTCGAGCGGATGATTACTCGCAACCGCCTTGGTCGGGTGCAGATGACCAACCTGCGGGTTTACGCCGGTGCCGCCCATCCGCATGAAGCGCAGCAGCCGACCGTTCTGGACGTCGCAGCGCTGAACCCCAAGAACACCCGGAGCGCATGAGCATGGCCGATATCAAAACCCTGGACGATCTGAAATCAGCCGTTGGAACCGTTGCTCCCGTCGTTGCGGCAGTGGTGCGTGTCGCCGTGCGTGACAAGCTGGGCCGCGCCTATGCGACTGGCAAGCGGAAGAACGCGGTTGCCCGCGTCTGGATCAAGCCGGGCTCCGGCAAGGTCGTGGTGAACGGCAAGGAAATGGCGGCGTATTTTGCCCGCCCGGTGTTGCAGATGATCCTGCGCCAGCCGTTCACGGTGGCCAATGTCGAAGGCCAGTTCGACGTGATGGCGACGGTTGCCGGTGGCGGCCTGTCGGGGCAGGCCGGTGCGGTGAAGCACGGCATCTCCAAGGCGCTGCAGCTGTATGAGCCCGCCCTGCGCGGCGCCTTGAAGGCAGCAGGCTTCCTGACCCGCGACAGCCGCGTCGTGGAACGCAAGAAGTATGGCAAGGCCAAGGCCCGCAAGAGCTTCCAGTTCTCCAAACGCTAGGGCGGAGCAACTAAACTATCAAATGATTACAAAGGGCTGCGTATCGCGCAGCCCTTTTTTCTTTGTCGCGGCCCACTGAATTCACTCACACGGGTTCTGTTGCGCAAATCGGCTTCTGGTCGGACGCCCTGTTTCCCCGGACAGACCCGTCCCACGACGTCAGTGACGTGGATTCCAAGCGCGGTGAAGCCGTTCAGCACCGCCGCACGGACCTGGAGCCCGGCGACCTGACTTTCGAAGTCAGTCGCGGCCAGATGTTGGCCCGACAGTTTCGCTGTGCGGAGCTTCGGCTCACCCAACGCATCCTGGTTTCGACGCGGTTTTCGCGGTGGTGCCCGCGCCACCGTCGCCAGATGGTCCGACGGAAGCAGCGTGGGGCGCGCAGGGCTTCGGTGCGGGCGATGGTACCGGGGTCGCTGGTGTTCTTGCGCGACGGGATGGTCAGCAGGTGCAGAGAGCCCTACCACCCGCAAAAGGGGATGTGGGTTTGCGCATGCCACCCAGCTAGCACACTGGAGTCACAGGATGAATCTCTCATGACATTTGTTCAGCAGAGCCCTGCCAATGTCGTCTTGGCCCATGCTCTTGATCTGATTGCGCCTCTCTTTTTCATCGGGTAAGGCGGAAAAGGCTGCGACCTGCGGTGTGGGCGTAATCTGGCAGATTTTTATGGGGTCATGTACCGCAATGAAACCGGCAGATTTACTGAACATCCTGAATAGCCAAGCGTTGAGCTTTTCTTTCGGGGATGAAAGGAGGTCCCGCCATCGGCGGGGCTTTTGCTTGCGGTTCCAGGTGGGTGCGGAACATCCCGCACGGTAACAGTGAAGCGAGTTTCCATGGCCGGTCCCCCTGCACACCGCAACGAAATTGACGGGCTGCGCGCTGTGGCCGTGCTGGCGATTTTAGCGCACCATGCGGGGATCGCGGGCGTTCCGGGCGGCTATCTTGGCGTGGACATCTTTTTCGTGATCAGCGGCTATGTGATCACCCGCCTGATCCGGCACGAGTTGGCCAGCGGCACATTCTGCTTTGCCACCTTTTACGCGCGCCGCGCGCGGCGCATTCTGCCCGCGATGATCTTGGTCGTGCTGATCTGCCTGCCGCTTGGCTGGTTTGTGATGTCACCCGCACAATTTGGCGCCTTCGGGCAGACGGTGATCAGCGCAGGTTTGCTGGCTCCCAACATCGTTCTGTGGAAGCAGATCGGCTATTTCAGCCCGGAAGCGGCGACGATGCCCTTGCTGCACCTGTGGAGCCTTGGGGTCGAGGAGCAGTTCTATCTGCTGTTTCCCCTGCTGCTGTGGGCGGCGATCCACAGGCGCAGGTTCGGCTGGCTGATCGGGATGATCGGCGCTGTATCGCTTGGGCTGGCGATCTGGCTGACCTTCGCGGCCCCGGTGGCCGGATTTTACTTGTTGCCCACACGGATATGGGAACTTTTGGCCGGGGCCGGGGCGGCGTTCAGCCTGTGGCAGCCGGGTGTGCCGGCGCGGCAGGCATGGGCGCTGGCTGGGGCGGCGCTGATGCTGGGGCCCTTGGTGATCTATACGCCACGTGTGCCGACGCCGGGGCTGGCAACGGTGCTGCCGGTTTTGGGCACGGCGCTGTGTCTGATGCTGGCCCGTCCGGATACCTGGGTCGGGCGGTCGCTGACGCTGCGGCCCTTGGTGGCGGTGGGGATGATCAGCTATGGCACCTATCTATGGCACTGGCCGCTTCTGGCCTTCGCCCGCATCCTGTGGATCGACACGCTGCCCCTGACACTGCGCATCGGGCTCATGGCGCTTGCGCTGGGTCTTGGCTGGGTCAGCTGGCGGTTCGTCGAGCAGCCGTTCCGGCGGAAGGATCGGCGTTGGCCGGATCACCGGGTGCTGGCCACGTCGGCCCTTGCGCTCGCCGGTGTGGCTGTCCTTGGCGGTGCGGCCCTGCTGGCAGACGGGCAAGGCTGGCGGCGGCTGTCCTGGCCCGGCTTCCAGACGGCCGAACTGGCCGCGCTCAAGGCGGACCGGGCCACCCTTGTGCGGAACGGAACCTGTCATCTTGACCGTGGGGACGCAGCTGAGATGGCGGCATTTCGCGCCCGCTGGGATTGCCACACCGATTGGCCGGTCGGCGTCTTTGGTGACAGCAATGCCGCCGATTTCGCTATGATCCTGCGCGAGGCCGGGCGCGATCCGATGCAGATGTCTGCCTGGGGCTGTTCTATCGTGCCGTCGCGGATGCGGCCCGAATGCCGGGCGCTGGCGGATGATTTCATCGCCAAGGCGAAGGCGGACGGGGTGCACACGGTAGTGCTGGTCAATCTCTGGCAGTCCGGAGAGGTGTCCACCGATGCGCTGTTCGAGACGTTGAGCTTTTGGTCAGAGGCGTTCGATCAGGTGGTTCTGGTCGAACCCTTGCCGCGGTTTGACGCGTTGGACGAAAAGCTTCTGCGGCTTGAACGGTCTCGGGTTGCGGCGATCGTGCCGGATACCAGCCGCGCGCTGGCCTTCGATGCAGCCATGCAGCGGATCCGGATGGAGGGGCTTTGGGTCATCGACGCGGGTGCGATGTTCTGCGCTGACCGGGCGGGGTGTTCGCCGCTGGGGCAGGGGCCATTGATGCTGGACTGGCTCAGTCATCTGAGCCCCGAAGGTGCCAGGGTTTATGCCAGGTCGTTGCTGGACAGCGGTATGCTGGAAGAGATCGCCCCGTGAAAAAAAAGGGCCGGATTGCGCCAGCCCAGTCAGGGGTAAGAACGCGGTTCAGGCTTTCCAGAAAGGCTTGGCGGCCTCTGCTGCGGCGGTGACAGGATCAATGCCGATGTCACGCAGAATATGCGTGTCGAGACGGGCCAGCATCGCCCGCTCACGGCGACGGATCAATGCGGCCGAAACGGTGACGCGCAGCCGGTCAAGATAGCTGGTTTGTGTGGAAAGCCGTGCGGCGGAGAGCGTCTTGATCTGCGGCATTGCTGCCTCCTGTCGTTTTGTATTGATACAATTAGAGGTTTCGGATACTTATATTGTATCAATACCCCGAAGAGAATCGCCAGAGGTTTATTGTGACTGATACAAGTTGGGCGCCTGATCTGAGTCAATTTCCCGGTCCAAAGTACCTGGGCCTGAGCCGCGCCTTGCGCGAGGCGATCCGGGGTGGGGATTTGCCGCCGAATGCACAGCTTCCGACGGTGCGGGATCTGGCCTGGCGGCTGCATCTGACGCCGGGAACGGTGGCGCGCGCCTACCAGTTGGCAACGCAGGAGGGGCTTTTGGCGGCAACAGTCGGGCGCGGCACCTTTGTGGCGGCACAATCGCCGCGACTGGGGCCGACGCAGGCTTTGTATACTGAACGGATCACCGGGGGCAGCACAGGACTTGTCGATCTGCGCCCGCCGCAGGTGCCGGAGGTTGGGCAGACGCAGGCGTTCCGGGCAGCACTGCTGGATATGGCCGAGCAGACGGATATCGGGTGGCTGGACTATACCAGCCAGATGGGTGAGGGGCCGTTGCGGTCCGAAATCGTGACCTGGATGGGCGACCGCATTCTGGGGCCGATCGGGCCCGAGGACGTGGCGCTGACGCATGGCGGGCAGAACGCGATCAGCCTGATCTTTGACTGCTGCCTGCGCGGCGAGCGCCCGGTGGTGCTGATCGAAGAGCTGGCCTATCCGGGTTTTCGCTATGCCGCACGTGCAGCGCGGGCCGAGGTGGTGCCGGTCGAGATCGACGATCAAGGGGTGATCCCGCAAGCGCTGGAGGCGGCTTGCCGGCGGCATGGGGCGCAGGTGGTGTGCCTGACGACCGAGGCGCAGAACCCGACAACCGGGCGGATGCCGGTCAAGCGGCGGCAGGAGATTGCCGAGATTGCGCGCCGCTACGATCTGCAAGTGCTGGAAGATGATTGCTATTCGGTGGCGGAAACCACGATTCCGTCCCTGCGCGCACTGGCGCCTGAACGGGTTTGGCTGGTCGGCTCGGTGTCCAAGACGATCTCGGCGGCCCTGCGGTTTGGGTATGTGATCTGCCCGGCGGGGATGGGCGAGGCGGGGCGGCTGACCGCCCAGCACGGGTTCTTTGCGCTGTCACGACCGGTGGCGGACCTGATGCTGCATCTGTTCCAGTCCGGTGCTGCGGCCGCGATCAAGGCTCGGGTGCAGGCGGAATTTGCGGTGCGGCTGCAAAGTCTGGTCAACCTGCTGGGGGCTTACGACCTTGGCTGGCAGCAAGGGGTGCCGTTTGTGTGGTTGCGGCTGCCGCTGGGATGGCGCGCCTCGACCTTCATCCGGATGGCCGAAGCGCGGGGGGTGCTGGTGCGGTCGGCGGACGAATATGCGCTGGTCCACGGGCGCGCGCCCAATGCGGTGCGCATCGCGATTTCCGGCAACCTGCCGCGCGGCGATTTCGACGCAGCGCTAAAGGTTCTGGCCGATTTGTTGGCGCGACCGCCGTCTGATCTTTCAGTGTGACCATCAAGGTCCGGGTAACCCTACCTGTGGCAGAAGGGACTCGATCACGCGGAATTGCCCGGTCCGGGAGTTGACCGAAGCCATGGGGATGGCTCAGGATTCAACGCAGAGCAGGAAAACAAAAGAGAGCCCGAAAAATGGGACAGCAAACCACCTTTCACGCCCCCCACGGGGGTGCGGATTTTCTTGGCTGGCGCAAGACGCGCGCCGGGGGCACCGAGATTGTTTATGATGATGGCGTGACGCGGCGGATGATCTGGCGTGTCGCGTCGAATGACCCGTCCGAGGCGCGCATTTCCGAGGCGCTGCGGGTGGCGGTGGGGTCCTTGCGCGTGGTGCCGACGCTTTATGACGAGCTGAAAAAGCGGGCAATCGCGATTGAACGCATCGCAGGCTGAAGGCCGACGCCCGAAATCATAGCAGCCGGGCGGCGCGATC
Source organism: Paracoccaceae bacterium (assembly GCA_031415015.1). Lineage (GTDB taxonomy): Bacteria > Pseudomonadota > Alphaproteobacteria > Rhodobacterales > Rhodobacteraceae > JAUYQR01. The sequence goes on from JANOQT010000015.1 coordinate 40,464, forward strand.
TGCCCGGTTTCTGGTTGCTTTTCTGAGGCCTTGATGCCCCTCTTGCCTTAACGAAGGCAAACGGTCTAGTTTTGATCAAACAACAAGACAGACCGCGCGGCCAACAGGGGGCACCATGGCGCAATCGTCGAACCCGGAGGCGAAGGCCGGCCTGACGCTGATCAGCCCGACGGCCCTTTATGCGATCCTGCTGCTGGCGGCACCGCTGGCCACCGTGCTGATCTTTTCAGTGCTGACCGACGGCCCGCAAAAGATCGAATGGGTGTTCACCTGGTCGAACTATGTCGAGGTCTGGACCGGCAAGGTCTATCAGGCGATCATGCTGCGGTCGCTGACCGTGTCGATGCTGGTGACGCTTGTCACCGTGGTCATCGCCTTTCCTATCGCTTATTTCGTCAGTTTTCATGTGGCGCCCTCGCGCAAGTCACTGTGGCTGTTTCTGATCACCATCCCGTTCTGGACCAGCTATCTGATCCGGGTGTTCCTGTGGAAGGTGATCCTTGGCTACAACGGCGTGGTGAACTCAGGGCTCTTGAGTGTCGGGATCATCGACGAGCCGTTGCAGTGGATCAATTACAACGTCGGCGCTCTGGTGATGACGCTGGCGCATGCCTACGCGCCCTTCGCGATTCTGCCGATCTTTGTGGCGCTGGAAAAGATCGACCGCAGCCTGCTGGAGGCGGGGCAGGACCTTGGCGAATCCAAGCTGCGGACGTTCTGGCGGGTGACCTTGCCGTTGGCCATGCCGGGGGTGATTGCCGCGACGCTGATCGTGTTCATCCCGACCATCGGCGACTATGTGACGCCCGATCTGATCGGCGGGGGCAAACTTCCCATGATCGCCAACATGATCGAAGTGAAGATGCTGAAGCAGAACGACAAGGCGATCGGGTCGGCCATCGCGGTCAGCGCGATGCTGGTCGTGACCATCATCAGTCTGATCTTCCTGTTCTTGAACCGACGGTTCCTGCGGGGAAATTCGCGATGAACAAGGCACCCGGGCTGCGCACCTATGCGATCTTCTATCTGATTTTCCTCTATGCGCCGATCATCCTGTTGCCGATGTTTGCCTTCAACAACTCCAAGGTCATCGCCTTTCCGCTGTCGGGGTTCACGACCGAGTGGTTCACCCAGATGTGGGCCGATGACCAATTGTTCCGGTCCTTGAAAAATTCGATGATCGTGTCGGTGACCACCGCTATTCTGGCCACCGTCCTTGGCATCTTTGCCGCCCGCGCCACGACCCGCTACGCCTTTCCGGGCAAGGCGGGAATTCTGGGGCTGATCATGCTGCCGCTGGTGCTGCCCGAGATGATCGTGGCAATGTCGCTGCTGGTGGTCTTGCTGGCCATCGGGGTGCCGCTGTCGATCTTTACCATCATCCTTGGCCATGTGCTGATTTGTACGCCGTTCGCGGTGGCGATCCTGTCGTCATCGTTCCAGTCGCTGGACCGCAGCCTTGAGGAAGCGGCCATTGATCTGGGCGAAACACCATTGTCGACCTTCCGGCTGATCGTGCTGCCATTGGTGATGCCGGGGATCATCTCGTCCTTGCTGATCAGCTTTACGATCAGTCTGGACGAATTCATCATCGCCTACTTCCTTGGCGGCACCGAAACGCCCCTCTCAGCTTACATCTACGGCCAGTTCCGCTTTCCGGCGCGCGTGCCCGCCATGTTGGCGCTGGGGACGATTCTGGTGGGCGTGTCGATCGTGCTGCTTGCAATCGCTGAATACTTCCGCCGTCGCGGCATCGCGAAGACCGGCGGGAAGGATACCGGAGGCTTCCTGTGACGTCTGAAAAACCCACCATGATCGAATTTCGGGACGTTCATAAGTATTATGGCGATTACCACGCGCTGCGTGGGATCAACGGCACCATCCGCGAGGGGGAGTTCTTCTCGCTGTTGGGTCCGTCCGGCTGTGGCAAGACCACGCTGCTGCGCACCATTGCGGGGTTCGAGGACATCTCGTCGGGCGCGGTGCTGATCGGCGGCAAGGACATGACCGGGGTCCCCGCGAACGTGCGGCCGACCAACATGGTGTTCCAGAGCTACGCAATTTTCCCGCATATGTCGGTGGGCGAGAATGTGGGCTTTGGGTTGCGCAAGGATCCGCGGTCAAAGGCCGACAAGATCAAGGCGGTCGATGAGGCGCTGTCGATGGTTGGCCTCACGGGCTACGGCGGGCGGGCGGCGCATGCGCTGTCGGGCGGGCAACGGCAGCGGGTGGCACTGGCGCGGGCGCTGATCCTGAAGCCCAAGGTGCTGCTTCTGGACGAGCCGCTGAGTGCCTTGGACAAGAAGATGCGCGAACACATGCAGGTGGAGCTGATCAAGCTGCAGCGGCAGGTGGGGATCACCTTCATTCTGGTGACGCATGACCAGGAAGAGGCGCTGGTGATGTCGGATCGGATCGCCGTGATGTTCGAGGGCGAGATTGCGCAACTGGCAGACCCGGAAACGCTGTATCGCCGCCCCTCCAGCCGCAAGGTGGCCGATTTCATCGGCACAATGAACTTCATGCCCGCCAAGGTGGTGTCGGAAAGCGGCGATACGGTCGAGGTGGACAGTCAGGGCTTTGGCCGGGTTGCGCTGCACGCATCGCAATGCATGGGCAGCACCACGTCCGAAGCCTCTGCGATCGGGTTCCGCCCCGAAACGCTGACCATCATGTTCGAGGGGCAGCAGCCGCAGGACCGCGAAAGCATGGCGACGGTGGAAGAGGTCGTCTACTACGGCGACATGACCTATTACGACGTCAAGCTGGACGGAATGGACAAGCCGGTGCGCATATCAATGCGCAACGTCTTTGGCCGCCCGGTGCTTGACATTGGCGCGCGGACGCGGGTGGCATGGAGCCCGGGTGCGCTGGTGATGTTCCGATATGGCTATCTGTCGGCGGGCAACAGGCCCAGACCGCGCAGATAGATGCCGATCCCGGCCTCCAGCAGGTCTTCGGGCGGGAACGGAGCGTTGCGACCGGCGCCGCGCATGAACAGTTCGACAACCCCGTGGCTGAGCGCCCAGATGTGCGACGAGACCATGATCGCCGGAGGCCGCTTCGCAGCGGGCAGATGTTCGGACAGGCGTTCGGCGGCCTGTTCCAGCACGGCGCGGGCTTTGGCTGCAACCTGTGCCAGATCGGGATGGTTGGCGGGGGTCAGGCCGGATTCGAACATCGCCTGATAGTGCCCCGGATACTTGCGCGCAAAGGCAAGGTAAGCGCGGCCCGTCGCCTCGAACGCCGCAAGGGCAGAAGGTTGGCCGTTGTTGTAGGCAAATTCCATCAGTGCGGCGAAGATGTCGTAGCCCTGACGCGCCACTTCGGCCAGCAGGTCGTCGCGGCCCGCAAAGTGGCGGTAGACGGCGGCGGGGGTGACGTCGGCGGCCTTCGCGGCTTCGGACAAGGTAAAGCCCTGCGGCCCCTTCTCGGCGATCAGCGCAAGAGCGGCTTCGACAAGGGCTTGGCGCAGATTGCCGTGATGGTAGCCGCGTTTCACATCAGTCCTTCGGGCGCAACGAGGGCCCGCCGCAAATGGTCGTGTCGATCTTGCCGATCACGGCTGCGTCCTTGCCGACAAAATCGACCGAATGCAGCAGGGTCTGGATTGCCGCGATGCGCGCGCGCTTTTTGTCATCCGACAGGATCATCGTCCAGGGGGCATGTTTGAAGTGGGTCTTTTTCATCGTCTCGTCGATGGCCGCAGAGTACTCATCCCATTTCGGCAACCCGTCGACGTCGATGGAAGACAGCTTCCACTGTTTCAAGGGGTCACCCTCGCGGGCTAGGAATCGGCGCAATTGTTCGGCGCGGCCCACCTCCAGCCAGAATTTGATCACCATGATCCCCTCATCGACCAGCATCCGCTCGAAATCTGGAAGCTGCCGGAAGAACCTGGCACGGTCCTCGGCGCTGCAGAAGCCGAAGACATGCTCGATCATCGCGCGGTTGTACCAGCTGCGGTCAAACAGCGCCATTTCACCCTTTGCGGGCAGCCAATCGACATAGCGCTGGAAATACCACTGCGTGGCCTCGCGGTCGGACGGTTTGGACAATGCCACGATGGCCGCCACACGCGGGTTCATGTTCATCCGCATCGCTTCGATGGTGCCACCTTTTCCGGCAGCATCGCGGCCTTCAAAGACGATGACCATGCGTTTGCCGGTGGCCTTAACATCCGCCTGCAACCGGGCAAGCTGGATTTGCAGGCCCTCCATGATGCGGTCATGGTCCTTGCCCTTCATCTCTTCGCGGTAGGGGTAGGACTTGGTCAGGATGTCATCCTTGCCCGCCTTCTCGATGGCCTTGCGGACAGCGGCGGGGGCACCTTCGCGGAAATAGCGGCTGATCGCGCCGTCAAAGGGTAGGGTCATGGTTTCCTCCATCTTAGCCGCCAGTATGGCGATTGGGCGGCCTAGCGCAATGCAGCGCGGGCAATCGCGGCGACAACCTCGTCCGGGTGGGCGTGGTGCGGCATGTGGCCTGCGCCGGGGATCACGGTCAGGCGCACGTCGGGAAGGATGCCAGACAGGGGACCGGAGTGGATGGTCAGCGGCACGATGGTGTCGGCGTCGCCGTGGATCAGCTCGACCGGCAGGGCCAGATCGGGGTAGCGCGGTTCCATCGTCACCAGCTCGGCGCGCAGCGCGTTGACCTGGGCTACGTTGGTGGCCAGCGTGTCGCGCCTGAGGGTCAGTTCCGCCCCCAGCCAGGCATCGTAGCCCTTTGGCACGGGATCGGGGGCGAAAACGGACTGGGTGGCCGAGGTGATGTAGGATTGCGGCACCAAGGCCGAGGCGAGCGGCACGACAACGGCGCGCCCGACGGGATTGGAGGTCAGGCGATACCAGATGTCCAGTGTGCCGGGCCATGGCAGACTGGGCGACGACACCAGAACAAGCGCCTTTGGCCCGCCATCAAGCGCCCATGCCAGGGCGACAGAACCGCCGTAGCTTTGGCCAAGCACGACAGGGTTTTCCGCCCCAAGCTGGGCAACCGCGGCCTTTATGACGCGTGCCTGCGCGGCAAGGCTGTTATCCGGCATCGGATCAGAGTGGCCAAGGCCCGGCCGGTCCACCGCGATGATGCGGTAGTCTTTGGCAAGGCGGCCCATCAGGCCAAAGGTAAAGTCGCGCAGGCTGCCGCTGGCACCATGGATCAGCACAAGATCGGGGCCGGAGCCTTGCATCACATAGTGGATGCGACGCCCCTCGACCGTGACGAACCCGCCCTCGGGTGGGAAGGCGGCCATTGCCGCCGCCTCGCGTGCTGACGCGCGCCAATGCGTAACGGCGGCCAGCAGCACGAACAGAAGGAGGGCGCTAGCGGCCAATTTCGGCAGGGTCATAGGGCGTGGACTGATAAATCTCGTTGATCCAGTTGCCATATAGCAGGTGGGCGTGGCTTCTCCACCGGTTCAGCGGCGGCATCGCGGGATTGTCATCCGGGTAGTAGTTTGCGGGCACGTTGATCGGGGTGCCGCTGGCCACGTCGCGGTCATATTCCTGCTTCAGCGTGTCGCTGTCATATTCAAAGTGATTGAAGATATAGAGCGCGCGGTGCGCGGCATCTTCGACCAGACAGGGGCCGACCTCATCGGAACCAAGCAGCGTCCGCAGGCCGGGAGCGGCATCTATCTCGGTGTCGCGCATTTCTGTCCAGCGGCTGACCGGGATGACGAAGTCATCCGAAAACCCGCGCAAAAACGGCGAGGCAGAGGCAAGGTTGCGGTGACGGAAACACCCGAAGGCCTTGGCCGGCAGCAGGTGTTTCCGCACGCCGTGGAAATGATTGATCATCGCCATCCCGCCCCAGCAGACGCCAAAGGTCGATTGCACGTTGGTTTGGGTCCAGTCCATCACTTCGCACAACTCGTCCCAATAAGTGACCTCCTCAAAGGGCAGGTGTTCGATCGGCGCGCCGGTGATGATCAGGCCGTCGAACTTCTGATCCTTCACCTCCTGAAACGGGTGATAGAACGCCTCCATATGTTCGGCGGCGGTGTTCTTGGTCTGATGTTCCGACATGCGGATCAGGTGCAGGTCGATCTGCAAAGGGGTAGCACCGATCAGCCGGGCAAACTGGTTCTCGGTCTGGATCTTCTTGGGCATCAGGTTCAGAAGCGCGATTTTCAGGGGCCGGATATCCTGCCGCGCCGCCCTTTCGGGCGACATGACCATGACGCCTTCGCCCCGAAGGACGTCAAAGGCGGGCAGGGTCGCGGGCAGGGTGATTGGCATCAGGCACTTCCTTTGGATCGGGCGATTTAGCGGGGTCAGCCGCGCTGATCAATGGCGCGGGCGATCAGGGCGTCGAAGTCAGTGGGGCTGCGCACCTCGGCCACGGATTCGGCGCTGACCGTGATGCCCCAGCACGCCATCGCGGCGTAGCGCGGCTGGCGGTGGGCAAGGGCACGCGCATAGGTCCAGCGCACGAAGTGATCTGGATCGCAGGTTTCCTCAGTCACAGAATGGTTTATGCGATAGTCTTCCCACGCGGCATGAAGAAAGTCCGGCTGGTAATACATCGGCTTTGGCGCGCGGTCAAAGCGGCGGATCAGTTCGGCGGTGTGATCCTCCGATCCCTTGATCCACACCAGCAGCAGGGTTTCTGACAGCTGCCGCATCACCTTGTCATCCGGATCGTCCGGATTGACCACCTCGCAGATCGAGCCGGAGGTGTCGCAGACAAAATTAGGGTAGCCGTAAATCTCTTGCGCCCGGCCGATGAAGCGGGCGGTGTCCAGCATGGCCGACACTTCGGCCTGCCGGTGCTGATCCTGCCGCTTCATGTATTCGGCAAAGGGCACGCCGCCCTTGGACGGATCGCCGGGCTTGCCAAGGTAAGTGGACAGCGGGGCCAGATTGTTGAAGGTGATGTTCGAGGCGATATAGACGCTGTCGGTCATCAGCAATTCGCGCAGCAGCGGCACCTTCATCGCCTCGCGCTTGAAGTTGTCGGCGATGTATTCGTTCATGTAGCGGGTGCCGATGCGGTAATCGACCGAGTAGTGGAACCACGACCCCTGATCGCGCAGCATGGTGGCAAGGTGGGTCTTGCCCAAGCCCGACATGCCGAACAAAAGCACGCGCTTGTGTGCTGCCGCCCCGTGATCCTTGCCCGTCTGGTAGATCATCACGTCACCCCTTGTCGTCCGTTTAGCGCCGGGGTGTTGGTTTCACAACGAAAAACCCCGCCCGGATAAGGGGCGGGGTTTGAATTGACGGACGACAGATCAGAACGACCAGCCGACCTTGACGCCGACGCCGAGCGAGGTGTTACCGGTCATGTTGGCACGGGCAACGTCCGGCGTTCCGGTTTCAGGCTGCGCATCCCCAAGCCAGGTGTAGTTGATGCCGCTGGTGATCTTCATGTTGTCCCTGGTGTAGACCGCACCAATGGTCGCACCATAGCGTCCATCCGTTGGCGCCAGCGGCGAGACCAGCGCATCTGTGCCCTTGGGTTCATAGGTCAGCGAGAACGATCCGGCCCAGTTCTCGTTGAACCGTCTGCCGACGCCGAGTGTATAGGTCGTGGTATCTTCGAGGTCGACAAGACCATCGCCGGGGAAGCCCACCGGATCAATCTTGAAGTTCGACCAGTCGGCCCAGCGAATGTTTCCGAACACAAGCGTGTCCTTGGCGATGCCCGTCTGGAACTCCAGGTTAACCGATTGCGGGGTTTCAACTTCGGTGACAGTTCCCGACGGGAAGATGACCTGCGTCGTGTCGAACTCGTGTTTGACCTTGGAGAGGTAGGTCAATGCCACGCGCAGCGCGATCTCAGGCTTTTCGTACGCCACGCCAACCAGATAGCCGGGCGCCCAATCGCTGGCGAACTGCACATTGTAGCCGCTGAGGGGCCCGTAAGCCAAACCGCTCAGCACGATGTTGCCTTTGGCATGTTGCGCGCGAAGGCCACCATGCACCGAGAAAGCGTCGTTGAACTTGTATCGCAGGATGCCGGTGACGGCATAGGTATCGGTTTTTGCAATGGTGCCGCCCAGAAGGGGCGAGGTGGCCGCGTATTCGATGTCGGCCCCGAACGGCTGGTCGAGGTTCAGTGCGAAGGACACCTTGTCGTTGACGTCGTACTTGTAGCTGAAGGCCAGCTGCGAATAGGTCGCTGCCACGTCACCAGTCGGCTGGGCCGCGACATCGGTGCCTTCGACCGTGGGCGAGACGAGGCCGAAAGAAAGCTCGAAATACCGGCCCTTCTCAAAGAGGGCGCCAAGCCCCTGACCTGATCGATCAATTCCGCCCGCCCCTGCAGTTGTGGCTGCCGCTGCGAACGCAACCGCCGTCGTTATTACTCGTTTCATTGTCCTCATCCCCGGATATGAGATTTCCCCTGTGGATGAGGGTACGGCCTGCCTGAAAACCGGTCAATCAATGACGCGGCGTCACAAAATTGTGAGTTTGGATTGTGGCACTGCTGCCCGGTTTTCGGCGCGGATGTTGATCCAGTTGCCAAGGAAGATCAGCGCAGCCCCCACGAACAGCGTGGCCTGCACCGGCTCGGCGAAGAATGCGGCACCGATGGCGGCGATGACCGGCAGGCGGACAAAGTCGATGGGCACGACAAAGCTGGCCGGGGCCAGCGACAGGGCGGATGTCAGGCACAGGTGGGCGGTAACCCCGGACACGGCGATGAGGCCAAGCCAGGGGAGGGTGGCGAGGGTTGGCAGCGTGACGTGACCGTCCGCCAGCATGGCGACGGTGCCAAAGCCGGTTTGCATCAGGGTCAGCCAGAACAGGATCGACACGATGGCCTCGCCCCGGGTCAGCGACTTGGTCATCAGGGTGGTGGCGGCAAAGAAGAACGCGGCCCCGATGGCGGCCAGCACGCCGGGGTCAAGGTGCGCAAAGTCCGGGCGGGCAACGATCAGGATGCCGGTGAACCCCAAGGCCGCGGCAATCAGGCGCGGCCGGGTCAGCCGTTCGCCCAGAACCAGCGGGGATAACAGGATGACCCAGATCGGCGAGGTAAACTCCAACGCGAAGACCTGCGCCAAGGGGATCACCGTAATTGCCCAGAACCACAGCGACTGGCCGGAAAAGTGAAAGACGTTGCGCAGGATGTGGCTGGGCAGGCGGTCGGTGCGGACGCGGCCAAGCTGACCGACGGTCAGGGCGACGCCGACCACGATCAGAAACCCGATGGCCGAGCGGAAGGCGAGGATCTCGAACGTGTCATGCACCCGGCTGATCTGCCGGGTTGCCACCGCCATCGCGGTAAAGGCGGCAATGGCACCGGTCATCCAGAAGGCGGCGGCAAGCGGGCGGTAGGTCTGGCTCATTCCGGCAGGTTTGCCGCCGGGGGCGGGAATGTCCAGACGTGTCGGATCACCCGGCGGCGGTGCCGATCAGGCGGCTAAGCTCGTTGCGGACCACCCGCTCACCCGCGATCTGGCCCTGCTGAATGGTGAAGATCGCCTCGATGGTGGTTTTGCCGGACCTTTCTGTGGCGATGAAGCGCAACGCCTGCGGGCGGCCCGAGCCGGAGGTTTCCTGCAACGCGGTGACGACGCCGCCAGAGCGTTGAACGGCGGAATACCCTTGGGCCTTCAGCCGCGCGGCGATGCGCTTGGCGGCGGTGGATTGGCCAAGACTTTTGCAGGTCTCTTGCGTGCGGTATTCGATCTGGGAGAGGAGGGGAGGCTGAGAACCTGGAAGTTCTGCTTGCAGGCCGCTGAGGCAGAGGTGGACAGGACAGCACTGAGGGCGAGTGCAGTCAGGATCAGGCGCATGTGAGGTTTCCTTGGGCTAGCGTGCCAAGGGGCTATCGTGGGGCAGGGCCGGTGCCTAGTCAGCTATTCCGCATCCTGACCCATGGTGCTGTCAGACACCTGAAAATCAACGGTGATCTGGCCGGTGACGTGGATCATTCGGCTTCAATCGTGCCGGGTGAATGCGAAGGTGAAGGCATAGGTGTGAAGCGAAAGAGCGGGTACCACGTGCGCGGCAGAGATCGCACGAGGATCGAAATCCGGGGCGACAAGGATACCGCGCACAGGGGTGCCGGTCTCAGACTGGATATCGCCCATATAGGCAAGCACTTGCGCGACAGCATCACGCGGCGCTTTGACGGCCTTGAGTTCGATGACGACAATCTTTCCAACCGTATCGCGGGCAAGAATATCTATGCGGCCGGATGGGACACAGCGCTCAGTGCCGTTGTCGATGATCGTGAGGCCCGGTTCAAGTTGGGAAATATGCGCCCGCAAGGCGGATTGAAGGTCTTTTTCAAGAGAGAACGTGCGCTCGTTCTCGAACTCCGACAGGGCCTCGGTCTGTTCAATACCAAGCGTTGAACGCGCCGATTCAGTTTCGACGTCTTGACGAAAGCGCACGTACTTCTGCACGGCGGACTTGTAAGAGGCCAGATTGTTGCGGATGTCACCGTCGATTTCCAACCGCGATGGATTGGGCCGGTTTTCGCGGCCATCGGCTGAGGAGTAGGTCAACTCGTCGATGATGGTTTGCAGCTCGTCATGATCAAAGTGGTTGTCCAGGTCACCATAGCGCGCCTCAACACGCCGCAGTTCCGACAATTTCGTCCGAAACGTGACGTCTGTTGGAACCGCGCGACGCAGCCAATCGGGGTAGTGTTCGTTCATGGCTACTCCAGTTCGATCGTCCCCGGCGGCTTGGACGTGCAGTCGTAGAAGACACGGTTGATGCCTTTGACCTCATTGATGATCCGCGTCGCGGTCTCACCCAGGAAGTCGTGGGTGAACGGGTAGTAATCGGCGGTCATGCCGTCGACGGAAGTTACGGCGCGCAGGGCGAGGGCGTAGTCGTAGGTGCGCCCGTCGCCCATAACGCCGACGGTTTTCATCGGCAGGATGGCGGCGAAGGCCTGCCAGATTTCATCGTAAAGGCCGTGCTTGCGGATCTGGTCGATGTAGACCGCATCGGCGCGGCGCAGGATGTCGAGTTTCTCGGTGGTGATCTCACCCGGGCAGCGGATCGCAAGGCCGGGGCCGGGGAAGGGGTGGCGGGCGATGAACGCCTCGGGCAGGCCAAGTTCGCGGCCAAGGGCGCGGACCTCGTCCTTGAACAGCTCGCGCAGGGGTTCGACGAGTTTGAGGCCCATCTTTTCCGGCAACCCGCCGACATTGTGGTGCGATTTGATGGTGACAGAAGGGCCGCCGGAGAAACTGACGCTTTCGATCACGTCGGGGTAGAGGGTGCCTTGGGCAAGGAAAGTGGCACCGCCGACCGCATGCGCATGTTTCTGGAACACGTCGATGAACAGCCGCCCGATGGTCTTGCGCTTGACCTCGGGGTCGGAGACGCCTTCCAGCGCGCCGAGGAACAGGGCGCTTTCATCGGCGTGGATCAGTGGGATATTGTAGGTGTCGCGGAACATGGTGACGACCTGTTCGGCTTCGCCAAGGCGCAGCAGACCGTGATCGACAAAGACGCAGGTCAACTGTTCGCCGATGGCCTGATGGATCAGCACGGCGGCGACAGAACTGTCCACCCCGCCCGACAATCCGCAAATCACCTTCTGGTCGCCGACCTGCGCGCGGATTTTGGCGATGGCTTCCTCGCGGTAGGCGCCCATCGTCCAGTCACCGTGAAAACCCGCCAGACGCACGAAGTTTTCGTACAGCCGCGCGCCTTTGGGTGTGTGGTGCACCTCGGGGTGGAACTGAACGGCGTAGAAATGCCGCGAGGGGTCGGCGGTGATGGCGAAGGGCGCGTTGGGCGAGGTGCCGTAGACGGCAAACCCTGGAGCAATTTCAGAGACATGGTCGCCGTGGCTCATCCACACTTGTTCACGCGCAAGGAGGCCGTCTTCAGGCGGGAACCAGCCGGCGAGGATCGGATGCGTAAGGTCGGTCGGCGTGACGTAGGCGCGGCCAAACTCGGCGGTGCCGTGGCCGCGTTCGACGCGGCCGCCAAGGCAGTGCATCATCACCTGCTGGCCGTAACAGATGCCAAGGATCGGGACCCCCAAGTCAAAGGCCGCAGCGGGGGGCATCGGCGCGCCATCGGCAAACACCGAGGCCGGACCACCCGAAAAGATGATCGCTTTTGGCGCAAAGGCCGCAAGGAACGCGTCGTCCACCCGGTTGTAGGGGTGAATTTCGCAATAGACGTTCAACTCTCGCAAGCGGCGCGCTATCAGCTGCGTCACCTGAGAGCCGAAGTCGATGATCAGAAGGCGGTCATGGGCGGCTTGGGTCATGGCCTCGCATAGGCAAATCCGGTCGCGGATTCAAGGGGGGCGGCGCGGTGCTGCCATTGCAGCCGGTGATGGTTTGGTCTTTTCACAAATGCACTTCTTTCCAACGTGTCCGCAGGCCGCGAGGAAGAATTGCGGTTTTGTGAAAAGAGCATGGCGTATTGTCGGTGACGGATAAGGAACATGTCGGTTTTGGAGCGTAAGCGGCGCATTCTGAAAGCGGGTGGCGGGCGATTGGCGGCATAAGCGGTGGCAGAGCATGACGCGCCAAAGCGCGAGCCGGAGGATGTGAGATGAACGAAGTGGCAGGGCGCAGGGCGCGGGGCGGCGGCGGGGCAACGCGGCGGGCAGAGCGGACGGCGGTGTCGCTGGAAACGGCGCGCTACATCACGCGCAACATCCCGAACTTCGAGATTCTGAACGAAGAGGCGTTGCAGATCATCGAATGGAACGCCGAAACCGTTCTGGAAGAGATCGGGGTCAATTTCGTCGAGAACCCGGCAGCGCTGGACCTGTGGCGCGCGGCAGGCGCGGATGTGCAGGGCGAGCGGGTTCATATTCCGCGTGGCCTGGCGCGGAAACTGTGCAGCACAGCTCCGGCCACGTTCACTCAGCACGCCCGTAACGCGGAGCGGAAGGTCGAGGTCGGGGGCCGCAATCTGGTGTTGGCCCCGGTCTATGGCCCTCCCTTCGTGCGCGATGCGGCGGGTGGGCGGCGCTATGCGACGATCCACGATTTCCAGAATTTCGTGAAGCTGGGCTACATGTCCAAATGGCTGCATCATTCCGGCGGCACCGTCTGCGAGCCGACAGATGTGCCGGTGAACAAGCGCCACCTCGACATGCTGCTGGCGCACATGACGCTGTCGGACAAGCCGTATATGGGGTCGGTCACCGAACCGTCACGCGCCGAGGATTCGGTGGCGATGTCGAAGATCCTGTTTGGCAGCGACTTCGTCGACCAGAACACGGTGATGACCAGCCTGATCAACATCAACTCGCCGATGACCTTTGACGGCATCATGATGGGCGCGCTGGAGGTCTATGCCCGCGCCAATCAGGCCAGCATCGTATCGCCGTTCATCGTTGGCGGTGCGATGGCACCGGTGACGGTGGCGGGCACGCTGACGCAGGTGCTGGCCGAGATTCTGGCGGGCGTGTCCTACAGCCAGCTGGTGCGGCCGGGTTCGCCGGTCATCGCCGGGGCCTTCGTCACCTCCATCGACATGAACTCCGGTGCGCCGACGTTCGGCACGCCAGAAGCGGCACACATCACCTACGGTGCCGGGCAACTGGTGCGGCGGTTGAACCTGCCCTATCGGTCGGGCGGGTCTTTCTGTGGATCGAAACTGCCGGATGCGCAGGCGGCGTATGAAACCGCGAACAGCCTGAACATGGCGCTGCTGGCGGGGGTGAACTTCATGCTGCACGCCTGCGGCTGGCTGGAGGGCGGGTTGGTCAGTTCCTACGAGAAATTCGTGATGGATGCCGATCAGTTGGGCACGTTGCACCATCTGGCGCAGGGCGTGCAGATCGACGTGAACGGTCAGGCGATGGACGCGATCCGCGAAGTTGGGCCTGGCGGGCATTATCTGGGCTGCGAACATACGCAGGCGAATTTCAAATCGGCGTTCTGGCGCAGCGATCTGTTCGACTACAAACCATTCGAGACCTGGGCCGAAGAAGGCGCGCGCGATACCCAGACGCTGGCGGCGGAGCGGGTCAAAAAGCAGCTCAGCGATTACCAGCAACCAGCGCTGGACGAAGGCGTGCATGAGGCGCTGACCGCCTTTGTCGCCAAGCGGAAGGAAGAAATGCCGGACGCGTTCGTCTGACGCCTGCGACAGAGGATTTCAAAAAGGGGCGGGCGACCGCCCCTTTCTCGTGGACACGTCCTACATCGCGGGCACCCGGCGCAGCAGCCGTGCCTCGGCCAGCAGGGCGATCAGCACCTCGATGTGGCGGGCCACCGAATAGCCCGCGTCGCCCGCCAGCCGGGTCTCCTCCAGGCCTTCCTCGACCGACAACAGCGTCTCGACTGTCTGTTCCGGTGTGCCGGTCAGGCTGGCCAGTCGGCGCAGATCCCGGTCGCGCCGGTAATCGCCAAGCCCGAATCGGGCAGCATGCATCAACAGCCGTGGCCGGCGCAGGTTGGCAAGGATGGTGCGGATATCTGACATTGGGGCACTCCGGTTGTGGACGAGTGCACCATGACCGAACGCAACCCCGCGTTGCGCATTGCGCAGTTGCACCGAACGCAGGTTACCGAAAAGTTTAGGATATTCCGACAATTGTTAATGCAGACCACAAACTTAACGAACAGGTAACCAATTCCACCGAAGGTTGCGACTGTCCAAGGCTGGACACATGGCACCCTGTAAGTGGACAGAAACGGGACGATTGCCTTGCCGGAACTGACCCCCGCAACCCTGCCGGATTGGCTTCCCACCGCAGTGCGGCTTTACCTCGATCATACCGAAGACGGTACATCTTTGCGGGCGCTGGCCCGGCGGGAAGGGCTGCACGCCTCGACGATCATGCGACAGGTCCGCCGCTACGAAAACCGCCGCGATGATCCGTTGATGGACGAGGCGCTTGCCGCATTCTCCCGCCCTGTTTTGCGACCAAACCATGACCCAGCCCAGAAGGAAGACCCCCTCATGTCAGCGCATCTGCGTTCCCCGACCGTTGCTGTCCCCACCCCCGCAGTCCCTGGCCCTGCTGTAGACGACCAGGCTCTTGCCCGCGAAGGCCGTCGCATCCTGCGCCGGCTGGCCGAACCGGGGGCGGTGATGGCGATTGCCCCTGAAATGGACAAGGCGGTGGTGCTGCGCGAGTTTCCCGATGGCCGCAACCTGCGGACCGGGGTGCTGGACCGGTCGGTAGCGCAGGCCTTCACGCTGAAGGACTGGATCGCCTGCCGCAAGACCGGCCGGGTGTCGACCTATGAGATCACCTCGGCAGGGCGGGCAGCCCTGAAGCGGATGATCGACGAAGAGGATCGCCGCCGTCAGGGCATGGCCGAGGCGACGACCCCATTCGGCGACCAGCACCGTGTCTGGGGCGAGCGTGAGGTGATGGATGACGCAGGCCCGCGCCGGGTGCGCTACAATCTGGCGGAAAGCCCGATCGGCGTTCTGGGGCGGCGGCGCGACAAGGACGGCAAGCCATTTCTGGAGACGGATCTGGTTGAGGCGGGCGAACGCCTGCGCGAGGATTTCGAGCTGGCACAGATGGGCCCGCGCGTGGCGCAGAACTGGGACCGGTTCCTGACCGGCGGCGACCGGGGTGCGTTCCAGCCTGACAGCGGCGCGGGCGAGGGTCCGGGGCTGGCGCGGGCCCGCGTTGCATCGGCACTGCGCGATCTGGGGCCGGGCTTGGGCGACGTGGCGTTGCGCTGCTGCTGTTTTCTGGAAGGGCTGGAGGTGGCGGAAAAGCGCATGGGCTGGGCGGCGCGGTCGGGCAAGATCGTGCTGCGCATCGCGCTGCAACGCCTGCGCAGGCACTATGACGAGACGTACGGACGATCCGGGCCGTTGATCGGGTGAGAGGCGGCGACGGGCTTTGCCCGGCGCTGAAATCGGTCCGGTGGACCGGTTTCAGCCACGAACGGGCGCGCAAGCCTGCGTGCCCCGGCAGACATCAGACGCTGAGGCCACGCAGCATCAGCGTGGCAGAGATCACCGCCAGCCACAGGGCGGCAACACGTCGCAGCATCGGCACAGCGGTGCCGGTTCTGCCCCCAAGGCTTGCCCCGGTTGCAGCCCAACCGGCGGCCACCACGATCACAAGGCTCAGAAAAATCGCGACATGGGTCGGGGCCTGTGGTCCCGGCAGCAAAACCAGCCCAAAGATCAATGCCTTGGGGTTCAGAAGCGTGGTCACGAACACCATCTTTACATCGACATGGGCGTGCGGGACACCCGGCTTGGGCAGACGGAACAGCCGCACCGCCAGAACTGCAACCCACAGCGAGGCAATCACCGTGATCACCGGCTGGGCCGCAGGGACCCGCGCCATCAGCGCCGCACCCAGCAGCATCAGGGGCAGGACAGCCGACAGATAGCCCGCGACCTCGGCCGGGATCAGCCCGAGTGCGGCCTTGGTGCCGCGCTCAGTCCCGGCAAGGAACAAAAGTGTATTGGTCGGCCCCGGCGTCACCAGAAGCACAAGGGTCGCAAGGCTGAATTCGGTAAGGGTCATCATCGGTCTCTCAAGGCAGTATCCAGCGAAAGCTAGCGCGACCGTCACCCGCTGACAGTGACCCAGATCAACCGCCGTTGGTTATCGCGCCAACCCTTGCCGCCCCACCCTTGCGCGCTGTGCATCCCGGTGCGGCACCCTTGCAGGGATGCAGGCGTTGCCACCGGGGCGCAAGCTGGTTATGTCAAGAACAACAGAGTGTCAGAGGGAATGTCCGGTGCGAGACCTCAAGCTGCCCGAAGGCCGTCACCCCGAAAAGGCGCACCGCGCCGACAATGCCCAGCCGAAAAAGCCGGACTGGATCAGGGTCAAGGCCCCCACGTCCGAAGGCTACAAGCGCACCCGCGACATCCTGCGCGAGAAAAAGCTGGTGACAGTGTGCGAAGAGGCCGGCTGCCCGAACGTCGGCGAATGCTGGTCGCAGGGCCACGCCACCATGATGATCATGGGCGAGATCTGTACCCGCGGCTGTACCTTTTGCAACGTCGCCACCGGCAAGCCGCAGACGCTGGACGCGTTCGAGCCGGGTCGCGTGGCGCATGCGGTGGCCGAACTGGGGCTGAACCATGTGGTGGTGACCAGCGTCGACCGTGACGATCTGGCTGACGGCGGGGCGGACCACTTCGCCCAGACCATTCGCGCCATCCGGCACCGTGCCCCCGGCACCACCATCGAAGTGCTGATCCCCGATTTCCTGAAATGCGGCCCCGATGCGCTGGAGACTGTGGTGGCCGCGCGCCCGGATGTGCTGAACCACAACCTGGAAACCGTGCCGGGCCTGTATCCCGAAGTCCGCCCCGGCGCGCGGTATTTCCACTCGCTTCGCCTGTTGCAGCGGGTCAAGGAACTGGACCCGGCGATGTTCACCAAATCCGGCATCATGGTGGGTCTGGGCGAAGACCGCCAATCCGTGCTGCAGGTGATGGACGACATGCGCGCGGCAGACGTCGATTTCCTGACCGTCGGGCAATACCTGCAGCCCACGCCAAAGCATCACCGGATCGACCGCTTCGTCACCCCAGACGAATTCAAGGGCTATGAGACAGCGGCATACGGCAAAGGGTTCCTGATGGTGTCAGCCACACCCTTGACCCGGTCGTCCTATCACGCGGGCGCTGATTTTGCGCAGATGCGCGCCGCACGGATGGCGCGGCTTGGGCAGGGCTGACATTTAGCTGCGGACAGAAATGGCCGCAGTCAGAACCGAAAGCCCACTGCCGCGTCCAGCACAGTGTCATCCGTGCCCAGGCCGTCAACTTCCGCGACGCCCAAACGCGCATAGCCGCTGCCAAAGCCATATTCGCCGGATAAGCCAAAGCCCTGAAACTGGCTGCTGTCGGCGTCGATATCCTGAACCATCGCCTCAACAACCAGCGCGTCGGTAACCTGATAGGTCCCAAAAAGCTGAACAGATGTCACCTTGCCAGGCCCTTCGATCACCTCGGAGAGGTGCAGTCCGAGCGACAACCGTTCAAAATCATAGGAGCCTCCCAAAGACAAAAGGGTGAATTCCAGCCCGCCCAGTTCCAACTGTTCAATCCCGGCTTTCAGCAGCGAGTTGCCAATTTGATAGGTCATGCCGGCCTGCAGAAAGCTGAACGGCAGACTGTCCGGCTCGTGGTAGGACACAGCATAACTCAGATCGCCAGATGCGCCCCGAAAGCTGACGCCGTACAGCTGTTCATCGCTGCCGACCGCGATAGCTTTGGCAAAGGGGCCGGTGATACTGCGCAGTTCCAGATCCAGCAGAGTGCTGCCACCAAGCTTTGGCAGATCGAAGAGATCCAGCAGAACGGGTCGCGCCGCGCCAACGGTAAGGTCCCCCGCCGCTGTGGTCAGGACAAGCCCGCCCCAGAACACTTCGCGCTGGTCGCCGCCGTCAAGATTGTGAAATCCGTCGATGCCCAGATCGACGCCAAAGCCGATGGCCCCGCCCCCCTGACTGCGCCAGCCCAAAGTCACATCGACCCAAAGGGCAGAATCGCTGTCCGCGCCGAAATCAATGGCTTCCAGCTCAACCTCGCCGGTCAACGAAAACCCGTTGCCGAAATCCAGCGCCAGCGCCGGACTAGAAATCGCCGCCAATGCACTCAGACTCACCGAGGAAAGACGCATGATCAACATCCTGTTTTGCCAAATGATGCGGCACTTTAGCGCATTCAAGCTGTCCTGTCAGGAGGGGAGGGAAATTTAGTGAAGCGTGTTGTGCATTATCCACTGCTCAATATGCCGACCGCAGCAGGATTGTGGAGAAGGCCGGAAACAGTATTGCCAGGATCAGAAACGAAAGCCCAAGGATGCGTTGTAAAGCGCGTCGCCACTGCCGCTGTCATTGTCAAGCAGGCCAAGTTGCGCGAAGCCGCCGGAACCGAAGCCATATTCGCCGGTCAGACCATAATAGGTCTCAGATCCGTCTTCGCTATCGACGGCAAGCAACTGCGCACCCAAGGTCAGTGCATCGGTCACGTCATAGTCGCCAAAGACCTGCAGGCTCGTCAGTGTTTCCGAACCTTGCGATGAATTGCCGAGCATTGCACCGACTGACCAGCGGTCATAGCTTTGGGTCGCACCAAGCAAGACCTTTTCCAGCGACGTCGTCGGCGTGTCGATAAGTTCCACACCGCCTTGGATCAGCGTGTTGCCAAACGTATAGTTTGCCGCAAGTTCCACCGCATCAACGTCCGGTCCATCGACGCTGTGATACGAAACGCCGTAAGTCAGGGCACCGGCCCCGCCCCGGAAGCTGATGCCGTAAATGTCCGGATCACTGATCAATGCCACAAAGTCCAGCGTAGAGCCGGTGACCGAGGAAAACTCCAGATCATAGACGCCCGCGCCGCCGATTTCGGGCGTGTCGATCATCGTTGTCAGCAGCGGACGCGGGTTACCGACGGTGATCTCGCCAAAGCTGGTGGTCAGCACAAGCCCCCCCCAATAGGCGGTGAAGCTGTCGCCATCATCCAGGATTGCTACGGTATTTGCTGTCAGATCAAATCCGAAGCCGACGGTGCCACCCCCTTGGCTGCGCCAGCCCAAGGTCACGTCAGCAAATCCAAAGCTTTCATCATCGCCGCTGCCGTCGGTCAGGTATTCAAGTTCGACATCGCCGCCGAGGGAAAATCCGTTTCCGAAATCAAGGGCAAAGGCCGGTCCGGCGAAACCGGTCAGCAGGGCAGCAATGGCTGTGGCGCTACGGTAGGTCATGATCTTATCCATTATTAAATGTCATACCTTCATACTCCTGGTTGCAGGCTGCGGCCATCAGGCGAAACTCGACAGCGCGCGAATGTGATTGCAATGTCACAGCCTTGCAACGGGCTGGCAAGCGGACCCGTCAGGCCGGTGCGACGAAGGCCTGGCTGATCGCGTGAAAGACGGGCAGAGCCTCGCAGGCGGCACAGTGTGCGGTCAGGTGCGGATGTACGGACCCGACCGAACCGGCCCTGACCAATCCGGGATGCGCGTCGCCGGTAAAGCGCAGCGCGCAGGCCACCGCGATATCGGCGTGGCCTATGTGATCGCCAAACCACCAGGGTCCGGGCCGATTTGCGCGGTCCGCCTCCAGCGCGTCCAGCACAGACCCGATCTGTCTGGTCAGCCGGGTTTCCAGCGCCGCCGAGGTCGCATCATGCAACTGGTGTTCGTAAAACAGACTGACCGCCTTGTCGGCAAGCCCGGTGGCCAACGCCGCCACCTTGAGCGCCCGGTGGCGTGCGGGTTCGGTGCGCGGAAACATCGGTAGGGGAACCAGACTGTCGAGGTAGTCCAGCATCATGTGACTGTCGGTCAGCACGAAACCGTCGTCCAGCACCAGCACCGGCACCCGCATCACCGGGTTCAGCGCCCGCACCACCTCGCCATCACCAAAGACCGACAACGGGCGATGCTCGAACGGTAGTTCGTACAGGCGGAGCGCGATGCCCACCCGCCGCACATAAGGGCTGTCATACTGGCCGATCAGGATCATGCGCCTAGTCTGCCGCCGGGACGGATTTGAGGTATTCAGCCACCGCCAGCCGATCACCTTCCGGCAGCCGAGCCATGTTTTCAACGACATGCGTCATTTGGCCACCAACGCTGTCGAAGTCGGGCGTGAACCCGGTGGTCAGGTATTGCACGATATCACCTGCCGCCCAGGTCAGCTTGGCGGGGGTGATATTGGGGATGCGCCCTTGCCCCGACGGATTTGGCGCACCAGCCAGCCAGCGGGCGGTATCCATGCCCCCCAGCAGGTTGCGCGGCGTGTGGCATTCGCCGCAATGCGCCAGCGCTTCGGCAATATAGCGGCCCCGGTCGGCGGTGGGCGTCAGGTTCCCGGCAATCGCCCAGTTGTCGTTCAGGAACAGCAGTTTCCACACCCCCACCGCCTCGCGCCGGGAAAACGGAAAGCCAAGCTCGTGTGGCTGGCTGGGCGTCGCGTCGGCGGGCAGGGTTTGCAGGAAGGCGTGCAGATCCGCCACGTCCTGCATCTGCATCTTGGCGTAAGAGGCGTAGGGCAGGGCGGGGTAGTAATGCGCGCCTTCGGGCGATACCCCACGGGTTATCGCATTGGCCAGATTCAGCAGGCTCCAGCCTCCGATGCCGTGGTCGGGGTCCTGGCTGATGTTGGGTGCAAGGAAGGTGCCGAAATCCGACGGGAACCGCTGCCCACCGGACAGGATCAGTTGCGCATCGCCCTTCGCCTCGGCGGCCATGTGGCAGCTGGCGCAGCCAGCGGCCCAGAACACCTGCTCGCCGTGCGCTGCGTCGCCGATCAGCCCTGCCACATCGGTCTCGGCCAAAGGCGCGGGCCGCGCCAGCACCCACAGCCCACCGGCGCCGATCACCCCCAACGCCACCAGCCACCGCAAGATCCGCATCACAAAGCCTCCGGAAGAAATCTTCGGACGAACCTACCCTGCACGCTGCGTCTGTCCAGTCACGGTTTCGCTGACATGCGGTTGACCGCCAACCACTCCGGCCAGCCGAAGGCCCATTCGTATCCGGCAATCAGCAGGCAGATTGCGACCACACCGAACACCAGCTTGACCCGGCTTTCAGAGGGCGGGCGCTGCGCCCAGCGTTTCGCACGGATCAGCCAGGCCATGTAGTTCATTGCAGGTCCTCGCCGGTGAACCGCACCTTGCCGATGTAGGGCAGGTTGCGGTTGCGCTGCGCAAAGTCGATGCCGTAGCCGACGACGAATTCATCGGGGATGTCAAAGCCTGTCCAGGTGGCGCGGACGTCCACCTCGCGCCGCGAGGGTTTGTCCAGCAACACACAGACCTCTAGCCGTTTCGGTTCGCGGGCTTCCAACAGTTTCTTCACATGGTGCAGCGTAAAGCCGGTGTCGACGATATCTTCAACGACCAGCACATCTCGCCCGGCAATCTCGCCCCGCAAATCCTTGAGGATGCGCACTTCACGGCTGGAATGCATCGCGTCGCCGTAGCTGGAGGCCTCAAGGAAATCCACCTCGACCGGCAGGTCAATCTCGCGGACAAGATCGGCGATGAACACGAACGATCCGCGCAGCAGGCCGACAACCACCAGCTTGTTGGTGCCCTTGAAATGCGCGGTGATCTCGCGGGCCAGCACCTCCACCCGGGCCGCAATGGATTTGGCGCTGATCATCTGGTCGATCACGTAAGGGCGGTCGGGCATGGGAATTCCCTTGGTGGAAGGCGCGCGTTGGAACAATCCTTCCTAACGCGAAGCCAGCGCCGTTTCGAGAGGGGATTGACCATGAAACATTTCGCTTTCGCTGTTGCCAGTCTTTCGCTGTTGCCAGTCTTGCGCTGTTGCCAGGGGCAGCGGCCTTTCCCGAAAACACCGGTAATGCGGCGATCATGCTGCGCGATGGCAAGGGTATGCCCGTGGACATGCCACCTGCAATCGTGCTGTTCGAGGGCGACTTTGCCGACATGCCGGAGCGTGGCGAGGGTGGCGCAAAAGACCTGGCGCGCGCCATGGAGTATTACAAGCGCGCGGTCGCCCGGAACTACGCAATGGCGGGCCTTGATCTTGCCGAAATGGTCTGGGCCAACCCGGAGGTGTTTCCCGACAAGGTCAAGGCGCTGGCCTATTGCCTCTGGGCCGAAGCGCAGCCTCCGATGTCGGACGAGTCGGACTACGATGGCGACTGCGCGTTGGCGCTTGGCGGTCTGTCGTCGCCAGAGCATGCGGCCACCCGGAGGATAGCCGACGGACTGTGACCCTGATGTGTGCGCCGCGACATGACTTCCCCTTGATCTTCCGCACATGACACGCGACATAAACGGCGCAGACACAGCGCGAATTCGTCCCCTTATGCCGACGCACCATGAAACCAGACGCCTGCCCTACAGCGCCCAACAGATGTACGATCTGGTGGCTGATGTTGCTTCTTACCCGCAGTTCCTGCCGTGGAACTCTGCCGCGCGCATTCGCTCACGTGCCCCCGTTGAGGGCCCGCAGGGTACCGGCGAGGTGATGGAGGCCGATCTGGTGATCAGCTTCAAGGTGTTCCGCGAGCGCTTTGGCAGCCGCGTGACGCTTTGGCCCGGCCCGATGAAGATCGACACCGAATACCTTGAAGGACCGTTTCACCATATGAAATCCACCTGGGCCTTCCGTGACATCGCCGGCGGCTGCGAGGTTGATTTCTTTGTGGATTTCGAGTTCCGCAACGCCATCCTGCAAGGCATCATCGGGATCGTGTTCAATGATGCAATGACCCGTGTGGTGCGCGCGTTTGAACGCCGCGCGGCGGAACTTTACGGGCCAAAGCCGCTCTGACGCGGCGTGGGAAAATGGCGTACCAAGCTTTTGCGCGACGGAAATCGGCAGCCGCGCCGTTGACAGGAAACCCCCTGCAACAGTGAGGACGCGATGCTGAAATTTCTGCTGGCCCTGATCCTGCTGACCGGCCCCGCTGTGGCCGAGGTAAGCGAGGTCCGCCTTGGCGACCGCCGCTACATCATCCATCTGCCCGACGGCGTCGGCCGCCCGCCCGTGATCATCGCGCTGCACGGCGGTGGCGGCGATCCTGATCAGTTTGCCAGCGCCTCCGGTCTGGGGCGCGACGGGACGCGGGCAGGCTATGCGGTGATCTTTCCGGCCGGTACCGGGCGGCGCGGCGACCGGCTGCTGACCTGGAACGGCGGCTACTGTTGCGGGTCAGCGGCGCGGAGCGATGTGGACGATCCGGGCTTTCTGACGGCGGTGATCAAGGACGCCGGTGACCGGTTCGGCGTCGATACCGGGCGGGTGTATTTCACCGGAATGTCAAACGGCTCGATCATGGCGGAGACATTTGCTGCGACAAATCCCGGCAAGGTCAAGGCTGTGGCAGGCATCGCCGGCACGATGGACGCAGGCCGCACCCGGGTGCGCGGGCCGGTGCCGGTCCTGATCATTCACGGCACGGCGGACGACATGGTGCCTTACGAGGGCGGGCAGGGCGACAGCAGCCTGACCCGCACCGATTTTGCGTCCGTCGCGGCGGTGACGAAAGCGTTTCTCACAGCTTGGCCGGGGCCGCTGGCAATGACCAGCCGCCGGATCGACGCCCGCGATGACGGCACGTCGGTCACCATCACCGACTACGCGGTCAATGGCCGCATCGTGCTGCGGCTGAAGACGGTCAAAGGCGGTGCGCATCACTGGCCGGGCGGGCGCAAGGCGCGACTTTCCAGCGGCAAGACCGAGGAGATCAGCGCGAATGCCGAGCTGCTGCGCTTCTTCGCGCTGCATCCCTGAGGTCAGGTCAACGCGCTCGCCAGCAGGGTCAGCGCATGGGTGGTGGCGGCCTTGCGCACGGATGTACGGCCCTGCGCGCCGAATTCCACTGTTTCGGTCACGGTCGGCAGGCCGTGTTTGGCCAGCCCAAAGCAGACCCGCCCCTCCGGCTTGAACTCTGACCCGCCGGGACCGGCGATGCCGGTCACCGACACCGCAAGCTGCGCATCCGACCGGGTCAGCGCGCCCTCGGCCATCTCTTGTGCGACCGCTTCAGAGACAGCGCCATGAGTGGAAAGCGTTGTGGCCTGAACCCCCAGCATGGCGATTTTGGCGGCGTTGGAATAGGTCACGAAGCCCCGGTCGAACACATCCGACGACCCCGCTACATCGGTCAATGCAGCGGCCACCATCCCGCCTGTGCAGCTTTCCGCCGTGGCGATGCGGATGCCCCAGAAGCGGGCGGATTGCAGCAATCCCTCGACCTTCATCGCATCAAGACCCCGTGCGCCAACCCCGCTGCAACCATCACCGCAAGGCCCGCAAACACCCCGGCGATCAGGTCATCCAGCATCACCCCCGCCGCATCCGAGCGCCGGTCGGCACGACCGATGATCCAGGGCTTCCAGATATCAAACAGCCGGAAGAACAAGAACGCTGCAACCCAGCCGGGGTAGGCGGAGTACGCCCAATCCTCCAGTCCACGGTTCCAGAAGGCGAAGGCGGGGAACAGCAGGGCAACCCACTGCCCCGCCACCTCGTCGATCACAATCTCACCCGGATCGGCGCCGGGGCGGTCTTTCAGTTCGCGCGCGCAGGCCCAGAACCCCAGCGCGGTAACGACGACGGTCGCGCCCAGCAGGGCAAAGACGCCAAAGGTCCGGTCAATCATCAGGCCCAGAAGGATGGCCACCGCCGATCCCCATGTGCCGGGGGCGGGGCGCAGCAACCCCACACCGAAGAAGATGCTCAGCCAGCGGCTCATGCCCGCACCAGCGCGGCGGTGGCAATCGCCGCGATGCCTTCCTCGCGGCCGGTAAAGCCCAACCGTTCCGACGTGGTCGCCTTGACCGACACCAGCCCCATATCCACCCCCATGATCCGCGCCAGTTCCGCTTGCATCGCAACGGCATGCGGGCCGATCTTCGGACGCTCGCAGACCAGTGTTACATCGCAATTGGCCAGCCGGTAGCCGCGCTGCGCCATTAAACCCACGGCATGAGCCAGAAAAATATGGCTCGCCGCGCCCTTCCATTGCGGATCGCTAGGCGGGAAATGCCGCCCGATATCGCCCTCGGCCAATGCGCCATAGAGTGCATCGGTCAGCGCGTGCATGCCGACATCGGCGTCGGAATGACCCAGCAGCGCCTTGTCATGCGGCAGCTTCACCCCGCAAAGCCAGACGTGATCGCCCGCCGTAAAGGCATGCACGTCATAGCCATTGCCCAAACGCACATCCATCATCCGGTCCCGCAAGATCGCCTCGGCCCGCGCGAAATCGCCGGGAAAGGTCAGCTTCAGGTTCGACTCCTCGCCTTCGACGATGGCCACGTCAAGCCCCGCCGCCTGCGCGACCCCTACATCGTCCGCCGCACCGCCGGGATGCGCCCGGTGTGCCGCCAGAATCGCCTCATAATGAAAAGCTTGCGGCGTTTGCGCGCGATACAGGCCGTTGCGGTCCTGCGTGCCCGCGACCAGACCCGCAGCGCCGCGCCACAGCGCATCGGTGACCGCAAGGGCCGGGGCCGCGCCAGGGCGATCCGCCAAAGCCGCGAGCAGCCGCCCGATCAGCGCGGGCGACGGGAAGGGCCGCGCGCCGTCGTGGATCAGGACTCGCGTCACATCCGACCCCGCCAACGCCTCAAGCGCCGCGCGGACCGATGCATCGCGTGTCGCCCCACCTTCAACCAGAAGGGCATCGTGTCCAAGCGCTTCGGCCCGGGCGCGGTCTTCGGGGCGGATCACCAGGACCTGCCGCATGCCGATAAACGCCGCCAGCGTGTGGGCCAGCACCGGGCGCTGGCCAAGCGTTTGCCATTGCTTGGGAACATCGCCGCCGATGCGGCTGCCGGTGCCTGCTGCAACGATGATGACGGCGGTGGTCATGGGTCCATCCTGTGGTTACGCCAATCTCTAGGGCAGGGCGCGTCGCATGACAATCTGGCGCGGTATCAGGCTTGGATGCCTATTTTTTGTGCATCGCATGATTTTAAGCCATTATATGCCCGTGTTGCCTTGGCGCTGCCGTGGCAGGACGTTACCTACCTGTCAACGCGCACAAGGATTAGGCAGTTGCAATTTACCCTCGGCCCTTTGCGGATCGACCCTCCGGTGCTGCTGGCCCCGTTGGCCGGGATCACCGACTTGCCGTTCCGACGGCTGGTCGCGCGGTTCGGCGCTGGTCTGGTGGTCAGCGAGATGGTTGCGTCGGAAGAAGTGGTCCGCGCCAGACCCGAAGCGCGCGCCCGCGCCGAGCTTGGGTTTGGCGATCAGGCCACCTCGGTGCAGCTTGCCGGGCGCGAGCCGTACTGGATGGCCGAGGCCGCCCGTTATGTCGAAGCGCAGGGCGCGCAGGTCATCGACATCAACATGGGCTGCCCGTCGAAACGCGTGACCACGGGACTGTGCGGGTCGGCCCTGCTGCGCGATCTTGATCTGGCGATCCGGTTGATTGACGCCGTGGTGCAGGCGGTCAAGGTGCCGGTGACGCTGAAAACCCGGCTTGGCTGGGACGACAGCCTGCTGAACGCGCCCGATCTGGCCCGCCGGGCAGAGGCATCGGGCGTCCGGATGATCACCATCCATGGCCGCACCCGCTGTCAGTTCTACAAGGGCCGCTCCGATTGGCTGGCGATCCGCGCGGTGAAGGATGCCGTGACGATCCCCGTCATCGCCAATGGGGACATCATCGACACCGCCACCGCCCGCGAAGCGCTGCGCCTGTCCGGGGCAGACGGCGTAATGATCGGGCGCGGCGCACAGGGTGCACCGTGGCGGCTGGCGCAGGTGGCGCATGACCTGTTCGGCACGCCTGCGCCGCAGGTTCCCGAAGGCCACGCCCGGGCCGACGTCATCTTGCATCACTACGACGACATGCTGTCGTTTTATGGTCGCGACCTTGGGTTGCGAATGGCCCGCAAGCACCTTGGCTGGTATCTGGAGGACGCCGGTCTGGACCATGCCCGCGAAGCCATCCTTACCTCGACCGATCCCGCCGAGGTCACCCGACGTGTCCGCGACGCCTTTGCCGACATGGAGCAGGCGGCATGAGCCCTTACCGCATGCCCTATCCGGTGCCGGGGGTGATCTGGGCCTCGCTGCCCTTGCCAGCGCTGCTGATCGACGCCAATGCCCGCATCCTTGAGGTCAACCCGGCGGCAGAGACATTCCTCAACGCCTCCGACAAGGCGCTGCGCGGCCAGCCCGCCTTTGACCGGCTGGCAATCGATGCGCCGATGGAAGAGGCGCTTGCCCGCGCCCGCGCCAACCAGTCGCCCCTGAATATCAACGATGTGGACGTGACCACCGGCGAACGCCCGCCGGTGCAATGCACCATTCACCTGGCCCCGATGGCCGACAACCCCGACGTTGTCATGCTGATCCTCAGCCCCCGCGAAATCGCCGACCGGCTGGGCCGGTCGATGGGGGTGAAATCCGCCGCCCGCTCCGCCATCGGCATGGCCGAGATGCTGGCGCATGAGATCAAGAACCCCCTCGCAGGCATTTCCGGTGCCGCGCAACTGCTGTCGATGAGCCTGACGCCCGAGGATCAGGAGCTGACCGATCTGATCGTCGAGGAAACCCGCCGCATCGTGAAGCTGCTGGAACAGGTGGAACAGTTCGGCAATATCCGCCCGCCGGACCGCAAACCCGCCAACCTGCATGACGCACTGGACCGGGCCCGCAAATCCGCGCTGGTAGGTTTTGCCGCGCATATGACCATTCTGGAGGATTACGACCCTTCATTGCCGCCCACCTTTGCCGACACCGATCAGTTGATGCAGGTCTTCCTGAACCTGATCAAGAATGCCGCCGAAGCCTGCCGCGAAGGTGGCACGATCCGCCTGCGCACCTTCTATGACCTGTCGCTCAGGATGCGTCGCAAGGACGGTGCCCCCGCCGCGTTGCCCCTGCAGATCGAGATCATCGACGACGGCCCCGGCATCAAACCCGAGATCGCATCTGAGATTTTCGAGCCCTTCGTCTCGGGCCGCGAAAACGGTACCGGACTTGGCCTGGCGCTGGTCTCCAAGATCATCTCTGACCACGAGGGCTGGATTTCGGTGGATTCCGTCCCCGGCCGGACCGTGTTCCGCGTCTCGTTGCCGATGGCGCCCAAAGACAAGAAACCCCTGAAGGAGGCCCCGTAATGGATGGAACGGTATTGGTGGCGGATGATGACCGCACGATCCGCACGGTGCTGACCCAGGCGCTGACCCGCGCCGGATGCAAGGTTCACGCGACGTCCAGCCTGATGACGCTGATGCGCTGGGTCGAGGAAGGCAAAGGCGATCTGGTCATCTCGGACGTGATCATGCCCGACGGCAACGGGCTGGATGCGTTGCCGCGCATCGCCAAGATGCGGCCCGGGCTGCCGGTGATCGTGATCTCGGCGCAGAACACCATCATGACGGCGATTCAGGCGGCCGAGGCGGAGGCCTTCGATTACCTGCCCAAACCCTTCGACCTGCCCGATCTGATGAAACGCTCCGCCCGCGCGCTGGATCAGAAACGCCGGGGCCCGAAAGTGGTGATCGCCCCCCGCGATGCGGGCGACGATCTGCCGCTGGTGGGGCGCACGGCGGCGATGCAGGCGCTGTACCGGCTGGTGGCGCGGGTGATGAACACCGACCTGTCGGTGCTGATCACCGGCGAGTCCGGCACCGGCAAATCGCTGATCGGCCGCGCGATCCATGACTTTTCCGACCGGCGCACCCTGCCGTTTGTGGTGGCTCAAGCTGCCGATCTGGCTGGCATCGACGGCCCTTCGTCCCTGATGGCACGGGCGCGGGGCGGTTCTATCGTGTTCGACGAGGTGGGCGATTACGACGATGACACGCAGGCCCGCGTTGTCCGGATGCTGGACCATCTGGGCGACAACGCCCCGCGCATCATGGCGACCAGCCAGATCGACCTTGGCCAGCGCATGGACGGCGGCGGGTTCCGGTCCGATCTGTTCTACCGGCTGGGCGGCGTGACCCTGAACGTGCCCTCGCTGCGCGAACGGGTCGATGACATCCCGCTTTTGGCCGAGCATTTTCTGGCCAAGGGTGAGCGTGACATGGGCACCGTTCGCCGCCTGTCGAACGACGCGCGCGATCTGGTGCGCGCCTACAGCTGGCCCGGCAACGTCCGCCAGCTGGAAAACACCATCCGCCGCCTTCTGGTCACCGCGTCCGAGGCCGAGATTGCCAAGTCCGAGGTGGAACAGGTCTTGGGCAACCAGCCCGCCGCCGAACCCCGCAGCGGCGGGGGCGAGGGCGAAAAACTGTCAGCTTCTGTCGCGCGGCACCTGAAGCGTTACTTCGATCTGCATGGCGGCCAGCTGCCGCCGCCCGGCGTCTATCAACGCATCCTGCGCGAGGTGGAAATGCCGCTGATCGAAATTGCACTGGACGCAACTGCCGGAAATCAGGCGAAATGCGCCGATCTGCTGGGGATCAACCGCAATACCTTGCGCAAGAAGATCACCGATCTCGATATCCGCGTGACACGACGCCGCAAGCTGATGTAGTTCCGCCACATCTTTCGTGTCTTTTCGGTTTCACCCGGACGGGCATCAAGATATAGTGGAGGTTGGGCAGTTTCGCCCTGCCAGTCGGGCTCATCTGGTGGATCGCACAGTAAGCAGGGATGTCTGGACACGGTTTTCGCGTCTGCGCCGGCAACGCCGGGTGCAGACGGCGTTCACGCTTGGGCTGGTGTTTCTGGGCCCTGTGCTGGCTGTGGCGACCTTTCTGGCGATGGGGCCGTTCAATCAGGGCGCGGCCTCGCCCTATCTTCGGCTGATCCTGCTGTCCGACCTTGTCTATGTGCTGGTCATCGCCGCCCTTGTGCTGCGACGGGTGGCCCGGCTGATCGCCGACCGGCGCAGCCAATCCGCCGGGTCGCGGCTGCACATGCGGCTGTCGGGCGTGTTCATGCTGATCGCGCTGATCCCGACGGTTCTGGTCGCGGTTTTCGCGGTGCTGTCGGTGAACATCGGGCTTGAGGGCTGGTTTTCCGAACGGGTGCGTTCGGTTGTCGGATCATCGTTGTCCGCCGCGCAGGCCTATGAGGCGGTCCAGCGCGATGATCTGGTGGACGATGTGCTGGCTCTTGCGGGTTACCTGAACCTTGCCAAGCAAAAGACCGTCTTCCTGCGCGATGATCAGTTGCGCCCGCTGCTCAGTCAGGGCCAGCAGGCCATCCAGCGCGGCTTGAAAGAGGCGTACCTCGTCGATGGCGCTGGCGCGCTGAAAACCCGTGGCGAGCGGTCGTATCTGTTTGATTTCGAGAAACTCTCATCGGACAGTCTGGAACAGGCAAAGCTTGGCAACACGGTGCTGATCCCCGACTGGACGAACAACGAATTTCGCGCGCTGGTGTTCCTTGAGGCGTTTCCGGACCGCTATCTCTATGTCAGCCGCACGGTTGACGGATCCATCCTGTCGCTGCTGGACGAAACCCAGGAAACCGTCCAGTTGTACAACCAGCTGGAAAGCGAACGCGGGCGGCTGCTGTTCAATTTCGGCCTGATCTACCTTGGCTTTGCGTTGATCCTGATCCTTGCCGCGATCTGGCTGGGCCTGTGGTTCGCCGAACGCCTGTCGCGCCCGGTCGGACGGTTGGCGGGGGCCGCGCAGCGGGTGGGCGGCGGCGATCTGGACGTGCAGGTGACCGAAGAAGACGGCGACGACGAGATTGCCATGCTGGGCCGCCTGTTCAACCAGATGACCCGCCAGCTGAAAGGTCAGCGCGAGGCGTTGATGGATGGCCACCGCCAGACCGAACGCCGACGCCGCCTGTTCGATTCGGTGTTGTCCAACGTCACTGCCGGGGTGATCGGTCTTGACGGTGAGGGCAGCGTCGATTTCGTCAACCGGGCCGCCGAACGGCTGCTGGATATTCCGGATGGACAGGTTGAAATTCCCCTGTCGGCAGCCGTCCCTGAATTTGCCCCGCTGTTCGACCGGCTGCGCGAAGGCACTGGCTCGGCGGTGCAGGAAGAGGTCCGCCTGACCCGCAAGGGCAAGCTGGAAAGCCTGCTGGTTCGCATGTCGGTGCGGCGCAACGATGCCGGGCGGCTGGAGGGCTATGTGGTGGCGTTTGACGATGTGACCGACCTGGTGTCGGCGCAGCGGATGGCCGCCTGGGGCGACGTGGCCCGCCGCATCGCGCACGAGATCAAGAACCCGCTGACCCCGATCCAACTGTCCGCCGAACGCATCAAGCGCAAGTTTGCGGCTCAGGTGAAAGACCCCGAAGATCTGGAACAGTACACCGACGTTATCATCCGTCAGACCAATGACCTGCGCCGGATCGTCGACGAGTTCTCGAAATTCGCCCGCATGCCGGAACCCGACCGCCGCGAGTGTGATCTGGCCGCACTGCTGCGCGGTGCGGTGCTGTTGCAGGAAAACGGTCAGCCCTCGGTGCGGTTTGTCTCCGACATCCCGAAAGCGCCGCTGACCATGGACCTGGACGCGACGATGATCGGGCAGGCCTTCACAAACCTGATCAAGAACGCCGGGGAAGCTATTGAAACGCTGCATGAAAAGGGCGCAACTCCCGGCTACGCGCCGGAAATCCGCATCACGCTGGAAGCCGATGACACCGAATCCGTGATCCGCATCATGGACAACGGTACCGGCCTGCCACCCGACCGCGCCCGGCTGTTTGAACCCTACGTCACCACCCGCGACAAGGGTACCGGCCTTGGCCTGTCCATCGTCAAGAAGATCATCGAAGAACATGGCGGCACGCTTGCCTTGCTTGACGCACCCGTTTTCGACGGCAACGCCCATGCGGGGGCCATGGCAGAGATCCGCCTGCCACGGCTTGCCCGCCGCCGGGCCAAATCACAAAGCCCGCACGGGCAGGGAGGTTGAAAGATGAGCATTCTGATCGTTGACGATGAACAGGACATCCGCGAACTGGTCGGTGACATCCTGCGCGACGAAGGTTTCACCGTGCGATTGGCGGGCAATTCCGACGATTGCATGGCCGAAATCAACGCCGAACCGCCGGCCCTGATGATCCTCGATATCTGGCTGAAAGACAGCCGGATGGACGGGATCGACATCCTCAAGACCGTAAAGCGCGACAATCCCGATATTCCGGTGGTGATTATATCCGGCCACGGAAACATTGAGATCGCCGTCGCCGCGATCAAACAGGGCGCCTACGACTTTATCGAAAAGCCCTTCAACATCGACCAGCTGATGGTTGTCGTTGCCCGCGCGATGGAAACCTCGCGTCTGCGCCGCGAAAATCTGGAACTGCGCCGCAAGGATGTGACGTCGACCGAAATGATCGGGTCGTCCACTGCGTTCAAGACGCTGAAATCCAATCTGGAAAAGGTCACCAAATCCAACGGCCGCGTCATGCTGACCGGTCAGCCGGGATCCGGCAAGGAAATGGCGGCGCGCTACATCCACCTGAATTCCAACCGTGCGACGGCGCCTTTCGTCACCGTATCCTCCGCCAGTATCGAACCCGAACGGATGGAAGAGGTGCTGTTTGGCCGCGAAACCGCCGAACGCGGGGTGGAGCCGGGCCTGCTGGAACAGGCGCACGGCGGTGTGGTCTATTTCGACGAGGTGGCCGACATGCCGCTTGGCACCCAGTCAAAAATCCTGCGGGTGCTGACCGAACAGCAGTTCACCCGTGTCGGCGGTGCAGACAAGGTCCGCGTCGATCTGCGCGTCGTCTCCTCCACCACCCGCGATCTGCGGGCGGAAATCGGGCTGGGCCGCTTTCGTCAGGAACTGTACGACCGGCTGAACGTGGTGCCGATCCCGGTGCCCGCGCTGGCCGAACGGCGCGAGGATGTGCCGGAACTGACCCGGCATTTCGTGGACTGGTTCCACCGCACCCAAGGCCTGCCCGCGCGCAGGCTGTCCTCCGAGGCCGAGGCGATGCTGCAGACCATGCCCTGGCCCGGCAACATCCGCCAGTTGCGCAACGTGATCGAGCGCGTGCTGATCCTGGGCGACAGTTCCGGCCCGATCGAGCCGCGCGAACTGCCCGGCAATGAGCCCAAGCCCGAAACCGACAGCGCCATCTCGCTGTCCGGCACCATCGCGACATTGCCCCTGCGCGAGGCGCGCGAGTTGTTTGAACGCGAGTATCTGCTGACCCAGATCAACCGGTTCGGCGGTAACATCAGCCGCACCGCCAGTTTTGTCGGCATGGAACGCTCGGCCTTGCACCGCAAGCTGAAGTCGCTGGGCGTGGTCGGCAACGCCAAGGGCGGTCGCCCGACGTTCACCGATTACGACGAATAGCTGCCCGCAGGGCAATGGGGGGTGGCGGTTGACCCAAGCCCGCCGATCTGACATTCAGACCGGGCAAGGCGTGTCCGGGGTTCTTCGATGAAAGTCATCATCTGCGGCGCGGGTCAGGTCGGCTGGCAGATTGCCCGGCATCTTTCGGGCGAAAAGAACGACGTCACGGTGGTTGACGTGAACGCCGACCTCGTGCGCCGCGCGACCGAGACGCTGGATGTGCAGGGCGTGGTTGGTTTTGCCAGCCACCCGGATGTGCTGGAAAAAGCCGGGGCGCGCGACGCTGACATGATCATCGCCGCCACCCATTCGGATGAGGTGAACATGGTCACCTGTCAGGTGGCGCAGACCGTGTTCAACATCACCCGCAAGATCGCCCGCATCCGCGCGCAGAACTATCTGCATCCGCTGTACGGTGACCTGATGAACCATGACCGGCTGGCCATTGATGTGGTGATCAGCCCGGAACGCGAGGTGGCAGAGGCAGCACTGCAACGCCTCGCCGCCCCCGCCACCTTTGACACCGAGATTTTCATGGGCGGGCGGGCGCAGCTGCTGGGCATTCAGTTGTCCGAGGATTGCCCGGTGCTGAACACGCCGCTGCGTCAGCTGAACGAACTGTTCTCGACCCTGCGCGCCATCGTCGTGGGCATCCGGCGCGAGGATCGTCTGTTTGCGCCAGAATCGGGCGATCAGCTTTTGACCGAAGATCAGATCTACGTCTTCACTCATTCGGAAGACGTGAACCGCACGCTGGAAATCTTTGGCAAGAAGACGAAAAAGCAGGAACGCATCGTCATCATCGGCGGTGGTAACGTCGGGCTTGCCGTCGCCCGCGCGCTGGAGGCACGGACGGACAGGGTGCGCGCCAAGATCATCGAGAAAAACCGCGCCACCGCCGAACACGCCGCCGACGGGCTGGAACGCACCATCGTTCTGAACGGGGATGGCATGGACATCGACATGTTGATGGAAGCGTCCATCGACCGGGCCGATGCGGTTCTGGCGGTGACCGACGATGACAAGACAAACCTTCTGGTGGCTGTGCGGGCCAAGCAGGCAGGCTGCCAGATGGCGATCGCGCTGGTCAACGACCCGACGCTTGCGCCGCTGATGGCACCGCTGGACATTGACGCCTACATCAACCCGCGGGCGACCACGGTGTCGTCGATCCTGCGCCATATCCGCCATGGCCGGGTGCGCGGCGTCTATTCCATCGGTGATGCCGAGGCGGAACTGATCGAGGCGCAGGTGATGTCCACCTCGCCGATCTCGGGCCGTCTGGTGCGCGAGATCGAGTTTCCCGAAGGCGTTCTCGTCGGCGCGGTGATGAAGGGCGAAAAGGTGCTGAAACCCACCGGCGATCTGCGCATCGACCCCGGTGATGTCATCGCATTGTTTGCCATGACCAAGGATGTCCCGGAAGTGGAGCGCCTGTTGCAGGTCTCCATCGACTTTTTCTGATCCGCATGCTGGCGCGACTGGCCGAACTGCCGCTGCTGGTCGTCCTTCTGGGCGCGACAGGGTGCTTTGCGCTGCTGCCTGCGCTGCATGCGCTGGTGATGAACGACCACGCGGTGGCGCGGCACTTCTTCTATTCTGGCCTGGTTTTGCTGGTGCTGACCGTGATGCTGGGCATTGCGACGGCGGCTTACAGTCCGCGCAACGCGGCGCGCAGCCATCTGGCGTCACTGGCCGGAGCCTATCTGATCCTGCCCATCGCGATGATGCTGCCGATGGTGCAGGCGATCCCCGACACCAGCCTGATGAATGCCTGGTTCGAGATGGTGTCCTGTTTCACCAGCACTGGGGCCAGCGTCTATGCGCCCGAACGCCTGCCGCCGTCGGTGCATCTGTGGCGCGCGACCGTAGGCTGGTTCGGCGGGTTCTTCATCCTGTTGTCGGCCTACGCGATCCTTGCCCCGCTGAACCTTGGCGGAGCCGAGGTGATTTCGGGCCGGGTGCCGGGGCGGGGGGCTGTCGGGGCCACCCAGATCACCCGCATCGCCGAGCCTGCCGAACGCATCACCCGTTACGCGATGCTGATCTTTCCGGTCTATACCGCATTGACGCTGGTGCTGTGGATCGGTCTTCTGATCTGCGGCGATGACGGGGTTACCGCCCTTACCCATGCGATGGGCACGCTGTCAACGTCCGGCATCTCGGCCGGAATCACCGTTGCCAATGCCGCCTCCGGACTGCCGGGGGAGATGTTGATCTTTGCCTTCCTGATCTTTGCCGTCACCCGCCGCGCATTTCCCGGAACCGGGTTGGCCGAAAACCGGCGTCCGATGCATCAGGACCCGGAGGTGCGGCTGGCCGCCGTCGTTGTTCTCATCGTGCCTTTGGTCCTGTTCCTGCGCCACGGGTTCGGCGCGGGTGGCGAGGCGTCGATGGGCAGCGCCACAGCGATGGCTTCGGCGCTTTGGGGCGCAGTGTTTACGGCGGCGTCGTTCCTGACGACGACAGGCTACGGATCGGCTTATTGGGGGGCTACGACCGACTGGTCCGGGCTTGGCACTCCGGGGCTGCTGCTGCTGGGGCTGGCCATCATCGGCGGCGGCACCGCGACCACTGCGGGAGGCGTGAAGCTGCTGCGCGTCTATGCCCTGTTCCGGCATGGCGAGCGGGAACTGGAGCGGATCATCCACCCCCATTCCATCGGCGGTGGCGGTACCGATGCGCGAAGGCTGCGCCGCGACGGGGCGCAGATGGCTTGGGTCTTTTTCATGCTTTTTGCCATGTCGATCGCCGTCGTCCTTGCGGCCTTGACGCTGTTTGGCGTCGAGTTCGAAGCGGCCCTCGTCCTGACCATCGCAGCACTGACCACCACCGGTCCGCTGGCCGATGTGGCCACAGTCGATCCGATTCCGCATGCGGGGCTGTCGGACGCAGTGAAATTGGTGCTCGGGGGGGCGATGGTGGTAGGCCGGCTGGAAACGCTGGCACTCATCGCGCTGGTCGCACCCGGCCGCGGGCGGCGATAGTCGCTGCGGGTCGGTGCGATGAAGCCTCTGTAACAGTCTGATTTTTGCGCTGGAATCTCCTTTGAAGGCACTCCATACTTCGCAAATGCCGTCTTGTGCGGTGACCACCGGGCTAATAACAAAGCGACAGCAAAGCCACAGAAAAACAAGGCAAAAAAGCAATGGCCGCCGACAAGCAAAACTTGCAAGACGCCTTCCTCAATCATGTGCGGAAGGCGAAGGTTCCGGTAACGATCTTCCTGATCAACGGCGTCAAGCTGCAGGGTGTGATCACCTGGTTTGACAATTTCTGCGTGCTCTTGCGCCGGGATGGCCAATCGCAGCTTGTCTACAAGCACGCGATTTCCACCATCATGCCGGGGGCACCGATCAGCCTTTACGAGGGAGAAGACTGATCTCTGATCATCCCGAGGATGACGACGATCTGGTGCCCGACAGGGCCGGAAATCGGCTGCGTGACACCGCAGCCGAACCGACGCGCGCCTATGTGCTGCATCCGTCGCTGAAATCAGCGCAGGAACGCCGCCTGCCCGAACATGGTCTGGCCGAAGCGGTGGCCCTGGCCGCTGCCCTGCCCGAGCTGGAGGTTTGCGGCTCTGAAGTCGTGCGCCTTGCCCGTGTGGCGCCCGCGACGCTGATCGGCTCCGGCAAGGTGGATGAACTGAAGGCCCGGTTCGCCGACCTGAAGATCGACCTCGTGCTGGTGGATGGCACCGTATCCCCGGTGCAGCAGCGCAATCTGGAAAAGGCATGGGGCGTCAAGCTGCTGGACCGCACCTCGCTGATTCTGGAAATCTTTGCCGACCGGGCCCGCACGCGTGAAGGTGTTCTGCAGGTGGAACTCGCCGCGCTCAGTTATCAGCGTACCCGCCTCGTCCGCGCCTGGACCCACCTGGAACGCCAGCGCGGCGGCTTTGGGTTCGTCGGTGGTCCGGGCGAGACACAGCTGGAATCCGACCGCCGCGCCATCGACGATCAGGTGATCCGGCTGAAACGCCAGCTGGACAAGGTGGTCAAAACGCGCGAGCTGCACCGCGCCTCGCGCCGCAAGGTACCGTTCCCGCTGGTGGCGCTGGTGGGCTACACCAACGCCGGAAAGTCCACGCTTTTCAATCGGATGACCGGCGCTGATGTGTTGGCCCAGGACATGCTGTTCGCCACACTCGACCCCACGATGCGCGGCGTCGTCCTGCCCGGCCGCGACGGCAGCCCGGGCCGCAAGGTCATCGCCTCCGACACCGTGGGCTTCATCTCGGACCTGCCCACCCAACTGGTCGCCGCTTTCCGCGCCACGCTCGAAGAGGTGCTGGAGGCTGACCTGATCCTGCATGTCCGCGACATCAGCCACCCTGAATCGGCGGAACAGGCGCAGGACGTGGCCGATATCCTTGCCTCGCTGGGGGTCAGACAGACAACCCCGGTGATCGAGGTGTGGAACAAGCTGGACCTCGTCAGCCCCGGCGGCCGCGCCTCACTCGAGGCGAGCGCCACGGGGCGTGACCGGATCTTTCCCATCTCAGCCCTGACGGGCGAGGGGGTCGGGGCCTTGCTGGCGGCAATGGCGACCAGCTTTGACGAGGAAAGGTCTGACCGCACCCTGAGCTTGAGTTTTGCCGAAGGGCGAAAGCGGGCGTGGTTGCACCAGGAGGGGCTGGTACAGACAGAAGCGCAGACCGACGACGGCTACAGCCTGACGGTGCGCTGGACAGCGCGGCAGGAAAGGCGCTTCCGCGACCTGTAGTCACCCGGCTGCCGGTCTCAGGGCCCCGCAGCCGGTGTCAGCACCATCACCCCAGCCGCCGCCGCGCGGGCCAGTTCGGGGTCCAGCGACATCGGAATGTATTCGCCGCGCCGCCACAGCCCGCCCAGATCGTCGTAGTGACGGCTCAGCGGATGGCCCGATTGCCCGGTTGCGGAAATGAACACCGAACTGTCGGGGTCGGCGAAATCATAGACCCCGCGATAGCCTGCACCGTGCACATTCAGATAAGGCTCTGGCCCGGTACCCTTGGTGCGGCCCCGCTGCAACGTGTCATCGCCCCCGCTGGTCGATTGCCGGATATTGACGAAATACCGCAGGAAGGGCACTGCGCCCAGCACCGGATGGTCATGTGTCGCCTGATGCGCGTCGCCCCAGCGCCAGCTTTCGATGTTCGGCCCGTAGCTTTCAGTCAGCGCCAGCAGCGCGTCATCCAGCGCGATACGGCTCAGGTCGGCACAGCTTTCCACCGCCGCCGACTGGATCACGTCGCACCAGACCGAAGCGCCGCCCACGTCGCGGTAGACCCGTTCCATGAACACCGGCGAGGGGTGAGTGAAGGTGTCGGCCATCGCCCCCAACTCGTCCCGGATCAGCCGGTCCATCAGCGCGCGCAGCCACGCCTCGGCGATCAGCGGTTCGGGCAGATGCTCGCCCATCTCGCCGTTCCATTCGGCCAGCAGGTCCAGCGCCCGCTGCCGCAGCCGTTCCGGGGTGCCTTCGGGTGCTGCCGCGCCGGTGAACCACAGTTCCGCCCCGATCAACGGCAACAGCGCCCGTGCGGTCGGGTTGACCGTATCCAGCTGCGCCTCGATGAAACTTTCGCGCGTGTGCACTTCGCGCGCCTTCATCAGCGTCAGCCAGCGCTGGATGCGCTGCGTGTCGCCCCAGTCAAAGCTGACATGGTTCGGAAAGGGCCGGTCCACCGTCTTGTTGTTGGTATTGCCCAGAAGGCCCGATGCCGGGTTCACAAAGCGCGGGTTGGTCTCATAGGACAGGATGCCCTTGAACCCGTTTTCGGACATGGCAGCCAGCGTCGGCAGGCGGCCTTTCGACTGGTTGGCGGGGTCACGCGCGGGCATCGCACCGACCACCTGCATGGCGATCCCGGTGGTGTCGGCCAGCATCAGGTTTTGCGCCGGGGCGACGAACAGCCGCCCTGCCTCCAGCGCCTGCGGGATCGACGCCGCGCGCATCAGGGTCATCGCGGCACTGACCGAGGTGTCCTTGTCCGACAGCGCGGTCCAGCTGAGCGCCGCGACATGGCCCGGTGGCGTCACCGATGCCAGTTCGTAATGCGTTCCGGGCAGGATCGGTCCGTTTTGTGACCAGCGCAGGGTTAGCGTGACCGGGTCCGCATCCTTGACGGTGATGATCGACTGACGGCTGACGAATTTGGCCCAGCCGGCCGGCGTGCGGTATTCTTCGGGGTTGGCCGGGTTCAGCTCTTCGATCAGCACATCCTGATCGTCCAGATAGGCGGTGGTAAGCCCCCAACCCAGCACATCCGACCGCCCGACCAGCACGGCGGGCACGCCCGGAATTGTGCCACCGATCACGCCGCCCGACTGCAATTCCAGCCGCGCCAGATACCAGATCGTCGGCGCGGTGAAATCCAGATGCGGGTCATTGGCCAGCAGGCTGCCGCCCGCCGCCGACCGTCCCGGTGCCGCCGCCCAGGCATTGGACGCCCCGGCAAAGCCCAGCTCCGGCACCGGCGACAGCGCACCCCCCGCAAACCGCAGCGGCGCAAAGCTGGGGCGCACCTCTGGCACAAGGTCGGCATAGTCGGGCAGGGCGGCCACGCCTTGCGACGGATCATCCGGCAACAGGTCGGCCAGCCGCTCGCCGCTCAACAGCAGTGACATCCGCGCCCGCAAAACCTCTGTTTCGACCGCACCAGACAGTTGCAGGGCCATCAGTTTCAGAATCGCAATCGAATCTGCCGGGGCCCAGGCCGCTATCTCGTTGGAAAAGAAGAAAAACTCCGGCGCACCCCGGCCGCGCGCGCCGGCGTTGATCTCGGTGATCCAGGCGTTCACCCCGGCGGAATATGCCTCCAGCGCCGCCAGCGTCTGCGCATCCTGCGCCGCGACCGACGCCAGCGACAGCCCGTACAGATCCAGCCGCCGCAACAGCTCGTCCGTCTTCACTGTGGCAGTCCCGAACACCTCAGACAGCCGCCCCTGCGCGGTGCGCCGCAGCATCGTCATCTGCCAAAGCCGGTCCTGTGCATGGGCGAAGCCAAGCGCATAGAACACATCCGCATCCGTCCGCCCAAAGATGTGCGGCACGTTGTCGTTGTTGCGCACGATCTCGACCGGGGCGGTGATGCCCTCGACGGTGAAATCCTCAGAGTAATCCACCAACGAACGCGACAAGATGTAGTAACTTAGCATCAGCCCCAACAGGCCGAAGCCCACCAGACCGGTGACGATGCGGATCAGCCAGAGAAAGGCGGTAAGCATTTGTACTGGGCCTGTTCTTGACGGCGGGGTTGTGATCGGTTCCTAGTCGATCAGGCGGACAAGGGCAATCATCGGGGGCAGGGCATGGCGAAACTGGCGTTTCTGGGGCTAGGGGTGATGGGATTCCCGATGGCCGGACATCTGCGCGCCAAGGGGCACGAGGTGACGGTCTACAACCGAACCGCGTCCAAAGCCGCCGACTGGGCCCTGCTGCACAAGGGGCGGTCTGCCGCCACCCCGCGCGAAGCGGCGAAAGGGGCGGAGTTCGTCATGGCCTGCGTCGGCAATGACGACGATCTGCGCGCAGTCTGTGTCGGTCCCGACGGCGCTTTTGCGGGGATGACTCCGGGGGCGATCTTCGTCGATCACACCACGGTCTCGGCCCAGATCACCCGCAAGCTGGCCGCCACGGCTGCCACCTCCGGCATCGCTTTCGTCGACGCACCGGTGTCTGGCGGGCAGGCGGGGGCCGAGAATGGGCAGTTGTCCATCATGTGCGGCGGGGATGCGGCGGATTACGCGCGTGTCGAGCCGGTGTTGGCCGGGTATGCCCGCATCTGCCGCCTGATTGGCCCGTCCGGTGCGGGGCAACTGGCCAAGA
Source organism: Paracoccaceae bacterium (assembly GCA_031415015.1). Lineage (GTDB taxonomy): Bacteria > Pseudomonadota > Alphaproteobacteria > Rhodobacterales > Rhodobacteraceae > JAUYQR01. Next base: position 81,866 of record JANOQT010000015.1, read on the forward strand.
TGATGAACCAGATCTGCATCGCAGGGTTGATGCAGGGCCTGTCAGAGGCGTTGGCGTTTGGCCAGAAGGCCGGGCTGGACGGCGAAAAGGTCGTCGAAGTCATTGCTCAGGGCGCCGCGGGGTCGTGGCAAATGGTCAACCGTCACAAGACCATGCTGGCCGGCGACTTCGACTTCGGCTTTGCAGTGGACTGGATGCGCAAGGACCTTGGCATTTGCCTAGATACGGCAGACGAGATCGGTGCCAGCCTGCCACTAACCGCGCTGGTGGACCAGTTCTACAAGGACGTTCAGCTGATGGGCGGTGGCAGGGGTGACACGTCAAGCCTGATCCGGCGGTTGCGGTAGGATGGGCAATCTGCCCATCCTTACGGCTTACGGAATGATCCGCGTGTATTTGACCCCGCTCAGCGTCGCGCCCGCGATCAGGCCCTGCTGACCGAAGACCAGCGCCACCACGGGCGTCAGTTCCGTCGTCTCCTTGCCGATGCTGGCACCCTGATCGGGCGTCGCATAGCGGATATCCGCGCTGGCCGCCCAACCGGGCGAGCGGCGAAACTCCTCCAGCGCGTCGGGCGTCGTAAAGAACAGCGCATGCGCATATTGCTGCGCGCCGATCTGGAACCCGATGGAGGCTTTGGCAGCCGCGTAGTAATCCACCGTCGCCCCCTGAATTTGCAGCGCACCGCGCCCATAAGACCCGCCGATGCCAAAGCCCGCCTCGGTGATCAGCGGCATGTACAAGACGCCTGCCGACCGCGAGGCGAGGTCGCGTGTGCCCGGGTACTGGCTGAACAGAAAATCCTGCGTCGCCGCCACCCGCGCATCAATCTGCGGTCCGGCCCCGGACCCGACACCGTTGTTGCACGCCGCCAGCAGCAGCACCGATCCTGCCCCCACCAGAATTCCACGCCGCGTCGTCATCTGACCTGTCATCTTGTCCGCCCTCTTGATGCCTCTATGGGGTCTATAGCCCCTTGGCCCCAAATCTAGCGGCTTTCCCGGGCAATGTCATGCGTTTCCCGACACGCACGGCGGCAGGATGCCGACGCTATCAGCTAGGGGGTCAATGTTGCGTACAGCGCGAAATCCTCCGCCGCGATGTCGTGCAACAACGCTTCGGTTTTGGCGGAAAGCTCTGTTTGTCCGGACGGAGAGACGTTCAGTCGCGGCAGGATGATCTCGCATCCGAGCCGGTCTTCCAGAAACTCCACGAAGGTCCCGATGTCTTCATAGCGAAACAAGCGGTCCACGCCTTCGCCCTGACGCGGGCGCAGGAAGCGCGCCTGCGATCCGACTGCAGCAAACTCTGGCTGCGGGTCGCGGCACCAGGCCTGAACGAACGCGTCAAAGCTGATCCCGCGCGTCGATCTTTCCGGGTCGGTTTCCTCGCGCTGGCGGAAGCGATACCACGACCCCAACCAGTCGCGCGGCTCCCGCATCAGCGCCACGAGGGTGAATTCCTCCTTGGACGCCGCCGCCAGGTATGGCGCAACAAAGCGCCGGAAGCGGTGCACCGTCGTGTGCTTCAGCACCGGCGGTCGCTGGACAGACACGGCAGCAAGTGATTCGAGCGCCGCCGCAATTGCCGTCGATCCGGTCTTCGGCGTGGCCAGCAACGCCAGTCTTTGATCCCAGAACACCAGCATGCACGCCTCTTTTCCCAATCACACCCCGATTTCGCCCGATGGTGTAAACACTCCCTTAACCAAAACGCGCAAAAACTGAAATTGAGAAAAATGGGTTGAAGTGTTCTTTGTTTGGTCTCATACGGTTGAGAACACTTGGGGAACATTGGGCAGGATTGCCGCCTGCGGGTGGCTGTGAAATAAGGAGACTGACATGGCGGTGGCGAACCTCCTCGACCTCAACGGGAAACGTGACATGGACAAGGCGAAGGCTCTGGAAAGCGCTCTGGCGCAGATCGAACGTCAGTTCGGCAAGGGCTCGATCATGCGGCTCGGCGCGGACAGCCCGGCGATGGATATCGAGGCAACGTCGACCGGTTCGCTGGGCCTTGATATCGCTTTGGGCATCGGCGGCCTGCCCAAGGGCCGGATCATCGAGATTTACGGGCCGGAATCCTCGGGCAAGACCACGCTGACCCTGCATGTGGTGGCCGAGGAACAGAAAAAAGGCGGCGTCTGCGCCTTTGTCGATGCCGAACACGCGCTTGACCCGCAATACGCTAAAAAGCTGGGCGTGAACCTTGATGAACTGCTGATCAGCCAACCCGACACCGGCGAGCAGGCGCTCGAAATTGTCGATACGCTGGTCCGGTCCGGTGCTGTCAGCCTGGTTGTGATCGATTCGGTTGCTGCGCTGGTGCCGAAATCAGAAATCGAAGGCGACATGGGCGACATGCAGATGGGCAGCCAGGCCCGCCTGATGAGCCAGGCGATGCGCAAGCTGACCGCCTCCATCGGCCGATCGAACTGCATGGTGATCTTCATCAACCAGATCCGCATGAAAATCGGCGTGATGTTTGGCAGCCCGGAGACCACCACCGGCGGCAATGCGCTGAAATTCTACGCTTCCGTCCGCCTCGACATCCGCCGCATCGGGTCGATCAAGGAAAAGGACGACATCGTCGGCAACACCACCCGCGTCAAAGTGGTGAAGAACAAGGTCGCCCCGCCCTTCAAGCAGGTCGAATTCGACATAATGTACGGCGAGGGCATCTCCAAGACCGGCGAGTTGATCGACATCGGCGTCAAGGCTGGCGTGGTGGAAAAATCAGGGTCCTGGTATTCTTACGGGGATGAGCGGATTGGGCAGGGGCGTGAGAACGCCAAGGCCTTCCTGAAGCAGAACCCGGCCGTGGCGATGGAGCTGGAAGACAAGATCCGTGCGGCCAACGGCCTGGATTTCAACATCTCGGGCGGGTCGGAAAGCGAAGATCTGGTCGACGTCTGACCGATTTCCACTTGATAAATCAAAGGCCGGAAGCTCCGCTTCCGGCCTTTTTTGTTTGGGTGCATCCCGCAAGGTGGACAGCCCCGCCGCAGGGGGCTAAACCGTGGCGAAACCGCTGAATTTGCCTCCGGAAGGGCCTGTCATGGCATCGCTGAACGACATCCGCTCCACCTACCTCGATTTCTTCAAGCGTAATGGCCACACGGTGGTGGACAGCTCGCCTTTGGTGCCGCGCAACGACCCGACGCTGATGTTCGCAAACTCCGGCATGGTGCAATTCAAGAACCTGTTCACTGGCATTGAGACCCGCGACTACAAACGCGCGACGACGGCGCAAAAATGTGTGCGTGCGGGCGGCAAGCACAATGATCTGGACAACGTCGGCTACACCGCGCGGCACCATACCTTCTTTGAAATGCTGGGAAATTTCAGTTTCGGCGACTATTTCAAGGATCAGGCGATTGCCTTCGCCTGGGAGCTGTTGACACGCGATTTCGGCCTGAACAAAGACAAGCTCCTGGTCACCGTTTACCACACCGATGACGAGGCGGCGACAATCTGGAAAAAGGTTGCCGGCCTGTCCGATGACAAGATCATCCGGATCCCCACCGACGACAACTTCTGGCGGATGGGCCCGACCGGCCCCTGCGGTCCGTGCACCGAGATCTTCTACGACCACGGCGATCATATCTGGGGCGGTCCTCCGGGCAGCGCCGAAGAAGACGGCGACCGGTTCATCGAGATCTGGAACAACGTCTTCATGCAGAACGAACAGTTTGCCGATGGCCGTCTGATCCCGTTGGAAATGCAAAGCATTGACACCGGCATGGGCCTCGAACGCATCGGTGCGCTGTTGCAGGGCAAGCACGACAACTACGACACCGACTTGATGCGCAGCCTGATCGAGGCGTCCGCGCATGCCACCAGCAGCGATCCCGATGGCCCCGGCAAGACGCATCACCGGGTGATCGCGGATCACCTCCGTTCCACATCTTTCCTAATCGCCGATGGCGTCATGCCCTCGAACGAAGGTCGCGGCTATGTGCTGCGCCGCATCATGCGCCGCGCCATGCGGCACGCCCACATGCTCGGTAGCCAAGACCCGGTCATGCACCGTCTGGTCCCTGCACTGGTGCGCGGCATGGGGGCGGCCTACCCGGAACTTGGCCGCGCCCAATCGCTGATCGAGGAAACCCTTCGGCTGGAAGAAACCCGCTTCAAGCAGACCCTGGATCGCGGCCTGAAACTGCTGGACGACGAGCTTTCCGATCTTCCCGAAGGGGCCGAACTGCCCGGCCCCGCCGCGTTCAAGCTGTATGACACCTACGGCTTCCCGCTGGACCTGACGCAGGATGCCTTGCGTGAAAAGGGCCGTGCGGTCGATGTGCAAGGCTTCGATGCCGCCATGGCCGAACAAAAGGCCAAGGCCCGCGCGGCATGGTCCGGCACCGGCGAGGCGGCGGATGCTCGCATCTGGTTCGATCTGGCCGAAGAGCACGGGGTGACCGAATTCCTGGGCTACGACACCGAAGTTGCCGAAGGCGTGGTGCTGGCCCTGGTGCGCGACGCGGCGGGCATCGGGCAGGCGGGCGTTGGCGAAACCGTGCAAATTGTGGTCAACCAGACGCCGTTCTACGCCGAATCCGGCGGTCAGGTCGGCGATACCGGGTTTATCCGCACTGACACGGGCCTTGCCGAAGTGACGGACACCCGCAAGGTCGCGGGCGTTTTCCTGCATGTGGCCAGGGTGTTGGAGGGCAATGTTCTGAAAGGCCAGCCCGCCAAGCTGGAAGTGTCGCACACCCGCCGCAGTCAGATCAGGGCCAACCACTCCGCCACGCACCTGCTGCACGAAGCGCTGCGCCGCGCGTTGGGCGATCATGTGGCACAACGTGGGTCGTTGAACGCCGCCGACCGGCTGCGCTTTGACTTCAGCCACGGCCATGCGGTCAGCCCCACTGATCTTGCGAAGGTGGAGGCCGAGGTCAACACCTTCATCCGCCAGAACGCCCCGGTGGAAACCCGGATCATGACCCCCGACGACGCCCGCGCCATTGGTGCGCAGGCGCTGTTTGGCGAGAAGTATGGCGACGAGGTGCGCGTCGTCTCGATGGGCGTGCTGGACGGCTCGGCCAAGGGGGCGGACGGCAAGACCTATTCGCTTGAACTGTGCGGCGGCACCCATGTGCGGCGCACCGGCGATATCGGCGCGATGGTTCTGCTGGGTGATTCTGCGTCCTCCGCTGGCGTTCGCCGGATCGAGGCGCTGACCGGTCAAGCGGCGCTGGACCATCTGCGGGTCCAGGACGCGCGACTGGCCGAGATTGCCGCCACGCTGAAAGCCCCGCCATCCGAAGTTGCCGACCGGGTCAAATCCCTGTTCGACGAACGCCGCGCCTTGCAGAACGAGGTGGCGCAACTGCGCCGTGATCTGGCGATGGGCGGTACCGCAGGTGGTGTGGAAGCCCGCGAAATCAACGGGATGAAGCTGATTGCTCAGGTCATGCAGGGCGTATCGGGCAAGGACCTTCCGGCGCTGATCGACGAGATGAAGGCCAAGCTTGGCTCTGGGGCGGTGCTGCTGATTGCCGACACCGGCGGCAAGCCTGCCGTGGCGGCGGGTGTCACGGCCGACCTGACGGACCGGCTAAGTGCGGTGACCCTCGTCAAGGCCGCAGCCGAGGCGATGGGCGGCAAGGGCGGTGGCGGCAGGCCGGATATGGCGCAGGCGGGCGGCGCGGACATTGCGCTGGCCGATGCGGCGATCAAGGCGGCCGAAGCCGTGATGGGGGCGTAAATGCCAACCGCGCTCTGGATTGCCCATGTCACCGTGACCGACGCCGATGCCTATGGCCACTACGCCAGGGGTGCCACAGAAGCGATCACCACCCATGGCGGCGTGTTCCTCGCGCGCGGGGGCCGCTATGTTCAACTGGAAGGCCACGACCGCCCCCGCAATGTGGTGGCGCGGTTTCCCTCGCTGGAACGCGCGGTCGAATGCTACAACTCGCCCGCCTATCAGGCCGCCCTAGCGCATGCAAAGGGGGCGGCGGTGCGCGATCTGATGGTGGTGGAAGAGGTCGGGTAAGGTTTTCCTCGAATGCAAAAGGAATATTTGCGCCCGGCAGCGCGTTTGATGCTAACGTAGAAGAAAAAATGAGGCCGGGCAGATGACTTACCACACCATGAGGGCACGCTGATGTGCCGCTGGGCTGCCTACACAGGCGCGCCGATCTTTCTGGACGAGATTATCAGCCGCCCAGGCCATTCCCTGATCCACCAAAGCCATTGCGCCACCCAGTGCCACAGCGCCATCAACGCTGACGGCTTTGGTGTCGCGCGGTACGGCGCGCGCACCGAGCCGGGCCTCTACCGCGACGTGCTGCCTGCATGGTCCGACCCAAACCTGCGCAGCCTGACCGCGCAGGTGCAGTCCGGCCTGTTCCTCGCCCATGTCCGCGCCTCGACCGGCACGGCCACAAGCCGCAACAACTGCCATCCGTTCACCCATGGCCGGTGGAGCTTCATGCACAACGGCCAAGTTGGCGGCTATGACAGCTTCCGCCGCGATGCCGACATGATGATCCCCGACGCGCTGTATCCGCACCGCAAGGGGGCCACCGACAGTGAAGCGCTGTTTCTGGTGGCGGTGGCCGAAGGGCTGGATCACGATCCGCGTGGTGCGCTGGAACGGGCGGCTGCGCGGTTCATCCGCCTCGCGCGCGACAAGGGGCAGGGCCCGCATCTGCGGCTGACGGCGGCGCTGAGCGACGGGAAAAACCTGTACGCCGTGCGCTACGCGACCGATGACGCAGCGCCCTCGCTCTATCACCGCTGGTCCGCCACGCGCGGCGGCATGGCGGTGGTGTCCGAACCGCTTGAGGCAGAGGAAGGCGGCTGGATCGAGGTTCCGCCATCCAGCTTCTGCACATTCGATGGCGAAACCGTGCTGCTTGAGGAATTCATGCCCTGCAGGCTGGCCGCAGCGGCCTGAGCGGCGTTCATCTTGGCAAAAATATCCCACGGGGGTGCGGGGGTGTGAAACCCCCGCTTCGCCGGGTCAGGCAGAGCGCGACTGCCGCTTTCGGTCGTTCGAATCAAGGAACCGCTTGCGCATCCGAACCGATTTCGGCGTCACTTCAACCAGTTCGTCATCGTCGATATAGGCGATGCACTGCTCCAGCGACAGTTTCACCGGCGTCGTCAGGCGCACGGCTTCGTCGGTGCCGCTGGCGCGGACGTTGGTCAGCTGCTTGCCCTTCAGCGGGTTTACTTCCAGATCATTGTCGCGGTTATGCTCGCCGATGATCATCCCCGAATAGACCGGCTCCTGCACGCCGATGAAGAAATGCCCGCGATCTTCCAGCTTCCACATCGCGTAGGCCACGGAAATCCCCGTCTCCATCGAGATCAGAACCCCTTGCCGCCGCCCCTCGATCGGGCCCTTGTGCGCGGCCCATTCGTGGAACACCCGGTTCAGCACACCCGTGCCGCGCGTATCGGTCATGAACTGGCCGTGATAGCCGATCAGCCCCCGCGACGGCACATGCGCGATCAGGCGGGTCTTGCCGACGCCTGCCGGTTTCATCTCGACCAGATCACCCTTGCGGGGGCCGGTCAGCTTTTCGATCACGGAGCCTGCGTATTCGTCATCGACGTCGATGGTCACCTCTTCGATCGGTTCGCATTTCACCCCGTCCACATCACGGAACAGCACGCGCGGGCGCGAGATTGACAGCTCGAACCCCTCACGGCGCATGTTTTCGATCAGCACACCCATCTGCAATTCGCCACGACCTGCAACTTCGAACGCGTCGCCGCCGGGGGTGTCGGTGACCTTGATCGCCACGTTGATCTCGGCCTCTTTCATCAGGCGCTCGCGGATCACGCGCGACTGGACCTTCGATCCTTCCTTGCCCGCGAGCGGGCTGTCGTTGATGCCGAAGGTGATCGAGATGGTCGGCGGGTCAATCGGCTGCGCGGGCAGGGCGGTTTCCAGCTCCAGCGCGCACAGCGTATCGGCCACGGTCGCCTTGGACATGCCGGCAAGGGTGACGATATCGCCAGCCTCGGCCGCATCAATCGGGGTCATCACCAGACCACGGTAGGCCAGCACTTTGGACACCCGGAACTGTTCCAGCTTTTCGCCGTCGCGGCTCAATGCCTTGATCGTCTCGCCCGCGCGCAGGGTGCCCGCCTCGACCCGGCCGGTCAGAATGCGGCCGATGAAGGGGTCGGCTGACAGCGTGGTCGCCAGCATCTGAAACGGCTCGGCCCGGCGCGCAATCTGCGCTGGCGCGGGGACGTGTTTCAGCACCAGTGCATACAGCGCGTCCAGATTCTGGCGCGGTCCGTCCAATTCGGTGTCGGCCCAGCCGTTGCGGCCCGACGCATACAGGACCGGGAAATCCAGCTGATCGTCGTCAGCGCCAAGGTTGGCAAACAGATCGAACACCTCGTTCAGCGCGCGCGACGGTTCGGCATCGTGCTTGTCGACCTTGTTCAGCACCACGATGGGCCGCAGACCCAGCGCCAGCGCCTTGGCGGTCACGAACTTGGTCTGCGGCATCGGGCCTTCGGCTGCGTCGACCAGCAGAACCACACCATCCACCATCGACAGGATCCGTTCAACCTCGCCACCGAAATCAGCGTGGCCGGGGGTGTCGACGATGTTGATCCGCGCGCCGCCCCATTCCAGCGACGTACATTTCGCCAGAATGGTGATGCCACGCTCGCGTTCGATGTCGTTGCTGTCCATGGCGCGTTCGGCCACGGCCTGATTGTCGCGGAACGATCCGGACTGCTTCAGCAGTTCGTCCACCAGCGTTGTCTTGCCATGGTCGACATGCGCGATGATGGCGATGTTGCGAAGCTCCATCGGGAGGGTCTCTTTCTCTTGTATGCTTTGGGCGCGGCGATAGCGCAGACGCGGCGGAAACGCCAGAGGAACCTTTGCACCCGCAGCGTCAGGTCGCGATATAGCGGTCGCGGCGGTGATTTATGGCAATTACCAGATTGACGACGACCGCGCCCAGAAAGCTGACTGCAACCGAAGCAGGCTCAAGGATCGTCAGCGCCACACTGAACAGAATGACATCAAATCCCAGTTGCACCCACCCCGCGCGCCAGCCAAAGCGGTCTTGCAGGATCAGTCCCAGAATACCAATGCCACCAAGGCTCGCCCCGTGCCGGAACAAGGCCAGCAGCGCCGAGCCCGACATCAATCCGAAAATCACCGCCCCCATCCACGGGTTCACCGCGCCGAACGCAAAGTATCCGGGCAGCCACAGCGTCAACCCCGACAGGGACGCCACCGCCACAAAGGTCTTGACCGTGAAGGCCAGCCCCATCTTGCGATATCCAAGGTAATAGAACGGGATGTTGATCACAAAGAACACCACCCCGAACGTCCATCCCGTCGCGTATGAGATCAACACGGCCAGCCCGGCCGTCTGCCCGGTCACCAGCCCCAGATGGGTCAGCAGCACGATGGCTACCGCCGCCATGGTGGCCCCGTAGGCAAGGCCCTGCGCATCCTCGATCAAGGTGTGCCGCGCAGTGCCGGTCATGTGGCGATGTACCTGTCACGCCGGTGATTCAACGCCAGGAACAGGTTGAACACCACCGCCCCCAGAAATGACCAGCCCAGCACATGCCAATCCAGAAACAGCGCCGCAACGGCGAACAGCAGGGCGTCGAAGATCAGTTGCGCATAGCCCGCCTGAAACCCCGTCCGATCCTGCACCAACAGCCACAGGATCGACAGGCCGCCAAAGCTGCCGCCGTGGCGGACCACGGCCAGGGCGGCAATTCCGAACAGCGCTCCGAACAGGATGGCCGCAAAGGCAGGATTGATCCGCTCGAATTCAAGCCAGCGCGGCAAAAGCGCCGTCGCTAGGCTGAGTGCTGCCACCGCAATAAAGGTCTTCAGCGCAAAGCGTGGCCCCATCCGCCGCCAGCCAAGCCAAAGGAACGGCAGGCTGACCGCAAAATACAGCGCCGGAAACGGCCATCCGGTCGCATAGGACAGCAGCGCCGCCACACCCACTGTCTGCCCGGCGACAAATCCCATGTGGGTCAGCACATGCGTCCCGACCGCCGCCATGCAGACGCCAAAGGCGATGCCCTGGGTGTCTTCGATCAGGCTGTGGTGACTGGGGTCTGACATGGCAATGCGGCTAGCATCCCCTCGCTTATATGTCAATATTAGTGACCTATAATTCTGGGATCAGACGCTTCCAACAACATGCAGCCTGACCAGCCCGGCGCTGATCATCCTCCCCAACATCGCGGGCAGGCCGATCTTCTGGCCAAAGACTTCGAATCCGACGGGCCGCCCCGGATCAAGGAATGCCTCTCGCGTGAAGAAATCCCTGACATGAAAAAGAGGAGCCGTTTGAACGGCCCCCCATCGGATGAAATCGGGCCTTTGTCAGGTCAGGACCTAACCGACCAGCGCCTTGTTCAGGTACTCATCGACCTTCTCCAGATAGCCCACCGTGGTCAGCCATTTCTGATCCGGTCCGACCAGCAGCGCCAGGTCCTTGGTCATCCAGCCGTCCTCAACCGTATCGACCGTCACCTGTTCCAGCGTCGTGGCAAAGCGCATCAGCGCGTCGTTGCCATCCAGCTTGGCGCGGTGCTTGAGGCCCCCGGTCCAGGCATAGATCGACGCGACCGAATTGGTCGAGGTCGCCTTGCCCTTCTGATGCTCGCGGAAATGCCGCGTCACCGTGCCGTGTGCTGCCTCGGCTTCAACAATCTTGCCATCCGGCGTCATCAGGATGGATGTCATCATCCCAAGCGATCCAAACCCCTGCGCCACCAGATCCGACTGCACATCGCCGTCATAGTTCTTGCAGGCCCAGACATAGCCGCCCGACCATTTCATCGAAGAAGCCACCATGTCGTCAATCAGCCGGTGTTCGTAGGTGATGCCCTTTTTCTTGTAGTCGGCCTCGAACTCCTCGTCATACACCTTCTGGAACAGGTCCTTGAAGCGGCCGTCATAGGCCTTGAGGATGGTGTTCTTGGTCGACAGGTAGACCGGCCAGCCAAGGTTGAGCCCGTAGTTCAGCGAAGCGCGGGCGAAATCCAGAATACTGTCATCAAGGTTGTACATGCCCATGTAGACGCCGGAAGAAGGGGCCGAATAGACGTCCTTTTCGATCACCGTCCCATCCTCGCCGACGAACTTCATCGTCAGCTTGCCGGCACCCGGAAAGCGAAAGTCGGTGGCGCGGTACTGGTCGCCAAAGGCATGGCGACCGATGACGATGGGTTTGGTCCAGCCCGGCACAAGGCGCGGCACGTTGGTGCAGATGATCGGTTGGCGGAAAATCACGCCGCCAAGGATGTTGCGGATGGTGCCGTTCGGCGATTTCCACATCTGCTTCAGGCCGAATTCTTCAACCCGCGCCTCGTCCGGCGTGATCGTGGCGCATTTCACCCCGACGCCGTATTGCTTGATCGCCTCGGCGCTGTCGATGGTGACCTGATCGTTGGTCCGATCGCGTTCTTCGATGCCAAGGTCAAAGTATTTCAGATCCACATCAAGGTAGGGCAGGATCAGCTTTTGCTTGATGAAATCCCAGATGATCCGGGTCATCTCGTCTCCGTCAAGCTCCACTACAGGGTTAGCAACCTTGATCTTCGACATGGGGCACTCCGGGGAAGGGATTCGGTTGCGAGAGGCATAGCGGAAAATCCACCCAATGGGAAGAACGGTATGCGATTGTATACCAAACTGTCGCAAATCTGTCAGACAGCAAAATACCGGGTGGTTCTGGACTTGACCCACTGCCAAAGGCGGGGTGCGCCTTTGGCAACCTTGACGCCGACGCGGCTTTCCAATTGTTCAGCCGTCACGCCATAGGTTGTCCATGTGCCGCCGCCGGACATCAGGTTGGCCATGACCGGCTGAACCCGGTCAAGCGACTTGGCAAAGATTGCATCAGGCGTCGCGGCGGCCTCAAACTCTTCCCAAAGAGAACGAAGCTCGACCTGCAAGTCACTGGGCAAAATACCGAATATCCGATCCGCCGCCTTTGCCTCGGCGGCGACGGTTGCAGCGCTGGCATGGGCATGGCCATTCGCCGAATGGATTGGCACGTCGCCCACATCGATCTCGACCAGATCATGGATCAGCAGCATCCGGATCACCCGGTTGATATCCACGCCGGGCTCTGCGTGATCCGCCAGCACCAGCGCATACAGCGCCAGATGCCAGGAATGTTCGCCCGAGTTTTCGGGGCGCGATCCGTCTACCAGCGTCGTCGCGCGCAGCACCGATTTCAGCCGGTCGGCTTCGTTCAGGAAGGCAAATTGCGCCTCCAGCCGGTCGGTCAATGGTTCACGCTGCTGGTGTCGGCCGGGGCGACGGGCAAGGCGCCGCCTTCGCGCTTGGCTTTCAGCGCCCTTTCCAGAAATTCCCGCCCGCGCCGTTCGGCCAGCCGCACCCGGATCGAGGTGATATAGGCCTCCTGAAAGGTGGGCGAGGCGGCCAGAAGCACCAGACTGACCTTTTCAAAGAACCGGTCGTCTTCCAGTTCGACTTCGGCGGCCAGCACATCATCGGCCAGTTTGTCTGCAAGCTGCTGTACGACTGACATGGTTAGCGCGAAACCTCCGTCATCCGTCGGCGCACGTAATCCGACACGGTCTGGATCATCGGCTTCATATGCGCCTCTTCGTCCTTGAAGAAGTGATCGGCCCCCTCCACCTGCGTGTGGGTGATGGTGATGCCCTTCTGCTCGTGCAGCTTGTTGACAAGATTGGTCGTATCCTTGGGCGGGGCCACCTTGTCGGCGGTGCCGTTGATGATCAGACCCGACGACGGGCAGGGGGCCAGGAACGAGAAATCATACAGGTTCGCCGGGGGCGAGACGCTGATGAACCCGGTGATCTCGGGCCGCCGCATCAACAGCTGCATTCCGATCCAGGCCCCGAAACTGAACCCGGCGACCCAGCAATGCTTGGCGTTCTGGTTCATGGATTGCAGGTAATCGAGGGCTGAGGCCGCATCCGACAGCTCGCCGATGCCCTGATCATATTCACCCTGACTGCGCCCGACACCGCGGAAGTTGAACCGCAGAACGGTGAAGCCCAGATTGTAGAACGCGTAGTGCAGGTTGTAGACAACCTTGTTGTTCATCGTCCCGCCGTAAGCCGGATGCGGGTGCAACACGATGGCAATCGGCGCATCGCGTTCCTTTTGCGGATGATAGCGGCCTTCCAGACGTCCGTCAGGACCGGCGAAAATAACTTCGGGCATGGGCCTCTTCTCAAGTTGGAGCGGCGTTTCTTGACGCTTTCGCTCGACTAATCTAGAACAATTCTAAAGACGGCATCCGCCGCCTCATGGGTCGGCTTGAGGTAATGCCCGCAAGGGTCTACGTCAATCGGATTGCGGCAACAGACCAGGGGGCATGCGATGAAACTGTCAACCAAAGGCCGCTATGCGATGGTTGCGCTGGCTGATCTGGCGCTGGCCAAGGGCGATGACCACGTATCGCTGGCCGAGATTTCGCGCCGTCAGGACATCTCGTTGCCGTATCTGGAGCAGTTGTTCGTCAAGCTGCGCCGCGCCGGGTTGGTCGAAGCGGTGCGCGGGCCGGGCGGGGGCTACAAGTTGGCCAAGACGCCGGACGAGATCAGGATCAGCGCGGTGATGGAAGCAGTCGAGGAAACGGTCGATGCGATGCACACTGGGGCAGGGGCATCGGGCGGCGTGTCCGGCAGCCGTGCGCAATCGCTGACCAACCGGCTGTGGGAAAGTCTGTCGGCCAATGTGTATGTCTTCCTGCATCAGGCGCGATTGTCGGACGTCGTGAACAACGCGCTGGTGCCATGCCCCGCAGTGCCAATCCTGTTCCGGGTGGTGGACGAGGAATGACACGCTGCTATCTGGACTGGAACGCAACCGCCCCGTTGCGGCCCGAGGCGCGGGCCGCGATGATCGCGGCAATGGAACTGGTGGGGAACCCCTCGTCGGTCCATGCCGAGGGGCGGGCGGCCAAGCGATTGATCGAAAATGCCCGGGCCGATATCGCCACCGCCCTGGGCGCAGACGGCGCAGATATTGTCTTCACCAGCGGGGCCACCGAAGCGGCATCGCTGGCCTGCGCCGGCCGCGGCCTTGCCTGCGCCGAGGTGGAGCATGAGGCGGTGCTGGCGTGGTGCGCCCCGAGCCTGCCGGTGGACGCGGCGGGGCAGGTGCGCGTGGCCTCCCCCGGCAAAGCCGCCCTGCAACTGGCCAATTCCGAAACCGGTATCTTGCAGGAAATCCCCAAAGGCCTTGCCGTGTGCGACATGACGCAGGCGTTCGGAAAAATCCCTCTCGCCTTCAATTGGCTGGGCGCGGATATGGGACTTGTGTCCGCGCATAAACTTGGCGGACCCAAGGGCATCGGCGCGCTGGTGATCAGACGCGGCCTTGATGTGCCGCCCCAGCTCAAGGGTGGCGGGCAGGAAATGGGCAGGCGCGCGGGTACGGAAAACCTGATCGGCATCGCCGGTTTCGCCGCCGCCGCCACCGCCGCCGCGCGGGAATTGGCTGATGGGGTCTGGGACAAGGTGGCGCAACTTAGAAATATTCTAGAACTGGCATTGTCGGCGTCCGCAAATGAGACTATTTTCGTCGGGAATGGCGTGACACGCCTGCCGAACACCCTTTGTCTGCTGGCGCCGGGGTGGAAGGGCGAGACGCAGGTGATGGCGATGGACCTTGCGGGGTTTGCCGTCTCGGCCGGGTCGGCCTGTTCCAGCGGCAAGGTGCGCGCCAGCCGCGTATTGCGCGCGATGGGATATGACGACGCACTGGCCGGGCAGGCGATCCGCGTGTCGATCGGCCCTTCGGTGACAGAAGACGATGCGCTGCGGTTCGCCGATATCTGGACCAAGGCCTATGCCAAAACCCGCGCGCGGGCCGCATGAAAAAGGTGAGACGATGACAGTTCTGGAAACCAGCTTGGAAGCAGAAGTCCGCGACGGGGTCGACCGTGAAACCGTCGAAGCCGTACAGGCGATGGCCGGGAAATACAAATACGGCTGGGAAACCGAGATCGAGATGGATTTCGCCCCGAAAGGCCTGTCCGAAGACATCGTGCGGCTGATTTCCGAAAAGAACGGCGAGCCGGAGTGGCTTTTGGACTGGCGTCTGGTGGCCTATCGCCGCTGGCTGCAGATGGTCGAGCCGACCTGGGCGATGGTGAACTATCCCAAGATCGACTATCAGGACCAGTACTACTACGCCAAACCCAAAAGCATGGCCGTCAAGCCAAAGTCGCTGGACGAGGTGGACCCGAAGCTGCTGGCCACCTACGCCAAACTAGGGATTCCGCTGAAAGAACAGATGCTTCTGGCCGGTGTTGAAGGGTCCGATGAACCGCGCCGCGTGGCCGTGGACGCCGTCTTCGACAGTGTCTCGCTTGGCACCACCTTCAAGGCGGAGCTGGCCAAGGCCGGGGTGATCTTCTGCTCGATCTCCGAGGCGGTGAAGGACCATCCGGACCTGGTGAAGCAATACCTCGGCTCGGTCGTCCCGCAATCGGACAACTTCTTCGCCACGCTCAATTCCGCCGTCTTCTCTGACGGCTCGTTCGTCTACATCCCCAAAGGCACCCGCTGCCCGATGGAACTGTCGACCTATTTCCGCATCAACGCCGAAAACACCGGCCAGTTCGAACGCACCCTGATCATCGCCGACGAGGGGTCCTACGTCAGCTACCTTGAAGGCTGCACCGCGCCGAAACGCGACACCCACCAACTGCATGCCGCCGTGGTGGAACTGGTGATCCTCAAGGACGCCGAGATCAAGTACTCGACCGTGCAGAACTGGTATCCGGGTGACGAAGAAGGCCGGGGCGGCATCTACAACTTTGTCACCAAGCGCGCCGATTGCCGGGGTGACCGGGCCAAGGTGATGTGGACGCAGGTGGAGACCGGATCGGCGATCACCTGGAAATACCCCTCCTGCATCCTGCGCGGCGACGACAGTCAGGGCGAGTTCTACTCCATCGCCATCGCCAACAATGCCCAGCAGGCCGACACCGGCACCAAGATGATCCACTTGGGCAAGCGTACCAAGTCGCGCATCGTGTCCAAGGGCATTTCTGCAGGCCGCGCGCAGAACACCTACCGCGGCCTTGTGTCGATGCACCCCAAGGCCGAGGGCAGCCGCAACTACACCCAATGTGACAGCTTGCTGATCGGCGACAAATGTGGCGCGCACACGGTTCCCTATATCGAAGTCAAGAACAACTCCAGCCGCGTCGAACACGAGGCGACGACGTCGAAGGTCGACGAGGATCAGCTGTTCTACTGCCGCTCACGCGGGATGGATGAAGAGGAGGCCGTGGCACTGGTCGTCAACGGCTTTTGCAAGGACGTGCTGCAAGCCCTGCCGATGGAATTCGCCATGGAGGCGCAAGCCCTGGTTGCGATTTCGCTTGAGGGGTCGGTGGGCTGATGTCGACGGCAGAGATCATCGACCAGATACTCACGCCGATCGCAGGCGGGATCGGTGCGGCAGTTGCGTCCTACTTCGGAATGCGCAAGCAGGTGTCGACGAAGACCTTTCCGCGCTTTGGCTTCGTTTTAATTGGGTTGGCTGTTGGATCGGCCCTGGCGGCCATCAAATTTCTTGGCAGGAATTGAACATGATCATCAGCACCACCCCATCGCTCGAAACCCACCGGATCACCCGCTACCACGGCATCGTCACCGGCGAGGCGATCCTTGGTGCGAACATCTTCCGCGATCTCTTTGCCGCTGTGCGTGATGTCGTCGGCGGCCGGTCGGCGGCTTATGAACAGGAGCTGGCAAAGGCTCGCAAGACCGCGCTTGCCGAACTCCAAGGTGCGGCGGCCGCGCTTGGGGCAGGGGCCGTCGTCGGAGTCGACCTCGACTACGAGGTGATCAACAACATGCTTATGGTCACGGCTTCCGGTACAGCCGTCGACATCGAGGCTGGCTGAAATGGAACATATCTCCAGCAGGTGGCAAAGGCACAGCTTGATGGCAATCAGCCACGAAGGCTTGGTGGGCTAAGAGATGGTGCGCAAAGCAAGGACCAAGGTGGCCGAAGCCGCCAACGCCGACGCCTCCGAACCGGCAGACATCGCGGCAACGGCATCGACTGACGTGCTGATTGCAGCGCCCGCCGAAGCCACCGCGGATGCAGCAGAGCCGCCGGCCTTCGCCCTTACCCTCCCGGAACGGGAGGCCGCTTTCGTGCGTGACCAGTACCGGGCCGGACGAACCATTCTTGAATACGGCAGCGGTGGGTCAACCGTGCTGGCAGCCGAAGGCGGCAGCCACGTCATCAGCGTGGAAAGCGACAAGGCCTGGGCCGACCGTCTTACCGAACATCTTGCCGGAATTTCGGACAAGGCGCTGGTGCATCACGTCGATATCGGCCCGACCGGGGATTGGGGCGTGCCGATCCGGCCGCGGTTCTACGGGTCGTTTCACCGCTATGCCCTGTCGGTCTGGGACCGCCCGGATTTCCGCCAGCCCGACCTTGTGCTGATCGACGGACGGTTCCGCGCTGCCTGTCTGGTGGCCGTGATGCTGCGCACGACCAAAGTCACGACCGTGCTGTTCGACGACTACACCGCGCGGCCCTACTATCACGGCGTCGAACGCCTTGCCGTCAAGGAAGAGGTGGTTGGCCGCTTGGCCCGCTTTACCGTGACGCCCGCCCCGATCCCGCCCGAGATGATGACCGAAGTGATCGGATGGTTCACCGACCCGCGCTGACCGCCGCTATTCCCGCCTGCCAAATTGCGCTGTCTTAAGGATAAAAGAATGCTTGAAATCAATAACCTGCACGTCAAACTTCAGGAAGAGGATAAAGTCATCCTGCGCGGTGTCGATCTCAAGATCGGCGCGGGCGAGGTGCATGCCATCATGGGCCCGAACGGATCCGGCAAGTCCACGCTGTCCTATGTGCTGGCGGGCCGTGAGGGGTATCAGGTGACCGACGGCACAGCCACGCTGGAAGGTGCCAGCCTGCTGGACATGGACCCCGAAGCGCGCGCCGCAGCGGGCCTGTTCCTGGCCTTTCAGTACCCGGTTGAAATCCCCGGCGTCGGCAACATGACCTTCCTGCGCACCGCGCTGAACGCCCAACGCAAGACGCGCGGCGAGCCGGAAATCAGCGCCGGTGACTTCCTGAAACTGGTCCGCGCCAAGGCCAAGACCCTGCAGATCGACGCCGAAATGCTGAAGCGCCCGGTCAACGTGGGCTTTTCGGGCGGTGAGAAAAAGCGCAACGAAATCCTGCAGATGGCGATGCTGGAACCCAAGATGTGCATCCTGGACGAAACCGACAGCGGTCTTGATGTCGATGCAATGAAACTGGTCGCCGAGGGCGTCAACGCCCTGCGCGACGCGGGCCGTTCTTTCCTCGTGATCACCCATTACCAGCGCCTGCTGGATCATATCCGCCCCGATGTCGTCCACATCATGGCTGCCGGTCGCATCATAAAGACCGGCGGGCCGGACCTGGCGCTGGAGGTTGAAAACAACGGCTATGCCGACATCCTGAGCGAGGTCGTCTGATGGCCCTGCAAAAGGTCAAGGAAGACACACTGGCCGCACGGATCGCCGGTCTTGCCCTGCCCGAAGGCGGCTGGCTGGGGGCGGCCCGCAAGGACGCGCTGGCGCGGCTGACCGCGATGGGCCTGCCCGGCAAGCGGGACGAATACTGGCGCTACACCGATCCGGCCAGCCTGATCTCGGGCGATCCCATGCCCGCGCCCGCCTTCAACCCGGGCGACGAGCCGCCAGCCTTCGACGCAATCGACCGCGTGAAACTGGTCTTCACTGACGGTGTGTTCGATGCTGACGCCTCGGACGACCTCAGCCTGTCCGGGATCGAGATCGAACATCTGACCGACGCCGGAACCGCCGACATCCATTGGGCGCGCGATCTGTACGGCGTGCTTGAAGCGCAGGGCCAGACCCCGGTGCCGCGCCCGCTGGCCACGCTGGCCACCGCCTTTGCCACCGCTGGTCTGCTGATCCGCGCCAAGGGCCGCGCGGCAAAACCTGTGGCACTGATCTACAACCACGTGGCCGATGCGTCCGACGCCGTCCTGCACCATTGCATCAAGCTTGAGGCGGGGGCCGAACTGACCATCCTTGAAACCGGTCCCGCCGCCGCCCGCCTGACCATGGTGACCGAGGTCGACGTTGGCCCCGGTGCACGCTTTCACCACATCCGCCTGCAGGGCCGCGATCATGACCGCCGCGCCGCCACGCATCTTTTTGCCCGGCTGGGGCAGGGCGCGGTGTTCAAATCCTTCACCCTCACCGCCAACGGCCGCCTGACCCGCAACGAGGCGGTGATCGACCTCGCCGGGGCAGACGCGCGCGCCCACATTGCCGGGGCCGCCGTCGGCGACGGTGAGTTCCACCATGACGACACCGTCTTCGTCACCCATGGCGCGGAACGCTGCGAAAGCCGTCAGGTGTTCAAGAAGGTGCTGAAAAACGGCGCGGTCGGGGTGTTTCAGGGCAAGATCCTGGTCAAGCGCGGCGCGCAAAAGACCGACGGCTACCAGATCAGTCAGGCGCTGCTGCTGGACGGCGCCAGCCAGTTCCTCGCCAAGCCAGAGCTGGAGATTTACGCCGATGACGTGAAGTGCAGCCACGGCTCCACCTCCGGGGCCATCGACGACACCGCGCTGTTCTATCTGCAATCGCGCGGCGTGCCGCGTGCGGCGGCGCAGGCGCTGCTGGTGCTGGCCTTCCTCGCCGAAGCCATCGCCGAGATCGAGGACGAAGCGATTGCCGAAGACATCCGGGCGCGGCTGGAAGGCTGGCTGGACCGGCACGGGTCCAAGGGATAGCGCATGGCCGTCACCACCGATATCCTCGCCAGCTGGCGCAGCCCCCGCGCCGCGATCCGCCGCCATCTGGCGCGCGGGGTATCCGAACCTTTCGCGTTCACCCTGCTGCTGGTGTTTCTGGTGCTGGCCTTCATCGGCCAATGGCCCCAAGCCTCGCGTGAGGCGTTCGCGGCCGGGGATGCGTCGGTTGCACCCCGGCTGCTGGCCCGTGCGCTGGCGGTGCTGGCCACCATTCCGCTGTGGTACGGCCTTGCCGCCCTCAGCCGCCTAATCGCGCGGGCACTGGGCGGGCAGGGCAGCTGGTATGCCGCGCGGCTGGCGCTGTTCTGGGCGCTGGCGACCGTCAGCCCGCTGATGCTGCTGCAGGGCCTTGTGGCGGGCATGATCGGCCCCGGCCCGGCGCTTTGGCTGGTCAGCGCAGTCATAGGCGCAAGTTTTCTGTGGCTCTGGTTGACCATGCTGTTTGAGGTGCAGGCGCGATGACATCCACCCTTGCCACCCTGTTCAGGCTGACCCTGCAAGACCCGCGCCGGGGTTTCCGCGCCGTTCTGTCGCTTGGCCTGCCGCTGCCCGTCCGCACCACGGCTTTGCTTCTGGTCGCGGTCGCCTCGACGATCGTGTCGCATCTGGGCTTCCTCATGCTTCCCGCAACCGACGACCCGCTGGCCCAGTTCCTGACGGCAAGCCCGTTTCGGACGGCCCTGATGCAATGGTTTCTGCTGGCCGCCACGGCGCTGCTGATCACTTTTGTCGGGCGTGCCCGGGGTGGGACCGGCAACCTGCCTGACGCCCTGTTGCTGGTGGTCTGGCTGCAGGTGCCGATGGTGGCAATTCAGATCGTCCAGCTGGTGGCGCTGGTGGTCGTGCCGCCGCTGGCCGGTCTGATCTCGATCGGCGGGCTTGTGCTGTTCCTGTGGCTTTTGACCAGCTTTATCGCTGAACTGCACGGCTTTGCGTCGCGCGGGGCGGTGCTGGCCGGTATCCTGATCACCTCTTTCGCGGTGGCTTTCGCGCTTGTCGTCATGTTGACCCTTCTGATCGGGCCGGAGGCCCTGAGCAATGTATGATATCGCCGCCGTGCGTGCCGATTTCCCGATCCTGTCACGTCAGGTCAACGGCAAGCCGCTGGTCTACCTCGATAACGGCGCCTCGGCGCAAAAGCCGCAGGTGGTGATTGATGCGGTCACGCAGGCCTACTCGATGGAATACGCCAATGTTCACCGTGGCTTGCACTACCTGTCCAACCTTGCGACCCACAAGTACGAGGCGGTGCGCGGCACCATCGCGCGGTTTCTGAACGCCGGTTCCGAGCATGAGATCGTCTTCACCACCGGCACGACCGAAGCGATCAATCTGGTCTCCTACGGCTGGGCCGCACCGCGTCTGCAGCCGGGTGATGAGATCATCCTGTCGATCATGGAACACCACGCCAACATCGTGCCGTGGCATTTTCTGCGCGAACGCCAGGGCGTGGTGCTGAAATGGGTCGATGTCGATGCCAACGGCGACCTTGACCCCGATGCCGTGCTGGCCGCGATCACGCCGCGCACCCGGTTGATTGCCGTGACCCACATGTCGAACGTCCTTGGCACCGTGGTCGATGTCGCCGCGATTTGCCGGGGGGCGGCGGAAAAAGGCATCCCGGTTCTGGTCGACGGCTCGCAGGCGGCGGTTCATATGCCCGTCGATGTGCAGGCTCTGGGCTGCGATTTCTATGCCATCACCGGACATAAGCTATATGGACCAAGCGGTTCCGGCGCGATCTTCATTAAGGCCGGGCGGATGGCAGAGATGCGCCCCTTCCTTGGCGGCGGCGACATGATCCGCGAGGTGACCCGCGACACCGTCTCCTGGAACGACCCGCCAATGAAGTTCGAGGCAGGCACGCCGGGCATCGTCCAGCAGATCGGCCTTGGCGTGGCCCTCGACTACCTGACCGGCCTTGGCATGGCCAATATCGCGGCCCACGAACGCAGCCTCCGCGACTATGCCCGCACGCGGCTGGCGGGGCTCAACTGGCTGAACCTGCAAGGCAATTCCGCCACCAAGGGTGCGATCTTTTCCTTCACCATGCAAGGCGCTGCGCACGCGCATGACATCTCGACCATCCTCGACAAACGCGGCATCGCGGTCCGTGCGGGCACCCATTGCGCGATGCCGCTGATGGACCATCTGGGCGTCACCGCCTCGTGCCGCGCCTCGTTCGGGCTCTACAACACCACCGCCGAGGTGGACGCGCTGGTCTCCGCCCTCGAACTGGCTCAGGATCTCTTTTCCTGATGCCGTATTGCCGTTGAAACCTGTGTTGCCTTCCGCTAAAGACACCGCAGGCACCCGTAGCTCAGCTGGATAGAGCGCTGCCCTCCGAAGGCAGAGGCCACACGTTCGAATCGTGTCGGGTGCACCAATACTTTCAAGGTACTTAGCGGCTTTTTCGAATGTCGCGTTTTGGGTCCAAACTGTGCGGTCGAACAGTTTGCCCAGAATAGTGCCGTTTTCTGCGGCTGCAACATAGTCGCTGGGGGAATGAGAAACCCCGGCGCGCTGGGGAGCGCAACCGGGGCCAAGGGGATATCGGGCAGATATCGCTGGTCAGATTACGACCCTTCCATGATCCGCACAAGCCGGATTTGCCGCGACAGCGCTCAACCCCCGGCAAGGCCGGAGGTTCGCCATGCGTAGGCGCTGGGCCACTTGGGAGCGGGTGCAGGAAGTCGGCGCCGGCCGATCCGCGCGCCTGATCCTTTTCACCCTTTCGGAATACTCGGACGCCTCCGGGCGGTGCCGCGCGACCATCTCTCGCCTTTGCGAGCGGACGGGCCTGCATGCCAGGACGGTTCAGCGGCACCTGAACCAGCTCGAGGCCGAGGGCCTGATCCATCGCCAGATCGGCGGCGGGGCTCATGCCAGCATCTATTTCCTGATCGAGCCGACGCCACCCCCACCACCACCTGCGCCTGCGCGCAGAAGGGCAGTGCGCAATGCGTAGCAATTGGATGCTTTGGGCTTGGTCTCAAGAGTCGGTCACCAGCTGCCCGACGAAGGCCGTCTTGCTGGCACTTGCAGATCACGCTGACGACGCAGGTTTTTGCCGCCCGAGCATTGAACGCCTGAGCAAGCTCGCTTGCTTGGACCCGAGAACGGTTCAGCGCCAGCTCAAGGCGCTCGAGGGATTGGGGCTGATCCGGCGCGAAATCGGCGGAGGCTGGATGACCAAATCCGGCGCAAAAAACGAAGGTCGCGCCAGCTCATATCAGCTCATCGGGGAATGCCCTGCCGCCTCATCGGGCGAAAGCCACCCCGGCGCTGTGCCGCCCAAGATTGAATCCACCCCGGCAGAGCGCCGCCTTGGAAATGACGAGGAATCAATCGTTCCCCGGCAGAGCGCCGCCCTAACTGAAGTAAGTAAGAAGGTTGGTGGTGGTAGCGCGCACGCCTGCGAGCACACACATGCGAGCGAGCCTGCGCGAGTGGCGACGCCCAGCGCCCAGCGGCAAGCCGAAGATGCTGAGAACGGGAACCACCCACCACCACCCGCCCACCAGATCGACGCGCAGCGCCTTGGCGAGTTGCTCGAGGCGGCAGGCTGGGCGGCAATCGGGCGAAAGCCAAATGGCGACGATCTGCGCGAGGTGCGGGCTTGGGGCGACGCGCTGGGCTTGTGCCACACCGATCAGCTCGAGGTGATCCGCGAGGTTCTGCCGACGAAGCCGGAACCCGGGCCACCGGATCGCCTGAAATACTTCTCGAAAGCTATGAAGCGGCTTGCCGACAAGCTGGCTCGCCCACCGCTGACAATCACCTATCCGACTGAAAACCAAGGGAAAACGGGCAAATGAACCTTCCAGAAAACGTAACCAACTTCCGGCCTATGTACTCCTCGCCGCTAGAGGCACAACGGCTTGAAATCGCTATCCGCGCAGAGGTGATCCTATCCCAATTTTGGCGCGACGACGATACCCATGACGGCATGCGGACGATTGAGCTCGAGGGCTTGGTCGATGTGCTGGAGGGGTGTTCTGCCGCCGAAATTCGAGCAGCATGGGTTAGCTATCAGCGGTCAGGACCGCGTACAGCCTCTGGCAGGCTAGTTAAGCCGGATGCGGGAGCTCTGTGGAAAATCGTCATTCTATTGAGGCCGAAACCTAGAATAGCACCAAACAACGTGAATGTAAAAGAAACGCCCATTAACCGTGTGAGCGCAGAACGAGCACGTGAAATAATGCAGGAAGTATTCGGTGGCATTGAATGCAATCAAGATGACAAGCCGAGCAGCAATTAAGCTGCTCGGGAACCTAAAAACTCAATAGCTACTTTCGAAGTAGATACTGGCGCGCAAGCCACTTCTTAAAGTAGTCCTCTAGAATGGCAATTCGTCCAACATGACTCTGTTGATCGTTGGTGCTTCTATTCAATGTATCGAAGCGGGCAAGGTCTGGATTCAAAGAGTCATCTCCCAAATCTTTTTGAAGCTCCCGATTGCCCTTTCGCTGCTCCTCAAAATCAACAAGAAACTCTCTGATTGCCCATCGTTCACTCGAAGATACATTTCGAATAAACCAATAGTATATTGGGACAACACCAGCAGATCCTAGCAGCGGATCTCGTGGAATGAAGATTTCGACCATAGCGGACAACGTATCAATAATTCTTCGGCCAGACAGCTCTAAACGCTCTTTGTCAATATCCTCCAGTTGGGCAAATTCATCCAAATTCTGCTTCTTTGTGGCGACTGCCTTGCCAAGATATTCAAAAATTAGGAGCTTCGCAGCAGCATTTAAATCAGCGCCTCGGGTTACCCCAAATCGAATTACGTCCAAAAAGAACTCATGAGAGCCAAGTGTTCGAATAAGGTCAGATACCGGACCCACAACAGCATTCCTTACTTCTGCCCCAGTGAGTGGTTTAGACTTGTTTAAACGAACAAAGATTTCGTGAATGTCTGCTTCATCCTCAGCAAAGACGCTCATGATATCAAGCGATCCGTTTTCAAATTCCTCTGCAACCTGTGGATAGGATCGGCGCAAATCCTTTAAGCTTAACCCTGAAAGATTCAAGTCGGTATTTTTCCGGAACTTAAAATCTGAGCGAAGAACTATTTTGTTTTTAAAGAAATCAAAAACAGCTTCGAGACGTTGCTTTCCGTCGATAATCGCATATGGGAGCCTTGAAATGTTTAAAGGCGACTGCCCAAACTGGAAATCCGCAAGATACAATTTTGGTATATCAAAGCCGTTTATGATAGAATCGACAAGATAACTCTTGTCATCGGCAGACCATAACCTGCCGCGCCGTTGGTACGGTGGAGTGAAATCAATTTCTTCTCGATGGTTATACCACCAGATTAGGGTTTTAGGCGAATGTGGCGCGATGCGGAGATTTTTCATTTTGAGAACCCGAAAGTGCGCTTAAGTTCAAGCGACAGGCCGTGAAGATCTGGGTAGATAGTTGAGTCTGAAATACCTTTGCGAAACAGCGAATGAGCAACTAGGTCTCGGATTTCCTTCTTCACGACGACCTTCTGTAAAGAGTTTGCTGCAAATTCACCATCAACGTAGCTTTGTTCCATCGATTTTACACTTTTGCCGAACAAGGCAAACATGCCACGTTGTGCCACGATCCGCGGACTATTGTGCGTCCCATATATCATGACTGGCAGATTCTTTCTCTCTTCTAAACCCGCTGTTGGGCCATATGCTTTAACCTGCTCTTGGTTCGGATCAAGCACTCCACCTTTGAAAGATATGTCGCTCAACGCACCTTTGTTCCATGCAACTGGATCAAGCATCCAAAATGCAGCATCGTCCTTTGGTTTGCCGTTTGCACCACGTGCGCAAGCGGTCAGTGCAAAGTAGAGTGCAATAAACGGACTTTCTGTCCAATCAAGCAGTCTAGTGGGTATGCCATAGTGCTGCATGAAAAACATCTTCTCCCAAACGTTTTTGAAATCCTGATTCACAAACGGAGGGGAGCGCTGCTCAAAAACTGCTGCAAGTCGATTTTCAATCTCATGTATAGATTCAATCTTCTTTTCTTTCGGATGGCGAAAGATCGATGGTGTGAGCGAATGCAATGTGCTCCCTACACCTCTGTACCAGGTTGTTTCATGGGAATTCTGGAACGTTTCAACGATTGCCATCACTGAAGAGAAGTCCTCTGGACTGTGAGAAATGATCTCTGGCATTCGAACCCCGTTACTCAACCGTTTAAAAAACGCTCGCATATGTCCAAGAGATGCGCAAGCGAGTGCCGCAAAGGACAAGTTTTTCTTTCGATGGGCTTATGAGCGGGCCAGGACCTTGGTTCCACCAGCGCAGAGAGGCCATGCGGGCGGCGGAAGCGCGATAAGTATCTAGTGCCAAAGGAAAATTCTGGGTTTCCACCTTGGGTTTCCACTTTGGGTTGCCAGTTGCCACTGGCTCTTTCGGCGGTCTGAAATGCTGCATCTGCTCCGGCTCGAAGCATTGCACTGGACCTTTCCGGCGCTGCATCGCGGTCGCTCGAGGGCTGGGCGGTTTGAGGAGTTGCTCCGTTCCGGACCATCCGCAATGTGTGCCGCGACGCTGATCGAAAGGAACCGGATCATGGCCGCGCTCACCTCCCACGAAGCCTTTTGCCTTGCCAACGCCACCCGCTTTGTCGCGGTGAGGGGCCGCACCCCGCGCGACCGCACGCGGGCCGAATTCGATTGCCTCGAGGCAGCCCGAGAATTCGCTGGGCGGCACGGCGATGGGCGAACGATGGTCTACGGCGTGACGGCGCTTGGCAATTCGGCCCACCTCGAGAACGCCTGATACCTCAGATGAATTTACCGATCCGCTCGAACGCAGCTTCGAACCGCTCAAGCGTTTTCACGACCGGATCATCGGTGCCGCTCAGAAGCTCGGGGTGCTGCAAGAGATACATCGACGGATCGAAGTGGCTGAATTCAGGGCATTGCGGAGGCAGCACCCGGAAATAGGCCTCGGCCTTCTTGACCAGGCGCTCGGTTGTCTCGTCCGCGTCCATCAGCTTTTTCACGGTGAGTTGGTGCGCCTTGCTAAGCTGATAGGTCTTGTTGACCAAATCCACGAAGAACCGAGGATCGAAGAAATCCTCAATGTCGGCCTCGTCCTTTCCGGCAATCTCTGTCGCAAGGATGATCCGCTCGTTCTCGAGCAGGGCCGACTTGTGAAGATCCTCGAGCTTTCGCTTTTGCCCTCGGTCGAAGTCCGTCAGCACAGCGACGTTCAACTTGTTCCCATAGAACAGCCGCACGAAGGGCAGCACCTTGTCGATGCCGCCAGATGGGCAGATCGCCCAAAGGGCCGAAAGGTGAGGGCGCTTGGCTGCCTTAAGCGCAGCTGATGCGGCTTGAAGATACAGGATATCGCTCGGTCCT
Organism: Paracoccaceae bacterium; assembly: GCA_031415015.1. Taxonomy (GTDB): domain Bacteria; phylum Pseudomonadota; class Alphaproteobacteria; order Rhodobacterales; family Rhodobacteraceae; genus JAUYQR01. The sequence continues at coordinate 109,018 of JANOQT010000015.1, forward strand.
TCGACTAGCAGTGTGTTCTTGCCGATCACCAGCGTCTGGGTGACTTCGAAGCCCATCGCGCCGAAGATAGGGAAGTTGGTCTGCGGATCAGTCGTGAGAACATCTGAGCGAACCTTGGTGGCCTTGGACTGTTTCCTACCGCGATCATCCCGAACCACCACGTCCTCGACCGTCCTCACGCTGGCAAGATCATCGGCCGGCACCAGAAAGGGTGAGTGGGTCGAATAGATCAGCTGATGCTTGGGGGCGATCTGCTCTGCAAAATATCGCAAGAGGTCTTTCTGAGCGGTGCCGTGCAGAGTCAGCCCAGGCTCATCGAGGAGCAGGATGACATTGCCGTGGCTTTTCTTGATCTGGGCGAATTTCACGAGGAACGAGAAGAACCAGATGAACCCGGCGGATCGCTCCGAGAAAGGGACGGTCACGCCGTGCAAAGTATTCTTGACCCGGGCGCGGGCGATAGGGCCGCTGTTGAAAGGCGCTGGGTCTGCCGCCTTTCCCTCTGAGAGAACGACCGTTATCTCAAGATCATCGTTCTGCGTCCAATACTCGAAAATCTGCTCGGTGATCCTGAGGGCCGCAGCTTCACACTTGGCATTCAGCTCCTCGAATTTATCGAGGGCGGTCAGTTCCTCAATAGTTGTTCCCGCATATTCCAGAAAATCGAGGAAAACTCGGTCTTCGTTCGTTACCGGTTTCCCTTGTTGCGTATCCGAAGTCATCTTGTTGATCGAAAGGGCGCCGCTCATTCGGTCGTAGTGCGAAAAGTACAAGAACTTCGGAGTGAGGGCGCTCAACGTATCAATTGCATGAAGGCGAGCGGAGCCCTTCCTGAATTTCTTGATTTCTGCCAGCAATTCCACTTGGCGCTCAGTAGGGGCTGCCACGGCCTCAAGCGTTTTTTGGGCGACTTGGGTGGATTTCGCTGCGACCAGCGGCGCGCGATCAGTGGCGTCAAGATTCAGACGCTTCGTAAGGTTGGCGAGCGCCTTCTCATCATTGAAAGCGAGAATCCAAGATGTCGTCTCTTCCTCGTAAGCCTTTTGGACCGTCACGACATTGGAATTCAAGACACCTTCGCCGAGAGCTTCTTCGATAGCCTTTATATCGGCAGCTTCTATTTCTCACTCAGTTTTCATGACGACTGCATCGCCATCCTCGTGCTTATTGTCGTATTCGCTCAGATATCGCCGCGGGTAATTCTCGGTCTTTCCATAGGTCTTGAATTCAGGGTTTGTTGATCGAAGGCACTCAAGCGCTTTCAGGAAAGCCGTCTTTCCGGCTTCGTTCTTTCCGACCAAGCAGGTTGATCGGCCAATCTCGACTGGATTCGAGTCGATGATGTTTCGGTAATTGGTCGCGTGCGCTTTTATCAGCTTCATTGGAATTCTATGCCTCTGCCCGAGATCAGCTCATAGTGGCGAAGGCGAGTGCGGCGTCAAGAGGCACCTGCTGACGGTTGTGAGCGCTGGCATCGCCTGTCAGTGCATCGTGAGAAACGCACGATCTTGCCAAGGAGTCGGCGATCTGTCATTTGTGCATTTTATAAGATGCACAAGGGGGTGCTCATGGGCGACGGCACAGTGAAACTGCAAGAGCTTTCGGACGCCAGCGGGCGGTCGCGGAACATCATCAGGAATCGGCAGAACAGGCGGGATCAGCCTTGGCTTGAGGATGGCCGGGAAGATGGTGAGCGGCGGTCCTATTCCGGGCTTCATGCGGTCTGCTTGGTGATCGACGAGCTTCTCGTGAAGCAGGGCTTTCAAGCCGCCCAGGCCGCCGAATGCATCCGGGCTCAGGAACCCAATATCCGCCTCAGCCTGGACGAAATCATGCAAGCTCGGGAGCCTGCGCCGCGCGTGGTCGCCGCGATTGCTGAGCTGGTCGAGGACAGCTGGCACGGCCTTCGGGTCGATCTGCTACCCTACTTTGGCGATGGGACGGTCGAGGCACTTCAAGCAGCCATCGCTATCCGTCTAGCGGGCATGGGCCGCATTGACCAAACACGCGGTGGGCGCAGCACCGAGCGCAAGGTCGGTGGGCCGCAGCTTGCGGTTGTTTCCATTCTTGAAACCTATCGGATTGCCCAAGAGCGCGCTCAGGCGGCGGGCTTTCGGATCGACGGCTACGAGATCACTCGGGCGGCTGGTGCCGGGGAGCGGTTCAAGAAATGAGCGCGCCCGTGTTCTCGATCCGCGGCTATATCGGGGAGGGCCGCAACACGTCTGCCAGTGTGAACGGCTTTCTGGCGATGCACGCGGGCGAGGCGGTCGATATCATCGTGAACAGCCCGGGCGGGGATGCGCTCGAGGGCGCTGCGATCCTCGCCGAGATTGAGGCGCACGGGCGGGCGCGCTGCATCGTTCGTGGCGTTGCTGCCAGCTCGGCCTCCCTGCTGATCTGCGGTGCAAACAAGATCGTCATGCACCGCGCGGCCCACATGATGCTGCATCTGCCTTGGACCATGACGGTTGGCGACTCCGAAGCCCATCGCAAGGCGGCGGAGCTGCTCGAGAAGGTCGGAAGGACGGATGCGGAGGTCTATGCCACCAGCAGCGGCCAGCCTCTTTCAAGGGTCAAGACTTGGCTGGCGCAAGAGCTTTGGCTCGATGCCAATGAATCGGTGGCCCTGGGCTTTGCCGATCAGATCGAGGAATCGGGGCAGGGGGAAAGCCCTGCCAAGCACGACTACAGCGCCCACAGCGGTGCGCCTTCGGCCTTAATGCGCCTCGCGCAAGAGAACGGATGGGTGGCCGAACCGCCCAAATCAAAGATGGAGACGAGCAATGCTTGACCACACCCACCAGCCTTCGGCGCGGCTGCTTGCGCGCCTTCGTATGACCGCGACAGAGCACAAGCTGCCACCCGAATTCGCTGAAATCTTGGCGCAAGACCCGAAGATGACGGCGGTTCGCATGGCCGAAATTGCGCCCGGGCTTTTGCTGATTGCCGATCTGGGCAAGCGGAAGCAGCTCAATGCCGAGGAGCTCGAGCAGGCGGTCGGGGAATATAATACGGCGCTGGGCAGCGACACGCCTGCGGCTGATCCGCAGGTTCTCGCCCTGGCGCGCGAATCCATTCTGAACATGGTGGCCGACCGCGACGACAAAGGCGGGCGCACCCATGAGCCGACGCTTTCGGTCGGGCGCAGCTGGGACGGCGGCGAGGGTCTGCGCGCCAAGATGGTTGATGGCCTGACCGCGCGGATCGAGCGGAGCCACAAGCCTACCATCGGGCGGGAATTCGCCAACATGTCGCTTTCGGATATGCTGATGACCATGCAGCGCGCGGCGGGCGAACGCCCTGCCAGCCGCCTCGAGTCGGTGCGGATGGCCTTTGGCCAACACAGCCGCAGCGACTTTCCCCTGATCACCGCCGACGCGCTTTCCAACGCGGTCGGCTTGGGCATGGTTCAGGCACCGCCCGATATCGCCCGTGCCTCGCGGGAGGTTCAGCGCGACAATTACCAGCAAGGCCGGAGCCTCACCTTGAGCTCCACCACAATTCCGGCCGAAATCGGGGAAGCGGGCGAAATCACCTTTGGGTCGATGGACGAGAAGGGCGAATTGCTGCCCAAGGTCAGGGACTTCGGAGTGGGTTTCTCGATCAGCAATCAGGCGATCGTCAATGATCGGCTCGACCTGCTGACCGATATCGCCTCCAACATGCGGCGTGGCGCGACCGAATGCCTGCGGCGGGTTCTGCTCGCGCCGCTAGAGGCCAATTCGGGCGCTGGGCAGAACATGGCGGATGGCAACCCGATGTTCACGGTCGGGCGCGGGAACATGGTCGCCTCCGGCACTCTGCTCTCCGTGGCAAGCCTCACCGTCGCGCGGAACGCCTTGCGGATGGCCAAGGGGCCTCGGGGCGAGACGTTCGCCCTCAAGCCCTGGGCGATCCTGACCCACCCGCTGCAAGAGACCGTGGCGCAACAGGTCTTGACCCAGATCGCGGCCAATCAGGTCTCGAACGTTAACCCGTTCGGCGGTCAGCTCGAGCTTATCATCGAGCCCGGCCTTGCCAGCACCACGGGCTGGTATTTGCTGGCCGACCCGTCGCTGAATGACGGGCTGACCCACGCTTTCCTGTCCGGTCAGCAAACGCCCAAGGTCGAATCCCGCGCTGGCTGGGAAACCCTCGGCATGGACTTCCGCCTCGTCTGGGCGCTCGATGCCAAGTTTGTCGAGACCGCGACGTGGTTCCGCAATCCGGGCGCCTAATCGGCGCTCGGCTCAAGATCGCCGAGTTCCTCTGGCGATACGCCCGGCGGGCGGTGGCGCAAACACCCGCAGCATAGCAAGGCCTCCTTTCGGGCTGAGGTTGTGCAAACACCACCACCACCCATCAGGCGACGGGTGGTGGCCTACCAACCGGGATTGACCCCGGATTGCCGCTTTGGGGAATGCGATGAAAGCCGAACGCCTCCTTGCCACTTTGCCGGAAGCCGCCGAAGAGTTGGGTGTGCCGATGAAATCACGGCGCAAGGCTGCGGAAGAACACGGCTTTCTGGTTCGCATCGGGCGGTACGTGAAGATTCAACGGGCAGATTACGAGGGGATTATTCGGGCATGCCGCAGCGAGCCAAAGGAGCGCGCCTCTACCAGCGCAAAGACAACGGGCTTTGGATCATCCGCGAAAACGGATGCGTCGATGTCTCAACAGGCACTCGAGATCGCCGCGCAGCTGAAATCGCGCTCTCGAACCACATCGCCACAAGGCACCGCCCAAGTGGCCCAGCTACGCCAGAGGGAATAGAGGTCGCCGAAGTGCTGCTGATCTACGGGCGCGAACACGCGCCGACCGTGGTTGATGGGGTGCGGATCGGAAACGCGATTACCGCGCTCATGCGCTTCCGGGGCGGCCTAAAGGTTTCAGCGATCACGGGCGAGACCTGCCGCCGCTATGCGCGCCAGCGGACCAAGCAAGGGCCGCTCCTCGACCGCGAGACGGGCGAGCGCGGGCCTCCGGTGCCAGTCTCGCCAGGAACCACGCGGCGCGAGCTGGGCTGCCTGCGGGCGGCGCTCGAGCATTGCAAGCGGGAAGGGTATCTCCTGCACGTTCCCGGCATGGTCTTGCCTGAGCGGCCTCCCTCCAAGGAGCGGTGGCTTTCGCGCGACGAGGCGGCGCGGCTGGTGTGGACCGCCTGGCGCAATCCTGCCTCCAAGCACCTCGCGCGCTTCATCCTGATCGGGCTCTACACGGGCACCCGCAAACAGGCGATCCTTGGCCTGCAATTCGGGCCGAACACCTCGGGCGGCTGGGTAGACCTTGAGCGGGGCGTGATGCATCGCCGCGGATCAGGCCAGCGCATCACCAAGAAGCTGCAACCGACGATCCCGATCCCGCGCCAGCTTCTCGGCCACATGCGGCGCTGGGCGAAGGCGGGCGGGCGCTGGGTCGTCACTGATCGGGGTGCGCGGATCGGCGATATCAAGACGGCGTGGAACCGCGGGTCTGACGTGGCCAGGATGCCGGAGGTGACGCCACACACGCTGAGGCACACGGCGATCACTTGGGCGATGCAGCGCGGGGCGACGATGGCCGACGCCGTGAGCTACTTCGGAGTCAGCGCGCCAACGCTTGAGACGGTTTACTGGCACCAACACCCAGACCACCAAAAAAGCGCGGTCGAGGCGATGGAGCGGCGGGGCTGAAACTGTGCGGTCGCACAGCTTGCAGTCTTTTCGGGGATATGAATGGTGAACGAAACAAGGGGAAAAGGGCGAATGGACGGTGAACGTAGGCGGTGGCTTAGTCCTCCGAAGGCAGAGGCCACACGTTCGAATCGTGTCGGGTGCACCAATTCATCTTATATTTTCGTTTCGTGTTGACCGGGGTCTGCCGCAGACCGCCGAAGACGGCAGCGCTCGCTACGACGATCCGGCCACAAAATGGGATCGGTATGCTGTCCGAAAGCCGCTGGAGGCAAGGTGACGCCATCCGCGCTGCGTCAGGCCAAAAAACCACGCCCCGCCCGACAATTGTCGGGCGGGGCGTGGGGGAGCGGTGTGGGATCAGTTGAAGGGGAAGTCATATCCAATGTTGAACTGGATGCGGCCGCCAGCCTTGCCGGTATATTTGCCAAATGGCGGCCCAAAGTCCTGACCCTCGAACTTGCCGCGCAATTGCGCTGCGGCCCAGTAGAACCACCCACCCGCCTGATCGATATCGCCAGAGATCGCTGCGGCAGACTGCGACCAGACAAGCGATGCAGCGAGCCCGCCAGCGATCTGGACACCCTGATTGGCGTTGGTACCTGGGCGAAGAAGGGTGGAAAAGAACGTCGACGATTCTTCGTAGTCCGTCCGAATGCCGTTCACGTACGTTGCAACCTGTTCGGGTGGCGGGTTTGAGCCGAAGCGGTTGGTGATAAGTGCACCTATGCCCCAGTTCAAGAGCTTAGCCCCGCCCACAGATGCGCCAATATCGCCGACCGCTGACCAGAAGGCGCCCTGATTGAAGCTGACGTCCCCTGTATCAGGATCGCGCGAGGTGAAGTGATAGGCAGCACCAAGGCCAACACCGGTTCCGGTCTCATAGTCATTGTTTCCCGGTATTCGCCGCAGGAAGTTTCCTGCCGCATTCAACCCGCTTGCATAGATCTGAGCGTCATCAAACTGAAGGCTTCTGGCCCGCAAGATTGCCGCCGAGTCACCCAGTTCGGTCAACGCGGTGGCGTAACCAGCGTCTTGCAGCCTAAATTCTGTGCTGACTCTGGTATATGCATCGGTGGCGAAGTTCAGAGTATTCACAGCACTTGCTTCAAGTTCACGTGCATCTGGCAGTGCAAGCTGAAGCGCGGCACGTTCCACCATGATTTGCAACTGCCGATCCGTCAATGGTGGCAGGCCTGCGATCGCATTCTCATATCTGTCGTAAGCGACATTATACTCATTCTCGCGGTTTGTAACGTTCATCCTCGCATCATCCAGACGCGTTTGCGCATCAACCACAAGCTGAGAGTCTAGCGCATGGCCGTCCCCACGCAGACTCAGATACGCAGTGTAAGCGATCTCTTCTTCTTTTTCCGCGGCATCAAGATTGGTTGTAGCGGTGTCTTTCTCTTGGAACGCTGTAGAAAATTCTGCGTCCGCAGCTGTAAATTCTGCGTCCGCACCTTCTGTTGCACTTTGGATCTGCGCAAACTCTGTATCAAGAGCCCTGATACCGTCTTCAATTGCCTGCACCTGAGCTTCTGCGATCAAAAGGTCGGCGTAGGCCTCGTCCAGGTCGTCGCGGGCCTGCTCTACGACCTCGTTGTTTCCTTCGTAGCGCCGGACGTTCTCGACGGCCATTGCGTAGCGCCCTTCTGCCGAACTAAGGTTGGCCGTCGCGCGGCTAAGTGACACCACCTCGCTCTCTGCGATATCGGTCCCGGCATAAGACACAATTTCCTGTCCGCCGAAGGTCCGGTTGTACCAGTTGTAGACCTGGTGCGGGAAGCTGTTCTCTTGGTTCAGCCCTTCAACTGCGAAGGAAACGCTGGACTGATAGCGTACATCTTCCTGAAATCCTGTGGTCCGGCCCGGACCAAAGGCTTCGCCGTGGATAAACGGAATGACGAAGTCCTTGACTCCGACGAAGCCAGCATCTGCGAAAACTGTTCCGCTCCGGCGGGGTATGCCGATTCGGTCGGCAAAGGACACCGTGCCATCGGGTCCCACCGCCGGGGCGCCTGTACCTGCTGTCGCCAGGATGTTTTGCTCGCTTATCCAGTTGCCGACCCCTCTCGGGGACACCGGACCCTCGGGTGCAAATGAGGTCAGCTGGCGCAGGCGGAGGCCCCAGAGCTTGTTGCCGTCCGCGTCTCTCGAGGTCGGTATCGTCACGAAGGCACGGAATTGCCTCACCGATGCGCCGGGCCCGACGAAGAGGGTCACTTCGACAGCGACGTCAATTCGCACGTGTTCCTCATAGAAACTGGCGGCCTCTTCTTCCGTTACCTTTACGGGAGCGGACGATGGGGCGCCGCTGGGACCAGCACTTGGAGTGCCGCTGGGGCCGGTGGTCGGCCCGGATGAGGGGGACCAGGACGGAATGGACGACGGTTGACCCGACGGATTTCCGCTTGGCTCTTCGACAACGACGCTTCCGCCCGTCGGAGTCGCGGTCTGATTCCCTTGCAGGTCCCTGGGCGCATGATACAGTTCGCCGTCAATAACCACATAACCGTAGCTTTCCAGCAGCCGGCGGCCTTCGTCCGAATTCTGCATGTCGGTGAGGTATTGGGCCACAATTTCTTCGGAGTTGTCGAGAACGTCCTGAAGCTCCGGATTCTGTGCGAGCAACCCGTCAAGTCCCGTATCCAGGATCGCCTGAGGGATGTATTTCAGATCGGTAGCCTCGGTTACGAACTGGAACGCCGCGCCCAGCGACCCTGAAAGCGTGCTAAACAAGGACGCCAGGGCGTCGGGGTTGGGGGCACTGTAATCACCCTTCCCGGTCGCCGCATCCCGCAGATCTTCGAGGAATGCCAGTTCGTTTGCGCCCCAACCCGGATCACCGGGATCGCCGCTGCCACCCACTGCAATCAGTTGGTCTACCGAGTCGTTCACAAAGGCGATTGCGTCCTTGTCTCCTGCCTCGATCAGACCGATCAGCGTGGGAATGACGTCGTAAAGCCCGTTGTCCACCACGTCGTCGAACGAGATTGTGCCGTTCAGCAGCGCGGTAAGCTGCGACACGTCCTCCCCGGTCAGATCGGCCAGCCGCTGCGCAAACGATGCCACTTCGGCGTCATCAAGCACGCCCTGGCTGGCCTTCAGGAACGGTTGCGCCGCCAGCGCCTTGTCGAGGTCCATACCGGCGATCAGATATTGGAAATCGGTGGCGGACACCTTGTCGAGGTTTTCGGCCGCTTCTTCCGGCGTCATGCCGTTCAGAAGTCGTGCCGCGTTGTCGTACCCATATTGTGCCAGCGCATAGGCACCCAAGCCTGCGCCGTTGACCGGATCGTCGTAGGCGGCGAAGGGGTTGAAGATGTAGTCTTGCAGTTTGGTAACCTGCGCCTGCGCTTCCGGACTGGATGCCGCGTAGTCCGCGAGCGGCCCTTGGCTGATGTCGCCGGTCTGGTACGTGCCGCTTGTCAGGTGCTTGAACGTCAGGCTGACGTCGCCGGTCTGGAACAGGGCACGGCCGAGAATGGCGAGTGACGCCCACTGGAACCCGCTCGTTTCGCCCAGATTCCGTGGTCCGTTGTCGACCTGCAATTCGTCAAGCGAATTCAGCACCGTCAGCGCCGTCTCCTCGTCAAGGCTGGTCAGCAGGGTGGCGGCAACATCCGCATTGCTGGTTGTCGTGCCATCCGGTGCCTTGCGATAGGTGAACGCGGTATAGAGGATATGCGCCGCAAGGTCGGGCGAGGCAGTAGCGACCGCGTTCAGGATGCCACCAAATTCCTCCTTGAAGGTTTCGGGATTTGCCGACGCCTCCCGGAACAACAGGTCAACCAGCGGTCCGCTGGTATCCAGCGGTTCCGCAGGGGTGCCGTCAGCCGCCGTCAGACTGTTGAGGTTCTGCGACTGTTCATAGATCAGGATATTCGCAGCATCTTCCGGTGACAGTGCCTTAAGCACGTCCAGTGCGAGCGCTGATGAGTCAAGGTTGAAGACGGTCACCAAGGCTTCGTATTGCTGCGCCGCCGATGGCAGGGTCTCGATATACGCAACAATGCCAGCGGAGTCGGACCCGCTGATCAGAGCGTCGAGAACAGCAGGGTCAACAAAGCTTTCGCGGTGGGTTTCCAGTTCAGCGCGCAACTCGGGCGACAGCAGTTCAAGCGCCTGTTCCACCACGCCTTCATGCAGGCCATGCTCAGGGCCGAACAGCACCGCCGCAGCCGCCTCCACGCCCCCGGTGGCGTACGCGGTGTTCACGTCCGCAGCCAATGTAATGGCGGCCAGGTGTTCCTTCAAGGACAGTCCGGCCTCGTCGGTCACGCCCGGCACCGCTCCATCTGCGGTGTTGATCGGCACGACATCGCCGGAAATGAGGGACTGGCCAACTCCAACTCCGGCCGCGCCCGCGGTTGCATAGCCCGCGCCGCTTGCGCCGATGGCTTGCCAGAACGTGGGGTTGGCGGCGGGGCTCCCGGCAAGGATCTCGGTCAACCCGGCGTCGCTCAGCATTCCTGAACTGTTCAGGCTCGCTAGAAACTCTTCGTATTGCGTTCCTGTACCGCTCTCAAGGGCATCATAGTAGCTGGTTTGCAGCAGTTTGAATGCCTCTTCCGAGGTGAACTCGACCCCAGCTTCCGTAAGCGTCGTGCGTGCCGCTGCAAGCAAGGCCCCGTCGGTGCCGAGCGAGGCAATTGTCAACCCCAGAGTCAGACCGGTCAGAACGCGGGACTGGTTGATTTCGTTGTCGGTATCCGCAAGGGCGAGGTCGACGGCTTCAGTGGACCGTCCGCGCGCCTCAAGCGCCGCGTCTGCTTCGGTTGCAGCGTCTCTCGCACGGTCCTTGTTCCCGTCAGCGATCCACTCAAACTGGGTGTGATCAGGATGCTCTACCCGCCCCTGAGCCCAGTGCCCGGCGACATGCACGATATCGGTGATGCCCTTGACACTGGCAAACGCTGCAAAAATGTCATTGGTGCCGGTCGGCGATCCGCCAAGCGTCCCGAACATGAAGCTTATGGCTTCACCGTCCGTCCTCGACGATGTGGTCGCGGTGGGCCCGTCCGCCGTCAGTGCGTCATAGCTGGTTCCGGTACGGCCAAACGGCCCGTACGTCTCAGAGTCCGTGGCCGGAAGATTGTGGTCGTAATAGATGCTATAGGCCTGTGCGACCCTTTCCAGCGCGCCCCCGCCTGAAACGACATTGCCGCTTTCATCCACCACCGGTGTGGCAGTCTGATCGTAAACCGCCAGCGCCTTCTCGGCCCAGATCAGCCGGACTTGCGACGGATCTTCCACCTTTGGCGGAATGATGAAGATCTCGTCGTTCTTGTGCTGTGCAATCAGGGCGTCGCGCTCCTTCACTGACAACTCTGTCGCCACGACCGTCTCGCCCGCCGCGTTGATATAGGTCAGTTTGTACTCGTTGGCACCAAGTTCTGAATCTGGGGCTGAGCTTGTCTCATAGAACGACTGGATATTGTCGGTCCCGATGGTGATGACGCCCTCTTGGTGCTTTTGAACCAGAAGATCGTATTCCTCCTGCGTCGCCAGCACCCGGACCGACTCGGTTTCGCCGGCAGGCGTGTAGATCACGTCATAGATCGGGTGCTCTGTCGCCACATCCGGTGAATCAAGCTCTGCCGCAGACGGACCGTTCCAAAGCCCCTTTGCCTCCAGTTCAGCGATGACGTCGGTGCCCACCCACAGGATCGCCTTGACAAGCGAGTCGTTCGCCAGATCCTCTTCGGTGAAGTGCCCGTTGGTCACGCTGGTTGATGAAGTGACCCCCGAAGCCAGGAAATCCTGCCACTGCGTATCGTCCGCCGCCGCTGTCGTGCCGGTCTGGAACAAGTCGTTCTGCAGCGCCTTGAAGAAAGTTTGCTCGGCAGCTTCCGGTGTTTCCGAAAACAACAGCGTCGGGGCCTGACCCGTGTCCGGCAGCGCGTAGTTTGCCTGCAGCGAGTGGAAGATCTGCGCGCCGTCGGTGAACAGGTTCGTCAGGGCAACCGGGTCGATGCCCTCGAACATGGTCAGATCGAGCGTGGCATTTAGTGTGCCGTCCGCAGAGATGTTCTTTTCAAAGAATGTGGTAAGCTGCTCTGGCGAGATCTGGACACCCGGCTCCAGATATACGCCGCTCAGGTAGGCAAAGACCTCCCCGGCCGTCATGTTGGGAAGCTCGCCGCCGGCGACGTTGGTCAAGGCCTGCCACAAAACGGCCGTCCGTTCCGAACTTGCATCAAAGGCAACTTCTTCCTCAGTCGCGCCGTCAACGTTGCCATCAACCTCGCGCAGGAACCGCCCGCCCGTGCTTGTGTCGGCAAGCGTGAAGCTGGCACTACCGATTTCATGGCCGGTCTGGGACCCGACGACCACCTTGTAGCTGCCGTCGTCGTTCCTGGTGACATCGACGCGCGGCCCGCTCTCGGCAAGGCTCGTGCCCGCGACCTGGCC
>JANOQT010000016.1:0-23160 GCA_031415015.1 Paracoccaceae bacterium
CGGTATGGCTTCGGCTCGGACAGCGTGGTCAAGGCCCGGATGCGCGACATTGCAACCGTGGCGGACCGGGGCACCAAGGGCTAGCGACGGGGCGGATGCCCCCGAAAAGGGGGCGGCGTGATCGTTATCGGCGGGTTCATATTGGGGGCGGTGATCGGGGCGCTGACCGCACGGAAGCGCGGCGGCAAACCGGCGGACATGGCACAATACGCCGCCGGGTTCGGTATCGCCTTTTGCCTTGCAGGCCTGTTCCTGACCATCCTGCTTGAGCGTGTCCTGCTGGGGTAGCGCGAATGTTCCTGCCTTTCTTCCAGACCTTGCGGAAAGAAGGCGTCCCCGTCAGTTTGCGGGAGTTTCTGGGCTTTCTGGAAGGTATGGCGGCGGGTCTGGTAACCTATGACGCAGACGGGTTCTACTATCTGGCCCGCACCATCATGGTAAAGGACGAACGCCACCTTGACCGGTTTGACCGGGCTTTCGCCAGCGCCTTCAAGGGGTTGGAGGCGATCAGCGTCGATCAGGTACTAGAGGCGATCAACCTGCCCCGCGACTGGCTGGAAAAGCTGGCGGAAAAGCATCTCACGCCCGAGGAACGCGCGGCGATTGCGGCGATGGGTGGGTTCGACAAGCTGATGGAAACGCTGCGCCAGCGGCTGGAGGACCAGAAGGGCCGTCATCAGGGCGGATCGAAATGGGTGGGTACGGCAGGCACCTCGCCGTTTGGCGCTTACGGCTACAACCCCGAAGGCGTGCGGATCGGGCAGGACGCCAGCCGCCACCAGCGCGCGGTCAAGGTCTGGGACAAACGCGAGTTCCGCAATCTGGCGGACGATGTGGAACTAGGCACCCGCAACATCAAGGTGGCCTTGCGGCGCTTGCGCAAATGGGCGCGCGACGGGGCGGCGGAGGAACTGGATCTGGACAGTACCATCCGCGCCACCGCCGAACATGGCTGGCTGGACGTGCAGACGCGGCCCGAGCGGCGCAATGCGGTGAAGGTGCTGCTGTTTCTGGATATCGGCGGATCGATGGACCCTTATGTCAAGGTGATGGAGGAGCTTTTTTCGGCCGCGCGGGCCGAGTTCAAGCATCTGGTGACCTTCTATTTTCACAACTGCATCTACGAAGGCGTGTGGCGCGACAACCGCCGCCGCTGGGACGCGCAGACCCCGACTTGGGAGGTGATGCGCACCTACGGCTCTGACTACAAATGCATCTTCGTCGGTGATGCGGCGATGAGCCCGTATGAAATTCTGCATCCCGGCGGGGCGAATGAACACTGGAACCCCGAGGCCGGGCAGGTCTGGCTGCAGCGGGTCTGCCAGCAGTGGCCGCATCACCTGTGGATCAACCCGGTGCCAGAGGCGGGCTGGGGTCACAGTCATTCGACCCGGTTGGTCCGGGACATTTTCGACGGAAAGATGGTGCCGATGACGTTGGAGGGGATCGGCAAAGGGATCAGGGAGCTGCGATGATCAGGCTTTGGCGGGCGCGGCCGGTTCTGACAACGGCGTTTGTGCTGGCCTGCGCCGTGACGGTGTTCTTTGCGGTGCGTCTTGTGGTGCAGGCGGTTTATTGGCAGACGCATCAGGATTTGGCGGTAGAGCCATGGATGACGGTCGGCTATATCGCGAGGTCATGGGATCTGGACGGGCGGCAGTTGGATAGGCTGGCCGGTCTGCCCCTGCCCGAGGTCAAAGGTCGACCACAGCCCCTGTCCGAAATTGCGCGCGACCGCAGAGTTCCGGTTGCCGAAGTGATCACGGACGTGGAAGAGGCCATCGCGGCGCTGCGCTTCTTGCGGCAAACGCGATGACCGACTGGCTGCTGGCGCTGGTGCCGCAATACGGGTTGTGGCTGCTGGCGGCGACCACGTTCCTGTCCTGTCTGGCCCTGCCGTTCCCCGCCTCGATCCTGATGTTGACGGCAGGCGGGTTCGTTGCCGCCGGTGATCTTGCGATGGTGCCGACGTTTGTAGCGGCAGCGGGGGGCGGGATTGCCGGGGATCAGTTGGGCTATTGGGCCGGGCGGGGCTTTGGCACGCGGCTGCTGGCGCGGTTGCGGCGGGATGCGGCGCGCGACAAAGTGCTGGCGCGGGCCGTGGCGATCATGGACCGGCGCGGCGTTGTGGCGGTGTTTCTGACGCGCTGGCTGTTCAGCCCGCTGGGGCCGTGGGTGAACCTGACGGCGGGCAGTACGGGCTATGGCTGGCCCAAGTTCACGCTGTCAGGGGTGGCGGGCGAGGCGGTCTGGGCCGGGCTGTATGTTGGTGCGGGCTATGCCTTTGCCGGCAACGTCGAGGCGGCGAGCGGGATGCTTGGGTCGGCCTTGGGTGTAATCGCGGGTGGGGGCGGCGTGGTGGTTCTGGGCGACTGGCTGTTCAATTCGCAGCGCCACAGCCTTTAATCCCCGACAAAGCACACCATATCGCGTGACATGACCAAGCTTATCCCCCTTACCTCGTTGTGGTTTATGCGTTTCTGATGATGCGCTTTTCGGTCTGGCGCACGCAGAAGATGCTGGATCAGCAGTCGCAACCGCTAACCGATCCGTCGATCACCCGGCTGGCCGACCGGATGGCAGCAGCGCTGGAGATTCCGGCGATCAAGGTGCATGTGTTCGAGGTGGAGCCGGTGAACGGGCTGGCTGCCCCCGATGGCCGGATTTTCCTGACGCGGGGGTTTTTGAACCGCAAGATGCGCGGCGAGGTGACGGAGGCGGAGCTGGCCTCGGTGATCGCGCATGAGATGGGGCATGTGGCATTGGGGCATATGCGGCGGCGGATGATTGATTTCACCGGGCAGAACGCGGTGTTCGTGATGCTGTCGGCGCTGCTGAACCGGTTCCTGCCGTTCATCGGCATCTGGATTGCGAATGTGATTTCCACCGCGCTGATGGCGCGGCTGTCGCGGCGCGACGAGTTCGAGGCGGATGCCTATGCCAGCGCCTTGCTGATCAAGTCCGGGATCGGAACGGCCCCGCAGAAAAGCCTGTTCCGCAAGCTGGAGGCATTGACGGCGAACCGGGCCGAAGGGGTGCCTGCGTGGCTGCTGAGCCACCCCAATGCGGACGAACGCATCGCCGCCATCGAAGCGAACGAGGCGCGCTGGCTTCAGGGCGCGTGAAGCGCTTTTGACAGACGGTTCAGGCGGACGCGTTTCAGCAGGGTTTTCAGCGGCATCGCCGCGCCGGACAGGGATTCGGCCTTGGCGCGGACCTGCTCGACGATCCGTGCCACAGCGTCGGGATGGCGTGAGTGCAGTTCCCACAGGAACCCGTCGGGATCGCGGCGGGTGATGCCCTCGGCGGCCAGCACGTGCCCGGGGAAATCCTGTGCGTTGAAGGTGACGATGGCATCGGCGTGGCCCGCGATTGCGGTGGCCAGCACGTGAACGTCGTTCGGATCGGGCAGCAGCAGCCGCGCCTCGATATCGGGCTGTTCGCGGATCAGGGCGCGCGGGAACGCGGCGCGCAGCAGCGCCGCCTCGCCTTCGGCAATCGCCTGGTCCACCGGGCCAAGCTTGGCCGTGGCCCGGGTCCATTCGCGCAGGATGCGGTCAGAGAACAGCGGCTGGTAGAGGCCCGCTGCGGCGACGCTCATCAGGATTTCCCTAAGGACGGTTGGGTACAGAACGCAGGCGTCGAGGACCGCCCGCGAGGGATGGGCAGTATTGCCCATCCTACCCGTCAAGCCGGAAGAACAGCGTCTTCAGATACGCACTTTCCGCCAGTTGCAGCAGCATCGGATGGTCCGGCCCGGCAAAACCGGTGTGGATCAGTTGCGCCCGCCGCCCGCCGCGCCCGATACCGCGGGCCGATGCGTTGCGGAAGGCCTGCAGGTCGGCGGCGTGACTGCACGAACACAGCACCAGATAGCCCCCCTGTGCCACGACATGCGCCGCCAGCCGCGCCAGCCGTTCGTAGGCGCGTAAGCCCGCCTCCAGCGCTGGTTTGGCGGGGGCAAAGGCGGGCGGGTCACAAATCACCAGGTCGTATTTCTGGCCGTCCTGCGCCAAAGCCTCAAGCACGTCGAAGGCGTCGCCCTGACGGGTGGTGAAGCGGTCGGCAAAGCCCGATGCCTCGGCCCCCTGCCCTGCCAAAGCCAAGGCCGGGGCGGAGGCATCGACCGCAAGGGCCTTGGTCGCCCCGCCTGCCAGGGCCGCAAGGGCAAAGCCGCCGACATGGCTGAACACATCAAGCACGGTCGCCCCCTGTGCCAGCCGGGCGGCGAAGGCGTGGTTCGGGCGCTGGTCAAAGAACAGACCGGTCTTCTGCCCACCCAGCACATCGGCCATGTAGGTGGCCCCGTTCATCGGCACCTTGAGCGCCGTATCAACCTGACCCTGCACCACGACGGTTTCTTCTGTCAGGCCTTCCAGCCCGCGCGACCGGCCGGTGCCATTTTTGACCACCGTCGACACACCAGTGACCGCAACCAAGGCCGCCACCAGCGGATCAAGATGCGTCTCGGCCCAGGCGGCGTTGGGCTGCACCACGGCCAGATCGCCGTAGCGGTCGATCACCACGCCGGGCAGCGCATCCGCCTCGGCATGGACCAGCCGGTAGTAGGGCTGATCGTACAGCCGGGCGCGCAGGGCGAGGGCCTTGGTCAGCCGCGCCTCGAACCAGGCCTGATCAATCACCGCGTCTTCATTGCGGTCGAGCATCCGGGCGATGATCTTGGACTTGACGTTGACGGTGACCAGACCCAGCGCCCGCCTCTCGCTATCCTCCAGCACCGCAAGGGTGCCGGGGGCCAGCGACGCGGTGCGCCGGTCGGTGACCAGCTCATCGGCATAGACCCAAGGGAAGCCGTGGCGGATGGCGCGGGCCTCGGCCTTCGGTTTCAGGCGGACGGTGGGCAGGGTGCGGGTGGCGGGGGTGTCATCATGTTCCATAGCGCCTCCTTAGCGGGTTCAGGCCATGTGGGAAAGCCGGAAGCCGCGCATCGCGCCCTTGCCGTGGCCCGCCTTGCGAGGCAAATTGAGGCTAGAGGTTCACGCAAGTCTTGTTAGCGCTAACAAGCCCTGTTATTGTCAGCCCGAACGCCAAAGCCGGAGGCCGCCATGCCGCTTCACCCCACCATCGCCCAGGTCACCGACCGCATCCGTGCGCGGTCTGCCGATACCCGGGGGCGGTATCTGGACCGGATGGGCAAGGCGGTCAGCAATGGACCGGTGCGCGCGCATCTGTCTTGCGGCAATCAGGCGCATGCCTATGCGGCGATGGGGTCTGACAAGACAGATCTTGTGGCGGTGAAGAAACCGAACATCGGCATCGTGACGGCCTACAATGACATGCTGTCCGCGCATCAGCCGTTCGAGCGTTATCCCGATCTGATCCGCGCCGCTGCCGCCAATGCGGGCGCGACGGTGCAGGTGGCAGGCGGCGTGCCTGCGATGTGCGACGGGGTCACCCAAGGCCAGCCGGGGATGGAGATGTCGCTGTTTTCCCGCGACGTCATTGCCTTGGCGGCGGGCGTGGCACTCAGCCACAACTGCTTTGACGCCAGCCTGTACCTCGGCGTCTGCGACAAGATCGTGCCGGGGCTGATCATGGCGGCGGCGACGTTTGGTCATATTCCGGCGGTGTTCGTGCCTGCCGGGCCGATGACCAGCGGCATCGCCAATGACGAGAAATCCCGCGTTCGCAACGCCTATGCCGAGGGCAAGGCCAGCCGCGAAGACCTGATGGCGGCGGAAATGGCCAGCTACCACGGCCCCGGCACCTGCACGTTCTATGGCACGGCCAACACCAACCAGATGCTGATGGAATTCATGGGGCTGCACCTGCCCGGCACCAGTTTCATCAACCCCGGCACGCCGCTGCGCGATGCGCTGACCGTGGCCGCGGTGGAACGCGCGGCGGCAATAACAGCACTGGGCAACGATTTCCGCCCGGCGGGCGAGATTCTGGACGAGCGCGCCTATGTCAACGGCATCGTCGGACTGATGGCGACCGGGGGGTCGACCAATCTGGTGCTGCACCTGCCCGCGATGGCGCGGGCGTCGGGGGTGTTGCTGGACCTGCAGGATTTTGCCGACTTGTCGGACGCGGTGCCGCTGCTGGCCAAGGTCTATCCCAACGGGCTTGCCGATGTGAACCACTTCCACGCGGCGGGCGGTTTGCAGTTCCTGATCGGGCAGTTGCTGGATGCGGGTCTGCTGCATCCCGACGCCAAGACCGTGGCGGGCGATGGCCTCAGCCATTACCGGCAGGAACCTACTCTGGTGGGAGGCAAGCTGGGCTGGCAGGACGGGCCAACGGCTTCGCTCAACACCAGGATCGTGCGACCGGTGGCCGATCCCTTTGCGGCCGTGGGCGGGTTGAAGCAGTTGACCGGCAATCTGGGGCGCGGGGTGATCAAGGTCTCCGCCGTGGCGCCGGAGAGGCATGTGATCGAGGCGCCGGTGCGGATTTTCCACACCCAGGACGCGGTGAAGGCAGCGTTCAAGGCGGGGGAGTTCGTGGCCGATACCATCGTGGTCGTCCGGTTTCAGGGGCCGCAGGCAAACGGGATGCCGGAACTGCATTCGCTGACGCCGACGCTTTCGGTGCTGCAGGATCGCGGGCTGAGGGTGGCGCTGGTGACGGACGGGCGGATGTCGGGCGCGTCAGGCAAGGTGCCCGCCGCGATCCACGTCTCGCCCGAGGCAGCCTGCGGCGGCCCGCTGGCACAGCTGCGCGACGGCGATATCGTGCGGCTGGATGCCGACGCGGGCACGCTGACCTGCCTTGCACCCGATTTCGAGACCCGCACGCCGGTCACCGCCGATCTTTCCGGCAACGAGCATGGCATCGGGCGCGAGCTGTTCGCCGCCTTCCGCCGCAATGTCGGCAGTGCTGATACCGGTGCCGCGCTGGTGATCTGATCCACCGGACCGAAAGAAGACCTTTCTCGCCTCCGACGGGGATATTTTAACCAAGATGAAAGGGTTCTGCGGACAGGATGACCGGGCGGTACAGGCGGGGACGCCGATGACCGTCCAAGGTGAAAGCGCCCCATCGCCCCCGTGCAAACGGCCCGAGGTGGGGCGCGACCCTGTTCTGCCCCCATTCATCTTGGCAACAAGTATCCCCGCCGGAGGCTCCCGCACTCGACAGACCTCCGCCGCCGGAGAAGAAGGAGCCAACAATGACCCCCGCCGAACAATCCCTCAAAGCCGCCGAGATTTGCCGTCTGGCACCGGTGGTGCCGGTGTTGGTGATTGACGATCTGGCCCATGCAAGGCCCCTGGCCGAGGCGCTGGTCAAGGGGGGCCTGCCCGCGCTGGAGGTGACGTTGAGAACGCCCGCCGCCCTTGACGCGATCCGCGCGATGTCAGAGGTGCCGGGGGGCGTGGTGGGTGCGGGCACGCTGCTGACGCCGGCGGACGTAAAGGCCGCCAAGGCCGCAGGTGCGAAGTTCGGCGTGTCGCCCGGCGCGACGGACCGCATTCTGGACGCTTGCGCTGAGTACGATCTGCCGCTGCTGCCCGGTGCGGCCACGGCCTCCGAAATCATGGCGCTGCTGGAAAAAGGCTACACGGTGCAGAAGTTCTTTCCGGCCGAACAGGCGGGCGGGGCGGCGTTCCTCAAATCCATCGGATCGCCGATCCCGCAGGTCAGGTTTTGCCCGACGGGCGGGATTAGCCTGAAACTGGCGCCGGAATATCTGGCGCTGCGCAACATCCTGTGCGTCGGCGGCAGCTGGGTTGCGCCCAAGGACGCGATGGCCCGGGGCGACTGGGCGGCGGTTACCACCCTTGCGGCAGAGGCGGCAGCCCTTAGTCGCTGAGGCCGATCCGGGCCGCGCGCCCACCCTTGCGGCGGGGATGTTCGGGCAGATCGAGCCCGTCCGTCAGCACCTCGTTCATCGGGTGGCCAGGCGCGCCCGGCGCATATTCCGCCAGCAGCACCCGCACTGCATCGGGGATCCGGAAATCCACCGGCAGGCTGAGCGCCCAGTCCATGAAGATCGACCGGCATTCGCCCGCCGTGATTCCCTCGATCGCATAGCTTTCGCGCACAAGCCCCTTGGGGTCGGCCTCAGTCAGCTGCATTGCCCATCTCCCCTTCGGTTTCAACATTCATCAGCCGGGCAATCACCGACGCCGCCCCGGCCACGGCGGTGTCGAGTGCGACGGTCAGCGCCGTGACCCCGTCAACCCCGGTTTCGCGCAGCAAGAAAGCCCGCCCCCCCTGCCCCAAACTGTCGAGGTCGAGCGTCCGGTCGGTCAGCAGCCGTGCACCGGCATGAAGCTGCCAGAGCAATCTGTAGGCTGAGACCAGCGCCGTCGCGTCCGAAACCGGCAAGATGCGGCCCGACCCCGCCGCAATCTGCCGTTCGACGCTGCGGGCGGGACTGCCGGCCATCAGCGCAAGCATCTGTGAGGCAAGTTCGATGTCCATGATCCGGCCCGGGCCGTTCTTCGCCTCCCACACCCCTTCGGCGGGTTTGGCGGCCTGCACCCGGTCGCGCATCGCGGCCACATCGGCGCGGACGGATGCACCCTGCCCCTTTCGCGCCAGAAGCGCGCGGCGAAACGTCTCGACCTCGCCCGCCAGCGAAGGCTCACCCGCCAGCACCCGGGCACGGGTCAGCGCCAGGTGTTCCCAGGTCCAGGCCTCGGTGTTCTGGTAGGTGGTAAAGCTGTGCAGGCTGGTGGCCACCGGCCCCTGCCGACCCGAGGGACGCAGCCGCATGTCTACCTCGTAAAGCCGCCCTTCCGACATCTGGGCCGTCAGCGCGGTGACAAGGGCCTGGGTCAGGCGCGCGTAGTAGGGCCGCGCGGCAAGGGGCCGCGGACCGGTGGAGGCATCGACGTCGCCCGCATCGTAGATCACGATCAGATCAAGGTCGGAGGCCGCATTCAGCCGCGCCGCACCCAGTGACCCCATGCCGGTCACAACGGCACCGCGCCCGGGTGCGGGCCCATGCTTGCGGGAGAAATCGGCGGTCACCTCGTCCCAGATCACAAGGATCACCGCTTCGGCCAGATCAGCGTAGTGCTTGCCCGCCTCGACCCCGTCGGTCAGTCCGCGCAAATGATGCACGCCGATGCGGAAATGCCATTCCTTCATCCAGCGCCGCGCCGCATCAAGCCGCGCTTCATAGTCCGCAGCCTGCGCCATCCGCGCGCGCAAATCGCTTTGCAGCACGCCGGTGCCGGGCCAGTGATCCCAGAAGCTGCCACCGATCACGCCGTCCAGCACCGCGGCATTGCGCGACAGATAGCGCGCCAGCGCGGGCGCGGTGCCGGCAATGTCGACGATCAGTTCGATCAGCGTCGGGTTCGCGTCGAACAGCGAGAAGATCTGCACCCCCGCAGGCAGCCCCGCCAGAAAGCCGTCCAGCGCCACCAGCGCTTCTTCCGGGTTGGCGGCGCGTTGCAGCTGGCCCAGGAGGCGTGGCCGCAGCCGCCGGAAAATCGCCTGCGCCCGGTCGGACCGCAAGGCCGGGTAGCTGGCCCAGCCTTCGGTGATGGCGCGTGCGCTGGCGGAAAGCACGGGGCCGTCATCCACTGCGGTTGGGGTAAAGAACCCCTCGGTCAGCCGGTCGGTGCGTTGCAGGCGGTCCAGCAGGTCCGCCCGGAAACCGGCTTCGTCCTGACCGCAAAAGGCCGCGATCCGGGCAACCCCTGCGGCGGTGGCGGGCATCTGGTGGGTCTGCATGTCGTCGACCATCTGCAGGCGATGTTCCACCTCGCGGTGGGCGCGGTAATGGACGGCCAGTTCGGCCACGACCTCATCCGGCACCCATCCCTTGGCGGCAAGGGCCGCAAGCCCGCCCAGGGTGGTGCGGTCACGCAAGGCGGGGTCGCGGCCTCCGGCGATCAACTGGCGGGTCTGGGTAAAGAACTCGATCTCGCGGATGCCACCCGCCCCCAGTTTCAGGTTGTGGCCCTGGATGTGGATCGGCCCGTGCAGGCCGCGGTGATCGCGGATGCGCAGGCGCATGTCGTGGGCATCCTGAATGGCGGCGAAGTCGAGGTGTTTGCGCCAGACGAAGGGCGTCAGGGTTTTGAGGAACCTGTCGCCTGCGGCAAGATCGCCACCACAGGGGCGCGCCTTGATATAGGCGGCCCGTTCCCAAGTGCGGCCGACGCTTTCATAATAGCTTTCCGCTGCGGCCATCGACAGGCAGACCGGGGTGACGCTGGCATCGGGGCGCAGGCGCAGATCGGTGCGGAAGACGTATCCGTCGGTCACATCCGACAGCAGGGCGGTCATGCGGCGGGCGACACGGATAAACGCGGTGCGCGCTTCCTGTTCCTGCCCCGGATACCGAGCCTCGTCGAACAGGCAGATCAGGTCGATGTCGGAGGAATAGTTCAATTCCCCCGCCCCCATCTTGCCCATGGCCAGCGCCACCATGCCGCCCGCAGTGGCGGCGTCGTCCGGCGTGGCACCGGGCAACCGGCCCCGCCGGATTTCATCGCCGACAAAGGTGGTCATCGCCAGATGCACCGCGCGGTCGGCCAGCGTGGTCAGGGCACCGGTGACCGCTTCAAGCGGCCAGACGCCGCCCAGATCGGCCAGCGCGGTGATCAGCGCGGTGCGGCGCTTGGCGGTGCGCAACGCTGTGGCCAGCATCTCTGGCGCTTCGGTATCCAGCGCGGTCAGCGACGCGTGCAGCGCTGCTTCGGGGTTGTCAAAGGCTTCGGGCAGCCAGTCGGCCTCGCGCAGCATCAGACCCTTGAGATAGGGGCTGCAGCCCGCTGCCCCAGCCAGAAGGGCGGTCGCTTCGGGGCCGAAGGCAGGCAGAGTTGTCAGGACGTCGGCTGCAGCGGCAGGGTCAAACGCGATCGGATGGCGGGTGATGCGGCAGGCAAAGGTCGCGGTCATGTGCCAAGCATGGGCCGGGTCAGGTGCAAGGTCAACGGCTGCGCGGTGTGGCGATATCGTGATTTGGAACGCCGACGACTGGCTGCTAGTGCTTTCGATATGAAGAAGCCCACAGGTCATGGCAGCTGCACCACCCGGAACCGGCTCGCAGCTTTGCTGCGCAGTTTGCACGTGGTGCTGGTCTTGCTGGCCATGGCCATGGCAGGGGCAGGCCCGGCAATGGCCACGCCGCATGCCTGTTGCCCGTCGATGACCGACGGGGGCACATCCTGCCCGGATGCTGCAGCCATGTCCTGCGCCATCGGATGCGCCTATTGTCAGGGTCGGTCAGTCATTGACCAGTCGCTGATCGCACCGGGTACGCCAACCGAAAACCGCCTCTTTGCCTTCCTCGACGCATCAGACAACCAGATTCTGTTGCGGCCAACACTTCCGCCGCCACGGATCAGAGTTCTGTGACGGACCGAACCCAATTCAATTGATACCAAGGAGAAACGTGATGAAACGACTGTTGATCGGACTTGCACTGACATTGACACTTAGTGGCGCCGCCTATGCCGCAAGTTGCTGTGATGGCGGCCCCTGCTGTATCGAACCGATGCCCTGCTGCGACGACTGAGGCGGGCGTGAAATGACGGGAAAGGGCCGCGCTTCGCCGCGGCCCTTTTTTACGTCCGGCGGCATGATCCCGCGCAATGTAAAGAATGTTCACATAACCTCTTGAACTGCAGGTCGGGACGTCACATCTTGGCTCATGTGAAAGACGTTCACATCAACCTCAACCGGGAGAACCCGCCGATGCACACCTACTCCGATACCGCCCGATCCGGCGGGATCACCTCTTGGCCGCGCCGCACCGAGGCCTGGCTTGACGCAAGGGGCCGCAAAGCCTGGATCGCCGCGATGGTGGTGGGCTTTATCGTCTTCTGGCCGGTCGGCCTTGCGCTGCTGGCCTATATGATCTGGGGGAAACAGATGTTCTCGAAATCCTGCGGCCATCGCCGCGACCATGCTCATGACCGCCACTGGGGCGGCCACGCTGATCGCTCCACCTCGGGCAACACTGCGTTCGACGCCTACAAAGCCGAAGCATTGCGCCGCCTGGAAGAAGAGCAGGAGGCGTTTGAGGCCTTCCTGCAGCGGCTGCGCAATTCCAAGGACAAGTCGCAGTTCGACACCTTCATGGAAGAGCGGGCCCGCGCCAATCAGGCCGCAAATACGGCGGCTGATGACACGGCTCAGGCTGGTGCCAAACCGAGCGAAGGCGCGCGTCCCGGCGAGTACTGAACCCGACCTGCCCACCGACAGCGCCCATCCCGTCCTGCGGGGTGGGCGTTTCTTTGTCCGGGGCGGTGCAAACTCGGCGCTTGGCGCAGGACGAAGGGCTTGCTAGGCTGTACGTCAAATCCGTGACAGAGCTACATGCCCCATGCGCCATACCCTGCCCATCGCGCCCCAGTTTTACGTGACTGCCCCGCAGTCCTGCCCCTATCTGGTGGGTCGGATGGAGCGGAAGCTGTTCACGGCGCTGCAAGGCGAACATGCGCAAAGATTGAACGACACGCTGTCAAAGCAAGGCTTCCGGCGCAGCCAGAACGTGTTGTACCGCCCGTCTTGTGCGGAATGTTCGGCCTGCCTGTCGGCCCGCATCCGGGTGGCCGATTTCGTGCCCTCCAAGACCCAGCGACGCATCCTGCGCCGCACGTCCCATCTGCGCCGCAACGCGACCAGCCCCTGGGCCACCGAAGATCAGTTCACCCTGTTTCGCCGCTATCTGGACAGCCGCCACGCTGATGGCGGCATGGCCGACATGGATATCTTCGAATTCGCCGCGATGATCGAGGAAACGCCGATCAAATCCCGGGTCATCGAGTATACGCGCCCGCCCGAAGAAGATGAGCGGGGCCGCCCCCTGGCCGCCGTATGCCTGACGGACGTGTTTGATGACGGGCTGTCGATGGTCTACAGCTTTTATGACCCCGATCTGTCCGACATGAGCCTTGGCACGCATGTCATCCTCGACCACATCGCCATCGCGCGCGAGGCCGGTCTGCCCTATGTCTACCTTGGCTACTGGGTGCCAGGCAGCCGCAAGATGGGGTACAAGGCCGGATTTTCGGCGGTGGAGATCTACAAGGGCGGCGAGTGGCGCGACCTTGGCGATCCGGCAGACCATGGCGCAGAGCTGCACCCGCTGTCCGTCGATCCCATCGCCGAACAGGTGGCGCGGATCAGCCTGCCCGATACCCGAAATCCTGATGTCCGGTCCCCAGACCTTCGTTCCCCCGACAATCGCCTGATGGAATGAGCGTTTCGCAAGCGCGGATCGTGGCCTTGGCGCTGGTGGTGCCGGACTATGACGCGGCGATTGCGTTTTATGTGGGCGTGATGGGCTTTGCCCTGACCGAAGACATTGATCAGGGCACCAAGCGCTGGATCACGGTGGAGCCGCCGGGCGGCGGGGTGCGGCTGGTGCTGGCGCGTGCCGAGGGGGCGACGCAGGCCGCCGCAATCGGCAATCAGACGGGCGGCCGGGTGTTTCTGTTTCTGCGCACCGACGATTTCGCCCGTGATCATACAGCCATGCTGGCCGCCGGCATTGCCTTCGAGCATGCACCCCGCCGAGAGCCTTACGGCACCGTTGCCGTCTGGCGCGACCCGTTCGGGAACCGCTGGGATCTGATCGGCCCGCCAGAGGGCGGTCCTTGATGCGACGTGGCACGGCACGCCGGGCCGACCCGGACTCTGCCTTGGACGAGGCTGAATGGGCAGGGCAATGTGCTGTTCCTTCCCAAAAGGGACGCGTCTTGCCTGTCAGCCTCACGTCAAGGTTGACCAGACGCTGTGAAATGGCATAATTGGATAGATTATCTTACCAGTTCAAACAACACGCAACCATCAGAGTGGCGGAAACCAGGGGAGGACGGAAGACATGCAGGCTTTGATAGCCGTGTCGCGCGGCATCGACCGTGTGACAGAATTCATCGGAAAATCGGTCATGTGGCTGATATTCGTGGCAATCCTGGTATCAGCCGGGAATGCGATCATGCGAAAGGCGATCAACTGGTCGTCAAATTCGCTTCTGGAGGCGCAGTGGTACCTGTTTGGCGCGGCCTTCCTGATGGCGTCGGCCTATACCCTCAAGCAGAACGAGCACATCCGCATCGACATTGTCTACGGCATGTTTCGCAGCCGCACACGGCAGTGGATCGACCTCTTGGGCCACATCTTCTTTCTGATGCCGTTTGTGCTGATGATGACCTGGTTGCTGGTGCCTTACGTCTATCAGGCCTGGAAGATCGGCCAGATTTCCACCAATGCCGGTGGCTTGATCATCTGGCCGGCGCGGGCGTTCCTGCTGGCGGGATTTCTGCTTTTGGTGTTTCAGGGCATCTCCGAGATCATCAAGAAAATCGCCATCATGCGCGGTCTGATCGACGATCCGCACCCCTTTATCTCGGCGCATGAGCAGGCTGAACTGGAGGGGGCGGCGCTGGCCAAAGAGGTCGCCGAACTGGAGAAGATCGAGCTGGACAAGATCCTCGGGGGTGACCGCAAATGATGGAACTTATCGCCACGAACATGGCACCGATCATGTTCGCCTCGCTGATCATCTTTTTGCTGCTGGGCTATCCGGTGGCGTTCTCGCTTGCGGCCAACGGTCTGGTGTTCTTTGCCATCGGCGTCTGGCTTGCGCCCTATTCCGAAGGCAGCATCACGCTGGACTGGGCGCTGCTTGGCACCATGCCCGCACGATTGTTCGGGGTGATGTCGAACGAGACCTTGTTGGCGATCCCGTTCTTTACCTTCATGGGGATCGTGCTGGAAAGAAGTGGGATGGCCGAAGACCTGCTGGATACCGTGGGGCAATTGTTCGGCCCGATCCGGGGCGGGCTTGCCTATGCGGTCATTCTGGTGGGGGCCCTGCTGGCCGCCACCACCGGGGTTGTCGCGGCATCGGTGATTGCGATGGGGCTGATTTCGCTGCCGATCATGCTGCGCTATGGGTATGACCGGCGGGTGGCGTCGGGTGTGATCGCGGCAAGCGGCACGCTGGCGCAGATCATCCCGCCGTCGCTGGTGCTGATCGTGCTGGCCGACCAGTTGGGCAAATCGGTGGGCGACATGTACGCGGGCGCGATCATTCCGGGGCTGGTGCTGACCGGCCTTTACGTCGCCTACATCTTTACCGTGTCGATCCTGCGGCCGACCTGGGTTCCGGCCCTGCCGCTGGAGGCACGGACACTGGGCCACGGGGTCACCTCGCTTATGGTCGCCATTCTGGCAGTGATCGGTCTGGGCTACGGCGCGCATCTGTGGCTGTACGAGACGCAAGGCGCCAATGCCGATATCCTTGGGGCCACAGTGGGGATCGTCGCGATCTATCTGTACGCGCTGTTCGACAAGAAGCTGGGCATCAACACCATGTCGCGGCTGGCCCAGCAGGTGATCATGGTGCTGATCCCGCCACTGGCGCTGATCTTTCTGGTGCTGGGCACGATCTTTCTTGGCATCGCCACGCCGACCGAAGGCGGGGCGATGGGGGCTGTCGGGTCGCTGTTCCTGGCGGCGATGAAGAACCGGCTGAACTTTACGGTGATCAGTCAGGCGCTGACCGCGACCACCCGGCTGTCGGCCTTTGTGATGTTCATCCTGATCGGGGCGCGGGTGTTCTCGCTGGCTTTTTACGGGGTCAACGGGCAAATCTGGGTGGAACATCTGCTGGTCGGCGTGCCGGGCGGGCAGACCGGGTTCCTGATCTTTGTGTCAATCCTGGTGTTCTTTCTGGCCTTCTTTCTCGACTTCTTCGAGCTGGCCTTCATCATCGTGCCGCTGCTGATCGCCCCGGCCGAGGCGCTGGGGATCGACCTGATCTGGTTCGGGATCATCCTTGGGGTCAACATGCAGACGTCGTTCATGCACCCCCCGTTCGGCTTTGCGCTGTTCTACCTGCGATCTGTGGCACCCCGGTCCAGCTATGTTGACAAGGTGACCGGCATCAAGACCGCGGGGGTGTCCACCGGCGAGATCTACTGGGGGGCCGTGCCGTTCGTGATCATTCAGGTGGTCATGGTCGGACTGGTGATCGGCTTTCCGCAGATGGTGATGCACTACAAGGGCGAGGTCGTCGATCCGTCGACCATCGAGATCAAGGTGCCGACGCTGCAAACGTTGCAGCCGGGCGGCATTGGCGGGGCGCCAACGCTGGGGGCACCGACGCTGGGGGCACCAGTGGTCAATCCCTGACACCAGCCGCCTGACACGAAAGCAAAGGCCCCGGGTTAAACACCCGGGGCCTTTTCAGTTATCGTGGTGGCTTCAGACAATCATCCGACTGGGATCAAAGCTTGCCAGCCTGCTGCTGCGACATCATGAACACGTCGTAGTTGTATTCCGAGATCTGCGCCCAGAGGTAGGCATCGCGCTTGAAGGCATCCTGGCTGTCCTTAATCTTCTTGAACGGCGCGTTGGTGGCGCTGATCTCGGCATAGACCGTTTGAGCGGCATCAAACGCCGCCGTCAGCACGTCTTGCGGGAAGGGCCGCAGTTGCGCGCCGTTCGCCACCAGCGATTTCAACGCTGTCGGGTTCTTGAAGTCGTAGTTGGCCATCATGTTGGAATTTGACGCCTCGCAGGCCGTCTTCAGGATGCCCTGATAGGCAGGCGGAAGTTCGTTCCACTTGGCAAGGTTGACCATGGTCGACAGCGTCGGCCCGCCTTCCCACCAGCCGGGGTAGTAGTAGAACGGTGCCACCTTGTAGAAGCCCAGCTTCTCGTCGTCATAGGGGCCAACCCATTCGGCGGCGTCGATCGTGCCCTTTTCCAGCGACGGATAGATATCACCGCCAGCAATCTGCTGCGGCACCACACCCAGCTTTTCGATGATCTTGCCCGCAAAGCCACCAATCCGCATCTTCAGCCCCTGAAGGTCGGCAACCGAGTTGATTTCCTTGCGATACCAGCCGCCCATCTGCACGCCGGTGTTACCGCACGGCATGTAGTGCAGGTTCTGGGTGTTGTAGAATTCGTTCAGCATGTCGATGCCGCCGCCGTGGTACAACCAGGCGTTCATCTGCCGGTAGTTCAGGCCGAAAGGCACCGTGGTTCCCAGCGCATAGGTCGGATCCTTGCCCCAGAAATAATAGCTGGCGGTGTGGCAGGCCTCGACAGTACCGGCGGACACGGCATCGGCCGCTTCCAGACCGGGGACCAGTTCACCGGCCGGAAAGACCTGCAAGGTGAATTTGCCGTCGGTCGATTCCGAGACGTATTTCGACATCGTCTCGGCAGCACCGTAGATGGTGTCGAGCGATTTCGGGAACGACGAGGTGACGCGCCAGGTGACGGTCGGGGATTCTTGCGCGATGGCCGGTGCGGCAAGGGCGGTGGCCCCGGCAGCCGCAACGCCGCCTACGGTAGCTTTCGTCAAGAAAGAGCGACGATCCATTCAGTTCTCCTCCACTGATTGCCCTATGATTGCTTTGAAACCTGCGTCGGGCATCTTAGCCAGATAAACCCTAGAGGTGACTGCGCAAGATGAGAACCAAAAATTGCGATTCGCTTCGCATTTTTGGTTATATTTTCTTACCAATGACAAGATGGAGGCCGTGTTGTGGCATTGGTTGCCGAGTCAACTGCCAGATGAATGATCACAGGGCATTGCAAGGCTCTGGTCTGTCTGCTGTCTGAGAATCACTTCGTCGATGCACAGGATCAGGGAGTGTCGCGATCATGTTCAGCGATGTTTCGCTGGAAACCAGCGACCTTGCCCGTGCCATCGCCTCTTATGATCCGGTGATGGCGATGATCGGGCATGTCCGCATCCCGGAGTATGATCCCCGTGGCACGTCTGCCGCCTGGGGGCTTGATGATCCCGGGCCGCATCTGTGGGTGACCGAACCTTTTGACGGTCAGCCCGCCAGCGTGGGCACCGGCAGCATGGTGTCATATCTCGCCGGGTCGCGCGCCGTCGTTGATGCGTTCCGCAAGGCCGCGCTGGCGTTTGGCGGCAGTGACGCGGGCGCGCCCGGACCGCGCCCGCAATATGGACCGCAGTTTTATGCGGCCTTCGTGCGCGACCCCGATGGCAATAAGCTGAACGCGGTGTGCTACCAAACGCCTGACGGCTGAGCCGACTCAGACCATCCCTTCGGCGCGCAGGGCTGCCTGAACGGGGGGCCGCTGGCCAACACGGTCACGCAAGGCGACAATCCCGGGGAACCGCGACAGATCGTGGCCAAAGGACTTTGACCAGCCGGTGATGGTGAACAGGTAGCCATCCGCCAGGGAATACCCGCTGGCGACCAGATGGTCGCGCCCGTCCGAAAGCAGCGTTTCCAGCCAGACGAGTTTGCTGTCGATGATGGCGAACTGCGCCTGTTTCGCCTCATCCGTCAGGCCGGGGCGGAACAGCGGGCCGTAACCTGTCTTGTGCAATTCGCCCGCGATGAAGTTCAGCGCTTCTTGCATCCGCGCGCGGTCCAGCGTGCCGCTGGCGGGGGCAATCCCTGCCCCGCCGACGCTGTCCGCAGCGTATTGCATGATCGCGACGCCTTCGGTCAGCACGGTGCCGGGTTCAATCTCCAGCGCCGGGACCGAGCCTTTCGGGTTGATCGCGCGAAAGTCACCGCCGTCTTCGGTGGTCTTGGTGCGCAGATTCACCCTTTCCGCAGTAAAATCGGCCCCTGCCTCGTACAGCGCGATGTGGCAGGCCAGCGAACATGTGCCCGGTGTGGTGTAGAGTTTCATTTGAAAGGGTCCTCGATTTGCCGTCCACGTTGCGGCTTGGTCTGGCGAAGGCATAGCCGCGCTGCGCCTTTTCGTCGCGCACAAAGCCGACTCATGGCCGCGCAGACCCTGTGCCTTTCTGCGAAGTGTTGCGATCATTGCGTCAGAAGCCTGTCATTGGCAACAAAAGTTCAAAATCTGCCGGTGTTTGCGACATTTTCTGTTTGCAAATCCGGTTGACGCCCGGCATATCCCCTCCTAGAGTTCCAACCGAACGTGAGGGAGAGGCCTGTGGCCCTAATTCTTGTCATTGTAGGAAGGACGCGCATGGGCCGGTAACGGTTGACCCCAGTCAGGTTCCCATGCGCCCCCGAGTAACCTCCGGGGGCTTTTTGTTGCGCGAAGGAGAGAGCGGAAATGTCGAAGCAGATGACCGGTGCACGGATGGTTTTACAGGCCCTGAAGGATCAGGGGGTCGAGGTTATTTTCGGCTATCCGGGCGGGGCGGTGCTGCCGATCTATGACGAGATTTTCCAGCAGAACGACATCCGTCACATCCTGGTCCGCCACGAACAGGGCGCGGTGCATATGGCCGAAGGCTATGCCCGGTCGACCGGCAAGCCGGGCGTGGTGCTGGTGACATCCGGCCCCGGGGCGACCAACGCGGTGACCGGGCTGACCGATGCGCTGATGGACAGCATCCCGCTGGTGGTGCTGACCGGTCAGGTGCCGACCTTCATGATCGGCACCGACGGGTTTCAGGAGGCCGATACGGTGGGCATCACCCGGCCCTGCACCAAGATGAACTGGCTGGTGAAAGATACCGCCAAGCTGTCGGAAACCATCCATCAGGCGTTCCATGTCGCGATGAAGGGCCGGCCCGGCCCGGTGCTGGTCGACATCCCGAAGGACGTGCAATTCGCCACCGCCGAATATACGCCGATGGAAAAGGTGCGCATCCCGCATTACCAGCCGAAAACCGTAGGCGACCCGGATCAGATCGCGCGTCTGGTCGAGATGATGGAGGTGGCGGAGCGTCCGGTGTTCTATACCGGTGGCGGGGTGATCAACTCGGGTCCGCGCGCCAGCCAGCTGCTGCGCGAGCTGACGGCGGCCACCGATTTCCCGATCACCTCGACGCTGATGGGCTTGGGCTGCTATCCGGCGAGCGGCAAGAACTGGCTGGGGATGCTGGGGATGCACGGGCTTTATGAGGCCAACCTTGCGATGCACGGCTGCGATCTGATGATCAACGTCGGCGCGCGGTTCGATGACCGGATCACCGGGCGAATCAAGGATTTCTCGCCCCGGTCGCGCAAGGTGCATATCGACATTGACCCCTCGTCGATCAACAAGGTGGTGCGGGTGGATGTGGGCATCGTCGGTGATGTCGGCGAAGTGCTGGCCGAGGTGTTGCGCCAGTGGAAGGCGCGCGGGTCCAAGACCAACACCCACGGTCTGGCGAAATGGTGGCGGCAGATCAACGAGTGGCGCAGCGTCAAGTGCCTGACCTACAAGAATTCCGCATCGGTGATCAAACCGCAGCATGCGCTGGAACGGCTTGAGGCGCTGACCCGCGGCATGGACCGCTATATCACCACCGAAGTTGGCCAGCACCAGATGTGGGCGGCGCAGTTCCTGAACTTCGAGGGCCCGAACCGCTGGATGACCTCTGGCGGGTTGGGCACCATGGGCTACGGCCTGCCTGCCTCGATCGGCGTGCAGGTGGCGCATCCGGAGGCGCTGGTGATCAACGTGGCGGGTGAGGCGTCATGGCTGATGAACATGCAGGAAATGGGCACCGCGATCCAGTTCCGCGCGCCCGTAAAGCAGTTCATCCTGAACAACGAGCGGTTGGGCATGGTGCGGCAGTGGCAGGAATTGCTGCACGGTCAGCGGTATTCGTCTTCGTGGAGCGAAAGCCTGCCCGATTTCGTGAAGCTGGCCGAGGCGTTTGGTTGCAAGGGCATCCGTATCGACGATCCAGCCGATCTGGACGAGGCGATCAAGGAAATGCTGGCCTATGACGGTCCGGTGATTTTCGACTGCCGGGTGGAAAAGCACGAGAACTGCTTCCCGATGATCCCAAGCGGCAAGCCGCACAACGAGATGCTGCTGGGCGACGCGGACACGCAGGGAGTGATTGGATCGAAGGGCGCGGTGCTGGTCTAGCATGGGTCAGCGGGGCGCACTGATTTTGGGGTTGTTCATTACCTTTGGGTTTGGAATATTCCTTGGGATAAAGATCGGCGTGAGCCCGTTTGGCCAAAAGTATTCGCATGAAATCAGACCGGAGTGGGTCATAGCCCCCGATGGTTACTTTTGGCTAACGCTATCCTCGGCCAACCAAGACATCTGCCTTTGCCCGCCCTACGAAGCGGGCTGCTCGGAAAATGAGGGCATCCTTGAGGTTCACTACAAATCGGCGGGCCAGACAACAAGAACCGAATGGATTGTCCGGGGTTTTTTGGACAAGTCGCTCTCTGCCGCCTCCCAGTGCGTCACCAAACGAAAAGGTGAGCGTTTGACATTCAAGATTCTTACGGACTCCGGAAATGATGCTTTGCTGACACTAAGGTAACGAACAAGGAACCAACCATGTCCCCCCTGAACATCAAAAAGGGCTCTAGCAGCCACTCGGCCTATGACCTCCGCGATCCGAACGCCGAGGTGATCGAGCAGCACACCCTCGCCGTCATTGTCGACAACGAAAGCGGGGTTCTTGCGCGGGTCATCGGGCTTTTTTCGGGGCGCGGGTACAACATCGACAGCCTGACCGTCGCCGAAGTCGACCACGAAGGGCACAAAAGCCGCATCACCATCGTAACCCGCGGCACGCCGCAGGTGATTGACCAGATCGAGGCGCAACTGCGCCGGATGGTGCCGGTTTATGACGTGCATGACCTGACCGCCGAGGGGCCCAGCGTGCAGCGCGAACTGGCCTTGTTCAAGGTGGCAGGGACCGGGGCAGCGCGGGTCGAGGCGTTGCAGCTGGCCGAGATTTTCCGCGCCAATGTGGTGGACTCAACGCTGCAAAGCTTTGTCTTCGAGATGACCGGCACCCCGGAAAAGATCGACGCGTTCGCCGATCTGATGCGCCCGCTTGGCCTGAGCGAGATTGCGCGGACGGGTGTGGCGGCACTGGCGCGTGGGGCATAGCGCCCGCACCTACTTTCCGATGAACTTCGGGCTGCGTTTTTCCAGAAACGCGGCCACCCCTTCGCGGAAGTCGGCGCTGGCGCCGCACTCTGCCTGAAGGCGCGCCTCAAGCGTCAGCTGCGCCGCAAGGTCGCGCTCGAAGCTGCCGCGCATCGCCTGTTTAACCGCGCGGTAGGCCAGAGTGGGACCGCTGGCCAGCTGTGCTGCGCGCGCCGCCACAACCCCGGCAAACCGGTCATCCGGCACCGTCTCCCAGATCATCCCCCAGTCTGCCGCCTGCCGCGCGGTGACCTTTTCGGCGAACAAGGCCGCCCCCATCGCCCGCGCCACGCCGATCTGACGCGGCAGCCAATGCGTGCCCCCGGCATCGGGGATCAGCCCGATGCGGGTGAAGGCCTGAATGAAGCTGGCCGACTCGGTGGCGATGACCACGTCGCAGGCCAGCGCCAGATTGGCACCGGCCCCGGCGGCGGCACCGTTGACCGCTGCTATCACCGGCACCGGCGCATCGGTGATGACTGCGATCATCGGTTCATATTCGTCGCGCAGCGTGGCTTCGATATCCGCCGCTGCAAGCCCTTGGGTGTCGCCAAGATCCTGACCGGAGCAGAAGGCCCGGCCAACCCCGGTCAGCACGATCACACGCGCCGCATGCGCCGCAGTAAGCGCTGTGGTCAACTCGGCCCGCATCACGCGGCTGAGGGCGTTCATCACCTCGGGCCGGTTCAGCGTGATCGTCGCCACACCGGCAGCTTCGGTCGCCGTGATTGTCTGATAGCCCATGCTGCCCCCCGCGTTTGGCGCAGCATAGCCCCCCGGCCTCAAAGCCCCAAAGGCAACGCTGCGTCAGTCCTTGAGGATTTCATTGAGCCGCGCCTCTTCGGCCTCTGACAGCGCCACCTCAGGCGCGCGGACGCGGCGGGCTTGCGTGGCCACCGCGATGCCAATCCCCGCCA
Organism: Paracoccaceae bacterium; assembly: GCA_031415015.1. Lineage (GTDB taxonomy): Bacteria > Pseudomonadota > Alphaproteobacteria > Rhodobacterales > Rhodobacteraceae > JAUYQR01. The sequence goes on from JANOQT010000016.1 coordinate 22,671, forward strand.
GCAGCAGGGCCGGACCCGCCAGCCACAGGATCAGGTTGGAGCCGTTGGCGCGCGGGTTGAACAGCACGAACTCGCCGTAGCGCGCGACGATGTAGTCGATGACCTGAGCGTCGGTATCGCCCGCCACCAGACGCTCGCGGATGATGATGCGCAGATCGCGGCTGATCGGCGCAGAGCTGTCGTCAATGGATTCGCCCTGACAGACCGGACAGCGGATGTCCTGCGAAATGCCCCGGGCCCGCGCCTCCAGCACCGGGTCGGACAGAATCTCGTCGGGCTGCACCGCCAGCGCGGGGCCGGCCAATACGACCAGAAGCAGGATCAGCCGGATCATTCCGCAGGCACCGCAAGCGGAGCCTTGCGCGCCCCCGCCGCCATCCGGTAGCGCCGATCCGACAGGCTGAGAAACCCGCCAAGCGCCATCATGAGCGCGCCGCCCCAAAGCCAGTTGGCGAAGGGCTCGATGTAGGACCGCACGGCCCAGCCACCG
>JANOQT010000017.1:0-1628 GCA_031415015.1 Paracoccaceae bacterium
TTGATGTGCGGGGCGTGGGCTATATCGTTTATGTCTCTGACCGCACGCTGGCGGGTTTGCCGGGGCCGGGTGAAGCGGTGGCGTTGTTTACCGAACTTTTAGTGCGGGAAGATTTGCTACAACTGTTCGGCTTTCCGACGCTGCTGGAAAAGGAATGGCACCGGTTGCTGATGACGGTGCAAGGCGTCGGGGCCAAGGCCGCGATGGCGATTTTGGGCACCTTGGGGGCGGAAGGGGCGGCGCGGGCGATATCACTTGGCGATGCGCGGTCCATTCAGGCGGCACCGGGCATCGGGCCAAAGATCGCGCAGCGCGTGGTGTTGGAATTGAAATCGAAAGCCCCCGCCGTCATGGCGATGGGCGCGCGGCTGGTGTCGGCACCGGGGCTGGATGAGGTGATTGAGCCTTTTGTGGCGGCAAAGCCTGCGGTCCCGGCTGCGCCAAGCGTGGCAGAGGCGCGGGCCGGGAATTCGGCGGATGCGCTGTCGGCCTTGATGAACCTTGGTTATGGTGCGAGCGATGCAGCGCAGGCGGTGGCGACGGTGGTGGCGGGGCAGGATGGGCTGGACACCGGGCAGTTGATCCGGCTGGCGCTAAAACTGCTGGCGCCGAAGGGATAACGGATGGACCCTGATCCTACCCTTCGCCCCGATAGTCTGCCCGAGGATGCAGATAGGTCCTTGCGGCCGCAGGTGCTGGAAGAATTCATCGGCCAGGCTGAGGCGCGCGCGAATTTGGCGGTGTTCATCGCCTCGGCCAAGATGCGTGGCGAGGCGATGGATCATACGCTGTTTCATGGCCCGCCCGGTTTGGGCAAGACCACGCTGGCGCAGATTATGGCGCGGGAGCTGGGGGTGGGGTTTCGGATGACCTCGGGTCCGGTTCTGGCGCGGGCGGGGGATCTGGCGGCGATTCTGACCAATCTGGAACCGCGCGATGTTCTGTTCATTGACGAAATTCACCGGCTTTCCCCGATTGTGGAAGAGGTGTTGTATCCCGCGATGGAGGATTTCGCGCTGGATCTGGTGATCGGCGAGGGGCCTGCTGCGCGGACGGTGCGGATTGATTTGCAACCGTTCACGTTGGTCGGGGCGACGACGCGGTTGGGGTTGCTGACGACGCCGCTGCGGGACCGGTTCGGAATACCGACGCGCCTGCAGTTTTACACGGAAGCTGAGTTGTTTGAGATCGTCACGCGGGGCGCGCGTTTGCTGGGGATTCCGGCGGAGGCGGAGGGCTGCCGCGAGATTGCGAAACGGGCGCGGGGGACGCCGCGGATTGCGGGAAGGTTGCTGCGGCGGGTGGTGGATTTTGTGCTGGTCGAGGGCGACGGGGTTTTGACGCGAAAGATCGCGGATTCCGCGCTGACCCGGCTGGGGGTGGATCATCTGGGGCTGGACGGGGCGGATCGGCGGTATTTGAGTTTGCTGGCCGAGAATTACGGTGGCGGGCCGGTCGGGGTGGAGACAATCTCGGCGGCGCTGTCGGAAAGCCGGGATGCAGTGGAAGAGGTGATCGAGCCGTTTTTGCTGCAGCAAGGCTTGATTCAGCGGACCCCGAGGGGGCGGATGCTGGCTGCGAAAGCTTGGCGGCATCTGGGGTTGGATGCGCCGAAAGGGCCGGGGCAA
>JANOQT010000018.1:0-1756 GCA_031415015.1 Paracoccaceae bacterium
ATGGCCCGGTTCAGATAGTCCATGCTGATCCGCGCGCCCTCGGCGGGGTCGGGCCAGCTGTCAAGTTCGGTGCAGACCCAGCCGGCAAAGCCCACGTCCTTCATGGCCTGAAGAATGGGTCCGGTGGGCACGTCGCCCCGATCAAGCGGGGTGAAGGCGAAGGGCTGTTTCTGAAAGCCTTTCAGGTGCACATACGAGATGCGCTGCGCGTGATCGCGGATCAGTCGCGCTGGATCGCCGCCAGCCGCCGCCAGATGGGCCGTGTCGGGGCAAAAGTCGATTGCGGTCAGATCGAAGATCTTGGCAACCTCGGCCGGACCCTCGACGATGGTGGAAAGGTGCGGGTGGTAATGCGCGCGCAAGGAACGGGCATCGGCAATCGCCTTGACGCGGTCCAGCGCAGCACCCAGCTTGTGGTAATCCGCCTCGCGTATTCCGTCGAAGCGTTTGGCCCCGCCGCCAACAACCAGATGCGGCGCACCCAGTTCGGCGGCACGGTCGGCGGCACGGGTTACGCGGGCCAATTCCTCGGGCAGAATATCGTCAAATATGAAGTTCCCGCCAGCATAAGCTGCAACCAGAGCAAGCCCGTTGTCCGCCAAGAGGCTGCGCATTTGGGCGGCGCTGCAGTCCAGCAGATTGCCGTCAAACACCTCGACACCTTCATAGCCAGCAGCCGCGATATCGGCAAAGGCACGGTCCATCGCGCCAAAGGTACGATAGCTGAGTTCGGTGATCGAAGTGACTCCGACGGCATTTCCGCCAAGCACACCCCAACAATTGGCGTGATACGCCAGTTTCCACGCTGCCATCGATAATCCCCCGCTTTGTGTCAGGTGGCACTTTGTCCACCTGACCGATCCTCCTCGCGGCCTGCTCAAGCCGTAGCGAGGTCATTACGCCTAGAATCAGTGTAGGTCAATAATATTTCGGCTTATGTTTGTAATCTTTTGCAGATTTAACACAAAAGTATTTGCTTGAACGACTAAAGCGACCCAACTATCTCTGGGAACGCAGACCACAGGAGCCACTTTTGTCACTGTCCTCCGCCGAAACTGCCGAATCACACCGCACACGCGGCAAAGGTCGACCGCGCACCAGCGAGACCGCGGCACCCTCGCTGGTGGAAATCCTGAACCTGATCCGCAGTGGACGCGCGACCACCCGGCAGGCGTTGGAGCGTGAAAGCGAATTGGGGCGGGCGGTGGTAGCGGACCGGCTGCAGTTGCTTTCAGATCTGGGCCTGGTTGATGAGTCGGAACTGGGGCTGGCCACCGGCGGGCGAGCCCCGCGGCTTGTGCGCTTTTCGGCAAGGCGCGGGCTGGTGCTGGTGGCGACGCTGGACCAGACGGCCATCGGTGTTGGCGTATCCGACCTGTCGGGCAACCTGTTGACCGAACACCACGAGGCCGCCGACCTGACGGCCCCTGCCGCGCAGCTTGCAAGCAGGCTTGCGGCTTTGTTCCATTGGTGTCTGGAGCGTCAGGCCATCCCCACAGCACCTTGGGGCATATCGCTGTCGGTGCCCGGTACGGTGACCTCGGTGGGGGATGGCGCCTTCATGACGGCAACCCCCCCTGTTCTGCCTGCCTGGGAAGACTTTCCGCTGGTAGAGACGCTGACCCGCCAGTTCGGCGTGCCGGTCTGGATGCGATCAAGCGTGGAAACAATGACCATGGGAGAGTTGCACGCCGGTGCAGGGCACGGGCTGCGATCCATGCTGTTCATAAAGGTCGGACGCCGGATCGGCGCGGGG
>JANOQT010000019.1:0-5617 GCA_031415015.1 Paracoccaceae bacterium
TCCCTATGCGGCACCGATGTCCGGCATGGCACACGGCAACATGACCACGGTTGGTCAGGTCGATCACGCCCGGAACGGCTTTGACCCGACGCCGATGCTGACCGACTGGGACACCGGCACGACCGAGCTTTTGCCCGACGGACGCACCCTGCGTACCTTCGAGGTCGATGCCATCGACAAGGAAATCGAGATTGCCCCCGGCATCTTTTTTCCCGCCTGGACCTTCAACGGCCGCGTTCCCGGCCCTGCCCTGCGGGCCAAGGAAGGCGAGCGGCTGCGGATCGTCTTCCGCAACAACGGCTCGCACCCACATTCGATGCACTTCCACGGCATCCATTCGGCGCGGATGGACGGGGTTCCCGGTGCGGGCCTGATCGGCCCAGGTGAGGAATTCATCTACGAATTCGACGCCAAACCGTTCGGGTGCCACCTCTACCACTGCCACGCCCTGCCGCTGAAGCGGCATATGCACAAGGGCATGTACGGGCTGTTCGTGATCGACCCTGATCCCGCACGGCAATCTGACCCGGCCCTGACCGCCGTCGCCGCTTCGCGCCTGCTGGGCAGCCCCGAAAATGCCAAATGGCAGGAAATGGCGATGGTGATGAACGCCTTCGACACCAATTTTGATGGCGGCAACGAGGTCTACGCCTGCAACACCGTGGGCCAAGCCTACATGAACGTCCCGATCCGCATCGACAAATCGCGCCCGGTGCGCATCTACCTTCTGAACGTGACCGAGTTCGACCCGATCAACTCGTTCCATCTGCACGCCAATTTCTTCGACTACTACGATACTGGCACCACCCTGACGCCCACGCAGCGCACCGTCGATCTCATCATGCAGTGTCAGGCGCAGCGCGGCATCCTCGAGTTCAGTTTCGCCGACCATGAAGATGGCATGTACATGTTCCATGCCCATCAGTCCGAATTCACCGAACTGGGCTGGGTCGGCATGTTCGACGTACGGGGGCCTGAGGCATGAGCGACCAGATCCAATCGGCCCGGCCCCCCCTCGTCCGGCTTCTGCTGGTGTTGCTGCCGCTGGCGGCGATGTTGGCCTCCTTCGTCTGGATCGCCTCGCTTGATCCTCTGCGCAGCTTCAATAACGGCGCCCCGCCGGTCGAGGCGCTCACGGTCGAACGGTCCATTCTGGACGAAACGGGTATTCAGGTGCTGGTTCGAGCCGGTGGGTCAGAGGCGATGGTCATCGCACAGGTCGCGGTGGACGACGCCTACTGGTCCTTCACGCAAGAGCCTGCCGGACCCATTGCACGCGCAGATAGCGTCTGGCTGCGCATCCCCTATCCTTGGGTTCTGGGTGAGGCACATCGCGTCGCCATGGTCTCGAATACCGGTACGGTGTTCGAACACGAGATCGCTGTGGCCGTACCGACACCGAAGCCCGACGCGGGGCAACTTCGCCTGCAGGCGCTGGTGGGCGCGATTGTCGGCCTCTTGCCGGTGGCGCTTGGCCTGATGTTCTATCCGGCGATGCGCGGGGTCGGGCGGGGAGGCATGAATTTCCTGCTTGCGCTGACGGTGGGCCTGCTGGCCTTCCTGCTCATCGACATGACGTCCGAGGCGCTGGAACTTGCAGCCGAAGCCGCCGCGTTGTTCCAGGGGTCTGCCATGGTCTGGCTGGCTGGCTTGGCGAGTTTCCTGTTGCTGATGGCCATCGGACGCTGGCGCGGCACGCCCGAAGGGCTGGCGCTGGCCTTCTACATCGCGCTCGGAATCGGGTTGCACAATTTCGGAGAAGGACTGGCCATCGGTGGGGCGTTCGCCGCCGGATCGGCGGGGCTTGGCACCTTCCTCGTCCTCGGATTTGCACTGCACAATGTGACGGAAGGGATCGGCATTGCTGCACCGATGCTACGTGTCCGGCCACCACTTTGGACCTTTGCTGCGCTGACGCTTTTGGCTGGCGGCCCGGCTGTACTGGGCATGTGGGCTGGCAGTCTGGCCTATGCGCCGCAGTGGTCGGCATTGGCACTGGCCGTCGGGGCAGGTGCGATCCTGCAGGTCATGGTCGAGGTCACCGCCTACCTCATGCGCCAGAACAACGACCGGCAATTCGTGCTGTTTGCTCCCGCTGTTCTTGGCGGTTTTCTTGCCGGGCTCGCGTTCATGTATGCCACCGCGGCCCTGATCAAGGTATAGTAGCCGCAGGCCTGGGCCAAAGCCGCCCATGCCGGATCAGGAACGCGACAGAACAAGAAACAAGGATAATCTATGCGACCGAGCAGCATTAACAGGTCAGCGATCACAGCCGAGGACGTCGCGATGATAAACCGAACCCCACCCGTGGCTTTGAAACGGTTGCGGCCGATTTGTCTTGCGATTGGGTTTCTGGCACTTGGGGCCTGCACCGTCCCGATCAATCAGGCAACTGACAAGACGACTGGGTTTCTCAAGGAGCTGCCGGAAGGCGTCGCCCTGATTGCGGCACCGTATCAGAACCTGCAGGAAGTGATCCTGAAACCCGAAGACGGCTGCTATTGGTACCGCCATGTCGGGCCGGTTGAGACGACGATGTTGCCGCTGCGATCGGTTAGGGGCAGGCCGATTTGCACCGACGCTGCAGCCAAAACTGCCTCGGTGGGCTGATCCAAAAAGTCCCGCTGGCAGCCCCAAGCGCGCAAATGGGCGGTGTCCGTCACAGGGTCGTCGCCACATTCCCTTCTTCGGCGGGGTAGAGATGCGCTGTTACGCCAGCCTCGACCTGATCGAACAGGTCGTTGATATGTGGCATGACCATGCGCACACAGCCCGAACTCGCGCGGCTTCCGATTGAACCCGGAAGCGGTGAGCCGTGGATTCGCAGATAGGTGTCGCGCTCACCGACAAAGAGATAGAGCGCGCGGGAACCCAAGGCATTTGCCGGACCGGGGGCCATGCCATCGACATATTTCGCGTAGATGTCCGGCTCACGTTCAATCATGGCGGGGGTCGGCGTCCAGCTTGGCCATTTCGCCTTGCGGCGGATCGTGTAAGTTCCGGGCTCGTACAGACCATCACGGCCGATGGCGACGCCGTAGCGCATGGCCGTTCCATCAGCCTGAATGTGGTAGAGATACCTCGCAATCGCGTCGACATGGATATCACCAGCCACAAGCCCCGCTCGCGCTTCGACGCGGGTCGGCAGCAGGCGCGGGTGCAACCCCCATGGATTGGTCGTTGCAGCGTCATAGCCCGGCGGAGTAACCTCCGCATCCCAGGCCGCCCACTGGTCTTGCAGATGCGACGCGGCGAGCACCGGGGCAGCAATCGGTGCCGAAAACAGCGCGGCTGTCGTTGCAATGAAATGGCGTCGTGTGAACATTGGCTTCGCTTTCTTCAAATTATCGCAGCGCAAATCCTTCGATTGCGTACGTATCGTTATATTAGCGGCTGGCAAAGCGGCCCGGTTGTCCAGTCAAGTCTATGTGACTTTTGGCCTCGCGTAACGGTTTTCACCACAACACTTCAGCCATTGAAAAATAGCGCGACCTGCCGCGCCATTCTGACAATGCCGTGATCTGCCGAAGGATATGTTGCACCTCTAGTTGCTAGAGCAGTTAGGCGTCACCCTGCAATTTGGAGGATCTGACAGAATTGATAATTTCGGATGGACATCCGTTTTCCGGCAGGACGCACCTGCGAAGTCTGGCCAGACTGGGGATCGTCGTAGCGGCAGGTGCGTGCCTTGTCCTCGCCCTGCCGCCGTATTCGATTTTGCCGCTCGCGCTGGTTGCCTTCGTGGCGCTTGCACTGGTGTTGCGTGGCGCATCGTCGCTTAGGGCGTTCGGGCTTGGATATATGTTCGGCTTGGGACAGTTTGTGCTTGGCCTGTTCTGGATCACTGAAAGCTTTCAGGTCGAGGCAGACCGGTTCGGATGGCTCGCCCTGCCTGCTGTGTTCGGCCTTGCCGGGCTGCTATCAGCGTTTCCAGCATTGGCATGTGTCGTTGCGGCGCGCATGGCGCGGTCCGGCCTGCCTCCGGCGCTGTCGCTGGCCACGGCCTGGGCGGCGTCTGAGTGGCTGCGGGGACATGTCGTCACCGGGTTTCCGTGGAATCTTGCAGCCTACACGCTGGCTGACTGGACCGTTCTGTCCCAAGCAGCTTCGGTGGTCGGCAGCTACGGGCTTGGATTTCTCCTCGTGCTGTGTGCGTCACTTGCTGGTCTCGCCTTCGGTCGTGCTGACCGCCATCTGCGGGTTCTTCGCCTGACTGGTGCGGCCGCGATTTTGGTCAGCGTTGCGGGCTTTGGAGTGGTGCGGCTTGCCACCTCAGGCCCGGCTTCGGACCGTGGCACGCAGGTTCGGGTCGTGCAGCCAAACATCGCACAAAATGCCAAATGGGATGAAACTTCCCGAAAAGCGAACATCCTGCGGCTTTTTTCCCTGTCGGCCCGCTCAGGGTCGTTCGATCTTCTGCTTTGGCCCGAAACCGCCTGGCCTGAGTTCCTTGCAGAGGATCCTGGCGCACGGGTCATGTTGGGGTGGCTGTTGTCCGAAACTGGTGTCTTGCTCACCGGCAGCCCGGAGCGGGAAAAAACCGGGGCGGGAACGGTCTACCGCAATTCCGTCCTCGCCATCGCTCCGGACGGCACAATCCTCACACGTTACGCCAAGCATCACCTCGTGCCCTTTGGCGAGTATGTTCCCTGGCGCAGTGTGTTGCCGTTTCAGCGGTTGGTCCAATCTCTGGGCGATTTTGCGCCCGGCCCTGGACCGCGCACGCTGGCGATTGGGCCCCACCCCTATGTTGGAGTGGCGATATGCTATGAGGCAATCTTTCCCGGCCATGTCGCCGATGACGCGATCCGTCCGGACTGGATCTTCAACGCAACCAACGATGCCTGGTTCGGCACCTCGATCGGACCATGGCAACATCTGGCTTCAGCCCGAATGCGCGCGGTCGAAGAAGGCCTCTCGCTTGTTCGCGCCGCCAACACCGGAATATCTGCGGTGGTCGATCCCTACGGCCGGACGCTGGCTATGCTCGAACTTGGAACGGCAGGAATTATTGACACGCGCTTGCCACGACCACTTTCGCCAACTCCTTATGCTCGCTTCGGCGACTGGACCGCACTGGCGCTGGTCATCCTTGCATGGGCTATCGTCAGACTGCGACTGCAAAAGGCAGCGCTCTTAACAAGGAAATCGACATGATCGGACCGTTTTTTGGAGCTATTGGATTTGTCTGGGGCTATATCTTCGCGCGCAAGCGTGGCGGCAGATGGCTTGACCGGCTGCAGTATGGGGCTGGTTTCGCCATCTTATTTGGTCTTTTCGGTACCTTCCTCGGGATCGCCTTGGGGCGGTATCTCGGTGGCGAATGATCGGCGAAACATCGCCGGTGGCCAAAAAACTCACGCCAATGTCGCTTGAACCTCTAGCTGCTCAAGGTTCTAGCACTCTCAAAACAATCCAGTGTTCGGAAATTTATATGCGCCTTAGACGCCTTCAAATTGGGTTATGGATCGCCGCCATCGCGGCGATGATCATTTTTGCCGGAACAAGGTGGGCCATCCAAGGCGAGGGTGTTGCCGAAACCAGTCCGGCTTTCACGCCAGTCTTTACACTGGCGGATGAGGAAGGCCGTATCAGGACGAGTGCAGAGTTTCGCGGG
>JANOQT010000020.1:0-104376 GCA_031415015.1 Paracoccaceae bacterium
TGCGCTCATCGATGCCGATATATTCCTGCGTCGAGCGCATCGTCGGGAAGGCGCCTTCGCCCACGCCGATGATGCCGATTTCGGGCGATTCGAGCAAAGTGATCTCGATCTGACCGCCAGCCGAGAGCCCGAAATACTTCGCCAGATAGGCCGCTGTCAGCCAGCCCGCCGCACGGCAGTCACGTCCAACGGAAACACCTTCGCGGGGTTCAGCAGCCACGCCGGATCAAACACATCCTTTACCCGCATCTGCGCCTCCATATCTTCGGGCGTGAACTGCACCCCCATCAGATCGCGCTTCTCGATGCCCACGCCGTGCTCGCCGGTCAGGCAGCCGCCCACCTCGACACACAGCTTCAGCACCTCGGCCCCGAACCGCTCGCAGGTCTCAAGGTCCCCCGGCTTGTTCGCGTCATACAGGATCAGCGGATGCATGTTGCCATCCCCGGCGTGGAACACATTGCCCACCGCCAGCCCGAACTCGGCACTCATCTCGCCAATCCGGCGCAACACATAGGGCAGGCTTGATACCGGAATCGTCCCGTCCAGGCACATATAGTCCGAGATCTTGCCAATCGCGCTGAACGCCGATTTGCGCCCCAGCCAGATGCGCTTGGCCTGCCCTTCGTCCACCGCCTCGATCAACGCTACCGGATTGTGCCGCACGGCAATCGCTTTGATCAGCGCCAGCTGTTCGTCGATCTCTGCGTCCGACCCCTCGACCTCGACGATCAGCAAGGCCTCGCAATCCGGATAGCCGGCATGCGCGAAATCCTCGCAGACGCGGATCAGCATCCGGTCCATGAACTCGATGGCCACCGGAAGGATGCCCGCCTTGATGATGTCGGCCACGCAGGCCCCTGCCACCTCGTTGCTGTCGAACCCCATCAACACCGGCCGCGCGCCTTCGGGTTTTGGCAGGATCCGCAGGTAGGCCTCCGTCACCACGCCTAACTGTCCCTCCGACCCGCAGACCACGCCCAGCAGGTCCAGTCCCCCCGCATCTGCCCAGGGCCCGCCAATCTCCAGCACGGTCCCATCCATCTGCACCAGCGTCACGCCCAGCAGGTTGTTGGTCGTCACCCCGTATTTCAGGCAATGCGCCCCGCCGCTGTTCATCGCGATGTTCCCGGCAATCGCACAGGCCAGCTGGCTACTGGGGTCCGGCGCATAAAAGAACCCCTCCGCCTCCACCGCACCCGTCACGCTCAGGTTGGTCCGTCCCGACTGCACCCGGATGTATCGGTTGTCGTAATCGGTCTCCAGCACCGCGTTCATCCGGGCCACCCCAAGGATCACGCAATCCGCCGTCGGCAAAGCCCCGCCCGCCAGCGACGTACCAGACCCGCGTGGCACCACCGGCACGCCCTCCTCCCAGCACACCCGCAGCACCGCCGACACTTCTGCCGTGCTGCGCGGCAACACCGCCACCATCGGCGGGCAGCGGTAAGCGCTCAGTGCGTCGCATTCGTAAACCCGCACCTCGGCTTCGGCGTCGATGACAGCGTCGGCGGGCAGCACCGCGCGCAACCGTGCAACGATGCGGGCCTTTCGCGACAGGATGGATGGGTCCGGCAGCGGCATGTCCATGGTTCAGCCTCCTGTGTATTGGTAAATAAATATAACCAATTTAGCCCGATGACAAGCCCAAATGCCGGACCTACTGTCGCGGGCATGGATATGTTTGCCGATCTCGGCCCGTTTGCCCTGCAAGACGGCCTCGCCGTTGCGGGCCTGATCCTGACATGGCTGATCACCGGCTGGGTGACCGAACACCCGCCTGCATCGCGCCCTTCGGTGTCTGTTCTGATGGAGGAGTACCGCCGCGACTGGATGCGCGCCTTCGTCACCCGCCAACCGCGCATCTTTGACGCCACCGTGATCGAAAGCCTGCGTCAGGGCACGGCGTTTTTCGCGTCCGCCTCGCTGATCGCCATCGGCGGCGGGCTGGCGATGATCGGCAATGTGGGCTCGGTCACCAACCTTGCCGGTGCCCTGAGCGTTGAAGCGGACCCAACCACTGTGCCCCTGAAAATCCTGCTGGTTGTCGGGCTTCTGGCCAACGCGCTGTTGAAATTCGTCTGGTCGAACCGGCTGTTCGGCTACTGCTCGATCCTGATGGCCGCCGTCCCGAACGACCCGGAAGACCCGCTGGCCTACCACCGCGCCGCGCAGGCCGGAGAGATCAACATCACCGCCGCCAAAAGCTTCAACCGCGGCCTGCGCTCGATCTACTTCGCCCTCGCCGCCCTTGGCTGGCTGGTCGGCCCACTTGGCCTGGCGGTTGCCACGGTGGCGGCTGCCACCGTCCTGATGCGGCGTGAGTTCGCCTCCCGCTCACGCGAAGTGATGCTGATGCGGACACCCTCGGAAACCTGACCTTGCGACAGCCTTCACTCCCGACTCCGCCGCCTTTCTAGGGCAAACGCCGGAGCGGCCATTCGCTGGAATACGCGAACTGATTGGCTGATGAAGGTCAAGCAGATGGAAGGCTTAACTCAGGTCGCTACGGCTACACAGCCACTTGCCTTGGCGGAATGCATTCAAGAAAATAGATATCGCCTGAATCTCGCTGGAAGCCGATCGCACGGGCGCGATCACGCTTGAGTTTGTCGAAGAACACCACCTCACTATCGAGACTGAGCCTCACAAAGCAATCCTCAGTGTTGCCCCCGCGCGGGTCAAAGCAAAAGGCTCGCTCCGGCAATTGCACTGATCCATCAGGCATAGATTCACTTGACCCCGCATACTTCAAGAAGGGCGGTAAATTGGTATGTCGAGCCTGCTCGGTAAAGAATTCGACCAAATGGGAAACTCGCCTGCCTCCGCTAAGAGTAAGTCGCCGCGCAAATGCTTTGTAGGCGTAACAACCACCTCCGCTGTCATTGCGATCTGGCACAACTGTGAATCCCATGCTCTGCCAGAATGGCAACGCAGAGGATGGCGCAATCTCTATCTCAATAACAGAGCGCCCCTCGCCATAGGCCAATTCAATCATAAACTGTGCCAGCACACGACCATACCCAAACCCGCGCTCCTCTGGCTTGATCTCAAGAATATCAGCACCCCAAAGAAAACCGATGCTCTTTCCATCCTTCACAAGGACATCGACGCGACCGTCGCTTCCCCGCCAAGACCGTTTGACCAATTCCCAATTGCAGAGGAAGCCTCGGGTTGGTGCCTCGCCCTCGCAATCACCCACCTCCCAAGCATGATGTGCTCTCTTATAGGTTGCTTCCTCTTCCTCAAGCCATTTTTCAATCTCGGCAACCCACGCCTCTGTCGCGGGTAAAATCTCTACTGTCATCGCAATCCTTCAGAAAAAGCGTAAACCTCAGGTCCACACCACGTAGCCGCTCGCGGTGTGAATGTCAATAAAATCAAAGATTAGTGTAGGGTGGAGCCGGTGGCGTGCGCCCGGCTCCAACATCGAAATATAAAATGGATTCGGTTGGGGACAAAAACAAAAAGGTGCTCACACCGCTGCACCTCAAAGCTCTGCCACTTGCTGCAAATTGGGCGCCCGACGGTAATGGGCTACAGGCGGGCAGATCTACCCAATCCCCAACTCCTAAGCAAACTTCAACTATCGGCGCAAATCTCTTTCTGCAAATTCTCCGCCAAAACGTGCCACTACTTTACCGCCCAAACGGGTCAAGTAACATCTGAAAGAATTTTGCCTTGCCTCATTATCTCAATACGTTAGGCCCTATAACACACCCGGCATCACATCCGCTTGGCGCCCTTGCGCCCTTCGACCAGCCAGGCAGCCACCGCCAGCCCTGCTGCCAACAGCAACCACGCCCATCCGGGCAACAGCGCCGCGACGTTCACATCCGCCGTCAGATAGGCCTCGCGCGGGGTCACCCCGATCCAGCCGCGCCCCGTTGCGGGCCGCCCGTCGCGCACCTGCCGGATATCCGGCATCCCATCCTCCAGCCGCGTCACGCCCCCCAGCGTCGCCACCGCCGCCGGGGCCAGCAGATCACCCGAGGCAATCGTATCCACAAATTCGCGCGGGGCGGACGGGCCGACGGCGATCACCCGCGTCAGGTCCCCCTGCTCCAGCCGGAACAACCCCAGCATCGGCGCAGGCCACACCGTCTCATACTTGCCCGGCCCCGCCTCCGGCATCGGCAGCACCACCACCGCCCCATCCGGCCCGGTGACCGTCACATCGCCGGGCGGTTCCTCGGCCAGCGACCGGCGGGTGATCGTCATCGCCTGACCCTGCACCGTCGCGGTCAGGGTCTCCTCCTCCAGCTCCGGCTCCTTCAGCATCCAGTGCGCCAGCCGCCGCAGCAGCTCCAGCTGCGGCCCGCCGCCCTCGTATCCACGCCCCCAAAGCCAGGCCTGATCCGACGCCAGCACCGCCACCCGCCCCTCCTCCACCCGGTTCAGCACCAGCAAAGGCCGGTCCCCCGGCCCGGTCATCAGCACCTGCCCTGCCGTCTGCACCACATCCACGATCCGGAACCAGCGCCCCCAGCCATCTTCGGGTGCCAGATCCTCCAGCCCTTCGGTCACCGGATGACGGCGGCCAAGGTCGGTCAAGGCCGGGCGAAACCCTTCCTCCACCACCTGCGCCGTCGGTTCCACCGGCAGGATCTCGGCCATCGGCGACCGGTACAGGCTGTCCACCGCCCCGAACTCCGGCCCCGCCGCAACCAGCACCGTGCCGCCGCCCTTCACATACTGGACCACGTTCTCGATGTAGGACATCGGCAGGATGCCCCGCATCCGGTAGCGGTCAAAGATGATCAGATCGAATTCCTCGATCTTCTCGACGAACAACTCCCGCGTCGGAAACGCGATCAGCGACAGCTCGTCGACCGGGATGCCATCCTGCTTTTCCGGTGGCCGCAGGATGGTGAAATGGACAAGGTCCACCGACGCATCTGACTTGAGAAGGTTGCGCCAGACCCGTTCGCCAGCGTGCGGCTCGCCAGACACCAGCAGCACCCGCAGCCTGTCGCGCACCCCGTTGATCTGCACCACGGCGGCGTTGTTGCGGTCGGTCAATTCGCCGTCCAAACCCGCCACGGAAAACTGCAACACGTTCATCCCACCATGCGGCAGGGTCACCGGCAGTTCAATATCCTCGCCCACAGGCACCGAATAGGTCACCGGCTCCTCAGCATCAACCGCGATGGTCAGGTCCGCGTCCATTCCGGCCGACACCGGAACCGCGCCCAGATCCTCGATCCGCAAGGTCAGAACGAACTCCTCGCCCAGAATGGCAAAGGCAGGCGCGTCCTTGACCACCAACCGCCGGTCCCAATCCGCCTCGCGGCCGGTCAGCAGCACCTGCAACGGTGCCGGCAGGTTCGGGGCCAACCCAAGGTCATGCACCTGCCCGTCGGTGATCACGATGGCTCCCGCCACCCGCGCCCGCGGCTCCTCGGCCAAAGCCTCGGCCAGCGCGGTCAGGGCCAGCGTGCCCGCATCGTCCTCGCCGTCGCCCAGCCGGTGGATGCGCAGTTCGGTGTTCGGCAAGGCCGCCACTTCGGCCTCGACCGCCGAAACCGCCCGCGCCGTCTGATCGGCCCGGTCACCCAAACCTTGCGACGCACTTTCGTCCACGATCAGGATCACGATATCGCTCAACGGCGCGCGTTCTTCTTCCTGCAACGCCGGGTTCGCCAATGCCGCCAGCAGGGCCACCCCCGCAAGTCCGCGCAGCCACCAGCCGGACAGCCCGCGCCACAGCGCCAGCGCCAGCAACAGCACCGCCACTCCGCCAAGCGCGAAAATCACCACCCACGGCACCAACGGCGCAAACACGATGGATTGCGTCATTGGCCAAGCCTTTCCAGCAGCGCAGGCACATGCACCTGATCCGACTTATAGTTGCCCGTCAGCACATGCATGATCAGGTTGATCCCGAAGCGGTAAGCGATCTCGCGCTGCCGCTCGCCGGCAAAGCCACGCCCCACCGGCACCAGCGGCACGCCGACATCGTCCACCGCCCAGGCCGAGGCCCAGTCATTGCCGCCGATCACCACCGGCGTCACCCCATCGTTGAGGTTGCGGAACGGCATGCCTTCTGCCGCCTCAGCCTCGGCATCCGGGGAGGCTTCGACCCAGATACCGCCGCGCGCATGGCGGCCCGGAAACTCCTGCAACAGATAGAACGTCCGGGTCAGCACATGGTCCGGCGGCATGGGCTCGATGGGCGGAATATCCAGCCCCGCCGCTATCGCCTGCAACGCCTGCCCCTCTGCCGTAGCCCCGCCGAACCCGGCCACATCGCTGTCACGGGTGTCGAACAGGATCATGCCGCCGGTCCGCAGGTAATCGTTCAGCTTGCCATAGGCCGCCGCAGACGGCACCGCCTGCCCCGCAGTGACCGGCCAGTAAAGAAAGGGAAAGAACGCCAGTTCGTCCCGTTCGATATCCACTGCGATCGGCAAGGCCGGTTCGATCGAGGTCCGCTCCCACAGCCGATCGCCAAGCCCGCGCAAGCCTGCCGCCGCCAGCGCGTCCACTTGTGGGTCCCCCGTCAGCACATGGGCAAGCACCACGGCAGTTGTCGCCTGCAGCGCAAAGTCGTCATCCGGCAAGGCCTCCTGCGCGCGGGCCTGCGGGGCACCACCGGCCAGCACCGCAACCAGCATCATCGCCACGCCGCGCCTGAGGCCGCCCAACCGCCCGGCCACCCAAAGCGCCGCGAGTATGTCCACAAGCAGCATCCCCAACCCCGCCGTCAGGAACCAGCCATTCAACGCCTGCGCCTCCTGCCCCTCAAGCCCTTCGATCACCGTGCCCGCGGGCCAGGATGCCGCCACCAATTCCGTCTCGGCCCCGATCACGTTCAACGCCACCCGCCGATCCGCCCCGGCATAAAGCCCCGGCGGCAGGGCCGCTGCAGGGCCGCCCTCGATCCCTGCGGCCAAAGCCGCGCCTTCAACCCCGGCCACTTCGCCCGCATCGGTCAGCTGGCCGTAAGCATCCAGCACGACCTCGGGCACCCAGACCTGTCCCGCCAGATCCTCTGCCTCGGGCAGCGCGGGCTTGGTCGATACCGCCAGCCGCTCCAGCATCGCCACGAACAGGCCCGACAACGGCAGCGTCGACCATTCCGCATTCGCCGTCACATGCACCAGCACGACCTGCCCCTCGCCCACCACCTTGCGGGTCACCAGGGGCGTGCCATCCTCCAGCGCTGCAATCGTCCGCTCGCCCAGGTCCGGGTCCGGCTGCGCCAGAACCTGCGCCTTGACCACCACATCCGCCGGGGCCTCCAGCCCAAAGAACGGCGAGCCCTCGGCGAACGGAGCCAGCCCCTTCGGCTCGCCCCAGCTCATCGCCCCGCCCACCGACCGGCCACCTTCGCGCAGCCGCACCGGCATTAGCGGGTCTTCGTCCAACCGGCTGACGTCGCTTCCGGCCAGCCTTGGCCCGGCGAACCGCAACAGCAGCCCACCCTTATCCAGCCATTCCAGCGTCGCATCGGTCTCGCTTTGGGTCAGCCGCGCCACATCCGCCAGGATCACCACATCCGGGTTCGCCAACAGCACGTCTGTCAGGCTGCCCTCGATCAGTTCCGCCACCGGCTCCAGCGCCTGCCGCAGGTAGTGCGTCGGCGACAGCAGTTGCAACGCCTCCTGATCCGGCCCCGCGCCGATGATCGCAACCTTGCGCCGCTTCAGGCTGTCATCGGTCAGGCTGACTGCGCCCGCCGACCTGATCCCCTCGATCTCGAACCGGGTGATCCGGTTGCGCAGTTCCGGCGGCAGATCCAGCGCCGCCTCGGCCCGCGCCGCACCGTCGGCAAAGGGCACCGTCACCCGCGCCAGTTCCCGCTCGATCCCGGCAGGGTCTGGCCCGCGCGCGATTACCTCCACCGCAACCGCATCCGCAGCGGGCAACCGGCTGACCGCCACCTTGATTGCGCCATCCTCGAACCCCGCCGGATGCAAGCCCAGCACCGGACGCGGGCTTTCAAACACCCGCACCGCGCCACGCGCCGTCAGTTCCGCCATCAACACGTCGCGCCCCGGATGCGCCAACCCGTCCGACAGCCAGAAACTCTCGAATCTCCCCTCCGGCAACCGGCCAACCCAACCCTCCAGGTCACCCGGAGCCCACGCCTGCGGCTGCAAGCCGGCCACCCGACCTGCCCAGGCCTCTGCCGTCTGGAATTCCACCGCGTCCGGCGCGTCGGTCAACCGGATCAGCGCCACGGTGCGCCCCTCGGCCCCCGCCTCATCGACCAGCGCCACCGCCCGCTCCACCCGGCGCGGCCAGTCGCGCGCATCGGCCCAGGACCCGTCGATCAGCACCAGCAAGGGCCCGCCACCCGCCACCCGCACATCCGGGTTCAGAATCGGCCCGGCAAACCCAAAAATCGCCGCCGCCACCGCCAGAATGCGTAACAACAACAGCCACCACGGCGTCTTGTCGGCCTCATTATCCTCGTCCTGCAGACCCAGCAGCAGTGCCACGCCCGGAAACCGCCGCCGGATCGGCGCAGGCGGCACGGCGCGCAGCAACAGCCACAGGATCGGCAAGGCGATCAATGCCAGCAGCAGCCACGGCGTCGCAAACCCGATGGGACCGACCATGAACATCAGCGGCCCCCTTCCAACGCGCCGTAAGCCCACAACAGCGCCGATTGCGCCGGGTGTCCGGTGTGATGCGTTGTGAAATGCCAGCCAACCGCGCGCGCCAGCGTCGCCAGCCGGTCCTTGCGTTCGGCCAACCGCGCCAGATAGCGGGCCCGCAGGTCGCCCGCCTTTTGCGTCTCATGCCGCATCGTGCCGCCCATCGATTCAAAAATCGTGCGTCCGTCGAAGGGAAACTCCTCCTCCGCCGGGTCCAGCACCTGGATCAGCACACCCTTGACGCCCCGGTCCGACGCGCGGCCAAGTCCCGCCTCCACCGCCGCCAAATCGCCCAGAAAATCCGACAGGAACACCGCGCGCCCATGGCTGACCATGCCGTCGGTCACCGGCGCGCCATACTCCTCGCCGGTCTCGTCGCCCGACAGACGCGCCGCCAGCCGCAACATCTGCGTCCGCCCGGCACGGGGCGAGGCCATCCCGGCCAAGCCCACCCGCTCACCGCCCCGCAACAGAAGCACCGCCAGCGCCAAAGCCAGCAACCGCGCCCGGTCAGACTTTGGCGCACGGCCCTTGTCGCCGGTGAAGCTCATCGACTTCGACGGATCGACCCAAAGCGTCACCGACTGCGCCGCCTGCCATTCCCGTTCCCGCACAAAGTGCGCATCCGACCGCGCCGACCGCCGCCAGTCGATCATCCGCGCCGAATCGCCCTGATGCGCGGGCCGGTACTGCCAGAACTCATCGCCCAGACCCGCCCGCCTGCGCCCGTGTTCGCCCAGCATCACGGTCGCGGCCAGCATTTCGGCCTCCGCCAACAACGGCGGCAGCGTCTGACCCAGCGTCTCGGCGCGCGCGCGAAGATCGGGCGCTGCGTTCACGCGGCGGCCTCAAGGCCCAGCGTCCGGCTGGTCACCCGCTCGATGATCCCGGCCAAGGTTTCGCCCCGCGCCCGTGCGGCAAACGACAGCGCCATCCGGTGCGTCATCACTGCCCGCGCCAACCCGGCCACATCGCTGACCGACGGTGCCAGCCGCCCGTCCAGCAGCGCCCGCGCCCGAACCGTCAGCATCAAGGCCTGCGCTGCGCGCGGCCCCGGCCCCCATGACAGACTGTCTGCCAGTTCCCGCCCCTCCGGTTCCCCCGGACGGCAGGCGCGCACCAGATCAAGGATCGCCTCGACCACCTGTTCGCCCACCGGCATCCGCCGGATCACCGATTGCGCCGCCAGCAGTCCCTCGGCGGTGAACACCTGATGCGCCTCGGCCTCTTCAACCCCTGTGGTCGCGATCAGAATATCCCGCTCGGTCGCGCGGGTCGGGTATTCCACGTCCACCTGCACCAGGAACCGGTCCAGCTGCGCCTCGGGCAGGGGATAAGTCCCCTCCTGCTCGATAGGGTTCTGGGTTGCCAGCACATGGAAGGGGCGGCCCAACGGCCGGTGCGCCCCGCCAATCGTCACCACCTTTTCCTGCATCGCCTGCAACAGCGCCGATTGGGTCCGGGGAGAAGCACGGTTGATCTCGTCCGCCATCAAGAGCTGGCAAAAGATCGGCCCTTCGATGAACCGGAAAGCGCGCGACCCGTCCGCCGCACTGTCCAGCACCTCCGACCCCAGAATGTCCGCCGGCATCAGATCCGGAGTGAACTGGATGCGGTTGCCCTTCAGCCCCATCACCGTGCTCAAAGTGTCCACCAGACGTGTCTTGCCCAAGCCCGGCAGGCCGACCAAAAGCGCATGCCCGCCGCACAACATCGACGCCAGTACAAGGTCCACGACCTTTTCCTGCCCGATGAACCGCTGGTTGATCGAGGCCTTGGCCTGACCCAGCGTCGCGCCCAGCGCTTCGATTTCAGCGACCAGCGCGTTGGTATCGGCCATGACAATGCTCCCTGCGAGGTTATATGCTGACATTAGACCGAAACTTAGCGCCGGGTACAAACGGCAAAAGGCGACTTGACACAAATGATCGTGAAACCCTCTGCGGATGGTCTTGTCGCGTCCGTGAAAGCGGCAGGCACGAAGGGCCCGCCCCCGGTGCATTTGTGGAACCCGCCGTTCTGCGGCGACATCGACATGCGCATCGCCCGGGATGGCACGTGGTTCTACCTCGGCACCCCCATCGGGCGCGCGCCGCTGGTCAAACTGTTCTCTTCGATCCTGAAACGCGAGGGCGACCAGTATTTCCTTGTCACCCCGGTGGAAAAGGTCGGCATCCGCGTCGATGACGCCCCCCTGCTGGCCACCGACTTTGACGCCACCGGGCAAGGCCGCGACCAAAGCCTCACCTTCACCACCAAAACCGATGACGTGGCCACCGCCGGCCCCGACCATCCTCTGCGCTTCACCTTGCACCCCGAAACTGGCGAACCGGCCCCCTATATCCTGATCCGCAGCAATCTTGAGGCGCTGATTGACCGGAAATCCTTCTACCGGCTGATCGAATTGGGTTGCCACGAGGATCACGCCGGGCAAAAGTGGTTTGGCCTCTGGTCCTCGGGTCAGTTCTTCCCGGTCATCCCGTCGTCCGAATTGCCCAGATAGCCCTGCCCCGAAAGACCCAAGCCCGAATGCCCCGTTTCGCCGCGAACCTGACCCTTCTGTTCACCGAAGTCCCGATGCTCGACCGTCCCGACTGGGCCATCCGCTGTGGCTTTGACGGGGTGGAGGTCCTGTTTCCTTACGACAGCTCCATGGCCGATTGGGAAAAGGCGCTGAACGGCGCTCCCGTGGCCCTGATCAACACGCCTCCCGGCGATTGGGCGGCAGGCGACCGCGGCTTTGCCGCCGTTCCGGGCATGGAACTGCAGTTCCGCGACAGTTTCCTGCGCGCCGCCGAATACGCCACCCGACTTGAGGCCGCACGGCTGCATGTGATGTCGGGCGTGGCCAAGGGCCCGCAGGCCGAACAATGCTACACCGACAACCTTGCCTGGGCCGCAGCCGAAGCGCCCGGCCTGACGCTGTGCCTTGAACCCCTGAACCCTGATGACATGCCCGGCTATTTCCTGAACGATTACGATCAGGCCGCCCGCATCATCGACGACCTTGCTCTGCCGAACGTTGGCCTGCAGTTCGACGTCTGGCACGCGGCACGCCTGCACGGCGACGCGCACGCCGTCTGGGAAACGCATCGCCACCGCATCAACCACGCCCAGATCGCCGGCTTTCCAAACCGGAACGAGCCCGGCGGCGGCGGCTTTTCCCTGCCCGACCTGTGTGACGACATTGACGCGAACCGCCCGAGAACCTGGGTTTCCGCCGAATACCGCCCGGCAAAGGGCACGGCTCAGGGTCTTGGCTGGCTGACCGCGATGAAGGCGCGCACAGCCCTGATTGGCGATTGAGAGGTTGGATTGAATCCCCGCCCGGCAAAGCCCGCCGGGCCGCGCCCTATTGCCCCCTGACCTCCACCACCCCTTGCCCGCCCCACGCTCAACCCGCTACACTCACCGTACCCTTGAACGGCAGGACCCGCAGATGACCTTCGACGCCCCGGAAACCCAAGTTGTCACCACCTGGAAAGTCGCTTGCGATGGCGGCGAGGGTGCACTTGGCCATCCCCGCGTCTGGCTGACGATCCCCGCTGACAGCGGCTTTGTCGAATGCGGCTATTGCGACAAACGCTATGTGATCGACCGCGACCACGCGCATGACGACCACTGATTGCGCCGCGCGCTAAGAACCCTCGCCGTCATACTCGCCCTGCCACTCGCGTATTATGCGACGAGCATTGCGGGCGCACTGATCCAAGGGCCGGGCCGTGACCTCCTTGGCCCGCATGCCCACACCATCGGTCTGATCCAGGGACCGATCCACACGGACATCCTGCTGCCCCTTACCCCCGACGTCCGCGCGCGCTTTGCCTTTGCCGAGACATCAGGGGTCCCCCTGAGCGACCCCCGCGCCGCATGGCTGCTGGTCGGCTGGGGCGCGCATAGCTTTTACACCACTGCCGGCACCTACGCCGACATCACCGCCTCTGCCGTCCTGACCGCTGCCGTCGGTGACGCCTCTGTCCTGCGGCTCGACGCACTCGGCCCGCTGCCGGACATGCCCGAGCTGACCTTTCTGTCGCTCTCCGACGCTCAGTTCAAGGCACTCCTCACCACCCTTGACGCAACTTTCGCCCGCGATGCGCGCGGCACACAGCAACCCCTCGACCACCCCGGCTTCACCCCCACTGACGCCTTCTACCACGCCAACGGCGGCTTCCATCTGTTTCGCACCTGCAACGTCTGGCTGGGCGAAACCCTCCGTGCCGCAGGCATTCCGTTCGGGTTCTGGACGCCCACCACCCAGTCAGTGAACCTGTCCCTTTGGATGCACGATCCAGGCCAAACCGGGTAGCCCCCCGCCCTGGTTTCTGCCAATACTGCCCCCGTAAAAGCGGGGACCAGATCATGACCTTCGGCAAAGGCCACCATCTTCATCTGATCGACGGATCGGCCTACATCTTCCGCGCCTATCACGCGCTTCCCCCGCTGACCCGCAAGTCCGACGGACTGCCCGTCGGTGCCGTCGCCGGGTTCTGCAACATCCTGTGGAACGAGATTTCCAAGGATCGCGGCCGCGACGCCGCCACCCATATCGCGGTGATCTTCGACCATTCCTCGCTGACCTTCCGCAACGAGATTTACCCCCAGTACAAGGCCAACCGCCCCGAACTGCCCGAGGACCTGCGCCCGCAATTCCCCCTGACCCGCGAAGCCACCCGCGCCTTCAACGTCGCCTGCATCGAAACCGAAGGCTACGAGGCCGACGACATCATCGCCACCCTCGCCCGCCACGCGGTAGAGGCAGGCGGCACCGCCACCATCATCTCCTCCGACAAGGACCTGATGCAGCTGGTCGGTCCCGGCGTCGACATGCGGGACCCGATGAAAGACCGCATGATTGGCCCCAATGAGGTGTTCGAAAAATTCGGGGTGGAGCCCGCGCGCGTCATCGACGTGCAGTCCCTCGCCGGGGATTCGGTCGACAACGTCCCCGGTGCGCCCGGCATCGGCATCAAGACCGCCGCTTTGCTGATCCAGGAATACGGCGACCTCGACACCCTCCTCGCCCGCGCGGCCGAGATCAAGCAACCCAAACGCCGCGAGGCGCTGATGGATAATGCCGACCTGATCCGCATTTCCCGCCAGCTTGTGACGCTCAAGACCGATACGCCCCTCGACGTCTCCCTCGACGACCTTGAGGTGAAACTCCCCGCCCCCGACGCGGTGATGGACTTCCTGAACCGCATGGAATTTCGCACCCTCACCCGCCGCGTCGCCGAGAAACTGAAGATCGCCCCCCCCGCCCCAACCGAGACTGCGACCGACGCCCCTGCCGAAGTGGCCACCCCGCAACCCGACCGCCTGCCCTTCGACCACGCAGCCTACGAGCGTATCTCCGACAGCGCAGGCCTTGACCGCTGGATCGCCCATATCCGCGACATCGGCCACGTTGCCATCGACACCGAAACCACCTCGCTGGACGAAATGCGCGCCGAACTGGTCGGCATTTCGCTCTGCGTAGACGCGGGCAAAGCCGCCTACATCCCGCTTGGCCACACCACCGGCGGCGGTGATTTGTTCGGCGCCACCGCGCTTGCCCCCGGCCAACTGCCGCTGGACGCGACCCTCGCCGCCCTGAAACCGATCCTTGAGGACGCCAGCATCCTGAAAATCGGCCAGAACATGAAGTATGACTGGAAGATTTTCGCCCGTCTCGGCATCCGGATCACCCCTTTCGACGACACCATGCTGATGAGTTACGCGATGCACGCGGGCCTGCACAACCACGGCATGGACGCGCTGTCCGACCAATATCTCGGCCACCAGCCGATCCCGATCAAATCCCTGCTCGGCAGCGGAAAAAGCCAGATCACCTTCGACAAGGTCGCCATCGACGACGCGGTGAAATACGCCGCCGAAGACGCCGACGTCACCCTGCGCCTCTGGCACCTCTTCAAACCGCAACTGCACCGCGCGCACGTTACCACGGTCTACGAGACCCTCGAACGCCCCCTCGTCCCGGTCCTGGCCGACATGGAGATGGCAGGCATTCAGGTTGACCGTGACACCCTCAATCGCATGTCCAACGCCTTCGCGCAAAAGCTGGTCCAGCTGGAGGAGGAGATTCACTCCATCGCGGGCGAGAAGTTCAACGTGGGCTCCCCCAAGCAACTCGGCGAGATTCTGTTCGACCGCCTGCAAATTCCCGGCGGCACCAAGGGCAAAACCGATGCCTACGCCACCGGCGCCGACATTCTCGAAGACATCACCACGATGGAGGACGCCCATCCCCAAGGCGCACAACTTGCCGCCCGCATCCTCGACTGGCGCCAGATTGCCAAACTGAAATCCACCTACACCGACGCGCTGCAACTGGCGATCAACCCCGACACCGGCCGCGTCCACACCTCGTATTCGCTGTCAGGTGCGGTCACCGGGCGGCTGTCCTCCACTGACCCCAATCTGCAAAACATCCCGATTCGCACCGAAGAAGGCCGCCGCATCCGCGAGGCGTTCGTGGCCCCCAAAGGCCGCGCCCTCGTGTCGCTCGACTACTCCCAGATCGAGCTGCGCATCCTCGCGCATATCGCCGACATCCCCCAGCTTCGCCGCGCGTTCGAGGACGGCATCGACATCCACGCCCTGACCGCGTCCGAGATGTTCAACGTGCCCCTCGCCGACATGACCTCCGACATCCGCCGCAAGGCCAAGGCGATCAACTTCGGTGTGATCTACGGCATCTCCGGCTTCGGCCTCGCCCGCAACCTGCGCATTCCGCGCGCCGAAGCCCAAGGCTTCATCGACCGCTATTTCGAACGCTTTCCGGGCATCAAGGAGTACATGTCCGAAACTGTCAAATTTGCGCAGGCGAACGGCTACGTTCAGACCCTTTTTGGTCGGAAAATCAATACTCCGGAAATCAACGCACGCGGCCCCGCCGCCGGTTTCGCCAAACGTGCGGCAATCAACGCGCCCATTCAGGGCACCGCCGCCGACGTGATCCGCCGCGCGATGATCCGCATGCCTAAGGCTATCGAAGGCATCGACGCGAAGATGCTCCTGCAAGTCCACGACGAACTGCTGTTCGAGGTCGCGGAAGACGCCGCCGCCACCCTGATCCCCATCGCCAAACACATCATGGAAACCGCTGCCGACCCCGCCGTCAGCCTCAAGGTCCACCTCGCCGTTGAGGCAGGCCAAGGCCAAAGCTGGGCCGAGGCGCATTGATGACCATGCACCAATCTGCTGCCTTCATCTGTCTCTAAATATCCCCTGGGGTTTGGGGCAGCGCCCCCATCGCCGAGGTGCAGCGCGCAAGCGCGCAGCCGAGATATAAGCTTGCGGCGGCACGCCGCTCCGCTTGCAAACCGCCCGTCACAGGCGGTCGATCCGGCACTGGTAGCAGTTGTTCCGCGCCGAGCGGACATGCAGATAGGCAACGCGCGCATCCGCGAACAAGTCCGCCGCCCGCGCCGCAATCGCCACCGTCGCCACAACGCCGCCGGTGCCATAGACGATCCGGTCATCCGCACCGTACCCCCGCACGATATACTCCGGCGAGGCCAGAACGTCCGGCAAAGCCTCTCCACCCCCCGCACCACAGGCCGCAGCGCACAGGAAGATCGGCCCCAGCTCTGCATAGGGTTGCAGCGCGGGAAACGGGCGATGCGCCAGTACCAGCATCGCAGCCCCCTTGGGGATCATCGTGAGGCAATGGCGGCAGTCATTGCCGCCCCCATCCGACACGGCCCTCTCGGGCACCTGTCCGTTTGCGTCCACGCCACCGGCCTGAAAATGTCGCGCCAGTTCCGTCGGTATCGCCACAAATCGCATCTCATCCTCCGCTTTTTGCCGGAAGATGCCTGCCAAGGTGCGCCCTAGCGACCCGTTTCCTGCGGGTTCAGGCGCGCTCGACCAGCCGCCCAAGCACCCGGCCGCCCAGAATATGCAGGTGGTAATGCGGCACCTCCTGCATCCCGTGCTCGCCAGCGTTGGAAATGGCCCGATACCCCTCGGGGCCCGCGATCCCAAGCATCTGGCAGACTTTGGCCACCGTGCGGTGGAAATCGACGATCTCCTCTGCCGTCGCTTCCGCCGCGAAATGGTCCAGCGTCACATAGGCCCCCTTTGGCACCACCAGCACATGCACCGGGGCCTGCGGGTGGATGTCGTGAAACACCAGCGTATGCGGCGTCTCCATCACCGTCTTGTTGGGGATCTCGCCCCTCAGGATGCGGGCGAAAATGTTCGTTGGGTCGTACAAGTATGCCATCAGCCTCAATCCACAAATAAATACTCGGTCGCCACGATCTCGCGCGCCTTGTCGACCGGGATGTCAAGAAACGCGGCCAGCGGCAAGGTGTTCTCATCCACACTGGCGGCCTGGCGGATGCGCGCATAGCCCGGCAGGTTCATGTCGCGGATCCGGTCGGACTCGAACCGCACATCATAGCGGATTGTCGGCAACAGCCGGTACAACGTGTCTGGCGGGGTGCGATCCCCCGCCAGACCAACCCGCTTGGCGTGGCCGATCAGGTAGTCATCAGTAAACTCGCAGTCGATCTCCAGCAACCGCACGGTGGCGCGGTCCTTGTAGAAATCCTGCATCAGTTCGGTATTCGAGGGGTCCACGCACAGGACAAGCCGGTCAGTCTGCCAGTAATCGAACAACATCCGCACCAGCGCCCGCCGGTGCCGCATCCGCTTTTCCAGCGTCGACTGGATGCCGCCAAGGTCGGGCAACGGCGTCGCGTCCTCGTTGAACAGATAGTCGATGGCCGGCAGGTTCGTCACGCTTCGCACCCGGTCGACCAGCCGCTTTGCGACATGCCATTTCTTGCAGGTCACCATCATCAGCACTCGCTCGCGGCCGATGCTGGTCTCCGCCTCCCAGAACCGCGGTGCAAACCGCCGCCCGACCCGCCCCCGCGCCGTCAGGAATTCGAACTGCCGCCGCCCTTCGGACGAGGTCTGGAAGGTGCGCCCCGTCTCGGCATACAGCGCGCCAAGCTGCTGCTTCAGGTGGGCCGCATCGGCGCTGATCTTGCGGGCGAACAGAAAATCCTGTGCCAGTAGCATGTCGTGGTGGTCATCGTAGAAGGTCACCGGAATGCCGTAGTCGGTGAACAGAAGGAAGGTCAGCGTCCGCGACCGGATCTCGCGGTCAGGGACCAGATGGCGCACGATGGTCTGAAAAAAGGTCTCGTCCGGGATCCATGTGGTGCGAAAGAACCGCATCACGTCGCGCCGGCGCTTGCAGAACTCCAGCACCGCCTCGACCGTGCGGCGGCGCAGGCACCACCACTGGCTGCCGATCTGGATTCGCAGGTCGGCGGGCACCTTGCGCGCCATCCCCAGCTTCTTCTGCGCATTCATCGACGCGTAGAACAGGGCTTTCCGCTGCCGCTCGTTGAACCAGTGACGGTAGACCAGCCGCTCTTCCTTGATCCCGGTCTTGATCCAGCCTGAGTCAAAGAAATCAAAGCTTTCGATGTAGTCGACATCGTCCTGTTCCAGAAAGCCGCGCACATATTCCGCCGTTTTGATCGGCATGCAGTCGCCCGACAGCATGTAGAAATGCGTAGCCCCCGGAAAAGCCTCTTCCGCCACCTCCACGGCCGCCAGCGTGGCGTCGACCAGGCTCCATTCGCCCCAGCCACATTTCACCCGACGTCGCGCAAGGGCCACCGCCGGATTGGCGCTCAGGGCAGCGCGAATCCGTTCGAAATCACCGGCTTTGGCGCGGGCATCAAAGTGGATGGCAATGCAATCGCCCGCCGCCGTCAGCCGCAATGCCTGGGCAATGATGCCTTCCGGGTCCTTGTGGCACAGCAAAATATAGGCAATTTGCGTCATTCAGGGGGGCTGGTTCCGACAGGGGGTTACACTTGCCTGCCTAAACTGCTTCAACCTTCCTTGAAAAGACAGAAATTGTTTGCTTTTTTGGCCAAGGATGGTTCCAAAGCCGCAGCGGCATCGGTGCAAGGGTGGGAGGCGGAGGGTCATGGGTTTTCCCGGCACCTGGATGACAGAAAGTGAAAGCGTCGTCTACCGGGTCGTTCCGAAATGCGCCTGCTCGACCATCGGGCAGATCATGTTCTATTCCGACCATGGGCGTTTCTTTGACGGCGACATTCACGATGCGACCTCGGGCATGCACAAATGGGCGATCGAGGCCAGCCAGCCGAAGATCGAACGCAACGTGCGCGGCCACAAAAGCTATGCCTTCACCTGCGTGCGCAATCCCTACACTCGGATCCTGTCGTCGTTCTTCGACAAGATCTGCGGCATCCAGCGCAACGGCAAACGCTACCGTGGCAATCTTGTCCCGCTTCTGGTGCAGAAATACGGGATCGAGGTGGGCGGCGACGATGGCAAGCAGGAGTTTGACCAGATCGCCAGCTTCCGCCGCTTCCTGCTGTTCGTCCGCGACACCATCCGCTTTCGCAAGCCGATGGAACCTGACATCCACTGGTCGGCGATGGCGGGGCACGTCTCCACGTTCATCGTCAATGGCGGGCGCTACAATCACATCCTCTTCACCGAAGATTTCAATGCGGGTATGCAGATGGTTCTGGACAAGATCACCGTCGCGAACCCGGTCGATCTGACGAAAATCCCCCGTTTCAACGAAAGCGAAGGCCACGGCCCCACGCGCGCTCACCCGGTGGAGGCATATTTCGACGATCTGTCGATGCACCTGATGTGGGAAATCTACAAACGCGACTTCCAGCTGTTCCGCTATGATTTCCACAACCCGGCCAACAAGATGCCGAAAGGCCCGGTTGATCTGGACGAGGTTCACGCCAAGCTGGGCGACTGACCGACCAACCGCTCATCCAGCCTGACGGCTGTCTTCGCTGATCCCAAGCAAGCGATGAATGCCCGCAAGGGCTTGAAGAGCGGCCCCCGGCGCGTCAGATCCCAATCCCCCCGAACCATGCCACAATCGCCGCCCGCTCTTCCGGCTCCATGTAGCTCAGGTTCGCGGGCGGCATCGCATGGGTCAGCCCCGCCTGCAGGTAAATCCGCCGCGCCTCATGCGCGATCTGCGCGGGCGTTTCCAGCATCACCCCCTTCGGCGGCCAGTGCATCCCCTCCCACGACGGCTCCGCCGCATGACACATCGAACAGCGCCCCTGCACGATCCCCACCACCTCATCGAATCCGTCCGCCGACGCCAGCCGCAGCGCCTCGCCCTTCAGCGCCGCCTCCGCTGCCACCCCCCGCATGGGTGCCGTCGACAGCCAGGCGATGATCAGGAACAGGATCACCGTCACCCCCCAGGTCCAGTGCGGATTGCCCTTTCGCGCGTGTCTGGTGTTGAACCAGTGCCGGATCGTCACCCCCATCAGAAACACCAGGCTGGCAATGATCCAGTTGTACTCGGTCGCGAAAATCAGCGGATAATGGTTCGACAGCATCAGGAACACCACTGGCAGCGTCAGATAATTGTTATGTGTGCTGCGCTGCTTGGCGATCTTGCCATACTTCGGGTCCGGCTTGCGCCCCGCCTTCAGATCGGCCACGACGATCCGCTGATTGGGCATGATCACCATGAACACATTCGCACTCATGATCGTCGCGGTGAACGCCCCCAGATGCAGCAGCGCCGCCCGCCCGCTGAACACCTGCGTATAGAACCACGACATCGCCACCAGCACCACGAACAGCGCCACCATCAGCACCGTCTGGTTCGCCTCCACGAACACCCGGCACAGCGTGGTATAGGCCGCCCAGCCGAACGCCAGCGACGCCAGCGATATCCCCACGGCTTGGCCTGTCGAAAGGTCCATCACCGCCGGGTCGATCAGATACAACTCCGCCCCAAGGTAGTAGACCAGCACCAGCATCGCAAAGCCGCTCAGCCAGGTGGCATAGCTTTCCCATTTGAACCAGGTCAGGTGGTCCGGCATCATCTCCGGCGCCACCAGATACTTGTTGATGTGATAGAACCCGCCGCCATGCACCTGCCACTCTTCGCCATACGCCAGCGCAGGCAATGAGGGCGTCTTGCGCAAACCAAGGTCCAGCGCGATGAAGTAGAACGAACTGCCGATCCACGCGATTGCGGTGATCACATGCGTCCAGCGCGCCGCGATCTCGATCCATTCCCACAGCACCGCCCAGTCATACATCGCACCACTCCCACTTTTTGAAACGCTATACCGAACCGGACTCTTCTGTTAATCCATAGAAACGCCGCATCACTTTCAAGCCGTGCCGAACAATGTCCTACGTCAACACCATAAGAATGTTCGTACGTGTCTACGAACTCAGCAGCATGAGCGCGGCTGCCCGCGATCAGCGCACCTCGCCTGCAGTCGCCTCGGCCCGGATTTCCGAACTGGAAAAGCACCTCGGCGTCCGGCTGTTCAACCGCACCACCCGCTCGCTGCAACCCACCGAAAACGGCCGCATCTTCTACGACGGCGCCCGCCGCGTGCTGGAAGCGATTGACGACGCCGAAGCCGCCGTGATGGACGTCACCCAAAATCCGCGCGGCACGATCTTTGTCGCCGCCCCCTTGGGTGTCGGTCGCCGCTTCATCGCCCCGCATGTGCCCGCTTTCAAGGACCAATACCCCCAGATCGACGTGCGCCTGCGTCTCAGCGACCGGGGCGTCGACGTGGTGGCCGAAGGCATCGACGTGGCCTTTCACCTTGGTCTCCTCGACGACAGCAACCTCAAGGTCAAAACCATCGCCGATTGCCCCCGCCTTCTCTGCGCCGCCCCCGCCTACATCGCGGCACGCGGCATGCCCGAAGACGGCACTGCCCTGGTCCGCGACCGGCACGATTGCCTGAACCTGCGCTTTCCCGGTGCCAAGGAATTCCAGTGGGCGCTGCAAACCCCCGAAGGCCCCCGCCGGTTCGAAATCACCGGCCCGTTCGAATCCGATGACGGCGATGTGCTCACCGGCTGGGCGCTTGACGGGCGCGGCATCATCCTGAAACCTCTGTTCGAGGTGGCCGACCACCTGCGCAGCGGCGCCCTCGTCCCGGTCGCCGCCGCCACCCCGCCGCTGCCGACGCAACTGTCCTCGCTCAGCCAGCACCGACGGCTGAAAGACCCCAAGGTCCGCCTGTTCACCGATTACATGGCCGCCCGCATCAAGGACGAACTTCGCCGCGCTACCGAAGGCACATAAAAAAAGGCAGAGCCGAAACCCCGCCTTTTTCTGTTCAGAAATATCCTCGGGGGTGAGCCCGGAACGGGCGAGGGGGTCCGAGGACCCCCTGCCTTCTTACTGCACGCGCTGGCCGTTGACGTAGATCTCGCCGCCCGCCTTCGCCTCGATCTTCGACGTCAACTCGTCCGGCCCGGCACCCGGCGACATGAACGCGCCCATCATCATCCGCGCGCCCATCGCGTCCTCTTCGGTGACCACGCCCGTCGCGATCAGCCCGTCGATCAGCGCGTTGCCCCCCGTCAAGCTGACATTCGCCTCACCCAGTGGCATCGGCATTCCCGCCGAGTTGTCGAAGGTGAATGCTCCCGTTCCGCTGAACGCGGCACCTGCGATCTTCAGCGTCAGGTCGGTGATGTCCAGGGTTTCCGGCGCAGGCAGCACCGGCGGCCCGCCCGCTTCATCCGCCACTGCCATCGCGATGAAGTCAATCTTCGTCGTGCCCGATACGTCAATCGACAGGTCCGCCGGATCCCGCTTCAGCGCGGCCCCCGGGTCGATCATCGCCCAGGCCTCTTCGTTCACGGTGAATTGGCTCAGCTTCAACTGCAGCCCGAAATCCCCCGCTACATCGCCCGACATGACCGGCGAGGTCATCGCCACAACCACCGGGCCCGAGGTGATTTTCACCGGCACCGGCATCATTCCCGAGGTGATTTCCAGATCCAGACCGTCACCCTGCGACTGGATCGAGAAGGTGTCCTTGTTGAACTCGCCCGTCGCTTCCCCGGCACCGGCGTTGATCACCATCGCCATCGGCATGTAGGGGCTTTCCTGATTGCTCGATCCGACCGACACGCCCTGTTTGGTGGCCATCGTGATGCTCAGCCCCTCTTGCAGCGCCGTCCCGAAATCCGCCGGGCCCGCAATCTGCAACAGCGACATCGTTGTCGGCATCGCCACGTCGAACGACATCTCCACATCCGTCGTTTCGCTGACGGCGGTGGTCTTCAACTCCATGCTCGGATCATCGCTCAGCGTGTCATAGGCCAGCGTCCCGGCCGTCAGGTCCAGCCCGAAGGTGCGGTTCTCGCCGGGGGTGTCCGAATAGCTGCCCGCCAGATCGGTGAACCCGACGGTGCCTTTCGACACCGCCTCCTGCGCCTCGGCGCCTTCCGCTGCCGGAAGGGCCGCCGGGTAGGTCGTGTCATAGACCACGTTCAGCGCTGCCGCCGCATAGTCATAAACCAGCCCGCCGCCCTCGCCTTCGCTGGCGGTCAGTTCCAGCCCGTCATGCGTCAGGTTGATCGACCCGGTTGTGCCCTCACCCGACAGGTCCACGCCGATATCGGCACCCGGGGTGATCGTCACCGATCCATCGGATTCCTCGGTCAGAACCATGTCTGAAATCGACACGCCACTGGTTTCGCCTTCGGGCATGATCGACACCCCATTCAGGGTCAGCACGCCACCGTCATTCACCTCGGTCGCCGCCGAGACCGTCAGCCCCGCCAGCGCACCTGCATCCTTCCACGACTGCCAGACCTGATCGGCCGTCAGCGCAGCATGCGCCGTCCCCCCCATCAGACAAACAAATGCGGGCACTGCCAAATACGACGTCTTCCGAAACATGCGGTTCTCCTTACCGATCAAATTTTTGACCCCGGCACAGAACCCTTTATTCCCGCCAACCGCAAGGGTGGCTTTCACGACCCCCGGTAGGTCGAATATCCGAAAGCCGAAATCAGCAACGGCACATGGTAATGCTGCGTCACGTCCGGCACCCCAAAGCGGATCGGCACATCGTCCAGAAACAGCACCTCGCCGGCGTTCTGCCCGGTTTGCCGCAGGTATTCCCCCACCGAAAAGATCAGCTCATAGCTGCCAGCCGCAAACGCCTTGCCCTCCAGCATTGGCGCGTCGGTCCGACCGTCCGCATTGGTCACCGTCTCGGCGATCTTCTTGTGGCTCATCCCCGTGACCCGGTAGAGCGTGATCTTCACCCCCGCCGCAGGCTTTCCCCGCGCCGTGTCCAGCACATGTGTCGTCAGCCTGCCCATGCAGCCCTCCATTGCTTTCCTTCAATAAGCCACGAAAGCCTCCGCCACGCGAACCTGCATTGCGCGCGTATGACCTTTCGTGAAATCCTGAAAATACCTGCTGCGTTTATGCCCTAATCTCTTTCCGACTGACAGGAGAGTCCCGTGATCCGCTACCCCCGCGATTTCCGTGGCCACGGCCCCGACGCCCCCGACGCCCGCTGGCCCGGCGGTGCGCGCATCGCCATCAGCCTCGTGCTCAATTACGAAGAGGGCGGCGAGAACAACCTGCTGCACGGTGACGCCCAGTCCGAAGCGTTTCTGTCCGACATCGCCGGGGCGCAGCCTTGGCCCGGTCAGCGCCACTGGAACATGGAATCGCTGTACGATTACGGCGCGCGGGCCGGGTTCTGGCGGCTGCACCGCCTGTTTACCCGGCGCAATCTGCCCGTGACGATCTACGGCGTGGCAACCGCCCTTGCCCGCAACCCGGAACAACTGGCCGCGATGAAGGCGGCGGATTGGGAAATCGCCTCCCACGGTCTGAAATGGATCGACCACCGCGACATGACAAAGGCCGAAGAACGCGCCCAGATTGCCGAGGCGATCCGCCTGCACACCGAAGTTGCCGGTGCCCCGCCGCGCGGCTGGTACACCGGACGCACCTCGATGAACACCGTCCGTCTGACCGCGCAAACCGGTGCTTTCGACTGGATCTCCGACACCTATGACGACGACCTGCCCTATTGGTTGGAAGTGGGCGACCGCAACCAGCTGGTCATCCCCTACACACTCGAAGCCAACGACATGCGCTTCGCTACCGCTCCGGGTTACACCACAGGTGAACAATTCTTCACATACCTGCGTGATACCTTCGACACCCTCTATTCCGAAGGCACCGAAGGCCGCGCAAAGATGTTTTCCATCGGCCTGCACTGCCGCCTGATCGGCCGCCCCGGCAAGATCGCCGGGCTGATCCGCTTTCTCGATCACGCCCAGAGCCATCAGGGCGTCTGGTTCGCCACCCGTGGCCAGATCGCAGCACACTGGGCCGCCCACCACCCGCACACCCGCATTGAGCGCCCCAGCCAGATGACGCTTGCCCGCTTCACCGAACGCTTCGGCGGCATCTTTGAACATTCCCCGTGGGTAGCCGCCCGCGCCCACGCCCTTGAACTCGGCCCCGTGCACGACTGTGCGACCGGCCTCGCCAACGCCCTCGCCCGCGCCTTCCGGAGCGCGTCCCGCGAAGAACGCCTGGCCGTCCTAACAGCCCACCCCGATCTGGCAGGCAAACTCGCCACCGCCAAGCGCTTGACGCCAGACAGCACCGCCGAACAGGCCTCCGCCGCACTCGACGCACTCACCGACGCCGAACGGGCCGAGTTTCAGCGCCTGAATGACGCCTATACTGCCAAACACGGCTTTCCGTTCATCATCGCCGTCCGTGACAACACCAAGGCGTCGATCCTCAGCGCCTTCCAGACCCGTCTCGCCAATGAAACCGAACACGAATTCGTAATCGCCTGTGCGCAGGTCGAACGCATCGCCGAACTCCGCCTGAAGGATCACTTCCCATGACCGGCTACTATACCCCACAAGGCGGCCTGCCGCCGCAAACGCAACTGATGACCGGCCGCGCCGTCTTTACCAACTCCTATGCGGTGATCCCCAAAGGCTGCTTTTCCGACATCGTCACCAGCGCCCTTCCCGGCTGGGCCCGGACAAAGCTCTGGCTGATTGCCCGCCCGATGACCGGCTTTTCCGAAACCTTCAGCCATTACGTGATGGAGGTCGCCCCCGGCGGCGGCTCCGACGCGCCAGACGCTGAACCCGGCGCGCAACACATCCTGTTCTTCACCCATGGCGAGGCCACGATCACCATCGACGGAACCGGCTTCGACCTCGCCCCCGGCGCCTACGCCTATATTCCCGCAGGGGCCCGCTGGACGCTGCTGGCCGAAGGCCCTGACCCGGCCCGCTTCCACTGGATCCGCAAGCTCTATGAACCCGCCCCCGGCATCGCCCCCCCGAAACCCTTCGTCACTTCGGATCAGGCGATCAAACCCACTGCCATGCCCGATACCAACGGCGTCTGGGCCACCACCCGCTTCGTCGATCCCGCCGACCTCGCGCATGACTGCCACGTCAACATCGTTACCTTCCAGCCCGGCGGCCTGATCCCGTTCGAGGAAACCCACGTCATGGAACACGGCCTCTACGTGCTGCAAGGCCGCGCCGTCTACAAACTCAATCAGGACTGGGTCGAGGTAGAGGCAGGCGATTACATGTGGCTGCGCGCCTATTGCCCGCAAGCCTGCTACGCCGCA
Source organism: Paracoccaceae bacterium (assembly GCA_031415015.1). Lineage (GTDB taxonomy): Bacteria > Pseudomonadota > Alphaproteobacteria > Rhodobacterales > Rhodobacteraceae > JAUYQR01. Next base: position 26,063 of record JANOQT010000020.1, read on the forward strand.
GGCCCCGGCCCCTTCCGCTATCTCCTCTACAAGGACGTCAACCGCCACGCCAAACTGCGCGGTCCCGGTGCCTTCGGCTCACCCCGCTGATCCTTCATCTGTCCTCAAATATCCCACGGGGGTCCGGGGGTGTGAAACCCCCGGCTCGCCGCCCGCAAAAGGAACCGCCGGTGCAGATCCTCCACCCCGAACCCCTCACCGCCACTGCCTTCGCCCCGTTCGGCGATGTGCTCGACGCCACCGGCGACCACCGGCTGATCAATGCGGGCCTGTGCCAGCGCTACCACGACCGCGCCCGACTTGATTTCGGGGATGCCCGCGCAGGTATCTCGATCTTTCGCGCCGACCCCCGTGCCCTGCCCTACACGTTCGATCTGATCGAGCGTCACCCCGACGGCAGCCAGGCTTTCATCCCGATGACCGCCGACCCCTTCCTTGTCATCGTCGCGCCCGATCCGCAGGCGCCTCCTCGCGCCTTCCTGACAAACGGCGCGCAGGGAATAAATCTGCATCGCGGCACCTGGCACGGCGTCTTGACGCCGCTTTCCGCCCCCGGCCTCTTTGCCGTGGTGGACCGGATCGGCGCAACGCCCAACCTCGAAGACTTCCGTTACACCCAACCGTGGACGGTTCTCGCCCCCTGAGCTGGGCACCTGACCGGATCGCACCCTTGGGACAGGGCGAAGACGGCGCAACCATAAGCACCCCAAGGGAAAAAGACAAAACGCATGCAATCAACCCATCCGGTGGACGAGGTTCTCGCACCGCCCAAGCTTTTCACCCTCGGCCTGCAACATGTGCTGGTCATGTATGCCGGGGCTGTCGCTGTGCCCCTGATCGTCGGGCGCGCGCTGAAACTGGAACCGGCGGATGTGGCTTTCCTGATCTCGGCTGACCTGTTCGTCTGCGGTCTGGTCACCCTGATCCAGTCGCTGGGGGCCACGCAGTGGTTTGGCATCAAGCTTCCGGTGATGATGGGCGTGACCTTCGCGGCGGTTGGCCCGATGATTGCGATGGCCAACGCCACCCCCGGGTCCGACGGCGCCCGCGCGATCTTTGGGGCCATCATCGCAGCAGGCCTGATCTCGATCCTGATCGCGCCGCTTGTCTCGCGTCTCCTCCGCTTCTTTCCGCCCGTGGTGACCGGCACTATCATCCTCGTTATCGGCGTGTCGCTGATGCGCATCGGCATCAACTGGATCTTCGGCAACCCCGTCGGCCCGACCGCCCCGCAGATCGTCGACCCCGCCCATACCGACTGGCTGAAAGCGGTCACCGAAGGCGCCGTCGCCGCCGGACTGCCCGAAGTCCCGCCAGGCCTCGCACTTGCCGCCAAGCTGAACAACCCGGCCTGTGCGCCTTCGGGCAACATAGCGATATCCGCCATCGTCCTGATCTCCATCCTGCTGATCGCCCGCTTCGGGCGTGGCTTTGTCGCCAACATCTCGGTGCTTGTGGGCATCGTCATCGGCGCGGTCATCGCCGTCGCCATCGGTGCCATGTGCTTTGGCAAGGCGGCCGACGCCGCGTGGTTCGGCCTGATCACGCCCTTCCACTTCGGCACGCCGACCTTCGATCTGGTGCTGATCGTCACCATGACCCTCGTGATGATCGTGGTCATGATCGAATCAACCGGCATGTTCCTTGCGCTGGGCGACATGACCGGCAAGCCGGTGACTCAGCCGATGCTGGCGGCCGGGCTGCGCACCGACGGGCTCGGCACCCTGATCGGCGGGATCTTCAACACCTTCCCCTACACCTCGTTCAGCCAGAATGTCGGCCTCGTCGGCGTCACTGGCATCAAGTCCCGCTTCGTCTGTGTCGCGGGCGGGCTGATTCTGATTGTCCTCGGCCTTGTACCCAAGATGGGCGCACTGGTGGAATCGGTGCCGACAATGGTGCTGGGCGGCGCGGGTCTGGTGATGTTCGGGATGGTCGCCGCCACAGGCATCCGCATCCTCGCCGGGGTGAACTTTGCCGCCAACCGCAACAATCTGTTCATCGTCGCGGTCTCGCTTGGCATGGGGATGATCCCGCTGATCGCGCCGCATTTCCGCCAGTGGATGCCCCACGAAATCCACCCGCTGATCGAAAGCGGTATCCTGCTGGCCTCGATCACCGCCGTGATCCTGAACGCCTTCTTCAACGGTGCCAAGGGGTCAGTGGACGAGGCAAAAGGTGCGGCCATGGCTGCGGACCACTGACGCGCAACGCAAAACGGGGGTGGCTTGCGCCACCCCCGTTTCAAATCTCATAACCTGAAAGGCTTATGCCAGTGCGAGGTTGATCGCCGATTCGCGGCCATCACGGCCAGCTTCCACGTCGAACGTCACGGCTTGGCCGTCATTCAGCTGACGGATGCCAGCACGCTCCAGCGCGGTCACATGGACGAACACGTCCTTGCCGCCGGATTCCGGGGCGATGAAACCGAAGCCTTTGGTGGCGTTGAACCATTTCACGGTGCCTTTGGCCATCGTGAAGTCTCCTTCTAGTATTGCCACCCGCAGCATGCGGTGGCCCGGCTAAGTCCCCTCAAGATCGAGTAGTCTGAAGCCGCGAAGGAAACAGAGGTCGATAGAAAGTGTTTCGCCGCATGCACATGCACCCTTTTGGCCACAAATGCAAGACCCGAGCCGACGCAAACCCGGAATTCGCAAACATCTGGCGCGTATTCGCCGAAACTGTCAGTCTCGCCCGGCAATCCGTCCCTTCATGCAATGGTCCCCATGCTCGCTGTCTCCGGCCTCACCGCACCGACCCTGTCCGGGTCCGCCCGCCCCGGCCTGTGCACCGACTGCGGTGTATCCCGCCTGGACGACGGCAAGGCCTGCGGTCGCGCCTGCCAGTTCATCGCCCCCGATTATCCCGGCCTTGAACGCGCCACCCATGGCCGAGAGGCCGATCCCGCACGCGGCGAAGAGGCGTTCTTCGGCGTCATCCACGCCATGCACCGCGCCCGCCTGACCCCCCCGGCCGAAGGCGCGCAATGGACCGGGATCACCACTGCCCTTGCCGCTGCCCTGCTGGAAACCGGTGCCGTAGATGCTGTCCTGACCGTCGCCCCGGACCCCACCGACAAATGGAAACCCCTGCCCGTCATCGTCACCGACGCAGGCGCCATGGCCCATGTCCGCGGGATGCGCATGGGGTACGCGCCCACCCTCGCGCTGCTGGAACCCGCCCGTGCCGCCGGTCACAAGCGCATCGCCTTCATCGGCATTCCCTGCCAGACCTACGCCCTGCGCGCGCTTGAACGCGACCTCGGCTTCGACGCCATCCACGTCATCGGCACCCCCTGTTCCGACAACACCACGACTGACAATTTCCACACTTTCCTGAACCTTCTCGACGCGAACCCCGACACCATCTCCTACCTCGAGTTTCGCGCCGACTACCGGGTGGAACTGCGCTTCGACGATGGCCGTCCCACCCGCCTGATCCCGTTCCTGCAACTGCCGATCAGCCAGCTTCCCGCCGATTTCTTCCCGCTGACCTGCAAAACCTGCGTCGATTACACCAACCGCCTCGCTGACATCACCGTCGGCTACATGGGCGGTGACGGCGATCAATGGCTGATCGTGCGCAACCAGCGCGGGGCAGACCTGCTGACCCTGATCCAGCCCAACCTGACCCTCAAGCCCCTGACCGACTCGGGCAAACGGCACGCCGCCGTCAAGGGCTTCATGGAAAACACCGCCCGCGCCGCCGGGGGCATGCCGTTGCGCCGGATGCCGGACTGGCTCCGCCCCATCGTCAGCCTGCTGCAACGCCTGACCGGCCCGCGCGGCCTCGAATTCGCCCGTGCAAGGCTGGAGATGAAGGCCGTCGAGACCGTGCTCCACCTCCGCCGCGCCCATCCTGCGCGGATGAAGAACATGATCCCCGCCCATGTCTGGCAGCTTGCCGCACAGTATGGGCTGACGCCGGGTGATGATGAGACGCGGTAGGGTGGGACCAAGCCCTGCTCAGCCGGGCTTTGCAGCACTCGCGCGCATCAAAGCCAGCATGTCCCGGGTCATTTCAGCCTGATCCACATTCGCGCGGCTGGTTTGCACGAACGCGACAGAGATCAACCCCACCAGCGCAAAGAATATCCCGGCAACCATGACGCCAAAGACTGCCAGCATCTGCCCATTGCCTGTTCTATTATTCGTCTGAAAAAAGCCGAAAACTGCAGCTATGACACCGCAAATCATTACGAAAGACGCGGCGACACCAAGTATATTGAACACAAGGCGCGCTGTTCCGTAAGACCGTTCATAATTCGATATTGCTCACACGACCTTCCATAGGTTGCGCTTCCAACGCCAACCGCCATCCAAACGGTTGATTGATTGATACGCACCGCCTGCAATCGGTCAAGCGCTTCGTCCGAAGCTCCGCAGAGGAACCAGGCGCCGCCCCCGTCCCCTTAACCCGGAACCAAGGGCGCACCATAGGGCAGCGCCCTCCCTCGGGTGGGCGCAGCAACGGTGGATGTAGGCGCTTTATTGTGCCACATATCCCACCGAAGTTCGGATTTCAGACGATGCAAAGCGCCCTCCCAAGGGGGAGGGAGGGCGCGGCCCGGCGGGCTTCGCCCTTGATTCCTGGCCAAGAGGAACAGCGCAATGCGTCAACAGACCCCCACCCGACCCCGACCTTGACCTCCGCAGGGCACTGGCCCAACACTGCCGGACCCTGACCCAAAAGCGAACCCCGTGCCGAACCCCACCCTGCGCACCCGCATCCGCGACCTCTACGACGGCCCAAGCGAGGCCGCCGACCGGTTTCGCTACGGCCTTCTGGCTTTCGACCTGTTGACCATCCTTTTCCTCATCACCACGTCGTTCATCGCCCGCGGCCTGCATACCGAAACCATCGACACCGTTATCGGCCTGATCTACTTCGCCGACGTGCTGGCCCGGCTGTGGATTTCCCCCCGCCCGCTGCGCGATCTGATCCACCCCTACGGCCTTGCCGACATCGCTGTTGTCGCCTCGCTGCTGGCACCGCTCTGGGGCGAAGGCCTTGCCTTCCTGCGCGTGCTGCGCCTGTTCCGCGTCCTGCATTCTCCGCAAACCCTGCGCCAATTGCGTCAGGACATCCCCACCTTCCGCCAGAACGAGACGACAATCCGCGCCGCCATCAACCTGCTGATCTTCATCTTCCTGATGACCGCTTTGGTGTACGAGACGCAAAGCACCACCAACGACAAGATCACCAACTACGTCGACGCGCTGTATTTCACCGTGACCACGCTTTCAACCACCGGCTACGGCGACGTGACGCTGACAGGCTCCTCCGGCAAACTTCTGTCCGTCGCCATCATGATCTTCGGCATCTCGCTGTTCCTGCGGCTTGTTCAAGTGATGCTGCGCCCGTCCAAGGTTGATCACAAATGCCCCACCTGCGGGCTGCGGCGGCATGACCATGACGCGGTGCATTGCAAAGCCTGCGGCACGGTGCTGAACATCGAGGATGACGGCGCGGTCTGACACGCACCGGCGGCCAAAGCGTGCCGTCCGTCAAGGAACCACCGTCACCCCTTGCCGGTTGGGTACGCGCGCGACACTGTGGCCTAAGCGACTGTCACCATTGGAACAGACCGGATGAAACCGCACAACAACCGGGCCTGGGTTCTGCTGCTGCCCGCCGCCGCCGTGATGGGTTTTGTCGGCCTTTTGCCGTTGATCGCGGTGCTGAACTATTCCTTCCATGACATCTTCTCGCTGGATCAGGTGCATTGGGTCGGGCTTGACTGGTACGGTCAGATCATCTCCTCAACCCGGTTTCACGCCAGCCTGCTGCGCAGCCTGCTGTTCTCGGCCATTGTCCTTGGGGTGCAACTGCCGCTGGGCATCGCCGTTGCGTTGTTGATGGTGCGGGCGGGCCGAGCCGGGCTTTACATGCTGCTGCTGGTCGCCGTGCCGCTGGTGGTGCCGAGGAACATGATCCCGATGATGTGGCTTAGCCTGATCGACGCTGAGACCGGGCTGGCCGGTCGGGCACTGGTCTGGCTGGGCATCGCGTTTGACTACAAGTTCACCGCCGCCCACACATGGATCCTCCTGATTCTCATGGACACGTGGCACTGGCTGGGCCTTGTGGTGATCCTTGCCTACGCGGCCCTGTCGGCCATCCCGCAGCCCTACTATCAGGCCGCCGCCATCGACGGTGCCTCGCGCCTCGCCGTGTTTCGCCATATCGAAGTGCCCCGGATCAGCGGTGCCATGTCCATCGTCATCCTGCTGCGCCTCATTGACAGCCTGATGATCTATACCGAGGCGTTTGGCATCAACGCCGGTGGCCCCGGCGGGGCGACCACCTTTCTGTCGCTGGACCTTGGCGAAGACATCAAGGGCTTCAGCTACGGGTCTGCCGCCGCCCGCTCGATGATGTACTTTCTGATCGTGATCACCGTAGTCTGGGCCTTCGTCACCGTGACCGACAGCGCCAAGCGCCCGCAGGGCACCACCCTATGACCCACCCGCGCGGCCCCGCATTCCATCTGTTCCGCGCTGCAGCCTTCGCCCTGCTGGCCGCGCTGATCCTGCTGCCGCTGGCCCAGACCATCCTGCTCAGCTTTACCGCCACCATCCCGCACGACGGGGTGACCATAGGCCAGCCAACCCTGATCAACTACCGCCACATCTTCACCACGCCCGCATTGACCGCCTCGATCGGCAACTCGCTGATCTACGTCCTGCTCAACGTCGCCCTCTGTCTTGTCGCTGGCCTGCCCGCCGCCTACGCCTTCGCGCGCTTCCGCTTTACCGGCGACCGGCATGTGCTGTTCCTGATGCTGGCCTTCCGCGTCACGCCCCCGGTGGTCCTGTCGCTGCCGATCTTCATCCTGTTCGCGCAGGTCAATCTGGTGAACTCGCCCATCGGCATCGCGCTGGTGCATTGCCTGTTCAACCTGCCCATCGCCATCTGGATCCTGGAAAGCTTCATCGCCGCCGTCCCGCGCGAGTATGACGAGACGGCATTTCTCGACGGCCACTCCCTGCCCAGCTACTTTTTCCGCTACCTGATCCCCGCCATCGCCCCCGGCATCGGCGTCACCGCATTCTTCTGCTTCATCTTTTCCTGGGTCGAGGTGGTCTTCGCCCGCATCCTGACAGTGACTGCAGGCAAACCCGTGACCATGGCAATCAACGCGCTGTTCAGCTTTCAGACCGACATCGGGCTGGTCATGGCGATGACGGTGTTTTCCCTGCTGCCCGGGCTTTTGATGATCTGGTTCGTCCGCAACCACATCTCGCGCGGGTTTGCGCTCCGGACCTGACACCTCTCGTCACAAAATCTTCGTGCAAACGATGGCCTGCTGTCACACCGCCCCAGTACCTCCGCCGAAGTGAGCTTGGGGGTTCCGACATGCTGCAAGTGAATACCGTAACGCGGATGTTCGGTCAGAAAGCTGCTGTAGACAGGGTCAGCTTCTCCATCGACTGCCCTGCGTTCGTGGGTATCATCGGGCGGTCGGGCGCGGGCAAATCCACCTTTCTGCGGATGATGAACCGGCTTATTGACGCCACCTCCGGCGAAATCCTCGTCGATGGCCAGAACGTGCTGGCGCTGAAAGGCACGCAAGCCCGCGCGTGGCAAAGCCAATGCGCGATGATCTTTCAGCAGTTCAACCTCGTGCCCCGGATGGATGTGGCCTCCAACGTCCTGCACGGCATCCTGAACCGCCGCTCGACCCTGCAGACCATGTTCAGCCTTTGGCCCCGCGCCGACATCCTGCGCGCGCTTGATATCCTGGACCGGCTCGGCATCGCCGAACAGGCCCCCAAACGGGCCGAGGCGCTGTCCGGCGGTCAGCAACAGCGCGTCGCCATTGCCCGGGCGCTGATGCAAGACCCCAGGATCATCCTTGCGGATGAACCGATCGCCAGCCTTGATCCGATGAATGCGCAGATCGTCATGGACGCGCTGAAAAAGATCAACGTCGAGGATGGCCGCATGGTCATCGCCAACCTGCACACCCTTGATACCGCACGCCGATATTGCGACCGCGTCATCGGCATGCGCGATGGTCGCATCGTGTTCGACGGCACGCCGGATCAATTGTCGACCGGCGTTGCCCGCGACATCTACGGTGCCGACGCGACGTTCAACGAAGACGCCACTTCGACCAGCATTCCGACAGACACAGCACCAGACCGCTCTTACGCGGATATGATGCTGTCCTGACGTTCCCCCGGCCCCCGAACCGCATTTCGCCGTCCGGGGCCACAACCCATGGAGTGACCATGAAAAAGCTGCTGTCTGCCACCGCGATGACCGCCGTCCTTGCATCAACCGCCTTCGCGCAAGAGATCACCGAGTTCAACATCGGCATCCTTGGCGGCGAAAACGCCCAGGACCGCATGACCTCGAACGAATGTTTCCGCGCCTTGATCGAGGCAGAGCTTGGCGTTCCGGTCAAGATCTTCACCCCGGCCGACTATGACGGCGTGATTCAGGGCCTGCTTGGCGGCTCGCTTGACTATGCATGGCTTGGCGCGTCGGCCTATGCCAAGATCTACCTGACCGACCCGGAAGCGGTCGAGGTCAAGCTGACCAAGCAGAACCTCGACGGCTCCACCGGCTATTACTCCATCGGTTTCGCCCGCGCTGACAGCGGCATCACCTCGATGGACGACGCCAAGGGCAAAACCTTTGCCTTCGCCGATCCGAACTCCACCTCGGGCTTTCTGGTCCCCGGCGCGGAACTGACCGCCAAGTATGGCAAGCTGGAAGAGTACTTCGCCGAAGTCAAAATGTCCGGCGGGCATGAGCAGACCATCGTCGGCGTCGCCAACGGCGATTTCGAGGCGGGCGTGTCCTGGGCTGACGGTCTGGGCAACTGGGAAGACGGCTACAACTCGGGTGCCTTCCGCAAAGCCGCCGATGCCGGTCTGGTTGACATGAACAATCTGGTCGAAATCTGGCGCTCGGCCATGATCCCCGAAGGCCCGATGGTTGTCCGCAAGGCGCTGCCGCAGGACATCAAGGACAAGGTCACCCAGCTGACCGCCGACCTGTGGGAAAAGGATCCGACCTGCGCCTACGCCGTTGCAGCCGGTGACGCCAAGGATTTTGTCCCGGTCGAGCATGCCGAATTTGACGGCATCCTCGCCGCCCGTAAATTGCAAGAAGGCATGTAATTTAAATCAACGTCACGCCGGGCCCCCGTCTTGGGGGCCCGGCTTTTTCTTGGGGGACCCATGGTCGATATCGCCTTCGGACCGAAACAAGGGCAGCGCCCCGACATGTCCAACACCCGTGACGCCTATCTCGACATGGTCCGCCGCAAGCGGATGTATGGCGGGATCATCCTTGTGCTGTTCATCGCGTTCATGGCCTCCGGCTGGATGCTGGCCGAGGAACGCAACGCCGGCGGTTTCTGGAAAGGTCTGCCGCAGGTGTTCGACTTCCCCGCCGAGGTATTCACCGAGGCCTGGGCCAAACGCGCCCTCCTGCCCGCCCTGTTCATCGACCACATCCCCGCCCTGATCGAGACGCTGAACATCGCCGCCGTCGCCACCCTGCTGGGCGCACTCGCCGCTGTCACGCTGTCCCTTCTCGCCACGCGCGGCCTTGCCCGCTGGCCTCGCCTGATCCCGGTCTTCCGCCGCACCATGGACGCCCTGCGCGCCATCCCGGAAATCGTCATCGCGCTGATGCTGATCTACATCCTTGGCGGCGGTCCGGTGCCTGCCGTCATCGCCATCGCACTGCACACCGGCGGCGCGCTGGGCAAGCTGTTCTCCGAGGTCGCCGAAAACGCCGACCTGAAACCGGTCGAAGGCCTCGCCTCGGTCGGCGCCAACTGGTCGCAACGGATGTGGCTGGGGATCATCCCGCAGGTCGCCCCGAACTGGCTGTCCTACGCGCTGCTGCGGTTCGAGATCAACGTCCGCGCCTCTGCGATCCTCGGTTTCGTGGGCGAGGGCGGCATCGGCCATGATCTGAAGCTGGCGATGCAATGGGGCCAGGGCCGTTATGACGAGGTGGTGGCGATCTTCCTTCTGCTGTTTGCCGCCATCGTGGTGATCGACCGCATCTCGGACCACTACCGCAACAAACTGGTGAAGGGGACCTGAGCCATGACCGCCACGATGTCCCCCGCGCTTGCCGACACCCTCACCGCCCGGTTCACCGCCAAACGCCGCATGGCCTTTGCGATCCCCGCCGTGATCCTCGCCTACCTGATCTACGCCGCAATCAGCTTTGACGTCGCCGGTCTTGTCCAGCGCGCCCGCATGGACAACGCGGCCATCCTTCTGGGGGACTTCTGGTCGCACAAGACCCACGTCACCCGTGACAACCGGTCAGGCAACATCGTCGTCGCCATCGAAGGCGAAGCCAAAGGCACCTACCCGCCCGGCATGCTGCCCGACTGGGTAACCATCGCGGGCGACGTCACCACCGTCGACCTTGGCACCGGCCATGTCGTCACCTATGACGACGCCGGCGCGCGCTTTGTTGTGCCCGGCTACGGCACCATCGACATTCGCCCCGTCGGCGGCAAACCGGTGCTGACCGCGCCAGAGCCGATCCCCGACTGGATCAGCGTTGCCGAAAACAAGGTCTCTGTCACCACCGCCGCGGGCCGGTTCAGCTATTCCCGCTCCAAGGTGGAAACCTTCAAGTACGAACCGGGTTGGGAGCTGTGGTTCTTCACCCTTGACAGCCCGTTTTATGGCCGCAGCATCAGTGACCTTGCGGGCCTCGCGCTCTCCGCAGACCGGATTGACCCCGCACGCACGAACGCAGGCTACATGCTGTCCGAATTCTGGACCAACAAGATGTGGCGCCACCGCGACGTCGCCTGGGCGATCTTCGAGACGATCCTGATGGCCTTCCTCGGCACCATGACCGCTGCTCTGGTCGCCCTGCCGCTGTCGTTCCTCGCTGCCCGCAACTTCAACCCGCTTGGACCCCTGCGCTTTGCCGCCCGCCGGGTGTTCGACTTCATCCGCGGGGTGGACGGGCTGATCTGGACCATCATCCTGTCCCGCGCCTTCGGGCCGGGACCGATGACCGGGGCCATCGCCATCGCGCTGACCGACGCCGGCACCTTCGGCAAGACCTTCTCCGAAGCGCTGGAAAACATCGACGAAAAGCAGGTCGAAGGCATCCAGTCCACCGGGGCCAATTCCATGCTGCGCGCCCGCTTTGGCGTCATCCCGCAGATCACGCCGGTGCTGCTCAGTCAGGTCCTGTACTATCTGGAATCAAACACCCGCTCGGCCACCGTGATTGGTGCCATCGTCGGCGGCGGCATCGGTCTGCTGCTGACCCAGGCGATCATCACCCAGAAGGACTGGGAAGAGGTGGCCTATTACATGGTCCTGATCGTGCTGATGGTCATGCTGATGGACACGCTGTCAGGCTGGCTGCGCCGCAAGCTGATCAAGGGCTGAGGCATGACCAGACTCTCCGCCAATGTCCCGCTTATTCACCCCGACTGTCTGATCATGAACGCCCATTTCGGGGCCTATTGCGAGGTGGGGCAAGGCAGCCGCGTGCTGAACACCACATTCTGCGACTACGCCTATTGCGACCGGCTGTCCGATATCGCCAACGCCACCGTGGGCCGCTTTGCCAACATCGCCGCCATGACGCGGATCGGGCCGACCGACCACCCCTATGACCACGCCTCGCTGCACCATTTCCTCTACCGGTCGTCCCACTACTGGGATGACGCTCAGGATGACCCGGCGCATTTCGCGGCGCGGGCCGCCCGACGCTCCGTGATCGGTCCCGATACCTGGATCGGCCACGGCGCAATCATCAAACCCGAAGTCATCATCGGCGCGGGGGCCATCATCGCGTCGGGGGCCGTGGTGACAAAAGACGTACCACCCTACATGATCGTGGCTGGCCTGCCCGCCACCCCCCTGCGCCCCCGCTTTGGCCCCGGCATCGCCGACCGGCTGATGGCGCTGGCCTGGTGGGACTGGGACCATACGCGCCTGCGCCACGCGCTGGAGGACTTTCGCGCCCTCAAGGCCGAGGCGTTTTTGGAAAAATATCACGCCTGATCCGGGTTCACCGTCAGCGTGATCCGGTCGCCGGCAAACCAGGTGGTGCCATGTTCCACCGGCACTCCGTCTGCATCGACATTGACCGCCACCGTCCGCAGGATCGCAGCGCCGGTCACCACCTGCAACCCAAGCGCCAGCACCGGCGTGGCCAGCTTGGCGGTCAGGCGCGTTTCCAGCCGGGTGTAGTCGGTCAGCCCACAGACGGCCAGCGCATCGGTAATCGACCCGCCTGCAGCGATGGCTTCCGGCAACCCGGGGAAACGGGCGGCGGGAAACACCGACCGGAACACCGCCAGCGGCTGACCATCCGCCAGCGACAGGCCTTCCACCACATGCACCGGCGTGGCGGGCGGCAGATGCAAGGCCTCTGCCTCGCGGTCGCTGGCTGGGCGTGTCTCGTTCCGGGTGATCCGGCGTGACGGAGTGCGCCCGCTTGCCATGACGTTTTGGTGGAACCGCACCCGCCGCCCCAGCGGGTAATCCGTGGGTCTGGCGGTGACAAAGACCCCCGCCCCGCGCCGGGAATGCACGATGCCCGCCTCAGCCAGCGCCTGCAGCGCGTGGCGCACCGTATGGCGGTTGACCCCAAAGCGCGCCGAAAGCGCCGCTTCGGTCGGCAGTTTGGCACCGGGCCGGTAAAGACCCGAGGCGATCTCGTTCCGAAGGGTTTCGGCGATGTCAGACCATAGGGCCAAGGCTGCATCCTGTCATATAAAATTCACAACTCTGCGGTTGTAGCGGTTGGACACCATGGTATCATTTGTCTAGTTGTATAGTGTACTAGACAGCTTCGCAAGATGTCGAGGATCCGATGACAAACTCCGCTTTGATCGCGCGCAAGGGCTGGATGTCGCTGCTGGCCAAGGCCGCTCCGGCGCGTCTGGCGGCGCTTTTGCCAGACCTGCCGGACCATGCCCTGCTTCGCCCGCCCGAAGTGGGGGCAGTGATGGTGCAGGGTCGCATCGGTGGCACCGGCGACGCGTTCAATCTGGGCGAGATGACGGTAACCCGCGCCTCGGTCCGGCTGGCGGACGGGGCGGTGGGTCATGCCTGGGTGCAGGGCCGCGACAAGGCCCATGCCACGCGGGCCGCCGTGGCCGATGCGCTGATGCAGACGAAGGCTGCGGCAGGTATCCGGGCGTCGGTTCTCGACCCCCTCACCCGTGACGCTGTGGCGGCGCAGTCGCAACGCGCCGGCAAGGCGGCAGCCACAAAGGTCGATTTCTTCACCATGGTCCGCGGAGAAGACCTATGAACCCCGCCGCGCTGACTGGCGGCTTCGCCACCCCTCCCTTGCAATCCGCCCGCGCTTTCCGCGCGATCCTCGAGGCGATGGCACGCCCCGGCACCATCCACCGCGTCGAAGGTGCGGTCCCCCCCGAGGCTTTGTCGACGGCGGCAGGGGTCGCCCTGCTGACGCTGGCCGATGCCACCACGCCGCTGCATCTGGCGGGGGCCGCCAATTGCAAGGCGGTGCGCGATTGGGTCACCTTTCACATCGGCGCGCCACTTGTCGCCGCCGAAGATGCCGATTTCGCGGTCGGCACCTGGGCTGCCCTGCACCCCGTCAGCCGCTTTCGCATCGGTCAGCCGGATTACCCCGACCGCTCCGCCACCCTGATCGTCGAGGTCGACCGTCTGACCAACCACGGCGCCAGCCTGACCGGCCCGGGCATTGAGACCGCCACCTGGCTCAGCCTGCCGGAAACCGCCGCTTTCGTGACCAACCGCCGCCAGTTCCCGCTGGGCTTCGACTGCCTGTTCACCTTTGGCAACCGGCTGGCGGGCCTGCCCCGATCAACCCGCGTGGAGGCTCTCTGATGTATGTCGCGGTCAAGGGTGGCGAACGCGCCATCGACAATGCCCACGCCTGGCTGGCCGAAGAACGCCGGGGCGATCCGTCGGTGGCCGATCTGTCGCTGGACCAGATCCGCGAACAGCTGCGGCTGGCAGTCAACCGTGTCATGGCCGAAGGCTCGCTCTACGACCCCGATCTGGCCGCGCTGGCGATCAAGCAATCGCGCGGCGACCTGATCGAGGCGGTGTTCCTGATCCGCGCCTATCGCACAACGCTGCCCCGCCTTGGCGCATCGAACCCGGTCAATACCGCCGACATGGCCATCGACCGGCGCATCTCGGCCACGTTCAAGGACCTGCCGGGCGGGCAGGTGCTGGGGCCGACCTTCGACTACACCCACCGCCTGCTGGATTTCAAACTCGCCGCCGAAGGCCCGGTGGCCCCTGCCCCGACCGCCGCCTCCACTCCCGGCCCCGTGCCGCACGTCACGGAATTCCTAAACCGCGACGGCCTGATCGAACCGGCCCTGCGCACCGGTGACGCCCCCACCGACCTGACCCGCACGCCGCTTGAACTGCCCGCCTCGCGCGCGCTGCGCCTGCAGGCGATCACCCGGGGCGACGAGGGCTTCATCCTGTCGCTCGCCTATTCCACCCAACGCGGCTACGGGCGCACCCATGCCTTCGTGGGCGAGCTGCGCATCGGCCGCGTCGCCGTCGAAGTCGACATCCCCGAACTGGGCTTTGCGGTCGAGATCGGCGAAGTTGAGCTGACCGAATGCGAAACGGTGAACCAGTTCAAGGGATCGAAAACCGAACCGCCGCAATTCACCCGGGGCTACGGCCTTGTCTTCGGCCAATCCGAACGCAAGGCCATCGCGATGAGCCTGGTAGACCGCGCCCTGCGCTGGCAGGAACTGGGCGAAGACAGCATCGGCGCCCCCGCGCAGGACGAGGAGTTCGTGCTGTCGCACTGCGACAACATTCAGGCCACCGGTTTTCTGGAACACATCAAACTGCCGCATTACGTGGATTTTCAGGCCGAACTGGAACTGGTCCGCCGCCTGCGGGCAGAGGCCATCCAGATGCAGGAGGCGGCGGAATGACCCACGACCCCGCCTATAACTTCGCCTATCTGGACGAGGCGACCAAACGGATGATCCGCCGCGCGATCCTGAAAGGCCTTGCGGTGCCCGGCTATCAGGTGCCCTTTGCCAGCCGCGAAATGCCGATGCCCTACGGCTGGGGCACCGGCGGCGTGCAGGTGACGGCGGCCTGCCTTATCCCCGAAGACCGGCTGAAGGTGATCGACCAGGGCGCCGATGACACCACCAACGCCGTGTCGATCCGCAAATTCTTTTCCCGCACCGCTGGGGTCGCCACCACCGAATCCACCACTGAGGCCACCCTGATCCAGACCCGCCACCGCATTCCCGAAACCCCACTGCGTGAAGGCCAGATCCTTGTCTATCAGGTGCCGATCCCCGAACCGCTGCGCTTTCTTGAACCCCGCGAAACCGAGACCCGCAAGATGCACGAGCTGGAGGAATACGGCCTGATGCACGTCAAACTGTACGAAGACATCGCCCGCCACGGCCAGATTGCCACCTCCTACGCCTATCCGGTCAAGGTTGAAGGCCGCTATGTGATGGACCCCTCGCCGATCCCGAAATTCGACAACCCGAAACTGTCCGACAATGCCGCAATCCAGCTGTTTGGCGCGGGCCGCGAACAGCGCATCTACGCCGTCCCCCCCTACACCAAGGTGACCAGTCTGGATTTCGACGATCATCCGTTCACCGCATCCAAGGCCCCGCATGCCTGCGACCTTTGCGCGGCGGCCTACACCTATCTGGACGAGGTCATCACCGATGACCGTGGCAGCCGGATGTATGTCTGCTCCGACACCGATTTCTGCGCCGGACGGCGGGCCAAAGGGCATTCCGGGCGGCTTGGCGCCACGCAGGCGGCATCGTGATGCGGGCCCTGAAAACATCACCGGACGATCAGCCGCTACTGGCGGTGCACGGCCTGACCAAACGCTACGGCACGCGGATCGGCTGCACGGATGTATCGTTCGACCTTTACCCCGGCGAGGTGCTGGGCGTGGTTGGTGAAAGCGGGTCCGGCAAATCGACCCTGCTGTCCTGCCTTGCCGGGCATCTGCGGCCGGATCTGGGCCGCGTCAGCTATGATGGCCGCGATGTGCTGGCGATGGCCGAAACCGAACGACGCAGGCTGTCGCGCACCGACTGGGCCTATGTCCACCAGAACCCGCGCGACGGTTTGCGGATGGGCGTATCGGCGGGCGGCAATGTCGGCGAACGACTGATGGCCGTCGGCGCGCGCCACTACGGCGATATCCGCGCCAAAGCGACCGACTGGCTGGGCCGGGTGGAAATTGCCGATGACCGCATCGACGACCGCCCCACTGCGTTTTCGGGTGGCATGCAGCAACGGCTGCAGATCGCGCGCAATCTGGTGACCGGCCCCCGGCTGGTGTTCATGGATGAACCGACCGGCGGGCTCGATGTCTCGGTGCAGGCGCGGCTTCTGGACCTGTTGCGCGGCCTTGTCCGCGACCTTGACCTGTCGGTGATCATCGTCACCCATGATCTGGCGGTGGTCCGGTTGCTGGCCCACCGGCTGATGGTGATGAAATCGGGCCGTGTGGTGGAACAAGGCCTGACCGATCAGGTGCTGGACGATCCGCAACACGCCTACACGCAGTTGCTCGTATCCTCTGTCTTGCAGGTCTAGACCCATGATCCGTATCGAAAATCTGTCGAAATCCTTCACCCTGCACAATCAGGGCAGTGCCGTGATCCCGGTCATGGAAGGGGCGGCGCTGACCGTTTCCCCCGGCGAATGTGTCGGGCTGACCGGGCAGTCGGGGGCCGGGAAATCCACCCTGATGCGGATGGTCTACGGAAATTACCTGACGGCGGGCGGCCGCCTTCTGGTGGACGGGCTGGATGTGGCTCAGGCGGCACCGCGCCAGATCATCACTCTGCGCCGCCAGACGCTGGGCTACGTCAGCCAGTTCCTGCGCGTGGTACCCCGTGTGCCAACGCTGGATGTGGTGGCGGAACCCTTGCTGGCACTCGGGGTCGCCGCAGATACCGCCCGCGACCGTGCTGCCACCTTGCTCGCGCGCCTCAACATCCCGGAACGGCTCTGGGCCCTGTCGCCCACCACCTTCTCGGGTGGCGAACAACAGCGCGTCAACATCGCGCGCGGCTTTGCCCACATTTATCCGGCCTTGCTGCTGGACGAACCCACCGCCAGTCTGGATGCCGCGAACCGCGAGGTTGTCCTGACCCTGATCCTTGAGGCAAAGGCGCGCGGTGCCGCCATCCTTGGCATCTTTCATGACGAGGCGGCACGGGCGCGGATCTGCGACCGTCTGGTCGATGTGACCGGCTTCACCCCACGGGCCGCCGCATGATCTTTGCCGTTGTCGGGCCGTCGGGCGCGGGCAAGGACACGCTGATCGCCGGGGCCATGGCCGCCCGGCCCGACCTGCGACTGGCGCGCCGCGTGATTACCCGGCCCGCCGATGCGGGCGGCGAGGATTTCGACAGCATCACCGAAACCGCCTTTGCCGCGCGCAAGGCCCAGGGCGAGTTTGCACTGAACTGGGATGCGCACGGGTTGCGCTACGCCATTCCCTGGGCTCAGATCGAAGGCCCGGGTCCGGTGATTTTCAACGGCTCGCGCGCGGCCCTGCCCTTGGCACAGGCGGTGTTTCCAGACCTGCGGGTGATCCTGATCACCGCCCTTGACGCAGTTCTGGCCGCCCGCCTCGCCGCCCGCGCGCGCGAAGATGCCGCCGACATCCGGTCCCGTCTGGCGCGGGCAGCCTTCGCGCTGCCAGGCGGCATTCAGGCCGTCACGGTGATGAATGACACAACACCCGAACACGGCATCGCACAGCTTCTGGCGGCGCTTCAGCCGGTCAGGGCATAGCGGTGCAACAGCTGGAACTCGCCCCCTGCGTCTTCGCCGAACAGGCACAGATCCTCGATCACGAACGGGCGCGGGAGCACTGGCGCAAAGTGGTCCTGCAAGAAACGCGCCACAGTCGGGGCCTGATCAGCCGGCAACCGGTCGGTCAGCGTCAGATGAAATACGAACTCCTCCATCACATACGGATAGCCCCAGCGGTCAAGCAGCTCCCGCTGGCGCGGCGTCAGCCGTTCCGGACGGCGGCGGGCGATCTCGGCCCCGGTCAGGGCCGCGCGCAGCCCGTCCGTACCCTCGACAACCGCCGCCCCCAAAGCCAGCAACGCCGCCTCGCACCCAACGGGCGTCAGCGCCAGATACCCCTGCAGGTCCTCCAGCCGCAGCCCGTCACACCGGACCGGTGCAAGCCGCGCCGCAAGCCCGGCAACCGCATCCGCCACATCCCCACCACTCAGCCCCGCCGCAACCCGGAACGGCGCGCGCAACGTGCCGTGAAACCCGTACCGGCGCGCATCCGCAGTGATCCCCGCCAAACCCGGCTGCCCCGTCACCGCATCACGCCCCAGCCACCCGGCGGCACGGTCAGCAAACCCACCCGCACGGGGCGCATAATACACAGCGAAGCGCTTCATCTCATCCATTCCGGTTGGCCTACCCGCGCTTTGTCACACGCATGTGACGGCCCGCTGGCATCAAGCCGTTCCCGCACGCCGGCCACAAGACAGGACTGACGCCATGACAGACACCATCCTCGCCAACGCCACCCTCGTCCTCCCCGACGGCACCCTGCGCGGGCAGATCCGCATGGCCGAAGGCCGCATCACCGACATCGCCGAAGGCCGCACCGTCCCCCAGGGGGCCATCGATTGCAACGGCGACCTCGTGATGCCCGGCCTGATCGAGCTGCACACCGACAACCTCGAACGCCACATCGAACCCCGCCCCAAGGTCAACTGGCCGCATCAGGCCGCCATCGTCGCCCATGACGCCGAACTGGCCAGCGTCGGCATCACCACCGTGTTCGACGCCCTTCGCGTCGGCTCCGTCACCTCCGGCGGCAAGGCCAGCTACGGCGAATACGCCCGCGCCCTCGCCGACGAAATCCTCGACCTGCGCACCAAAGGTGCCCTTAAGATCAGCCACTTCCTCCACCTGCGCGCCGAGGTCTGCTCCGAAACCCTCATCGACGAACTGGCCAAATTCGGCCCCGCCGACCGCATCGGCATCGTCAGCCTGATGGACCACACCCCCGGCGAACGCCAGTTCCGCGACCTCTCCAAACTCTGGGACTACATGGGCAGCAAGCGCGGCATGACCACCGCTGACTTCGACGACCACGTCACCCAGATGCGCGCCATCCGCGACCGCCTTGGCACCGCCCACGAGGCCGCCGCCGTGTCCGAGGCCCGCCGCTACGGCGCCACCCTCGCCAGCCACGACGACACCACCGCCGGTCAGGTCGCGGTCAGCGCCGCGCACGGCGTCCACTTCGCCGAGTTTCCCACCACCTCCGAGGCCGCAACCGCCTGCCAGACCCACGGCATCAAGGTGATGATGGGCGCGCCGAACCTGATCCGCGGCGGCAGCCACTCCGGCAACGTCGCCGCCGCCGCACTGGCCGAAGACGGGCTTCTCGACATCCTGTCCTCCGACTACGTCCCGTCCTCGCTTCTGTCCGGAGCCCTGATGCTGGGCGACCTCTGGGGCAACATGGCCCACGGCATCGCCACCGTCACCACCGCCCCCGCACAGGCCACCGGCCTCTCCGACCGAGGCCACCTGACCGAGGGCGCCCGCGCCGACCTCATCCGCGTGGCAAGGGTAGGGACTGCGGGAGCGGTGCGCGGGGTCTGGGTGGAGGGGGTGAGGGGGTAACGTATAGGAGTTGGGTACGACCAAAGCCCAAACGGTTCCGCCAAAACCCCTGCCGCCTCTCACGACCTGTCACCCCGGCGAAGGCCGGGGTCCAGAGGGCTCACCCACAATTTCGATGCCCTCAACGCCGACACAAATGCACCATTTGCGGGCAGAGAAGGCGTGCCCCAACGCAACGCAATTCGAGGCGGTTGGGTCGGCGCTGAAGATCGGGAATGACGGGTTGGATTGACGATGCAAAAATTGACTGCGTAGACTATCAGAACTTCTGCAACGTCTCTTTCCAACCGGAGTTTCGTCAAGTGAAGAAGCCAACAGTGTCAATCTCAAGAGTCACCTTTTCGAGCGGTCAGGCAATTGAATTTAATCCTCAAGATAAAATAATCCTTGTTGGACCAAATAATAGTGGAAAGTCGCAAACTCTGAGAGAAATTCTTGCCATTACAAAGGAAGGTGATCAACATCGTGCCGTAATAGTTAAGAAACTTGAACTAGACAAGATTGGAACGGAAGACGATCTTCGTGCCTTTCTTGAATCCGAGGCGACATATCGCGATAGTCACTATAGCTATAAAAGCTGGAATCTTCCACAACATTTAGTCAAATTCTGGAATCAACCCTATCTCCATAACATGCTGTCAAATGGTTTCATGAAGAATATTGACGCAAATGATCGACTGAGAATCTGCGACCAGCAACCCAGCATCGCAGAAGAAGACCAAAAGTCGAAACCTCAGCATGTTCTCTACGACAGTGCAGCACTAATGAGTAAGATAAGTATTCTCTTTAGACAAGCATTCGGTCAAGATCTTTTGATCAATTTTCGAGGCGGTCGTCTAATTCCAATTCACACAGGTAATACCCCTGCCAAGAAGCTCAAGGATAAGGTAAGCGATGATTATGTACAAGCTGTAAGAGCAAATCCACTCTTGGATAAACAGGGAGACGGGATGAAGAGTTATGCGGGAATACTATTCGAGGCGATAGTCGATGATCTAGACATTACGCTGATAGACGAGCCAGAGGCCTTCCTGCATCCTCCACAGATGAGACGTTTAGGAGCAACATTGGCCTCTGAAGTAAGGGGCCAGTTAGTGATTGCAACTCATAGTAGTGATATTCTTCGTGGATTCCTGGAAGGCACCAAGGGTAATGTTCGGATCATTAGAATACGCCGCGATGGCGATCAGAACATCGTTGCTGAGGCTCCTCCCGAAGTGATCAAAGAATTGTGGACACGACCGACTCTTCGATACTCGAATGCTCTTGAGGGCATATTTCATGAGCAAACTATCATTTGCGAAGATGATAGTGATTGTAGATTGATCAATGCCGTAGCCGACCACCTTGAGGCAGAAGATGGCACGCCTTGGTTAGACACGGCCTACGTACCAACAGGCGGGAAGCATGGAATTCC
Organism: Paracoccaceae bacterium; assembly: GCA_031415015.1. Taxonomy (GTDB): domain Bacteria; phylum Pseudomonadota; class Alphaproteobacteria; order Rhodobacterales; family Rhodobacteraceae; genus JAUYQR01. The sequence continues at coordinate 47,138 of JANOQT010000020.1, forward strand.
AAAAGTCGCTAGGGTCTTGCGGAAGGTTGGGGTTCCTGTAAAAGCAATCTTTGACCTTGATCTATTGTCAGAAGTCAGCTTGATCAGGGAGACAGTAGAAGCATTTGGTGGTGATTGGAGCGATCTGCAGACATCTTGGAAACGCTTGGATGCGGCGGTTCGAGACGGAATAAGTCAGAAATCTAATTTTGCGATTAAGTCTGAAATTAGGGCACTTATAGAAAATGCTGAGATGGACGAATTGCCACGCCTTGAGATTCAAGAGGCAATGAAGAACGGGAAGCCATGGACCATGGTGAAAAGATTTGGCTCTAGCCTCATTCCGAGCGGTTCAGCCCAGAGAGACTTCGCAAACTTGCGTAGTGGTCTCGAAAGCATAGGAATTTATGTAGTCTCGGTTGGAGAGATTGAAAGCTTTTGTAAAGATGTAGACTCGCATGGACCCGCGTTCGTCAACAAGCTACTTGCCGATGTTCCCTTGGGCGATGAGCGCCTTTCCGACTTGCGGTCCTTCGTTCGTCGGGTACACTTCGGTGCCCACAGCCCGTGATGCGAAGAATATCTCGTGCCTCATGAATGTCGCCCCCTTCCCCCACCAACTCCCAAACCCCACCCCGAAAGCCCTTGCGGCCCCCAACACTCCCTCAAACCTTAACAAACCCTGAATCCCGCACCCCTAACCCCTTGATTTCCCTCACCCCACACTCTTGTCCACGCGTGGACATCCCCCCATCAGCCCCGCCACATCCAGCATCCGGTTGGAAAATCCCCACTCATTATCGTACCACCCGAACACCCGCAGCAGCCCCTGCGGCGTCACCCGCGTTTCCGGGCAGGCCATCACGATACTCTCCCCCCGCGCCCGCATATCCGTGGACACCAAAGCCCGGTCCGTAGCCCCGATCACCCCGCCGACCCCCCGAAACGCCGCATTCACCGCCTCCACCGAAGCCGCCTTTGAGGTCACCACCGAAAGGTCCACACAAGACACCGACGCGACCGGCACCCGCACCGCCGACCCCCCGATCCGTCCCGCCAACCCCGGCAAGACCACATCCAGCAACCGCTGCGCCGAGGTCGTGGTCGGCACCATCGACAAAGCCGCCGCCCGCGACCGTGCAAAATCAACCGCGGGCGCATCCACCGTGGGCTGCGACCCGGTGTAGCAGTGGATCGTCGTCATCGACCCCGTCACTACCCCCCACTCCCGGTCAATCAACCGCACCAACGGCGCCAGAGCATTTGTCGTGCAGGACGCGTTCGATACGATCCGCTGGGCCCGCAACTCACCCTCATTCGCCCCCAGAACCACCGTCACATCCGCCACCGCTGACGGCCCCGAGATCAGCACCCGCCGCGCCCCGGCTGCCAACCCCCGCTCAGCCACATCCCGGCCGGTGCACTCCATCACCACATCGACATCCGATAGATCGAGCGTCGAGATATCCGCCACCCGGTGCAGTGGCAGCACCCTGCCATTGACCACCAGCGCCCCGCCCTCCAGCGAGACGGTGCCCCGCCACGGCCCAAAAGTGCTGTCATACTCGAACAAATAGGCGCACATCTCAGGCGCTGCGATATCATTGATCCCGACAATCTCCAGCCCCGGCCATTCCTCGGGCCGACCAGCCCAGGCCCGGACGACTGACCGACCGATCCGACCGAACCCATTCACAAAGACACGCATGATACGACCCCACAGACTAGGGCCATGTCAGACCATGCCCGCGCAGCCGGTTCAACAGCAGTTGCGCAAAACTTGCATCCGTTACATGGCTCTAGACGGATACTTCGATCCCCAATCCACGTTCGAGCGCGCGCTGCAAAGCCATGGCGGCGACGGCAAGATCCTGAAGCCCGACACCAGTTCCGTCGAAGAGGGTGATCTCTTCTGTGCTCCGTCGTCCGGGATGCGCCCCGGTCAGGACCGCGCCCAAGGGCGTGATAGACGCCGCGTGGATCAGCCCGTCCGCTACAGCGTGCTGGGCCTCGCCCAAAGTGACCGATTGTGCGACCTCATCGGCGAACACCGTTGCGCGAGCCAGAAGCGCTGGCTCCACCTCCTGTTTGCCGACAGTATCGGTTCCCATGCAGGCCAGATGCGTGCCCGCGCTGACGTGCGCGCTCATTAGACTGGCGGTCGGGCTGGAGGTTATCGTCACGATGACATCCGCGTCCGCCATTCGCTCCAGCGGCACAGCTTCGAAGGGCAGACCGAGTTCGGCAGCGATGGACCCAAGCTTTCCCAGCATTTCGGGATGCAGATTCCATGCGATCACCTTTTCAAACTGCCGTACCCGCGCGGCGGCACGCAGCTGGAACCCGGCCTGATGACCCGCGCCGACCATTCCCAGGACTTTCGCATCCCGCCGTGCCAGCCGGTCGATGGAAATCGCCGAGGCAGCCGCTGTCCGCAGCGCCGTCAACAACCCGCCGCCCACCATCGCCGTTGGCCGCCCCGTCTCCGGGTCGAACAGAAACACCGTCGACTGATGATTGATGATCCCTTTCGCCGCATTCCCCGGGAAATACCCCCCGGCCTTTACGCCCAACTGCCCCGCTGACCGATCCAACCCGGATTTGAAGCCATATTGCCGACCCTCGCCCAAAGCCTCGCGCACTACGGGAAAATTGTAGGCCTCTCCCCGTGCCATCGCCGCAAAGCAGGCTTCCACAGCGGCAAACGCATCCTGAGCAGACACCAGATCAGCGATCAACGCCTCGGGAATAATCAACATCTTCTTTGCACTTTCATCTTGGCCAAAATATCCCCGCCGGAGGCATCCAACGGCACCGAATGCACCGCACGGACAGCCTCAATAAGCCTTGCCGCGCGCCGACACCGGCCAGACGACTTCAACCTTGCCACCACGCACGCCCACGTACCAGTCGTGAACATTGCACGTCGGGTCGCAGTGGCCCGGCACCAGCTTCAGCTTGTCATTGACCTTGAGCACACCACTCAGATCCTCGACCACCCCATGCTCGTCGGAGCATTTGACGTATTTCACGTCTGTCCGTCCGAATACCACCGGCAGCCCGCTATCCACCGATTGCGCCTTCAACCCGGCATCGACGATTGCCTTGTCCGCCTTGGCATGACTCATCACCGAGGTCAGGATGAACAGCGCGTTTTCCCATTCGCCCTGGTCAATCCGCTTGCCGTCCTTGTCAAGGATCCGCCCGTAATCGGCATCCATGAACGCATAGCTGCCGCACTGAAGTTCGTTGTAAACCCCTGACGTACTCTCAAAATAGTAGCTGCCCGTGCCGCCGCCGCCGACGATGTCGCAGGTGATCCCGTCAGCCTTCAGCGTGTCGACAGCATCCTTCACCTGTGCAACGGCCAGCGCGATCTTGGTCTTGCGGTCCTCGTAGCTGTCCATGTGCTGCATCGCGCCCTGATAGGCCTGAATGCCGGAAAACTTCAACCCCGGCGCGGCGGCGATGGCCTTGGCCAGCATGACCACTTCGGGTGTCGTCTTCACGCCGCAACGCCCGGCACCGCAGTCAATCTCGACCAGACATTCGATGGTGGTGCCGTGCCGCATGGCAGCAGCGCTCAGATCGGCGACGTTTTCCAGCATGTCCACGCAGCAGATGGTCCGCGCGCCCAGTTTCGGCAACCGTGCCAGCCGGTCGATCTTGGCCGGGTCGCGCACCTGATTGCTGACCAGAACATCCTTGATGCCGCCGCGCGCAAAGACTTCGGCCTCGGAAACCTTCTGACAGCAGACGCCCACGGACCCGCCAAGGGTTTCTTGCAGCAGGGCCACGTCCACCGATTTATGCATCTTGCCGTGCACCCGATGCCGCATCCCATGCGCCTTCGCATAGTCGCCCATCTTCTTGATGTTGCGCTCCAGCGCGTCGAGATCAAGGACCAGACAGGGCGTCTGGATGTCCTTCTCGTCCATCCCCGGCAGGGCGGGGATGTCGTAGCCGACCTCAAGACCTTCGAAATTTGCGTGGCTGTTCATGATGTTACCCTTTCATCCAAGGCAAAGTATCCAGATCGACGTTGCCGCCTGTAATGATGACGCCGACACGGCGCCCCCGGAAAACCTCCGGATTGGCAAGGATCGTGGCCAGCGGCACCGCGCAGCTGGCCTCGATGATGATCTTCATCCGCTTCCAGGTCAGCTTCATCGCGTCGATGATTTCCTCTTCGGTCGCGGTGAAAACGTCTTTCACGTGATGGCTGACAAAATGCCATGTCAGATCCTTCAGCGGCACCTTCAACCCGTCCGCAACAGTCTCCGGCGCGTCGTCGGCGATGATGTGTCCAGCCTTGAAGCTTCGGTATGCGTCATCGGCATTCTTCGGTTCCGCAGCGTAGACATCGACCCCCGGCGCGGTAGACGATACCGTCAGACACGTACCCGAGATCATGCCGCCACCGCCGATGGGGGCAATGACTGCGTCAAGGCCCGAGACCTGGTCCAACAACTCACGCGAACAGGTCGCCTGCCCGGCAATCACCCGTGGGTCGTTGTAGGGGTGCACAAAATCCGCCCCGGTACGCGCCTGCACTTCGGCAAATACCGCCTCACGCGAACTGGTTGACGGCTCGCATTCCACGATTACCCCACCGTAGCCACGCACGGCATCCTTCTTGGCTTGCGGTGCGGTGCGCGGCATCACGACGTTGCAGGGGATCCCCCGCCGACCTGCAGCGTAGGACAGGCTGAGGGCGTGGTTACCGCTGGAGTGCGTCGCCACGCCTTTGGCGAGTTGATCCTCGCGCAAGCCAAAGACGGCATTCGACGCGCCCCGGACCTTGAAGGCACCAGCCTTCTGGAAGTTCTCGCATTTGAAGAACAGCTCTGCACCCGTCAACTCGTTGAAATGACTGGAGGTCAAGACTGGCGTGCGGTGGATGTGGGGGCGGATGCGGTCATGCGCCGTGATCACGTCATCGAAGGTAGGGATCACCAAGGGTGCCATATCGTTCATCTCACGCTGCGGCCTGCGCCGCCTCCCTGCCGTCATTGCGGTAATACTTCTGGGCCGCAGCCACTCCGGAGCCCAGCGCGATCGGCCAGCCCAGATCGGCAATGCACATCTCGGCGGTGGCAATACCGGACAGCATCATCACGTCCGTCAGCATCCCCAGATGGCCGATGCGGAACACCTTGCCCGCAACCTCACCCAGCCCCACACCAAAGGCGACGCCATACTTGGCTGCCGCCAGTTGAACGAGGTCGGTGCCGTTGCAGCCCGCAGGCACGACGACGGCGGTCACCGTGTCGGAATACAGATCCGGTGACGCCGCGCAGGGCGTCATGCCCCATGCCGCAATTGCGCGGCGCACCCCTTCGGCGATCCGGGAATGGCGGGCGTAGACCGCCTCTAGGCCTTCATCTTCAAGCAGTTGGATGGAATGCGCCAGCCCGTTGATCAGCCCGACAGGCGGCGTATATGGGAAGCCGCCTGTCGCATAGGACTTCAGCATGTCCTTGAAATCAAAGAAGGTACGCGGCAGTTTTGCCGTGTCCATCGCGGCAATCGCTTTGGGGCCGATGCCCAGGATGGCGAGGCCCGCCGGCAGCATGAAGCCCTTTTGGCTGCCCGCCACCGCAATATCCACGCCCCAGGCGGCCATCTCGAACGGCATTGATCCGATAGAGGACACGCCGTCCACGAACAACAACGCCGGGTGATCGCCCATCGCTTTGCGGATGGCGCCGATGTCCGACCGCACCCCCGTCGCAGTCTCGTTATGCGTGGCCAGCACCACCTTGATCTGATGCCCGACGTCCGCCTTCAACGCCGCCGCAATATCGCTCAGAGGCGCGCCCTGCCCCCAAGGCGTCTCGATGATCTGCACATTCAGGCCGTGGCGCTGGCACATGTCAATCCAGCGGTGGCTGAACATCCCGAATCGCGCCGCCAGCACCGTATCGCCGGGCGACAGCGTGTTGGAAATCGCCGCCTCCCAGCCGCCGGTGCCGGTCGAGGGAAGGATGATCACTTCGCCTTCGGCCATGCCAAGCACCTTCTTCACCCCCGCAACCGCCGGTTTGAACACCCGCGCAAAGGCGGGAGACCGGTGGTCGATTGTCGGCATGTCGCAGGCCTTGCGAACGCTGTCAGGGATGTTCGTCGGGCCGGGGATGAAAACGGGGTTCTGGAAGGACATGGTAGCTCTCCGGTGTGTGATGCTTCTTCTTAGGCCAGTTACCGGCAATCACCTATTTTTTCGAAAATGTTTTTCATGAATCTGGTTTCGTGTTATTGATACATCAAATCAATGGCTAACGGTTTTTCAACCGCGCAATTGCCCGGAAAGGTTCACCAAAATGTCTGTCAAGCCGCGCGGTCGCCCGAAAGCCTTCAATGACAAGACGGACCAGAACACTGTGCAGGCACTTGATCGCGCACTGGGGCTGCTGGAACATCTTGCACAGGGTCCCGGTCGCACGCTCAGCGAGCTGGCCGAAGAAATGGACCTTCCCGTCGCCACCGTCTTTCGCGCCCTCGTAACACTGCAAGGGCACGGGATGGTCGAGGTCGAGGAACCGGGTCAGGTCTGGCACATCGGTGCCGGGGCCTTTCGCGTCGGCACCGCGTTTCTGCGCCGCACAAAGGTAGTAGAGCGTGCCCGCCAGCCGATGGACGCCCTGATGCGCGACACCGGCGAGACGGCAAATCTTGGGGTCGAGGTTCGGGGCGAGGTTCTTTTCCTCGCTCAGGTTGAGACGAATGAGGCGATCCGCGCCTTTTTTCCACCGGGCACCAAGGGGCCGATGCATTCCAGCGGAATCGGCAAGGCGCTGCTGGCCTGGTATCCCGAAGACCGCGCCCGCGAGATCATTGCCCGGAAGGGGTTGGCGAAGTTCACCACCCTGACGCTGACATCAGACACGGCCCTGATGCGTGATCTGAACCGCACCAGAGAGCGCGGATACGCGATCGATGATCAGGAGCGCGCCGAAGGCATGCGCTGCATTGCAGCCCCGATCTTCAACGCTCACGGCGAACCGGTGGCCGGGCTGTCGGTGTCAGGGCCTGCCTTCCGCGTCGGCCTGTCGGACGCTTCCCGCATCGGCGCATTGGTCCGCGCGGCAGCAGATCAGGTCACAGAGGCGACAGGCGGCAATCGGCCCTAAAGCTGTGCCGCCTTGGCATGCAGGTGCGCCACCAACCCGGGATCAAGTTGCATCCGCGCGGCCAGCATCGCCAGGTAGCCTTTTTCGGCCGGAGCTTCTTCATCCACCACCAGCAACGAGGCTGCATAAATCTCAGTCGCTTCCTCCTGTGTCCGCGCCAGTGCGGCCACCCGGCCCACATCCAAAGGCGCGTCAAGCTCGGCTGCGATCAGCGCCGTTGCTTCATCGCCCAGACCCAGAGTGTTCAACGCCCCGTCGATCCGGACCCTTTCGTCTGCCGTCACGTGGCCGTCCGCCTTTGCCGCTGCGATCATCGCCTGCAAAAGCCGCATCGCAAGATCATCCGCCGCATCGGCGTCATCGGGCAGAAAAGCGGTGCCATCCGGCTTTGGCAGGCTGATCGGGCCATCCGCTGCAGTGGTGGATTTGCCCGCCTTCCAGTCCTCATAGGCCTTGTAGGCCAGCCCGCCGATCAGCGCAGCCCCGCCGACCTTGGCGCTCGCCCCAAGTAGCCTGCGCCCGCCGTTGGTTAGCAGAATTCCTAACAAACCGCCCGCAATCGCCCCCTTACCCAGAGTCGACTGTTCGCTCCATGCGCCTTTCGCTTTGTCGGCAAGTCCCGTGACCCCCTCGCCCCCGGAGGCCTTGGTCAGACCCCCCATCAATGTGTCGAGCAGTGATTTCGCGTTCAGCATGGCCGCCTCCGTTGCCCTGTCCCGACGACTATGTGCATGAGTTTGCAAAGCCGCAATGACGCCGGACCCGATGCGCCAACCCGCGCCTACACGCCCCAGCCGCCGCCGCCCGGCGTCCACATCTCGAACTCCGCACCTGCGGGCAGGTCGCGCTCGTCATTGCCGTTCAGAATCTCTACATGCCCATCCGGCCAGATCACCCGGTTCACGCCCAAGGCCCCCGGTCCGCCACCATCGCCACCGAAAGGTGCCACCACACGGCTGCCGCACAGCGTGGTCACAGTAACCGGCGCAAGGAACCTGATCCTCCGCACCGCACCGTTACCACCCGTCCAAACCCCCGTCCCACCTGATCCGGCCCGTATGCCAAATGCCTCCAGACGCACAGGAAAGCGTTTCTCCAGAACTTCCGGGTCTGTCATCCGCGTATTGGTCATGTGGCTTTGCACCGCATCGCAACCCGGAAAGCCGGGCCCTGCACCGGTGCCCCCGGCAATGGTCTCGTAGTTCTGAAACTCTGCATTGCCCCAGACAAAGTTGTTCATAGTACCCTGGCTGGCGGCCATGACCCCCAACGCCCCGTATAGCGCGTTGCAGGCGGCCTGGCTCACCTCGGTATTTCCGGCGATCACCGCCGCCGGCGCGCGCGGGTTCAGCATCGTCCCCTTGGGTACGATAATGGTCAACGGCGCAAGGCATCCCTCGTTCAAGGGGATCACCTTGCCAACAAGCGTACGGAAAACATACAAAACCACCGCCCGCGTCACCGCCTGCGGCGCGTTGTAATTGCCGTCGTGCTGCGCGCTGGTACCAGAGAAATCAACCACTGCACTTCGGGCCTGTCGGTCCACCGACACACGCACCCGGATCTCGGCCCCGATGTCCATAGGGTATGTGAACGATCCATCACTTAAACGGTCAATCACCGCGCGCACGCATTCCTCGGCGTTGCGCTGTACGTGGCCCATGTAGGCGGCAACGACGTCTGTGCCGTAAACCTCGACCAAGCGGATCAGTTCCCGCCGACCGGTTTCATTCGCAGCGACTTGTGCTTTCAGGTCGGCAATGTTGTGATCCACAGCGCGACAGGGATAGCGGCCCGATGCCAACAAAGTCCGCACCTCAGCCTCGCGCAGCCGCCCCTCGCTGACCAATGGAAAGAGGTCGATCAGCACCCCTTCCTCCTCGATCGTCCGGCTGTCGGGCGGCGATGATCCCGGGGTACGTCCGCCGATATCAGCATGGTGGCCGCGCGATCCTAACCAGAAAACCGGCTGGTTTCCGACGAAGACCGGCGTGATTACCGTCACATCCGGCAGATGCGTGCCGCCGTTATAGGGCGAGTTGAGCATCCACGCTTCACCCGGCCGCGCCGTGCCTGCCACTGCTGCCATCACCATCTTGACCGCATGCGACATTGACCCCAAATGGACCGGAACATGTGGAGCATTGGCCACCAGGTCACCCCGTTCGTCAAAGATCGCGCATGAAAAGTCTAATCTTTCCTTGATGTTGACTGACCATGCCGTGTTCGCAAGGGTTGCCCCCATCTGATCAGCGACCGACATGAAAAAGTTGTTGAACACCTCAAGAAGAACCGGATCCGCAGTGGTTCCTGCAGCATCCGGACGCGCAACAGCATCTGCGCGATGCAGGATCAGGTTGCCCTGCCCATCCATGCGGGCATGCCAGCCTGGATCCACCACGACTGTTCCCGTCTCCTCGACAATCACTGCCGGACCTGCAATGCGTGTGCCACTTCCGCAGATGCTTCGGTCATAATGCGGCACCTCCTGCCAGCATCCGCCAGCCCACAAGTTTACAAAGCCGATCGGCTCTGCGGAACCGGCTCCGATGGGCATATCTGGAAGCTCTACCCCATCGGCCACAGCTTCTACCGCCAGAATTTCGAACAAAAGTTCACGTTCGGATGAGGTAAATCCGAACCGCGCCTTATGGGCGTCAGCAAAGGCCGTCGCCATCGCGGCCGACGTCCCAAAAGGGACCTCTAGACTGTGATGCGATCCGTCATACCGCAGATGGGCACGTTTCCACACGCGGATGTCTGAAACCCCCTGCCCCGCAAGTTCCGACCTCGCCTCTGCCACAAGTCCGTCCAGAACATGCCCGGCATCGTCTACCTGCGAAAGGGGCGCATCAAACTGAACCTGACGCAAAGCACGGATTTCAGCCAGCCCCATACCATATGCCGATAGCACGCCGGCAAAGGGATGAATGAACACCGACTGCATTGCGAGGGCATCCGCCACACCACACGCATGCTGACCGCCTGCCCCCCCAAAGCAGTTGAGCGTGTACGTCGTCACATCGTGGCCGCGCTGAACGCTTATCTTCTTGATCGCATTCGCCATATTGTCGACCGCGATACGCAGGAAGCCGTCCGCAACCAACTCGGGCTGGGTCTCCACACCGGTCAGCAGCGCGATGTCGGAGGCCAGTGCAATGAATTTTGTGCGTACCACCTCTGCATCCAGCGGCAAGTTTCCATCCGGCCCGAAGACAGCCGGAAAATGCCCGGGCGACAAGCGCCCCAACATCACGTTGCAGTCGGTGATGGTCAGGGGACCTCCACGGCGATAGCTTGCCGGGCCCGGATTTGCCCCCGCACTCTCTGGACCAACTTGATAGCGGCCGTCACGGAACGTGCAGATCGAACCGCCTCCCGCCGCAACCGTATGGATGTCCATCATCGGCGCGCGCATTCTTACGCCGGCAACCTCTGTCTCGAATGATCGTTCATAAATTCCGGCATAGTGGCTGACATCGGTAGAAGTGCCCCCCATGTCAAAGCCGATCAATCGAGAGTACCCGGCAGCCTCTGCCACTCGCGCCATGCCAACAATGCCGCCTGCGGGCCCGGACAGGATCGCGTCCTTGCCCTGAAACAACCCCGCTTCGGTCAGCCCACCGTTCGATTGCATGAAAAGAAGGCGCCCTGTCGCCCGCCCGATGGCCAGCGCGCCTTCAACCTGCGCCACATAGCGCCGCAGAATTGGCGACAGATACGCATCCACGACGGTCGTATCACCGCGCGGCACCAGCTTGGACAAACGGCTGACCTGATGCGACAGCGACACCTGGGTGAAGCCAAGGTCCGCTGCCATCTTCCCCACCCGCAGCTCATGGGACGGATTGACGTGACCATGGATCAAGGCAACCGCCACCGACCTGATTCCCGCCGCATAGGCAGCAACCAGCTCAGCCCGCACCGACGCTTCATCAAGCGACCGCACTTCCGCCCCTTCGGCATCAAGCCTGCCCGGCACTTCGGCCACCACCTCATACACAAGATCCGGCCGCCGGATATGCAGATCAAAGAGGCCGGGCCGTGCCTGGGTGCCGATACGCAAAAGGTCACGGAAACCTGCCGTAATCAACAACAGGACCCGCTCACCCTTTCGCTCCAGCAGCGCGTTGGTCGCGACTGTCGTCCCCATCTTGACCGCTGATATTGTGTTGTCAGGAATCGGCTCCCCGGGGACGAGCCCCAGGCAATCCCGGATTCCCTGCACGGCGGCATCTGCATACCGCTCGGGATTTTCGGACAACAACTTTCGGGTGATCAGCCGCCCGTCTGGTGCCCGCGCCACCACATCCGTAAAGGTGCCACCCCGGTCGATCCAGAATTCCCACGGCATGCAGCACTCCCGAAAACCCTCGGCAAGCCTATGGCTGATGCCATCCGGACTCAAGGAGATAGCTGGCCGGACGCAGGAGCCCGAACCCGTTCCTTCACAGTGTATTTGTTCTGCCAAGGCAACGTGATCTCAAGGGAATGCTACGCCCTTGTTCACCTAATACTGCAAATTCAAGGCTAAATGGTGAACCCGGAGCGATTCGAACGCCCGACCCTCAGATTCGTAGTCTGATGCTCTATCCAGCTGAGCTACGGGTCCACAACTGCGGGCGATGTAGCCCCGCGCTGCTGCCAATGCAAGGGCGAAATCATGCCGTTGCACCGACGGTCTGTTTCGGAAGATGGATCAAGAACTCCGTCCCGTCCTGGTCGCTTCGGGCGAGTTCAAGTTTGCCGCCGTGGCCGCGCACCAGCTCGGACGCGATAGCCAACCCCAAACCGGTGCCACCCTTGCGCGTGCCGCCCTGGAAGGCCGCGAACAGGTGCTCGCGCGCACGGGCGGGCAGTCCGGGGCCGGTGTCCCCGACCCGGATCCACCATTCCGTCTCGTCCTCGCCTGCCGAAATCTCGATGGTACCAGGTTGGCCTTTCGAGGCGATTGCCTGCCGGGCGTTGCGCACAAGGTTGCTGAGGACCCTGTACAGTTGTTCCGCATCGGCCCGAAGCACCAGCCCTGGGGATACATCGATGAGACAGGTCACTTGCCCATCTAACCCGATCCCGTCTGCCCCATGGCCATCCGGACCAAACCCCTCGCCCTCTGCCACCTCTTCCACCAGTTTGGCAAAGTGCAAACGGCGCAACTGCGGGGGCGGTTCTTCCGCCTTGCCGAAGGCAAGGGTCGCTTCGCACAAGGAAACCGCACGGCTGATCGAGTTTACCAGCTTTGGCGCGGCGCGGGCCACAGTCGGATCGGCGCTGCCTTCGATACGGTCAGCAAAAAGCTGTGCCGTCGTCAGGATATTGCGCAGATCGTGGCTGATCTTGGCCACTGCACTGCCCAGCTGCGCCAGGCGCTCTTTCTGCCTGAGTGCCCCGGTCAGCTGGGTCTGCATGGATTGCAGCGCCTCTTCGGCAATGCGCAGCTCCTCGACATCCGCCGTCGGCTCGATCACCTGCCGTGCATCCTCGGGGGACTGCGCGTAGGCCTGCATGTGCCTTACGACCCGCCGGATCGGCATCACCAAAAGCCTGCGCACCGCCAGAAACAGCAAGAACGCGGTCACCACAGAAATCAGCGCCGAAAGGAGCAGTATTCGCAAACCATAGTCGACCATCGCATCGCGCAGCGGTTTGGTCTCAATGGTTACCTCGATCAACGTGCCCGCTTCCTGTACCGGATTGCCGATCACCCGGACGATCCGGTTTTCTGGGTCCGCCAGGCACCTGAACGCATCGCGGATCAGCTCCCAGGGGCCGGCCATCCGAAGGTCATAACTGTCGTAGACCTCCTGCGGGACGGGCGAAGAAAGCACCAGCTGTCGCACCTCGTCCCGACGCAGGACGACGTTGAACACTTCGGCGTTTGCCAGCAGCTCCTTTTCCAGCTCTGGCATGATCATGTCTTCGGTGGCCAGTTGCGTCAGCGCCGCGATCTGCGCCTGCTTCAGCCGTGTCAGCAGAAAGTCCGCCCGATACCGCGCGATTGAGGGCACGAAGATCATCACTTCGGCCAGCATCACGAAAACCACGGTAAGCATCAGGAACCGACCCGACAGGGTATTGAAGAACCTGCCTCGTTTCGCCGTCACCCGTCCCTCCAACTCCCCGTCAGGGGACAAACCGCTGCACCAAACGCACCAGATGCTTCAAGGCAGCACTATCAAAGAGTTTGGGGGAAAAATAGGCTCCCGCAGCACGTTTCGATACTTCACCAAGGGTCGGATAGGGCGCAACCATCCCGGCAATCGCTGTCATCTTCAACTTGGCCGAAATTGCCAGCGCCCAGACGGCAATCAATTCCCCAGCCTGCGGACCAACAATAGAGGCCCCGACCGGCCTGCCCTTCACCACCATCACCTTGATCAGGCCCTTGTCTTTGCCTTCCGCAATTGCCCGGTCATTGTGGTGAAACTCTGCGCGAACCACCGTCAACGCCTCGCCATGCGCCTCGCGCGCCTCCGATTCAGTCAGGCCCACATGTGCCAATTCCGGGTCGGTGTAGGTGGCCCGCGGCATCGCCCGCATGGTGGATTTAGCCGGCAGCCCCAGCACGGCTTGCCGCACCACGATCCCCGCATGATAGCCTGCCACATGAGTGAATTGCAGCCCCCCCGCCGCATCGCCCACGGCATAGACCCGCCGGTTTGTCGACCTCAGCCGCCGATCGACGGTCACGCCCTTGGGCGTGAAGGCTACCCCTGCCGCATCAAGGTTCATCCCCTCCAGCGACACCTTGCGCCCAACCGCCATCAACAGATGACTGCCCTTGATCAGCGCACCGTCGCCCAGCAGCACTTCAACTGCCCCATCATGGCCCGACAAGCGCACCACCGGCTGGCCTTCGACAATCGCGATCCCTTCGGCCTTGAGCGCCGCCAGCACCACCGCCGCCATCTCTGGATCTTCGCGGCCCAGCGCCTTGGCCCCCTCGATCACGGTTACCGCACATCCCAGCCGCCTGTGTGCCTGCGCCATCTCCATCCCGATCGGCCCGCCGCCGATTATGATCAGATGTTCTGGCCGCTCCGTCGCCGCGAAGATCGTTTCATTGGTATAATGAGGGACCGTCTCCACGCCTTGGATCGGCGGAACAAAGGGGCGAGAGCCTGTGGCGATCACGAACCGACGCGCGCGGATCAGCTGCCCGCCCGCCTCAAGCTCGCGCGGCCCGGTGAACTTGCCAAAGGCGCGGATCACCCGCACCCCCAACCCCTCGAACCGCTCCTGACTGTCGACTGGCGCGATCTGGGCGATGACCGCCGCCACATGATCCTTCGCCGCCCGGAAATCGACCATCGGCTCCACCGCCGCGACGCCGCGAAAGCCACGACGCTGGGCTTCGGCCGCCTTCGCCACCGCAATCAGCGCCTTTGACGGCACACAGCCTGAATTCAGGCAATCGCCGCCCATCTCACCGGCTTCGACCAACACCACGCGCGCGCCCATTTGCACCGCACCCGCCGCAACCGACAATCCGCCCGAGCCTGCGCCAATGACACAGATATCCGTCTCTATCGTTTCCATGTCAGGCCCCTTTGCGAACCGCTTTGATCACCAGCGGCAATGCCGCCAACGCCGCCAGCCCAAGGATCGGCACCAAGACCGGTGCAGTAAAGATGACCCCGAGGTCCGGGCTTTCACCCCGGGCAAAAACATCGCCCAGACCAGCGCCGACCGAGGTATAGACCACCCCGCCCGGGATGATGCCGAAAAACGTCGTGACCGCAAACCGCCACAGACTGGTGCCGACAAAGGCCGGAATCAGGTTTGCCAGAAAGAACGGCACCGCCGGGACCAACCGCATCAGCAACAGGACAGACCACTCGTTCTCGCGCAATCCCGCCTGCAATCGGGCGGCTGCCCCACCACCCGCCTCGATCCGGGACGCGACGCCCTGGCCGAACCCGGCCCGCGCCGCAAGAAATACAGCGACCGCGCCGATGGTCGCAGCCAGAATGTTGAAAAGTGCGCCCGGAAAGATGCCGAACAGGAAACCGCCCGTCAGCGTCGCCACGGTTGCCCCCGGCAGGCTGAGCGCCACGATCGCCGCATAAGCGGCAATGAAACCCATCACCGCCAACCCGTAATGCGCATCGCGGTAGGCCAGCAGCACCTCGCGGTTTTCCGCCAGCGCTGCAAAGCTCAGTTGGTCGCGCAATGCAAAGGCACCGACTGCCGCGACGACAAGAATCAGCAGGAATGGCAATTTGCGCGCGATACCCGGTTTCCGTTGATCCAAGGCAGGGGCGGATTTGAGCATGAGGTATCCTTTGAACTGCAGCGAACATGGGCCGCGCAGCGCGTCAGCGACAGCCCCCTCACGCGGCCTTGATGCATTCAGGGGCTTTTCCGGGCAGATTGAAACATTTCGCCGCAGCGGGAGACGAAATGTTGCAGGAATTCCGCCGGCCTTCCGTTGACTTGGGGTTCAAGCGCCCGTAAAGGACGGGCTTCAAGTTATCTGCCCTCGAATCCAGTTGGCTTCGGGCACCGTCTGATGGAGACCGCGATGAAGCGCACATTTCAACCGTCGAACCTGGTTCGCAAGCGCCGCCACGGGTTCCGCGCCCGTATGGCAACCAAGAACGGCCGCCTTGTGCTGGCTGCGCGCCGCGCCAAGGGCCGTCACAAGCTTTCGGCCTGAGTGCATCCCCTTTTGGGGAGTTGAGGTCGCGACATGACGCCGCCGGAGGACAAGGGCCAAGGCATAGCTGCCGATGCGCCCGCCGCGCCCCCGGCGGTTTCGCTTTGCGTCCTGAAGAAGCGCGCTGACTTCCTGAAGGCCGCCTCGGCCCGGCGGCAAGGCACGGGTAGCTTTCTGTTGCAAGCCCGAGACAGGGGCGACCAGAGCCCCACCATCCGCGTCGGCTATACTGCCTCCAAGAAAATCGGCAACGCTGTGCTGCGCAACCGCGCCAAGCGCCGCTTGCGTGCTCTCGCGCGCGAAGTCCTGCCAACCCTTGCGCAACCTGGATGGGATTATGTGCTGGTTGCCCGACCTGCTGCGACGGTCTCGCGCCTTTTTGCCGAGATGTTTGCCGACTTGCAGGCCGCACTCCGCGCTGTCCACAGGGGCAAGCCGTGACCCCCCTCGCGCAGTTGGCCGCTTTGCCCGTCCGCGCGTACCGGCTGGTGCTCTCGCCTTGGGTCGGTCATGGATGTCGCTTTCAACCGACCTGTTCGGCCTATGCGCTTGACGCACTGGAGCGCCATGGCGGGCTGAAGGGCAGCTATCTGGCCGCGCACCGGATCTGCCGCTGTCACCCGTGGGGCGGTCAAGGGTATGATCCGGTACCCGGCGCTGATCCTGAGTTTGACAAGTCGCGGTAGCCGTCCAGCCCGCTACACCATTGTCGCGATGATCGCCCGCAGCGTTTCGATCCCGTCGCCCTTTTCCGAACTGGTCACCACGATTTCGGGATAGGCGGCCGGATGTTTGCCAAGCGCGCCCTTGACCTGTTCGATCACCGCGTCGCGGTCAGCAGCGCTCACCTTGTCGGCTTTGGTCAGCACGGCCTGGTAGGTCAGCGCTGACCGGTCCAGAAGTGTCAGGATATCCTCGTCCACCGCCTTGACCCCGTGCCGCGTGTCGATCAGCACGAAAGCCCGCCGCAAGGTCTGCCGCCCCGCCAGGTATTGCTTCAGCAGCGCCTGCCATTTCGCCACCACCGCGACCGGCGCCTCGGCATAGCCATAGCCGGGAAGGTCCACCATGTAGCGCAAATCGCCCAGCGCGAAATAGTTGATCTCTTGTGTCCGTCCAGGAGTATTGGATGCCCGGGCCAGCGTCTTGCGACCCGTCAGCGCATTGATCAGGCTTGATTTCCCGACGTTTGAACGGCCGGCGAAACAGACCTCCAACCGGTCCGCCGGGGGCAGGCCAGACATCGCCACCACGCCCTTCACAAAGGTCACCGGTCCCGCGAACATCAGTCGCCCAAGCTCTCGGTCTTCGTCCGACGGCTCTGGGGTCAGGGTGAAGGCCATCGTCACGATATCGTCCCCCGCCAGCCGACCGTCACTTCTTCTTGCCTTTCACGGGCGGTGTCGGGGGTGTCACCGGAACCGGCTCGGCCTTGCGGAAGCCTTTCGAGATGTTGCCGAAGATGTCCGGCTTATGCCCATGGCTGAGCATGATCAGGTACTGCTGGGTGAAGGTGATCGTGTTGTTGGTGATCCAGTAAACCACCAAACCGCTGGCAAACCCGCCCAGCATGAACATGAACACCCAGGGCATCCAGGCAAAGATCTGCTGCTGCACCGGATCGGCGGGGGCGGGGTTCAGCTTTTGCTGCAACCACATGGTGATCCCCAGCAGGATCGGCAGCACCCCGATGAAAATCAGCGCCAGCACCGAGCCCTGCGCCGGGGCGGCCCAGGGCAGCAACCCAAATAGGTTAAACAGCGATGAGCTATCTGGCGCGCTCAGATCATTGAGCCAGCCAAAGAAAGGTGCATGCCGCAGTTCGATGGTGACGAAGATCACCTTGTACAGGCTGAAGAAGATCGGGATCTGGATCAGAATCGGCAGGCAGCCAGCCGCAGGATTCACCTTCTTGTCCTTGTACAGCTGCATCATCTCGCGCTGCATCTTCTGTTTGTCATCGCCGACACGTTCTTTCAGCGCCTCCATCTCGGGCTGCAGTTCCTTCATCCGCGCCATGGACACGTATGATTTATAGGCCAACGGCAGCACCAGTACCTTCAACACGAAGGTCAGCCCGATGATCGCCAGCCCCATGTTGCCGATCAGCCCGTGCAGCCAGTGCAGCACTGCAAAGATCGGCTTGGTAAAGAAGAAGAACCAACCCCAGTCGATGCTGTCGATGAAGCCCGCGATCCCCGAATCGTTCTGATAGTCACGGATCGTGGCCCATTCCTTCGCCCCGGCGAACAGCCGCGTGCTTGTGGTCGCAGTTTGCCCAGCGCCGAGGGCCAGCACCGGCTGGCGAACTTCGGCCTGATAGATGTCAGAACCGGGCACATATTTCAGCACCGATTTGTAAGGCTTGCCTTGCTCGGGGATCAACGTCGTCATCCAGTAGTGGTCGGTGAACCCGATCCATCCATCCTGGGCCGATTCGGTGACTACGGCAGGCAAGCCTTCTTTCGGGTCTGCAGTGAATTCGGCGAGGTCGGAATAATCTGTCTCTTCCAGAGTGCCGTCATTGCGCTGTACCGCACCCTCGTGGACCACAAAGATTTTCTGCAGGGTCGGCAAACCATGACGTGCGATGATCCCGTACGCTTGCAGCGATACATCGACCCCAGAAGCATTCTCGACTGTGTCGGTGACCGTGAACATGAAATCTGCGTCCACTGCGATCTCTCGCAGGAATGTCAGTCCCTTGCCGTTATCCCAATGCAGAGTCACCGGACTGCCGGCCGCCAAAGTACCGCCAGACGCCAGTTTCCATTCCGTAACGGCATCCGGCACGTCGCCTGCGGCCAGCCCTGCACCCGGCAGCCAGCCGAAAACCGAGTAGTAGGCCAAATCCTGACCGACCGGCGACAAAAGCCGCACTGTCGGCGACCCCGGCTGCAGAGTCTCCTTGTAGGTCTTCAGCGACAGATCATCGATCCGCCCGCCAAGAAGAGAAATCGACCCACTCAGCTTGTCTGTATCAATTGTCAGGCGCGGCGCTTCAGGAACTGGGGCGACCGCTTCGGGTTGCCCCGCCACGGCATCGGCAACCGGAGCTGTCGCAGGATCAACGCCCGATGCCACCGGTGTGGTCAGGTCCTGCACCGGTTCCGGGGGTGGAAAGAACACGAACCAGACGATCATCACCAGGGCGCTGAGCACCATTGCCAGGATCAGGTTCTTGTTGTTCTGCTCTTCCATCCGTAAACCACCATGTCGAACCTTAAGGTCAGCGGTGCTTCAACGACAGGGTGGGCCAAAGGTCAAGCGCTTTCGCCCCGGGGCCGGGGTGGCTGCGATCAAATCTCGCATCCCGTCGGACAATCAGTCCTGTTGACCCGGCGCAAAGTCAAAGTGTCCCGGTCAGGCCATGCCATGGACATTGCGCCTCATCGTGCCCTCACTCCCAGGTCCGGCAGCATTTCCAGGCGCCGGGTGTAGCGATCGATCCAGTCTGGCACCTCGCCGGCCGGCATCGGGCGCGCCACGATATATCCTTGAACATGGCTGCAGCCCAACTGCGCCAGCATGGCATGTTCGCCCTGCGTCTCCACCCCTTCAGCCAGCGTTTCAAGCCCCAGTCGTTCGGACAGTGACAGGATGGCAGCGACAAGCTTCTGTTGCTCACGATCTTTGTCGACATTCGACACGAAGCTGCGGTCGATCTTCAGGCGTCGCAATGCAAAGCGTCTTATCGTGGTGATCGACGCGTTCCCCGTGCCGAAATCATCCAGATCAATTCCACATCCCATTGCCGCGATGCTGGCGATACTGGTAGCGATCATGTCGTTTTCCGACGACGCCACGACAGTCTCAAGCACTTCAACCGTCAGCCGTTCTGCGCCAAGATTCAGGCGATCCAGTTCCCAGCTCAACTTCTCTGCCAGCTGTGGATCACCGAGTTCGTGGCCCGAGAAATTCACCGACACCGTCGGCACAACATAGCCGGCCCGATCCCAGTTTGCCAATGCAGTCAGCGCCTTGGTTACCATCAGCTGGCCCAGACGCGCGCCAAGACCCGTGCCCTCAATCGCGGGCATAAACTCGCCCGGCAAAAGGCAACCCCGGTCCGGATGGTGCCAACGAACCAGCGCCTCCATCCCCGAAATATTGCCCGTATCGGTGCTGACCTGCGGCTGGAAGTAAGCCTGTATCTGGCCATTTTCCAGCGCATGGCCGATTCCGTCGCGCAGGGCATCCCGGTTGGCTTTGGCGCGGGCAAGATCACCGGAAAAGGCCCGGATTGCTCCGGGGCTGTGGCGCATCGCCTCGTCTGCCGCGATCTGAGCCGCATCCAGCAGCGACTGACCGGTCGCCGAGGGCGCCTGCCGACCCTGACAAAACCCGATCGAGCAGGTTGCGGAAACCACCTCGGACCCAAGATCAATCGATTGATGCACAACCGATTGAATACGCGCCGCAATTTGCACCATCGTCTCAAGATCCAGCCGGAAAACAGGGGCGAGAACCACGGCAAGACTGCCATCTTCCAGCATGTGCAATGTGTCGCCGGTCCGCATTCCGCCGCGAATCCGCTCAATGCAGCAGGCAAGAATCCGCGATTGCAGCGCCCGTCCATGCCGGTCTTTCAACCGGTCAGGTGCATCAAACTGGATCACGAAGCATCCCGTGGTACGGCCCGGATTTGACGGGCCACGCAAGACCTGGTCCATGATCCCGATCGCCATGGCACCTGCGGGCACCTCAGACCGAAGCGGCTGGCAATTGCGGGCCGTCCCGACCGCCATGATGATCAACGGCAGGCCAAGCGCGATCAGCACCAGTGCAGCTTCACCACCAAACCAGAAGGCACCCAGTGTCATCGCCGGAAGAAACGCCAGGACTTCCGGCCGCCGAACGACTGACACTATCCAAGAAATCCCAGCCGTCATTCTGACCTGTCTCCGGTACTGGCGGACGATGGGTCCGCTCTACACCGGAAGGCTAGCGGAATGTTGCTGATAAGTTCCTTAACGCTCTGCCGAAAGTTGCAAAGAATTGTCGGTATCCGCCTGAACGAAAGTTAGCCCGGCGAAATCGAAAATCGCCGGACCGGCAAGATGCGTCGCTCGCAGGTTCATCAGCGCGCGAAACGGCACTCGCCGCCGCTAGGGATCGCGCACCGCCCATCTATCCAACAGTGCCCTGACCCGCTTGCGCTGAAGCCCTTCCTGGCGACCGCAAGGATCGCAAGAGATCGGATAATCCATGCTGCGGACAAACTGTTCACACTCCGGCTCTGCCACAAAGGCCAAGGGTCGATCTACAACCGGATGTCGATCCGGTGCGCCCGCCCACCCGCATCAGAAACTCGGGCACTTTAGGCGCACCATAGAACAACCGAGGAATGTTCTCGCTTCCGTCCAGCATCAAGGCGTCCGCAGGCTGATGCATGGCGATTGCCATACTCTGCGGCCTTTGTCATCGTCATCCCCGACAATCAGAGGCAACATCAGATGACCACGCCAGAAAATCTATCCGGCGATGCACGGTCAACCCCGGACCCGATTGCTGGCACCAGCGCGGGGTCGGGCAGCATGGGCGTGCTGTTTTTCGGCTTCGGCCTCGCTGCCGGAATTCTGATGGCCTACTCTGCCGTTGGGTTCCTTGAAGACAGCGCCGGGCTGATCCTGACCGTCTTCCTGTCGGCGCTGATGGTCGTTCTCATTCTGGGGATAGTGGTCTTTGCCCTGCGTAAGACGCTGCTCAACCGCCTGTTCGGCCACGCCGAGGTGGCATTGGAGCAGATTGCCGATCCCTTGGCGCGCGTTGCTGAATACGCCATCAACCGTGATCCCGGCGGTGCCACCACAGCCGCGCGCGATCTCGTCGCCATGGTGCTGTCACGCTATGCCTGGATTACCACGCGCCGCTGGATCATCGCCTCGTTGACCGCGCTGATCGCTGCGATGGCGGCACTTGCGGGCACGGCACTGCTGTTCAAGCAAAACCAGTTGCTTGCCATTCAGTCCGACCTGCTGCGCGAACAGAACGGCCGCATTCAGGAGCAAACCCTTCTGCTTCAGACCGACGTGCAACTGGCCGAAGCTGCACGCAATGCCGCGCTTGCGGTTGAGATCACCCAGATCGCCGCCGATCTTGGTCAGGCCGCTGCGCTGGCACACGGGCCCGATGACACCAACCCTTTCAATGTGCTGGACCCAGCCACCGATCTGGATCGCAGTCTGGTGCTGCGCGTTACCTCGATCTCGCGCGCGCTGCTGCCCTACCGCTTCATCGACAACGGGATGCACAGCGAAGACGCGACCGACGGGATGCGCTTTGCGCTGCAGCGGAGGCGTGCGGATCTGGGCGACGGATATGCCAGGATGGCTGAGTACTTCGGCTGGCAAGACCGGCCCGACGGCACCTACCTGATTGACCGGCCCGCCAGCCCCGAGCGCGGGCAGCTGCTGACCCTTCTCGTCTCCAGTGGCGTGCGCAACCTTGAGCTGCTGACCTTCCTGGGGCTCGACCTTGATTACGCCATGCTCAAGGGCACCGATCTGGCGCTTGTCACCGCTCAGCAAGCGCAACTTTCCTACGCTGATTTTTCCGGCAGCTACCTTGTCGAATGCGACTTTGGCTCTGCCATTCTGGAAAATGCCCGGTTCCGGCTGTCCAATATCGCCCGCACCCGATTTGCTGCGCTTGACCCAGATCAGGTCCGCGCACCGCTTCCCGCGCAGACGGGCAAGACGGTCACCCGCCTCGCCGGGGCGGATTTCGGCCGCGCCACCATCGTCGCCTCTGATTTCTCGGGGGCCGAACTGACCGCCGCCAGCTTTGACGGTGCGCTTTTGAACGAGGTTTCCTTTGCCTCTGCAAACCTGTCGGCCGCCACCTTCAACGGCTCGGTCCTGCTATCTGCCGATTTCACCGGGGCGATCCTGAAACGCGCGGATTTTGACGGCGCCATTGTCTTTGGTGAGGATTTTCTGACCGGCCTCACGACCGTCGCCGCGCCAGACAGCTTTCAGCCGGATAGGTTCCGCCTCGACCCGGTCGATCCAGCGACCCTTGGCACCTTGATGGTCGTGAATGCGGCACTAACAGCTGAGGATATCAGCGCAGCGACAGGCGGGGCCAAAGCCTTTCGCGTCACCCGGATCGAAGCCTTCTGACCCCGCAACCGGCTTTGCGCAAAAGCACGATTCATGCTAACCTCAGCCTCTGTATTTTCAGAGCGGAGATTTTTCATGGACTACATTTTCTGCGCACGCAATGTCACCGGCGGCCAGTTCGGCAGCAATCCCGGGCCTACAAAATTCCTCGAAGTCCCGGAAAACGCCCGCCAGCATCAGCCCGACATGACTATTCCCAAATCCGCCTGGTTCGACAAGGTGGCCGCGATTGCCGAAGTCAGCCGAACCCCGCAGGGCCACCCGATGGGGGATGTGCTGATCTACATCCATGGCTTCAACATTGACCTTCCGCTTTTGCTGAAACGTCACCGGTTGATCCGCAAGGGGCTTGAGGCACTGGGCTACAAAGGGGCCGTGGTCAGCTTTGACTGGCCCTGCGCTGACAGCGCGCTCAATTATCTTGAAGACCGCACCGACGCCAAACTTACAGCGATTAGGCTGGTAACCGACGCCGTCGCGCCTTTTACCCGCTTTCAGCAACAAGACTGCGAGATCTCCACCCATGTTCTTGCGCATTCCATGGGCGCCTTTGTACTGCGCGAGGCGCTGGACGACGCCGACGACCGCCGCGCGATGGTGACAACCGGTTGGTCGCTAAGTCAGGTGATGTTGTGTGGGGCCGATGTCTCTGCCGATTCCATGGGGCCATCGGCGGTCTCCTCTTCACTATACCGCCATTGCGTGCGGCTGACCAATTACTCGAACCCCTTTGACGCCGTGCTTAGCATATCGAACGTCAAACGTGTTGGCGTCTCGCCCCGCGTGGGTCGAATCGGCCTTCCGGCCACGGCCCCCGCCAAGGCGGTCAACGTCGATGTCGGCCTGTATTACGACGAGCACCGCGAAAGATTCGCGGATGTGGTGAACTCGGACCATGCGTTCTACTTCTCGTCGCCGACGTTCCTCAAGGACGTCTATCTGACATTGCTGGGAGAGATTGATCGGGCGTCGATCCCGACCCGCTTTGCTGACGGATCAGGGCGGCTGCACCTTGTTCCCTGACATGCAGGCCACTGTGCGCGCATTTACCCCGCGTCAGACATGCTGCGCACCGTTCACCTCGATCTCGGCGCCCGAGATGTAGGACGACTGGTCCGAACACAGGAACCAGATCACGTCGGCCACCTCCTTCGGCTGCCCCAGCCGTTGCATGGGCAGCTTTTCGACGATCTTGTCAGTGCCCGGCGAAAGGATCGCCGTCTCTACCTCGCCCGGCGCAATGGCGTTGACGCGCACGCCCAACGGCCCGAAATCATGCGCCATCTCGCGCGTCAGGGCCGCAAGTGCTGCCTTCGACGTCGCATAGGCTGCCCCTGCGAATGGGTGCACCCGAACCCCGGCAATCGAGGTGACATTGACGATCGAGCCTTTGGTGGCCGCTAGTTCCGCCTGCAATCCCCGCGCCATGATAACGGACGAAAAGAAGTTCACATGGAACACGTGCCCCCAGGTGCGCAGGTCCGTCTCCAGCGTGTTCAGCCGCTTGCCACCCTCGCCCTTCGGGCTGATCCCGGCGTTATTGACCAGGGCATGGATGCGACCGCCAACCTTGGCCTTGATGGTCTCGATGGCCGCGACGGTCTTGTTCGGATCGGCAAGGTCAATCTGAATATGGTTTTCCTCGCCCCCCGGCCAGGGGCAGCGGGCATCGAAGGGTTGCCGCGAACAGGTCAGCACCCGCCAGCCTTCCGCGGAAAATCGCTTGACAGTCGCATGGCCGATTCCGCGGCTGGCCCCTGTCAGCACAAGGGTTTTCTGTTCAGTCACGGGTGCCTCCCACTTTGGCTTAAACCTTATGCTTATGCTCAGAAATGGCAAGCCAATCCCCAAATTGGACTGAGTGACTTGGCCCACCCGACTTGGCCCACCCGACTTGGCAATGTGCATCAAACCGTCTACCAAGCAGCAACTTGGGAAGACAGCACCATGAAGCAACAGACATTGACCATGCAAGACGCCCTCAATACCGCCAAGATGCTGTCAGAAGCCCTGCCTTATCTGCAGCGCTATGCCGATGCCGTCGTGGTGGTTAAATTCGGCGGCAACGCGATGGGCGACGACGCCGCCATGGCTGAATTTGCCCGCGACATCGTTCTGATGCGGCAGGTCGGCGTGAACCCGGTTGTCGTCCATGGTGGCGGCCCGATGATCAACGAGATGCTGACCAAGCTGGGCATCAAGTCCGAATTCGTCCGCGGCAAGCGGGTTACCGACAAGGCCACCGTTCAGGTGGTGGAAATGATCCTCTCCGGTCTGGTGAACAAACGGATCGTGCAGGCGATCATGGACGCGGGCGGCCGCGCCGTCGGCATCTCCGGCAAGGACGATGACCTGATGGTCTGCGAGGCGGATGACCCTGAGCTTGGCTTCGTCGGACGCCCGGTTGAAATGAACGTGCAGGTTCTGCGCGACCTGTATGAAGCCGGGATTATCCCGGTCGTGGCCCCGGTCGCTACCGGGATGGCCGACAACGAGACCTTCAACGTGAACGGCGACACCGCCGCCGGGGCCATCGCCGGGGCGCTGCAGGCCGACCGCCTGCTCTTGCTGACCGACGTTGCAGGGGTGAAGAACGCCGAAGGTCAGATCATGACCCAGATCACCCCCGAGGAAATCCGCCAGATGACCGCTGATGGCGTGATCGGCGGCGGCATGATCCCGAAAACCGAGACCGCTCTGAAAGCCATAGAGGAAGGGGTCCGCGCCGTGACCATCCTTGACGGTCGCATCCCGAACGCCTGCCTTCTGGAACTGTTCACCGATCATGGCGCAGGATCGCAGATCCGGTCCACCGAGCCGCGCGTGAAACCCCGCCTTCGTCGCTAGCAATTGGCGCGCACCACGCTTACCCTGACTGCAAGGTCCTGAGGGAGCGCGTCATGACAAACGAAGCAACGATCCGCCTCTCGTTCTTCCTTGGCCTCTTTGTGATCTTCGCCCTGCTGGAAACACTCGCCCCTCGCCGCACCCGAGCCGTGCCGCGCACAGGCCGCTGGGTCACCAACCTTGCCATGGTCGGGATTGACACCCTCGTGCTGCGCGTCATGGCCATTGCTTTGCCGTTCCTTGCTGTCGGCGCGGCTGTTGACGCGTGGCGGCTGGGCTGGGGCCTCTTTCACAGCATCGTCTGGCCCTTCTGGGCAGAAGCCGTGCTGTCGGTCCTGATCCTCGATTTCGCGATCTGGGCGCAGCACCTGATCACCCACAAGGTGCCACTGTTCTGGCGGTTCCACCGCGTCCACCACGCCGACCGCGATTTCGATGTGACCACCGCCGTCCGCTTCCACCCGGTGGAAATCGCCGCCTCGATGGGGTTGAAGATCGGCCTGATCTATCTGATCGGCCCGCCTGCACTGGCCGTTCTGGTCTTTGAGATCCTGCTGAACGGCACCGCCCTTTTCAACCACGCGAACCTTGCCCTGCCCCGCTGGCTGGATGCAATCCTGCGGCTGGTGATCGTCACCCCCGACATGCACCGCATCCACCACTCGGTCCTGCGCGCCGAACATGACAGTAATTTCGGCTTTGCCTTGTCGGTCTGGGATCGCATCTTCCGCACCTATCGTGCCATGCCAGAGGCGGGGCATGACAAGATGGTTGTAGGATTGGAATGGCAGGACGACAGGCCGACGAAACTGGGGTGGAGCCTGTGGCTGCCATTCCGCTGACCTTCACCGATATTGAGGCGCGCCTGGTCGGGCACCACCTGACAATCCTCGGCGGCTTTGCCTGTGGCGAAGAGGCGGGTTTGCCGAAGGGAACGCGGACGCTTCTCATGATCGGGCCCGGGGGTGCGGGATACTGGCCGCACATCAGGGCCCAGCCGGAATGGGACGGTATAGCCGATCCGGTGGACCGCTGGTCGCGGCGGGTGATCGGGCGTCTGGCCTGTGACCTGGGGGCCAAGGCGCTGTTTCCGTTTGGCGGACCGCCGTGGCATCCGTTCTACCAATGGGCGCTGCGAACTGGCCGGGTCTGGGACAGTCCGGTCAGGCTTCTGGTCCATGCGGACCAGGGGCTGATGGTCAGCTTTCGCGGTGCGCTGGCCTTGAAAGAGGTTCTGGACCTTCCCCCGACCGTGGATCGTCCGTGTAATGCCTGTCCTAAGCCCTGCATGACGGCCTGCCCGACAGGAGCGTTGACGCCTGCGGGCTATGACGTCCCGGCCTGTCACGCCTTTCTGGACACCGACGCGGGGCAGGATTGCATGGAACGCGGCTGCGCCGTGCGTCGCGCTTGCCCGTTGTCGCAAAGCTATGCAAGACTGCCCGAACAGTCGGCGTATCACATGAGGCAGTTCCATAAATGAAGCGGTTGATCCTGACGCGGCATGCGAAATCTTCCTGGGACGATCCGCTGACCCCAGACCATGACCGCCCCCTGAACGAGCGGGGCAAGGCGGCGGCGGCGGACCTTGGGCAATGGCTGGCCTCACGCGGGTACGTGCCGGACGAGGTGCTGTGTTCCGATGCCCTTCGGACCCGCAAGACGTTCTCAGGAATTGCCCCCGCGTTGCCCGGCACGCCTGTGCTGGAACTGAAGCCAGCCCTCTACCATGCCGGGCCGGACGTGATGATGGCGGTCCTGCGCCATGCGGTGGGGGGGACGGTGATGATGATCGGGCACAACCCCGGCATCGCCGAGTTTGCGACCCGGCTGGTGGCCCACCCGCCCACAAGCCCGGAGTTTGCCCGCTATCCGACAGGGGCGACGCTGGTGGTGGATTTCCTGGTGGACGCCTGGGCCGATGTGGGGTTCGGGCAGGGGGTGACGGTAGATTTCGTGATCCCGAGTGAGATCGTCGCCTGAGATTGTCCACGCGTGGACATCTTCACGCCTCCCATAAAATCAAAGGGTTAAAGTGACGCTTTAACACAAACGTAAGACTTGCGCTGAGGCCAAAGCTAAGGTGACGGGTTGCGGACAGGCGCTGATTGGGGCATTTGCACCCGAACAGATCGAAGGGGATGACCATGGATTACGGCAAATCGGGAAATCCGAAGGGCGGCAAGCACGAACCGAAGAACAAGGAAGGCCGCAGCAAGACCATCGCAGAGGCCGCCGAAGAGGCCGCCAAGGCCAAGGCGGACCTGCTGGCGCGGATGAAGGCGGCGGCAGAGGCGAAGAAGAATGGGTGAGGGGCGGGTGCCGGGCTGACGGCCGGCCCACTTTTATTTGTGCGCGACTGGTGGGTTGGCACCCACCCTACGTTCGTTAAGACATCTTCCAAAGGACCGTCGTAGCGCGTTCGCGATCTATTGTGCGACGCATAGCTTGGCCTTGTCGCTTGCCCAGCACGCACCGATCAACACAACTGCGCCAAGCGGCACTTCTGATGTTTCGGCAAATGGCGTCTCATTCCAGAAGGCCTCGGCGACGCCGGGTGCCTTAACGCGCACCCGGGCCGTGTATTCCCCGTCTGGTGATGAAATCGCAAAAGCTCCGCCGTCGCCGATACCATTCGTTAGGCAAGTGCCGCGAATGATATCGGCCCCCTTTACGACCAATATGCATTCAGCAGGCTCGGTCACGCCGTCTTCGGCTGTGGCGCTCCCCGCCCAAAGCAAGCTAATGCAGCAAATTGCTGCCCGCACCCTTAGTGCCCCAGGATCTGGCTCAGGAACAGTTTCGTCCGGTCGCTCTTCGGGTTGTTGAAGAACTCTTTCGGTTCGTTCTGTTCCACGATCTGGCCCTGATCCATGAAGATCACCCGGTTTGCCACGGCCTGAGCAAAGCCCATCTCATGGGTCACACAAATCATCGTCATGCCTTCTTCGGCCAGCTGGATCATCGTATCCAGCACTTCCTTGATCATCTCGGGGTCAAGGGCCGAGGTCGGCTCGTCGAACAGCATGATGCGGGGCTTCATGCACAGCGACCGCGCGATGGCGACGCGCTGCTGCTGGCCGCCGGACAACTGGCCAGGGTATTTGTGCGCCTGTTCGGGGATCTTGACCTTGCTGAGGAAGTGCATCGCGGTCTCTTCCGCCTCGCGCTTCGGCACCTTGCGGACCCAGAGCGGGGCCAGCGTCAGGTTTTCAAGGATCGTCAGATGCGGGAACAGGTTGAAGTGCTGGAACACCATCCCGACCTCGGAGCGGACCTTGTCGATGTTCTTGAGGTCATTGGTCAGTTCAGTGCCGTCGACGATGATCTGGCCCTGCTGGTGCTCCTCCAGCCGGTTGACGCAGCGGATAAGGGTGGATTTGCCCGATCCTGACGGCCCGCAGATCACGATCCGCTCGCCGCGTTGCACCGTCATGTTGATGTCGCGCAGCACATGGAAGGTGCCGTACCACTTGTTCATTGCGGTGATCTGAATTGCGACCTCGTCGGAGACCGTCATTTTCTTGAGTGCTTCAGCCATGCTCGGGTGCTCCTATCGGTGGTCGGTCTTGAGCTTCTGTTCCAGATACATCGAGTACCGGGACATCGAGAAGCAGACGAGGAAGAAGATGGCGCCGACGAAAAGATACGGCTCCCAGTAGATGCCTTTCCAGGCGGTGTCGGATCGCACGATCTTGGTGATGCCCAGCAGCGGATCGTAAAGGCCGACAAATGCCACCAGCGTGGTGTCCTTGAACAGCCCGATGAACGACGACACGATGCCGGGGATCGAGATCTTGAGCGCTTGTGGCATGATGATCAGCCGCTGCGCCTGCCAGTAATCCAGCCCCAGCGCATCCGCCGCCTCGTACTGTCCGCGTGGCAGGGCCGCGAGGCCGCCACGGATCACCTCGGCGATATAGGCGGAGGCGAAGAAGGTGACGAGGATGATCACCCGCAGGATAAGGTCGAAGTTGGAGCGCGGCGGCAGGAAGTATTGCAGCAGCAGGCTGGCGGTGAACAGCATCGTGATCAGCGGCACGCCGCGGATGAATTCGATGAAGCCGACCGACAGCGTCTTGACCAGCGGCATGTCGGATTGCCGCCCCAGCGCCAGCAGGATCCCCATGGGCAGCGACGCCGAGATCGCGGTCACGCCGATGGTGAAGGCCAGAAGGAAGCCGCCAAACTGGTCGCTGTCGATCGCGTCAAGGCCGACGGGCAGCAGCGCCGCAATGAAGGTCGTGACCGTGGTCTGGATCACCAGCCACCACACGGCGGCCACGACGACGGCGATGCCGGCCGCAACGACGACACCGGCGGCGCGCTGAAGGGCCAGCCAGACGCCGGCAAAGATTGCAAAGCCCGCCAGCACGCCGATTGGCCCCCAGACCGATCCGCCCCACAGCAGGTAAAAGCCGACGAAGGGAAAGGCTGCGGTCATCCAGACCAGCTTTTTCGGCGCGATCCAGGCGACGGCGGTCAGGGCGACAAAGATCGCGGCGGCAAGCAGGATATGCTGACCATCCGTGCCGACGCCCACCAGCGCCAGCACCAGCAGGATGCCGACCACGCCCACCATGATCGCGTTTGCACGGTTCAGGCCGTAGTAAAGCACCGGTGCCAGCGCCACGAACATCAGCGCAAAGGCAATGGTCGGACGCCAGTACAGCTCGCGCGGATAAAAGCCGTAGATGAACTGGTTCCAGCGTTCGTTGACCATGGCCCAGCAGGCACCATGAGCCCCCTCGCCCGCGTTGGCCGCAACGATCGCGCGGCATTCCGACAGCGACGTGGCCTCCCAGACGCCGTTCAGAAGCCAGGGCAGAATCCCCCGGATCAGGAGCACGACGGCCACAAAACCGAGCACGGTCAGCAGGGCGTTCATCGGGGTGGAGAACAGGTTTTCGCGCAGCCATTTGACCAGACCACGCTCGGTCACCGGCGGGGTCTGCTGCACCAGCATGTCTTGCCGGACATAGGAAAGATCCTGGTTCATCTCAACGCTCCTTCAGCTTCATCGAAGTGTTGTAGACGTTCATCACCGACGAGATGATCAGGCTGAGGCAAAGGTAGATCAGCATCATCAGCATCATGCATTCAAGTTCGCGGCCGGTCTGGTTCAGCGTGATGCCGCCCAGCGTGCCTTTGAGGTCAAGGTAGCTGACCGCGATGCCCAGCGTCGTGTTCTTGGTCAGGTTCAGGTACTGGCTGATCAGCGGCGGGATGATCACGCGCAAGGCTTGCGGCAGGATCACAAGATTCATCGTGCGGCCGGGGCGCAGGCCAAGGGCATAGGCAGCCTCGGACTGGCCGCGGCTGATCGCTAGGATGCCGCCACGCACCGCCTCGGCAATGTAGGACCCGGTGTAAAGCGACAGCGCGATCAGCAGCGCGGTAAAGCTGTGGGGGACCGTGATGCCACCGATGAAGTTGAAGCCTTTGGAGACGCCGTTTTCGCCGGTTGCAAAGCCGGGGATTTCCCAGTGCAGACCCATGGCAACCAACAGGGCAACGGTCGGGATGATCAGGATGGCCAGCGATTTCCACCAGGTGACCGGGCGGACGCCGGTCGCTTCCTGCACCGCCTTGGCGCGACGCCGCAGGCCCGCATTGACCCAGATCGACGCGGCCAGCAGCGCGATGGTTGCCAGTACGGACAGGTTGATCGGAATGCCGCCGACGGTGAAGCCGCCCAGCGGGCGGGTCAGCAGCGGTGCGGGCACGTTCGAGCCGCGGTTGGTAATGGCCACCGTATCAAAGAA
Organism: Paracoccaceae bacterium; assembly: GCA_031415015.1. Classification (GTDB taxonomy): domain Bacteria; phylum Pseudomonadota; class Alphaproteobacteria; order Rhodobacterales; family Rhodobacteraceae; genus JAUYQR01. The sequence continues at coordinate 78,645 of JANOQT010000020.1, forward strand.
GGTCATCGACGCGGCGGGGCTGCCGCCCGAATCGACTATTTCCTGGGTGACCTTGAAGTCCTTCACCTCGGGCATTGCTTCGGAAAAGATGGTGAACGCGAGGATGATCCACAACAGCAGGGGGACGTTGCGGAACGTCTCGACGTAGACGGTCATCAGACGGCTGACGAGCCAGTTCTTCGACAGGCGCAGCACCCCGGCGAAGACGCCGATCACGGTGGCAAGGATACAGCCAAGGAACGCAACGGCCAGAGTGTTCAGAAGCCCGACCAGAAGCGCGCGGAAGTGCGTGCTGTCGTTGGTGTAGGGGATCAGTTGTTGGTCAATGTCATAACCGGCCCGGTTCCAAAGGAAGTTGAAACTGATGTCCTTGTCCTTGGCGGCCAGGTTCTGGATCGTGTTGTTGGTCAGCCACAACAGAAATGCCAGAAACAACAGCAGCACGATCAGCTGAATCGTGTAGCTGCGGTACCGCGTGTCGTAGATGAGCTGAGAAAGCCGAAAGGATTCTTTCGGCGCTTCGACTGCAAGCGTCATTCATACCCCCTGTGATGACCGGTCTGCCGTCTTTGCGGCTGATGCTGTGGGCGGGGCCCGCGCGATCCGGTCCTGTCATTCGAAAACGGGCGCAGCTTTCGCTGCGCCCGTGACGTTGGAGAGATCAGCGAACCGGCGGTGCGTACTGCAGGCCACCCTGGGTCCACAGCGCGTTCAGACCGCGTGCCAGACCGATCGGCGTGGAGGCACCGATGTTTGCTTCAAAGACTTCGCCATAGTTGCCGACGGCTTTGATCGCATTCACCGCCCACATGTTGTCGAGGCCCATCATCACGCCCATGTCGCCTTCAGCGCCAAAGAGACGCTTCACTTCCGGGTCGGTCGTCGATGACAGCACCGAATCGATGTTGGCTTTGGTGATGCCTTTTTCTTCGGCGATGACCATCGCGAAGTAGGTCCAGCGCACTACGTCGCCCCAGTTGTTATCGCCATGGCGAACGACCGGGCCAAGCGGCTCTTTCGAGATGATTTCCGGCAGGATAACGTGGTTGGCAGGATCCGCCATACCAGCACGGGTCGAGGCAAGCCCCGAAGCGTCGGTGGTGAAGGCATCGCAGGTACCGGCTTCGTACTGGCGCTGAGCTTCTGCGTCGTCAGCAACGGTCACCGGAGTGTAGGTGATGTTGTTGGTCTTGAAGAAGTCGGCAAGGTTCAGTTCGGTGGTGGTGCCGGTCTGGATGCAGACTGTCGCGCCATCAAGCTCCTTGGCGGAAGACACGCCGAGGTCTTTGTTCACCATGAAGCCCTGGCCGTCGTAGTAGTTGACGGCAACGAAATCGAGCTTCAGGTCGTTGTCACGGCTGTAGGTCCAGGTGGAGTTGCGGACCAGAACGTCGACTTCGCCCGAAGCCAGCGCGGTGAAGCGGGTCTCGCTCGTCGTCGGCACGAACTTCACTTTCATCGGGTCGCCGAAGATCGCAGCCGCAAGCGCGCGGCACAGATCCACGTCAAAACCGGTCCAGACGTTGTTTGCGTCAGGCGCGCCGAAACCGGTGAGGCCGGTGTTCGAGCCGCAGATCAGCTCGCCACGTGCCTTCACGTCATCGAGCGTACCGGCAGCAGCCAGGCCCGAAACCAACGCGGTTGCAGCGAGCGTGCCGAAGAAAACGGATTTTGTCATTCTTACCTCTTCCTGAGTTTACCGTCCTTCCTGGACGGCGTTTTTTTGGTGCCCCACGATTTCCCGTGAGGGCGCTACTGTTGAAGGTGAGCCTCTTCCCAGTAGCGCGCATTTTCGGCGAAACCGGTTTGCAAGGTCAAGCGGGTGACCCCACAAACAGGAAAATCGCGCAGTTTCTTTGCCTCAGCCAAGCACATCAGCCTTCTGTTCGGCCTTTGCCCAGAGATTGAGCAATCTTGTTACCCACACAATCCAAAGAATCGGTCCGCCAGCAGGAACGCGGCATGCTTGAGGGCGGTCAGTTCGGCGGCCTCTTCATCCACGCCCCACCGTTCAGACTGCCAGGTTTCGTCGGTCCGCGACAGAGCCCAGGCCGTTTCCGCGTCAAGGTGGCCCTCGGTCACAGCCAGCGCGAGGATCAGCGAGCCGGAGAGCGCCACGAGGTCATGAAAGGCCGCAAGCTGGAACGGAGTCTGTGCCGCCACGCGGGCGGTCAGCGCATCAAGGCTGGCGGGATCTTGCGGGATGTGCATCACGCCGGTGGCGGTCTGCAGGGGAGCAGCGAGAGTCATGGCTGCCCAATGAAACAGCGGGTCCCAGGCGGCGGTCTGGCGGGTGACCAGAGGCTCAGGCTCCGGCGCGCGGTAGCATAGAAGATCAGAGCCGCCATAGGCCGCGATCATCGCCACCACTTCGTCAAACTGGGGGGCGACCTTGTCAATCGCGGAATTGGCGGTGCGGGTGAAGGGCATCGTGGCAGGCGTCACAAGGCCGGTCTGGGCGTCCCATTCCGCAGCGATGGCTTGGGCCAGTGCCAGTGTCGGCAGAACCAGCGGGGCCTTCGCGGGCGTGCGGACCGGGCGCGTGTCAAGATAGACGGTAAAGCCACCGTCGCAGGGTTCGGCGCTGGCCTTCGACCAGAACCGTTTCGCGGCCCAGCCGGTCATCTGACCTGCCTCATCGTATAGCCTCGAACGGGTCGGCGGGAACGTCGCCTTCCTTCCAGTCCATCAGCTTCCAGGTGCGCACCATGTGTTCGGGCAAGGGGGCCTCGAAGGTCAGCATCTTCTTGGTGATCGGGTGTTCGATGGTCAGCGAGCGGGCATGCAGGTGCAGCTTTTTCGACAGATCGCCGCCGATGGACGCGCCCCAGCCGTCCCCGGCGTTTTCCTGCTCAGAGCCGCCGTATTTACCGTCGCCAAGGATAGGGTGGCCGATTTCGGCCATGTGGGCACGCAGCTGGTGGGTGCGGCCTGTCACCGGCTCCAACGCCATCCAGCTGAGGCGCGCGCCAAGGAACCACAGGGTGAAATAGTCAGTCTGGGCGCGTTTCGCCTCGGGGTGTTCGGCGATCTTGGCGGGATGGACGCAGACCATCTTTTCGCCCTCGCCGCCGCGCCCCCGGCCCGGTGCCTTCATCAGTGCAAACTTGATCGAGCCCTGACGGGGGTGGGGAACACCAGCGACCACGGCCCAATAGATCTTGCGCGCCGCACGGTGGCGCAGCGCTTCGCTGAGCGCGCGGGCAACACGGTCGGTGCGGGCCAGCATCAGCAGGCCCGAGGTGTCCTTGTCCAGCCGGTGCACCAGTTTCGGGCGGTCCTTGAAGCCGAACTTCAGCGCCTCGGTCAGACCATCCACATGGCGGTCGCCCTGGCCGGAGCCACCTTGCGACGGCAGGCCCGGCGGTTTGTTCAGGATGATGATATGCTCATCCTTCCACAGGACGGCAGCCTGGATCATCTTGGTGTCGGCGGCACTGACGCCGCCATCACGCGGACGGCTGGGGGCCTCGGCATCCGGCAGAGGGGGCACGCGGACGGTCTGGCCGGGCAGCACGCGGTCGGAGGCCTTGACGCGGGCACTGTCGACGCGGACCTGACCGGTGCGGCACATCTTTTCGACCGCGCCCTGGGTGAGCTGCGGAAAGCGGCGCTTGAACCACTTGTCCAGCCGCTGTTCGCCTTCGTCTTCGGATACGGTCAGGAGTTTGACGCCGCTCATGCGAGACCTCGGGCAAGGGCCGCGCCAAGGGCGACTGCGGCAAGGGACAGGATGACCGATCCGGCGGTATAGGCCAGCGCGGCGGTGGTCTGCCCCGCTGTCCACAGTTTCAGCGCATCCAGGGAGAAGGCAGAAAAGGTGGTGAAGCCGCCCAGAACCCCCGCCATCAGCAAGGGCGACAGGCCCGGCCGGTCGGCAAGGGTGACGAACAGCACGCCCATGGCAAAGCTGCCGATGACGTTAATGGCGGCTGTGGCCCACGGTGCGCCAAAAGCCTGCACCGCACCGTAGCGCAGCACCGAGCCGATGGCCCCGCCAAGGGCGACCTGAAGGAATGTGGTGATCATCAGGGTTCCTTGACCGCAGTGGCGGCGCTTGTCAATTATGCCGCAGCGCACGAAAGGTCGGGCGGGCATGCTTTTCGGGGCTTTGGGCTTTTCCTACGCGGGGTTTGACAACACGGCCCGCGCAATGACCGCGCGCGGGGCGGTGTCGTGCAATCTGGGCGACAACATGCAGTCGCTGGCCGTCCGCCACCTGTATGGGCAACTGGGAGTACCGGAGGCGCGGATCGTGCGGATCGACCGCGACACGATCAGCACTTATGACGGCCGGCCGGTGGTGCTGCCGATGAATGGCTGTTTCTATCAGCGCAACTTGCCCCTACCGCCCCAGATCACCCCTGTGTTCATCGGCTTTCAGGCGCGGGCTGGCACGATCCGGGCGCACCGCGACTGGCTGGCGGGTCATGCGCCCATCGGGTGCCGCGACACCGCCACCGCCGATCTGCTGCGCGCCGAGGGGATCGAAGCCGAGGTGACCGGGTGTCTTACCCTCAGCCTGCCGGGGCGGGAGCCCGGGCCACGGCGTCAGGTCCTGATTGTGCAGGGCAGCGGTCCGGGGGCCTTGCCGGGACTGGCCCTGCGCCATGTGCCGAAACGGTTGCTGGCCCGCGCGCGGTTCATCTTTCAGCGTCGCGAAGTGACAGAGCATCCCCTGTCACCAGCCACGATGGCGCAGCATGACCGGATCGCGGCGGCGCTTTTGCAGGATTACCACGCGGACGCCGCTTTGGTGGTGACACCGCTGCACCATGTGGCCGCGCCCTGCATTGCGGCGGGCATCCCGGTGGTGGTGGTGCGCAATGAATGGGACGACCGGTTCAGTTTCCTGTCCGATCTGACGCCGATCCACCTGAACCCCGATTTCGCGGCGGTGGATTGGTCCCCCGCGCCGGTGGACGTGACGGACATCAAGGCAGCACAACTGGCACGGTTCACCGCAGCGGTGGAACGCTGGCTTTGACCGCCCCCTATTTGCCTTGCCGCTTGCCGCGCAGCTTGACGAAGTAGTCGAGGCGCTTTTTCAACTCGCGTTCAAACCCGCGTTCGGGGGGCAGGTAATAGACCGGGCGCTTCATGCCATCGGGAAAGTAATCCTGCCCCGAAAAGCCGTCTTCGGCGTCGTGGTCATAAGCGTACCCGGTGCCATAGCCGATATCCTTCATCAGCTTGGTGGGCGCGTTGCGGATGTGCAGCGGCGGCGGCTGGCTGCCGGTTTCGCGGGCCGCATTGCGGGCGGCCTTGTAGGCGACATAGACCGCGTTCGATTTCGGCGCGAGCGCGAGGTAGACCAGCGCCTGTGCCAACGCCAGTTCCCCTTCGGGGCTGCCCAGCCGTTCATAGGTCTGCCAGCCCTCAAGACAGATCGCCTGCGCCTGCGGGTCTGCCAGACCGATATCCTCCACCGCCATCCGGGTGATCCGGCGGGCGAGGAAACGGGGGTCTTCGCCGCCTTCCAGCATCCGCGCGAACCAGTAAAGGGCGGCGTCGGGGTCTGATCCGCGGACCGATTTGTGCAGGGCGGAGATCAGGTTGTAATGTTCCTCGCCCGATTTGTCGTATTTCGCAGCGCGGCGCATCAGGCGCGTGGACAACTGGTCACGGGTCAGGGTGCCGTCGGTTTTCCACGCAGCGACCTGCTCGATCAGGTTCAACAGCGCGCGACCGTCGCCGTCGGCCATCTCCAAAAGCGCCTCGCGGGCTTCGCCTTTCAGCGGCAGCGCGCGGCCAAGGTCACGCTCGGCGCGTTGGGCAAGGCGTTCAAGGTCAGTGAGGGTCAGCCGTTCGAGGATGATCACCTGCGACCGGCTGAGCAGGGCTGCGTTCAGCTCAAAACTGGGGTTTTCGGTGGTGGCCCCGACCAGAAGGATGGTGCCGTCTTCCATATAGGGCAGAAAACCGTCCTGCTGGGCTTTGTTGAAGCGGTGAATCTCGTCGACGAACAGCAACGTGCCCTGCCCGTTCTGGCGGCGGATCTTGGCGGATTCAAACACCTTGCGAAGGTCTGGCACGCCGGTGAAGATCGCGGAGATCTGGACAAAGGCAAGGTCGGTCTCATCGGCCAGAAGCCGCGCGATGGTGGTCTTTCCCACGCCGGGCGGACCCCAGAAGATCACCGAGGACAGGCTTTTCGCCACCAGCATCGCGCCCAGCGGGCCTTCGGGCGACAGCACCTTTTCCTGACCGATCACCTCGGACAGGCTGCGCGGGCGCAGCCGGTCGGCCAGGGGGCGCGGGCCGGTCTGCGGGGCGGAAGGGGTATCGAAAAGATCAGCCATGGCGGCAGTCTAGGCGGGCTTTGCGCCAAGAGGAAGCGGCAGGCGCAACGACCCTGTCCCCCGCCGCCCCGGTTGCGACCGGGGCGGCGCGGCAAGGGGGTATGCGGCTAGTGGAGGTTCTGCGAGAAATCCATCAGCACGACCTGATTTTCGATCCCATCGATCGTCAGCACCGGCCCCATCGCCTTCATCTTGACCCCCACCCGGTCGGCCCAACGCGGCCAGGTGGCGCTGAGCAGCGTCAGGCAATGGGTGGCCCCCAGACTGCGGACGGTGTCGCCCAGTTGCTGGATCAGTTGGGTATGGACCCGGCGACGGATTGCGGCGGGGACCTCATGGCTGACGAACAGCCGCGAGCTTTCCCAGATATGATCGGCGATGGGAGCCGCATCGTGCAGCAAACTGGCGGGGATCGTCTCCAGCAGCCCGCGCTGTGCATCGCGGATCATGTAGGTGTAGATGCCGCAATGCGTGGTGGTGGGAGTCAGCCGGTTGCCGGCCAGCACATTGCCCGCCTCGTCATGCACGACAACCCAGCGGCTGGCGGGCGTGTCGTACTGGTCATATTCCATGCCCATCGCCTCGGGCAGTTTCCATTTGTTGTGGACGATGAACAGCTCACGCCGGGCGCGAAGCATATTCGCGAAAAGCTCTCCGTGGTTGTGCATGTTGGCAAAAGACAACGTCGTGGTCTGCATAGGGTCCTCCTGCAGGGTTGATGAAGTTCGTTACCTTGCAGGGCACGCCGTCAGATCAGGCGGTAGTCTTTCGCACGCTGGATCGCTTCGGCCGTGGTCCGGGCCATCAGCCGGACGCGCGCCGAAGTGATCCGCGCCTTCAGTGCGCTTTCGGATATTCCAAGCTTTTCGGCCGCAGCAGCATGCCGGTCGCCCCCTGCAATACACCTCAAGGCCAGGATCTGGGCCTCGGTCAGCGCTTCGGGGGGTTCGGTCAGATCGTGCAACCTGAGGACGGTTGCTTCGATCCTGCCAATCTCGTCATCCCGAAACTCCCGGTCATTCCGGGCAAAGCTTGCAATGGTGCGCGACTTGATCGGACCGCAGGCCACGGTCACGCCATGGTGCAGGCCATATAATGCGGCTTCCTTGAACAGTCCGAACGGATCGAGCAACTGCGGATCGCTCCACCGGATCGCGCCGGTTCGAGAAAAACCCCAGGCCGTCATCGGATCGCGCAGGACATAGCCATTTTCAGTGTAATGGTCGATCCACGCCTGATCGTAGGTCTGAAATGTCAGGAGTGGCGAGGTAAAACGGATGTGGAGACCGATAAAATAACCGGAAGTCGCAATAAGGCCTAGGCCGTGCAATTCGACATCAATTCCCACTCTTACGGTCATATCACTCGCACCAACGCTACAATTGAGGCAACCATAGATTGCGCCCGGGTCTGCCGCCAGCGCAAAAATTGACACATCCCTCGTCGGGCATCTGACGGATCCATACCCATCAATGCAATTTCGTCGCCATGCTGATTGTCACGCAGACCGACCGCATTCCGCCGGTATCCATGACCGGGCCGGACGGCACGCAATCCAGCCCGACCCGGCGTGCCAGTCGCGGCGAGTTTTCCGGGATGATGCCAAGCAGCGTGGTTGCCCCGGCGGCGCGGGCCGAGACGACCATTTCGTGGATCAGTTGCATCTGCACTCGCAGGCGGTCACAGGCCGGCACCAGATCGGAGACGAAAACCCGGCTGGATTCCCAGATGTTGGGATCAATCGGCGCCTCGCGGTCCAGTAGGTTGCGGGGGATCGTCTCCAGCAACCCGCGCTGAGCGTCGCGGATCATGTAGCTGTAGATGCCGCATTTGTGGGTGGTAGGGGTCAGGCGGACGCCGGCCAGGACTTCGCCGTTCTGATGCACCGCGACCCAGCGGCTGGCAGGCGTGTCATACTGGTCGAACTCCATCCCGTTGGCTTCGGGCAGGTCCCATTTGTTGTTCTGGATGAAAGTGCGGTGCCGGGCGCGGAACATGTTGGCGAAAAGTTCGCCGTGGTTGTGCAGGTTGTCGTAGGACAACGTCGTGACTTCCATTCTCGTCTCTCCTTCATTTGGTTCAGTCCAAAACCGTGAAGGGGACGGCACCGTATCAGAGCAGCCTGTATTCCCGCGCCTTGCGGATCGCTTCCGATGTGGTGCGCGCTTCAAGCCGGACCCGTGCCGACTGAAGCCGCGCCTTGAATGCGCTTTCCGTAATGCCGAGTTTTGCCGCCGCCGCCGTGTGCCGATCCCCATTTGCCAGGCATTGCAGCGCCTCGACCTGAGCTTTTGTCAGGTCTGAGGGCGGCTTTGCCTCGATATGCAACTGGATCGTCAACTCTTTCAAAACACCCAGTTCCGCATCTTCGAATTCGCGGTCGGATCGACTGATGCCGACAATCGAGCGCGAGGTAATGGGGCCGTAGGAGGAGACCGCGCCAAACTTGAGGCCATGTCCTGCGGCCTTTTTCATGACGCCGAAAGGGTCGGGCAGCGGGATGGCGCTCCACCTTGTGGTGCCTTCGACACCGACGCCCCAGAACACGAGAGGGTCGCGCAAATAATACGAATGACTGTTGTAATGATCCACCCAGGCGGTGGGATACGAGCTTTTGTAAATTAACGGCGTTGCAAAACGAATATGCAGCCCGACAGTGTACCCCATGGGGGCAATCTGCAGAAGCTGCTCAAGCAGCATGGCAATTGCTTTCCGCTCGGACATCTTTGACCACTTCAGGACTCTTACGATTCTACTACAGATTGATCTTGTCGTTCGGACTGATCAGTTCAAGCGCAAATCGCGTCACCTGCAGAATCCCATCGTTTTTTCGGCAACTTATGGAAAAAGCCCGCCTGTGGGGCGGGCTTTCGGAGGGTTTCACGCCGACCGCCTCAGGCGTCGGCTGCTTCGGTGCGGGCGTGGTCGGCGGCCCCTTTGGCCTTCGGGTCACGATCCACGAATTCGATGATCGCCATCGGAGCCATGTCGCCGTAGCGGAAACCGGCCTTCAGGACGCGGACGTAGCCGCCCTGACGGTCCTTGTAACGGGGGCCGAGGATTTCGAACAGACGCGCGGTGTGCATGTCCTGCTTCAGCTGCGAATGCGCCTGACGACGGGCGTGCAGGTCGCCGCGCTTGGCCAGCGTGATCAGCTTTTCGATGATCGGGCGCAGTTCCTTGGCCTTGGGCAGGGTGGTCTTGATCTGTTCGTGTTCGATCAACGAACCGGCCATGTTTGCGAACATCGCCTTGCGGTGTTCGTGGGTCCGGTTCAGCTTGCGGTAGCCGCTTGAGTGACGCATTGGAATCTCCTATCCGCGTGTTTTGCTTTGTCCGGCGGGACCTACGTGTGGCCCTGCTCACCTTGGGGTTTCTTCAACCCATGCTTTTCCCCGGCATTCCGGGCATTTTTGGCAAGGATGGGCAGATTGCCCATCCTACGTGATCAAAACTGGTCTTCGAAGCGCTTGGCCAGATCTTCAATGTTCTCTGGCGGCCAGTCTTCGACGTCCATGCCCAGATGCAGACCCATGCCCGACAGCACTTCCTTGATCTCATTCAAGGACTTGCGGCCAAAGTTCGGCGTGCGCAGCATTTCGGCTTCGGTTTTCTGGATCAGATCGCCGATATAGACGATGTTGTCGTTCTTCAGGCAGTTGGCGGACCGGACCGAAAGTTCCAGCTCGTCGACCTTCTTCAGGAGCAGCGGGTTGAACTCCAGCCCGGCGTCGATCTCGCCCAGCTTGGCGCTTTCCGGCTCGTCGAAGTTGACGAAGATCGACAGCTGGTCTTGCAGGATGCGTGCGGCATAGGCCACCGCGTCATCCGGCGTCAGGCTGCCGTCGGTTTCGATCTTCATCGTCAGACGGTCATAATCCAGCACCTGGCCCTCACGGGTGGGGGTGACTTCGTAGGACACTTTCTTGACCGGCGAATAGATCGCGTCGATCGGGATCAGGCCGATTGGTGCATCTTCCGGGCGGTTCTTGTCGGCCGCGACATAGCCCTTGCCGGTGTTGACCGTCAGTTCCATGAACACGTCGGCACCGTCGTCCAGATGGCAGATCACGTGGTCCTTGTTCAGAACCTCGATTCCGTTGGACTCCGAGATGTCGCCAGCGGTCACGACGCCCGGACCTTTGGCAGAAATCGACAGGCGCTTCGGCCCTTCGACTTCCATCTTCAGGCTGACGCCTTTCAGGTTCAGGACGATGTCGGTGACGTCTTCGCGCACACCGGCCACGGAGGAGAATTCGTGCAGCACGTTGTCGATCTGGATCGACGTGATGGCGGCACCTTGCAGGCTGCTCATCAGCACACGGCGCAGCGCGTTGCCGAGGGTGAGGCCGAAGCCCCGCTCCAGCGGTTCGGCGATGACTGTCGCGGTGCGGGCGGCATCTGCCCCCGCCTTCACGACAAGCTGCGTCGGCTTGATAAGTTCCTGCCAGTTTTTATGGATCATGCTGAAGCCCCTATACTTGTCCGCTGCCGATGTCCGAAGCAACAGGACGCCCGAGGATCGAAAACGACGAAAACCGGGCCGCGGGGATGTTCCCCGCGACCCGGCAGAAAAGAATGCGTCAGACGCGGCGGCGCTTCGGCGGACGGCAGCCGTTGTGCGCCAGCGGCGTCACGTCGCGGATGGACGTGATGTTGAAGCCTACGGCAGCCAAAGCGCGCAACGCGCTTTCACGGCCCGAACCGGGGCCCTGCACTTCGACTTCCAGCGTTTTCACGCCGTGCTCCTGAGCCTTTTTCCCGGCGTCTTCAGCGGCCATCTGGGCGGCGTAAGGCGTCGATTTGCGCGACCCCTTGAAGCCCATGGTCCCCGACGAGGACCACGCGATGGCATTGCCCTGAACGTCGGAGATCAGGATCTTGGTGTTGTTGAACGAAGAGTTCACATGCGCAACGCCAGCGGCGATGTTCTTGCGCTCTTTCTTCTTCGTGCGGGCTGCTTTGGTATCGCGTGCCATTCTGTGCGCCCCTTATTTCTTCTTGCCGGCAATGGCCTTTGCGGGGCCTTTGCGGGTGCGGGCGTTGGTGTGGGTCCGCTGACCACGCACCGGAAGACCTTTGCGGTGACGCAGGCCACGGTAGCAGCCAAGGTCCATCAAGCGCTTGATGTTCATCGAGGTTTCACGGCGCAGGTCACCCTCTACGGTGACGTTCGCGTCGATGTATTCGCGGATCGCGAGAACTTCGCTGTCGCTCAGCTGGTTGATGCGGCGGGCGCGGTCAATGTTCAGCGAAGCGCAGATGTTCTCTGCGATGTGTGGACCGATCCCAGTGATGTAGGTGAGCGCGATCGGTACCCGTTTCGCGGTCGGAATGTTGACGCCAGCAATACGTGCCAAACGTGTCGTCCTTCTAGGTTGCGGTTCCGTAGTGCCAGAACCTTTTTTCACAACTCCACCACGGGGCTGGCCCCTGGTGGTCCGAACTTCCAATAAGGAAGGCCCGCAAGGCGATTCCACCGCGGGACGCCGTGCATTAGGGGCTTTTGCCGGGGCCGTCAAGGCCGCGACAGGCAATTATTCACGCTTTGTCAAGAACCTTTGCAATCGCCTCGGCGACAGCATCCACCTCGGCCAGTCCGTCAACGGCGGAAAGTTGCCCTTTGGCGTAGTAATAGCCGATCAGGGGCGAGGTCTTCTTGTAGTATTCCATCAACCGCGTCCGGAGCGCGTCTTCGGTATCATCGGCGCGGCGGCGCAGGTCATGACTGCCGCAGGCGTCGCAGGTGCCCGCAGTCTTCACCGGATGCGTCACGTCGTGATACACTGCGCCGCAGTTGCCGCAGGTGTAGCGCCCTGTAATCCGCGCGACGAGAGCGGCATCATCCACCTGCATCTCGACCACGGCATCCAGTCTTTGCCCCTTGGCGGCCAGAAGCGCACCCAGCGCATCAGCCTGCGGCAGGGTGCGGGGAAAACCGTCAAAGATGAAGCCGCCGGGGGCGCCTTTTCCCAGCCGTTCCGCGATCAGCCCGATGACGATGTCATCGGTCACCAGCTGGCCGCGCGCCATAACCTCGGCCACGCGGCGGCCCATGTCGGTGCCCGAGGTCTTGGCCTCGCGCAGCATATCGCCGGTGGACAGTTGCACCATGCCACGCGTCTCTTCCAGGCGCTTGGCCTGAGTGCCTTTTCCCGCCCCGGGCGGGCCCAGCAGAATGACGTTGGCCATGCGGATCAGCGACGTGCAGGCGCTTTGGGCGGACCGGTCCGCTTGCGCCCGCGCAGTTGCGATTTCTCGATCAGGCCTTCGTACTGATGCGCCAGAAGATGCGACTGGATCTGCTGGATCGTATCCATCGTGACGCTGACGATGATCAGGACGGACGTCCCGCCAAAGTAGAAGGGAATGCCAAACCGGCTGATCAGAACCTCGGGCAGCAGACAGACCAGCGCCAGATAGGCAGAACCCAGCACCAGAATGCGGTTCACCACATACAGCAGGTATTCCTCGGTCTTTTTGCCCGGACGGACGCCGGGAACCGAAGCGCCCTGATTTTTCAGGTTGTCGGCCACGTCATCCACCTTGAACGAGACGTTGGTCGTGTAGAAATAGCTGAAGAACACGATCATCGCCGCCAGGAAGGCCATATGAAGCGGCTGGCCATTGCCAAGATTGGCCGCAAGCCACGACAGCACGGGGTTGGTCGACCCACCCGAGAAGGTGCTGATCGTCGTCGGCAGCAGCAGCACCGACGAGGCGAAGATCGCCGGGATCACGCCGGCCGGATTGACCTTGATCGGCAGGTGGGACGAGCCACCCTCCATCACCTTCATGCCAACCTGACGCCGGGGATACAGGATGTTGATCTTGCGCAACGCGCGTTCCATGAACACGACAAAGGTGATCACGGCCACAACCATCAGGATCACGCCGATCATCACCGGTGCGGTCAGCGTGCCGGACCGGCCCTGGGCAAGGAACTGCGCCAGTGCCGCCGGAATTTCGGCGACAATGCCGACAAAGATGATCAGCGAGATGCCGTTGCCGATGCCGCGCGCGGTGATCTGCTCACCCAACCACATCAGGAACATCGTGCCGCCGACCAGCGTGATCACGCAAGAGGCGATGAAGAACAGGCCCGGCGAATGTGCCAGACCACCGCCCTGAATCGACACGGCAATGCCGTAGCCCTGAAAGATCGCCAGCGCCACAGTGCCGTAGCGGGTGTACTGGTTCAGTTTCTTGCGGCCCTGTTCGCCTTCCTTGCGCAGCTGCATCCAGGGCGCGTACATGGTGCCCAGCAGCTGCACGATGATCGAGGCCGAGATATAGGGCATGATCCCCAGCGCAAAGATCCCCATCCGGCTGATCGCACCTCCGGTGAACAGGTTCAGCATGCCGCCAAGGCCCTGCCCCGCTTCGGCCATGAAATTCTTCAGCGCCAGACCGTCGATGCCCGGCACCGGGATATAGGTGCCCAGCCGGTAGACGATCAGCAGGCCGATGGTAAAGAAGATGCGGCTGCGCAGGTCGGTCGCCTTGCCAAGCGCCCCCCAGCTGAGGTTTGCGGCCATCTGTTCTGCGGCTGATGCCATGTCCAGACTCTTTCCGAGACGAAGTCTCTTTCATGCGCAGCGCCGCCAAACCGTCTTCCGGTCGGCGGCGCGGGAAAACTTGGAAAGGATGTAAGCGACCTTATGACCGCTCACAATCCCCTATCGAGTTTTGGCCCTTACTTGACCTTGCGCTTGGACTTGCCGTGCGGCTCCAGCACCGGGGCCACCGTCAGGGTGCCGCCCGCTGCCGCAACCGCCTCGACCGCCGCCGCAGACGCGCCGGTGACAACCAGCGTCACCTTGGTGGTGATCGCGCCCTTGTTCAGGATGCGGATGCCGTCCAGCTTGGTCGAGGTCAGACCGGCCGCAACCAGCACGTCCTCGGTGATCTCGGCTTTGGCGTCCAGCTTGCCCAGACCGATGAATTTCTCGATCAGGCCCAGGTTGACGACGGCGAAGTGCTTCTGGTTCGGCTTATTGAAGCCGCGCTTTGGCAGACGCCGGTACAGCGGCATCTGGCCACCCTCGTAGCCGCCGATGGCGACGCCCGAACGGGATTTCTGACCCTTGATACCACGGCCAGCGGTCTTGCCCTTGCCCGAACCGGGACCACGGGCCACACGCTTTTGCTTCTTGGCAGCGCCGGGGTTGTCGGCGAGTTCATTCAGTTTCATGTCGCATTCTCCTATGCCGGAAAGCCCCCGCCTGCGACGGGCAGGGGCAACGCGGCGATTGTTGTGATTCTTGTGGCGATAGGGGGCCACCGGGGCCGTATAGACTTATCAGGAAAGCGATGCAAGTTTGCGGTTGACCGCTAACTTGGAGTATAAATTGAGACCAACACCGACGCTGGAATGGTTTGTCAGTTCCTTGCAAACTCTGTGCGGGCACATCCGCCCTCCACAAAGAACAATGGTCAACGGCAAGCCTTCATACCGGTTCGAATACCAAACAATACAAAGCGCAATCCTACTCAAGTCGGCAAGATATATCAGTGGGTTGCATGCGGGCCAACTCCTCCTCGAACACGGATTCTTGCAGGAACTCGGCTCCCTCGAAAGGTCAATCGGCGATTTTGAACAGGACGTGATTTTTTTGGCTGACGCATGCTTAACTGGAGAGCTATCCCAGCTTCACAACGACTTTCTCTTGTCCTTCTGGGACGAAGAACCGGACTTTCATGCGTACGTCAATGCCCAAGGAAATCGTCCTGAGGTGCCACGGGCAAAGATTCAAAGCTATATTTCTCGAATGGCAAATGGAGGCCAACCGGACCACCTTGGGATTGCAGCGGCCAAGTACTTGTCCCGAATGTCGTCCGGATGGGTGCACGGCCATGGTTCAGCGTTGATCGACCTATACAACCCTGAGACACGTCAGTTTGAAGTTCGCGGCGTAACATCCCGTTGGTTGTTGGAAGACCACCAGCACAATTTTGAAAACTATTTCTATCGGGGTGTTTGTTTGCTGGTGGTTGTGGCTAAAGCGATTGGAAACACCAACGTTCTCGACGATGCCAGCGCAAAGCAGCAAGAGCTCAAACCCCACTACACGACAACAGCGTAGGGTGGGTGAAACCCACCAACCCCACGCCAATCGTTCGCGATGGTGGGTTGCACCCACCCTACGTCAAGCCGAAGCCGGCCACACGAAACTGGGCTGCAGCGCCTCAAACACCGGCCGGCCGTCGTGCGGCTTTTCATAGCCCTTCGTCTCATCCCAGAACGCGTGATAGGTCGCTTTCGGGAATGCGGCGTCGTCATAGCCCATCACGTTCGGCACGGCGACGCGGATGCGGTGTTGTTTGTCGTCCAGCATCAGCGCGGCCCCGCAATCGGCGCAGACGCAGATTTCCAGCGGGCCGTCGGGATTGCTGGCGTTGAACGGGACCCGCTTCATCATTTCGGGGTGATCGACGTTCAGATCACCGTAGTTGAAGAACGCCACATGCGTGTGCTGCTGCTTGGTGACGGATTTGCAGACATTGCAGTGGCATTCGTGGTTGTCGATCGGCTCGGCGCTGGCTGTGACATGCACATGCGCGCAGCCTCCGGCGTAATGTGTGGACATGGTATCCTCCCATTCGCGCCCGCTCCCGAGGCGCGTAGCGTCAGGCTAGCACGCGACGGGCAAAACGCAAAACGCCCCACCTTCCGGCGGGGCGTTTGCAGATATCACAGGGTGCGCTACAGCGCACCGAACCGTTAGCCGCGCTCTTCGATGATCTCGACGAGGTGGCTGATCTTGTTGACCATGCCGCGGACCGACGGTGTGTCTTCCAGTTCACGCGTGCGGTTCATCTTGTTCAGGCCGAGGCCTTTGAGCGTCGCGGTCTGCTTGGCCGGGCGGCGGGCGGCGGATTTCACCTGCTTCACCACGATGGTCTTTTTGGTTTCGGTCATGATCAGGCCTCCGTCACTTCAGCTTCGGGCTTGCGCAGGATCTCGGCCACTTTCTTGCCACGGCGTGCCGCGACCTGACGGGGGCTGGTTTCCTTTTTCAGGCCGTCAATCGTGGCGCGAACCATGTTGTAGGGGTTCGACGACCCGATGGCCTTGGCCACCACGTCCTGCAGACCCAGCATCTCAAACACGGCGCGCATCGGGCCACCGGCGATGATGCCGGTCCCGGCAACGGCAGTGCGCATCACGACCTTTCCGGCGCCGTGGCGGCCTTCCATGTCATGGTGCAGGGTGCGACCGTCGCGCAGAGCGACGCGGATCATCTGGCGCTTGGCCTGTTCGGTGGCCTTGCGGATCGCCTCCGGCACTTCCTTGGCCTTGCCCTTGCCAAAGCCGACGCGACCACGCTGGTCGCCGACCACGACGAGTGCTGCAAAGCCAAAGCGTTTGCCACCCTTGACGGTTTTCGAGACGCGGTTGATCGCGACCAGACGGTCGGCGAATTCCGGCGTTTCCTCGGGACGGTTGTCGCGGCGGTCATTGCCCCCACGATTGTCCCGGCGGTTATCACGTTCTGCCATAAGGCATTCCTTGCATGGTGGCGCGGCTGCCGCACCGTTGTGGCCAATCCTGGTGGGCACATGTCAAGCATGGCCCCCGGATCATCGGGGGGACGCAAGCGCCCCCCACCTTTGATTTAGAACTTGAGGCCGCCTTCACGCGCAGCATCGGCCAAAGCCTTGATACGCCCGTGAAAGAGGAAACCGCCGCGGTCGAAATAGCACTCTTCAACCCCGGCCTTCTTTGCCCGCTCGGCGATAGCCGAACCGATTTTCGCTGCTGCTTCGACGTTGTTCTTGCCGATGATGCCGAACTCTTTCTCCAGCGAGGAGGCCGAGGCGACAGTCACGCCCTTTACGTCGTCGATCAGTTGCACGGAAATGTTCTTCGACGACCGGTGCACCGACAGCCGCAGCCGCCCGTGCGAAGTTGCCTTGATTTTGTTCCGGACACGCAAGCGGCGCTTGAGGAACAGATCTCTCGTTGTGTTCGCCATGATTGCGCCCCTTACTTCTTCTTGCCTTCTTTGCGGAACACGAACTCGCCCTTGTAGCGGATGCCTTTGCCTTTGTAGGGCTCGGGCTTTTTCCACTCGCGGATGTTCGCAGCGACCTGACCAACAAGCTGCTGGTCAATGCCTTCCACAATGATTTCGGTGTTCTTCGGAGACGTGATCGTCACCCCGGCCGGAATCGCGAAGTTCACCTCGTGACTATAACCGAGCGACAGTTTCAGGATATTGCCAGCCATCGCAGCGCGATAACCAACACCCTGAATTTCCATCTCTTTCTTGAAGCCAGTCGACACGCCGTCGACCAGATTCTGCACCATCGAGCGACTCATGCCCCACTGCTGGCGCGCGCGCTTGGACAGACCACGCGGGGTGACCTTGACGGTTTCCCCCTCGATGGTCAGCGTCACGTCGTCGCCTGCGGTAAAGCTGCGGGTGCCTTTCGGCCCCTTCACTTCGATGGTCTGGCCCGAGATCGAGGCGCTGACGCCTGACACAAGGGCTACGGGTTTCTTGCCGATACGAGACATTCCACCCTCCTCAGAATACGGTGCAAAGCACTTCGCCGCCAACATTGGCAGTGCGTGCGCTTGCATCCGACATGACGCCCTTTGGCGTCGAAACGATGGAAACCCCAAGGCCGTTACGGACCGACGGGATATCCTTGACGCTCATGTACACCCGGCGACCCGGTTTCGACACGCGCTTCAGCTCGCGGATCACGGGGGTGCCTTCGTAGTACTTGAGGCTGATCACCAACTCTCCCTGACCATTGTCAGAGGCGTTCTTTTCATAGCCACGGATGTAGCCTTCCGAGGCCAGCACATCCAGCACCCAGGCGCGCAGCTTGGAGGCTGGCGTGGAGACAGTGGATTTGCCGCGCATCTGGGCGTTGCGGATACGCGTGAGCATATCGCCGAGAGGATCGTTCATCATCATCTTGCGGTCCTCCTTACCAGCTGGACTTTACCATGCCGGGGATCTGGCCGAACGAGGCGAGATCACGCAGCATGATGCGGCTGAGTTTAAGCTTGCGGTAATACGCATGCGGGCGGCCCGTCAGCTGGCACCGGTTGTGGATCCGGGTCGCAGACGAGTTGCGGGGCAGAGCGGCCAGCTTGATCGTCGCCTTGAAGCGATCTTCAACCGGCTTGGTCTGGTCATAGACCACCGCTTTCAGCGCAGCGCGTTTGGCAGCATGCTGCTTCACAAGCTTGGCGCGCTTTACTTCGCGGTTCACCATGGATTTCTTGGCCATTACTCTTTCCCTCGCACGGTATCGGTGAAGGGCATGTTGAAATGGATCAACAGCGCTTTCGCCTCAGCGTCGGTCTTTGCGGTGGTGCAGATGATGATGTCCATCCCAAGAACTTCGTCGACCTTGTCGAAGTCGATCTCGGGGAACACGATTTGCTCTTTCAGACCCATGGCATAGTTGCCACGGCCATCGAACGAGGTCGGCTTCACGCCGCGAAAGTCGCGGACGCGCGGCAGGGCGACGGTGATCAGACGGTCGAAGAATTCGTACATCCGGTCGCCGCGCAGCGTGACCTTGCAGCCCAGCGGCATCAGTTCGCGAACGCGGAAGCCCGCGATGGAGTTCTTGGCATGGGTGATCACGGCCTTCTGACCGGCGATCAGGGTCAGCTCTTCAGCCGCCTGTTTCACTTTCTTGGTGTCCTTGACCGCTTCGCCGACGCCCATGTTCAGGACGATCTTGTCCAGACGGGGCAGTTGCATCGCGTTCTTGTAGCCGAATTCTTCCATCAGCGCCGGACGGATCCGGGTCTGATAGTCCGCCTTCAGGCGCGGCAGGTACTTGGCATCATCCAACATCAGATTGCCTCCCCGGTGGTCTTGGCGAAGCGCACTTTCTTGTCGCCGTCCATGCGGAAGCCGACACGGGTGGGTTTGCCGTTCTTGTCCAAAATCGCCAGGTTTGACAGGTCCATCGGCATCGCCTTGGCGACGCGGCCACCCTGAGTGCCTGCGGATTGCTTGGTGTGACGGATGGCGGTGTTCACGCCATCGACCACGGCCTTGTTCGCGGTCGGGTTGACGGACGAAATCTCGCCCTTCATGCCCTTGTCGCGGCCGGTCAGCACGATGACCGTGTCACCCTTTTTGAGTTTGGCGGCCATCAGAGCACCTCCGGAGCCAAAGAGATGATTTTCATGAAGTTCTTGGCGCGAAGTTCGCGCACCACCGGCCCGAAGATACGCGTGCCGACCGGTTCACCCTGGTTGTTCAGGATGACGGCGGCATTGCGGTCAAAGCGGATGGTGGTGCCGTCTTCACGACGAACTTCCTTGGCGGTGCGCACGACAACGGCTTTACGCACGTCGCCTTTTTTGACACGGCCTTTAGGAATGGCTTCCTTGACCGACACCACGATGATGTCGCCCACAGAAGCATAGCGGCGATGCGAGCCACCCAGAACCTTGATGCACTGAACCCGGCGAGCGCCTGAGTTGTCAGCAACATCCAGATTGGTCTGCATCTGGATCATTTGGTTTCTCCCGACCTTTGGGCATCATGCCCAGGGTTTCGATGGAGCCTTGGGGGGTTACTTACGCCGCAGCGTCAATAACCACCGTCCAGCGTTTGGTTTTCGAGATCGGCGCACATTCCTCGATGCGGACGGTGTCGCCGGTCTTGAACTTGTTTTCCGCGTCGTGAGCCCGGTACTTCTTGGACTTGCGGACGGTCTTTTGCAGCAGCGGGTGCTTGAAGCGGCGTTCGACCAGAACGGTGATGGTCTGTTCGTTCTTGTCGGAGGTCACGACACCCTGGAGAATACGTTTCGGCATGGTGTGCTCCTCTTATTTCGCGGCTTCGGCAGCTTTTTGGACAAGCACCGTCTTGATACGGGCAACGTCACGACGGACGGCACGCATGCGGGCGGTGTTCTCCAGCTGGTTTGTCGCAGCCTGGAAGCGCAGGTTGAACGCTTCCTTCTTGAGCTGAACCAGGCTGTCGCGCAGCTGGTCCGGCGTTTTCGTCTTCAGTTCCGTGGCGTTCATGCGCCTTTTCCTTTTCACAATCACCAGACGGCCCCTTGTGAGGTTACCGTTGACCTGATGGATTAATGACAAACCGACGAATCCGGAGGCCCGGAATCGCTGGATGGCGTCGTATAGGGGGGATGGGGGTGGGTGGCAAGGGGGAAGTTGGGGGGAGAAAAGGAGTCTGGGCCCACCGGGCGTTGGTCTTACCTCAAGTGATCCGCGTGAATAGGTTTGCAGATCGTCAAGCTTGGTGAAACGATAAACTGAAAGTGTCTGAGGACCACAAAGATGCAAGACTTTTCATTGCCTTCTCGGATGGTCCGGTTCTCACTTCAGTCTGACTGCCTCAAGAACAGTGCGATGACAGTAACCGTTCCCTCGTTCAGGTCGATCGGCAAGAGATACACAGTATCGCTAGCCGCCCAGACTTGCTCATGCGCAGATTTCTTGGAAACACGCAGAAGTTTTGCCGAGAACTACTTTTCGAGGTGGTGCAAGCACATCATTGCTGCTGCCAATGATGTTGGAGCCTTTGGGGAAGCCAACTTGTGGCACAAGGCCATCGCGAATGAGGGTGCAGGTGGCCCTGTTGCTGCGTTCCTGATCACGCCGCCCGATGGTCAGGACTTCTTGGCGACAATTGGCGCAAGTAGAGAATGGATCAACGTATTTGTCAGAACTGCACGCCCGGGCGAAAAGCTTCCGAATCTGACCGGCCCTGTGAGACAGTTCGGCTGGAGCCTTAGCGAAAAACGCTGGTCTTATGGCTCGGCACCAAGAGGTGCGGGAAATATCCGAAAGTTGCTGAGCCAGATTGAAGCGATCAATGAAGAATAGGCGCAATTGGTGGTGCGCTGTAGCGCACCCAACATCTCACCCCCACCCATAATTGAAGCTGACCGAAATCCACTCCCCCTCCGCTATCTCCATCGGCACCTCGTGGCGCAGCCAGCTTTCCCAGAGGTGAACCACGCCAGCCGACGTACGCCTGATCAGCGCCGCTGGATGACCTGCAACACTGCAACGAACACGATCCCGTAAAGCACGTGCCCCACCAGCGCGACCCAGGTGATGCCGGTGAAATCCAGAAACAAGGGAAGCCCGGCAATGGCCGTGATGCCCCCGATCGCAAACACCCACATTCCGAAGCCATAGATGGCCGAGGGCAGGAACCAGTGCGTCCGGCCCATCACGGCGCGCCAAAGCGGCGCGAAGATGAACAGCCAGCCAATTGGATAGCCGATCTGGCCGACAAGGTAGAAATGCATGAAGTATCCGGCGAAATCGCTGGACGGCAGGCCAAGACTGCCGAGCAGGCTTTTGGCCAAGCCGTGGGGCGACAGATTGGCAAAGCCAAGGGCGGGGCTGATCACTTGGCCCCAGAGGTCGAAGGCCACGGTCGCCGCGAAACCGGCGACAAACATCAGTCCGAGCGTTCCGACGTCAAGACGCGGAAATGCGCTCTCGCCTCGTGTGTCGGATACAGGCTGGTTCATGCTCATGAAATGTCCTTTGTTGCTACCACTCAGTGCAGGAATGAGCACGCGGAAGGCGGATCGTCAACTCTGACCCGTCACCATGTCAGACGAGGGCGGGATGCATGTGTCTTTAAGCCCAGCCATAGTTGAAACTGATGCTGATCCGCTCTTCCTCGGCCATGTTCATCGGCACCTCGTGGCGCAGCCAGCTTTCCCACAGCAGCACCTCGCCCACCTCCGGCGTCACATAGACGAAGCTTTGCAACTCCCGCGCGGCCTTTTTGGACCGCAAGGGCGCAGTCATCATCATCGGCAGGCGGGGGTCTTCGAGTTTCAGGGCGCTGGTGCCTTCCGGCATCGCCACATAGGTGGTGCCCGAGATCACCGAATGCGGGTGGATATGGCTGGCGTGCATGCCGCCTTCCCCAAGGATGTTGATCCAAAGCGAGTCGCATTTCAGCTTTTTGTCGCCGAGGTCAAAGCCAAGGTCCTTGCAGAAGGCCGCGACATGCTTGTCCAAGGCCTTCTCCAGCGCGCCGAAGATCGGGAAGCGCCAGGGCAGGTCGTTCAGCGAGGAATAGGAGGTGTAGCCGGGATAGCCGTTCTTTTCGCACCACTTTTGCCCGGCCTCGTCATCCTCGGCGATGGCGAGGCAGGACGACTGCAATTCGTCATAGCTGACGGTCTTCTTCGCCAGTTCATTCAGCTTGGCGCGGTAGAGGCGGGTGACGAAGAGGGAAGAAATCTCGGCCATGAGAGGCTCCTGTCTGCAGGACCGAGTTCGTGCAGCGATCCTATACTGTGAGTTGACCGCTGGTCGCCTATTCGGCTGCGCGCTGCAAGCCCATCCCGACAAAAACCATGCCCATGAGCGCGACAAAAGCAATCAACTAGAAGTAGCCAGCAAGTTTCATTCCAAAGGTACGGTCGGCTTTTGGCACTTCAAAGAAGGGCCGCCCGCCCGGCATGACTGCCTTAACCCAAACAAAACCGAAGCCCGATGCGATCGCTGCAAGCAGAATGTAGGTGTCAAGGTAATCGGGCCAGCGCACAAAGCCGAAGTTGGCAGCGGCTGCAGGCCCTGCAAGGGTGAGAACAAGCCCAAAGGTTGCCAACGTGGTCTTGATTTCGTGCATCGCGATAACGCTCCTGTCGATCCAATCAGCATTCAGCCTGTCGGGAAAATTCGACAAATGTTTGGCAGAAAGTTCAGAAGGGACGTCGCGGTAAAAATATAAAAAGCCCCCGCCGTCACCGGCAGGGGCCAACTTTCGTAGGGTGGGTGTCAACCCACCGTTCTTACCAGTCTTCCTTGGCCACCACACGCGTCGTGACCGGAAGCTTCATCGCGCCAAGGCGCAGGGCCTCACGTGCGATCACTTCCGATACGCCGTCGATCTCGAACATGATCCGGCCGGGTTTGACCTTGGCGGCCCAATAGTCGGTCGAGCCTTTGCCTTTACCCATCCGAACTTCGACGGGCTTGGCCGACACCGGAACGTCCGGGAAAATCCGGATCCAGACTCGGCCCTGACGCTTCATGTGGCGGGTGATCGCGCGGCGGGCCGCTTCGATCTGACGGGCGGTGACCCGCTCCGGCTCGGTCGCTTTCAGGGCGAAGGAACCGAAGTTCAGCAGGAAGCCGCCCTTGGCTTCGCCATGAATGCGGCCTTTGTGCTGTTTGCGGAATTTGGTGCGCTTTGGTTGCAACATCTTCTTCTACTCCCTTACGCGCGTTCACGGTCGCGGCGCGGGGGGCGCGGTGCAGCGCCTTCCTGTGCCTCGGCGTGGCGGCGGTCATGCGCTTGCGGATCATGCTCAAGGATTTCGCCTTTGAAGATCCAGACCTTGACCCCAATGATCCCGTAAGGGGTCGTGGCCTCAGACAGGGCATAGTCGATGTCGGCGCGCAGGGTGTGCAACGGCACGCGGCCTTCGCGGTACCATTCGGTCCGGGCGATTTCCGCGCCGCCAAGACGGCCGGCAACGTTCACACGGATGCCAAGGGCACCGATGCGCATCGCGTTCTGCACGCCACGCTTCATGGCGCGGCGGAAGGACACCCGACGCTCCATCTGCTGGGCGATGCTTTCGGCAACCAGTTGCGCGTCCAGTTCCGGCTTGCGGATCTCAACGATGTTGAGGTGCAGTTCGGACTTGGTGAACACGGTCAGCTTCTTGCGAAGCGTCTCGATATCCGCGCCTTTCTTGCCGATGATCACGCCCGGACGTGCGGTGTGAATGGTCACACGGCACTTCTTGTGCGGACGCTCAATGATGACCTTCGAGATCCCGGCCTGCTTGAGTTCCTTGTGGATGAACTCGCGCATGCGGAGGTCTTCCAGCAGCAGGTTGCCGTAATCTTTCGATTCCGCAAACCAGCGGCTGTCCCAGGTGCGGTTGACCTGGAGGCGCATACCGATCGGATTGACCTTCTGACCCATTATGCGGACTCCCCGGTTTGACGGACCTTGATGGTGATCTCGGAGAACGGCTTCATGATCTTGCCGAACCGGCCACGGGCGCGCGGACGCCCCCGCTTCATCACCAGATTCTTGCCGACCCAGGCTTCCGCAACGATCAGGCTATCCACGTCGAGGTTGTGGTTGTTTTCTGCGTTGGCGATAGCCGACTGCAGACACTTTTTCACGTCGCCCGCGATGCGGCGCTTGGAGAAGGTGAGGTCGGCCAGAGCCTTGTCCACCTTCTTGCCCCGGATCAGACCGGCGACGAGGTTCAGTTTCTGCGGCGAAGTACGCAGCATCCGGCTGATTGCCATTGCTTCGTTCTCTTCCACGCGGCGGGGACTTTTTTCCTTGCCCATGGCTTACTTCCTCTTCGCTTTCTTGTCAGCGGCGTGACCGTAATAGGTCCGCGTCGGCGAATATTCACCGAACTTCTGGCCAATCATTTCCTCGGTCACATTGACCGGGATGTGCTTCTTGCCGTTGTAGACCGCGAAGGTCAGGCCAACGAACTGCGGCAGGATGGTGGACCGGCGCGACCAGATCTTGATCACTTCGGCTTTGCCACCGGCCTTGGCCTTTTCGGCTTTCTTCAGGACATAGCCGTCGACGAACGGGCCCTTCCAGATGGAACGTGCCATGGATTAGCGCCCTTTCTTCTTGGCGTGACGCGAGCGGACAATGAGGCTGTCCGAAGCCTTCGGCTTGCGCGTCTTGTTGCCCTTGGTGCCCTTGCCCCACGGGGTAACCGGGTGGCGGCCACCGGAGGTGCGGCCTTCGCCGCCGCCATGCGGGTGGTCGATCGGGTTCATTGCAACACCGCGAACAGTCGGGCGGACGCCTTTGTGGCGCATCCGACCGGCCTTGCCGAAGTTCTGGTTGGAGTTGTCGGGGTTCGACACGGCACCAATGGTGGCCATGCATTCCTGACGGACCATGCGCAGCTCGCCCGACGACAGCCGGATTTGCGCGTAAGACCCGTCACGACCGACGAATTGAGCATAAGTCCCTGCAGCGCGGGCCAGCTGGCCGCCCTTGCCGGGCTTCAGTTCGACGTTGTGGACGATGGAACCGATCGGCATGCCCGAGAACGGCATGGCGTTGCCCGGCTTCACGTCGGTCTTGGCGCCAGCGATCACGCTGTCGCCAACGGCCAGACGCTGCGGCGCCAGGATATAGGCCAGCTCGCCGTCGGCGTATTTGACCAATGCGATGAAGGCCGTGCGGTTCGGATCATACTCGATCCGCTCGACGACCGCCGCGATGTCGAACTTGCGACGCTTGAAATCGACCACACGGTACAGACGCTTGGCGCCCCCACCCTTGTGCCACATCGTGATACGTCCGGTGTTGTTCCGGCCACCTGTCTTGATCAAACCCTCAGTAAGGGCTTTGACCGGACGGCCTTTCCACAGCTCCGAACGGTCGATCAGAACCAGCCCTCGCTGGCCAGGCGTCGTCGGCTTATACGACTTAAGTGCCATG
>JANOQT010000021.1:0-43360 GCA_031415015.1 Paracoccaceae bacterium
GGAGCGCGCGATTGGCGAGACGACCCGGCGGCGGGAAAAGCAGGTGGCCTACAACACCCTGCACGGCATCACGCCGACGACGATCAAGAAGAACGTCGAGGATGTGCTGTTGGGCATCTATCAGGGCGACACCGATCAGGCCCGGATCACCACCAAGATCGACAAGCCGATGGTCGGCAAGAACCTCGCCGCCCATCTGGACGCGCTGCGGCTGCAGATGCGCAAGGCGGCGGAGAATCTGGAGTTCGAGGAGGCGGCGCGTCTGCGCGACGAGGTGAAGCGGCTGGAGGCGGTGGAACTGGCGATTGCCGACGACCCGATGGCGCGGCAGTCGGTTGTTGAGGAAGCGGTGGAGTCTGCGGTGAAGATGGCCGGGCGGTCTACGGGCGGGAGGCCGGGGATGCGGGGCGGGAAGGCGCGGCGGGGGCGGTAGGTGAGGCGGTGGCAGGCGATGCGTCGTCCAGCCACAACTCCCCGCTGTCACGATAGCCGCCGCGAATCAGGAAGCCAGGTTCTGCAACTTCGGGGTGGGCCTCGACCCAGTCGCGAAAACGGTCGCGAGTCACGATGCGGGCGTTGAGTTCGCGGGCTGCGTTAAGGAGGTAAGGATCCGCAGGTGTGCCGCCTGGTACGACAAAGACGTGGTCACTGGGCAGGTCGAGCAACCGCGCAAGTTCCCAATCGCACTTGTAACTGTCGCCAATCTTGTAGCCGACGTTGGCATCGAACATGACGCCGGGGGCAAAGCCGCGCGCCTTGAGGGCCTGAACAACCGCCTGAACGGTTGCAATCTGAGGCGTTTCGTTTTTCCAGTGCATCACGTTCGATCCGTCGACAAGGATCGAAACCTGAGGGAGCTTAGGTTTACGTTGGGGTCTGGGTTTGCTCGGTTTGCGGGGAAGGAAGACCAGCAACACACTGGCCGCCGCCATCGCGGCGCCAAGAATGAGAAGGCCGGATAGCACGGGTTCCGGCTGAAATGAGGCGAAGCCCATTACCGAAAGTGAAATCAACAAGAGAAATAAGCGCACAAGCATGAAATGAAACTAGGACAGGAATGGTGGGGCTGCCAAGAGCGGGTTCCATCACCTCCACTTGCTCGGAATCAAGGACGCTGCCCTTTGTTCCGAACGCCCCAACTCAAAAAACCCCCGTCACCTCGTACATCACCGGCTCGAACCCCCGGCACAAGTCGTTGATCTTGCGGTTTCTTTCCCGCATCTCGGGCGTGCGCAGCATCGCCTGATAATCCTCACGGCGGCTCCATTTCGAATAGTTGCAGATGCGGGTGCGGGCGTCGTTCATGTGCAGGCCCGCGCCAAGAAAGCCGGGCTGGTGACGGATGCAGGCAGCGTAGGCGTCTTCCAGCGCGTCCAATAGATCAAAGGCGGTGGCGGGGGTCATCTCGAACGTGGTGATGACGGTTTGTCCTTGGAAATCCTTGACAATTTCTGGCATGTCAGCCTCCCTTGGCTGAACGCAGCATGGCACAGAATCGAGGGATGGCGATGAAGTTTCTGGACCCTGACGATCCGTTCTTCGGCAAGACCTGGGTCCGCGTGCTGACTGCCGGTTTACCCTTGGTCTGGGCCGTGGTGGAGTTTACCTATCTGAAGGACCCGATGTGGGGTCTGGTTTTTCTGGCCGCCGGTGCCTATGCGGCCTGGGTGCTGTTTTTCGGGCGCAAACCCGGGCCTTAAGCGACTCCGGCGAACCTACAGTCCGAGGGCTTCGGGGTCTGCCAGATAGACCGCGCCAAGGATCAGTGCAGCGACCAGAAGAACGGTGAAACCGATCTTCCAGATTGACCACGGGCGTTCGCCCTGAACCTCGCCAGTCTGGCCGTTGACCACAAAGCGGTAGCTTTTGCCGTTGTATTTGTAGGCGGCCATCCAGACCGGCAGCAGGATGTGCTTGAACGTCTGGTCCGACCAGTCGGTGTCGATGGTCCGGATGCGCTGTTCGTCGCCGCCGATGTCGCGGCGGGCGTCCTGTTCGATCACGGCAGCCATTCGCGCCTTGGCTTGCTCATCCCCGTCAGCCAGCGGCACCGTGTAACCTTCGGCCTGAAAACCGGCGAGGTATTCCGGCGCATAGGGTTGCAGTGCGGTCAGATCCCAAGGGGTAAGTTCGTTGCCAAGCCGGGCCGGAAGGCTGGTCGACGCCAGCACCAGCACGTCGTCGAAATCGCGCGCAAGCTGGCCGGATGCGGGGTACCAGCGGGTGTGGCGGACCTGCTGCTGGCGTTGCTGCATGCGGCCATCAACGCGGACGGTGACGGTGCGCGTCTCGTAGTAATACTCACCCCGTTCGCCGGAATAGCGCGACCGGGTGCTGGCATCGAAGGTCCAGAACGGCACATAGATGCCGGTCAGCGCGCGCCCCTTGCGGGCGTATTCCAACAGCGTACCCGGCGCGAACCACAGGCTGCCCATCCAGCTGACCATCGCGGTACGGGCCTGAGCTTCGGTCAGCGTGAAGGGCAGCACAGCCTGTGGTTTGATGTGCCGCTGCGTTCCGGTGTCCACCACAACGGGCGAGGCGCAGAAGGGGCATTCGGTGGCATGGGTGGCACCGGTGAGTTCAACCTGTGCGCCGCAGTTTGGGCAAGAGGTGGTGCGCACGTCGGCCATGTCGTCATCGGGCAGGTCGTTCTGCAGGCCCTTTTGAAGATCATGCTCTACCAACGCGCGGGCGCGGCGACGGGGTCCGCTGGGGGTTATGGACTGGACATGACCGCAATGATCGCAGGTCAGCGTTGTCTGCCCCGGCGCATAACGCAGTTGCGCGCCGCATTGGGCACAGGGCCAGCGGTGTTCTTCTTGCACGGCCATCTGTGGCGTCAGGGTTTGGGTGGCGGTGGTGGGACCAGGTCGAACAGTCGGGCGAGGTCGGTGTCCGCCGCCATCTTCCAGCCATCCTGACCCGCCGTCCAGACCATCGAGGCGCGCGACAATTTGCCAGACGCTGCAAGTGCAGCAAGGTCAGCTTCGCCAAAAGGACCGCTGGTCGCGCCGTTTTCGGTCACATGCCACAACTTCGCGGCAGGTGGCGCGGGTGGGGCAGGTGGCGGCGGCGGAGCGGTGGCAGGCGCCCCCCCCCAAGGCCCCATGGTCTGCGCCATCCCCATGCCCATCCCGGCCCCCATCCCTGCGCCCATCGCGGCCCCCATGGCGGATCCCGGCTGGTCCATGCCTTCGGCGGCGTTGAATTGCATGTAGCGGTTCAGATCGCCGACCACGCCGATCGAGGTGCGCTTGTCCATCGCCTTTTCAACCTCTTCGGGCAGGCTGATGTTTTCAATGTAGAATTCCGGCAGGGCGAGGCCGTATTCGGCGATTTTCGGCTGGATGGCGTTGGCGATGATCTTGCCCAGATCGGCGGTGTTTGCGGCCATGTCCAGCACCGGAATGCCGGATTTGGCCAACACCTGCGACGCCTCTTGCACGATGATGTTTCGGATCTGGAAGCTGACTTCGTCGGCGGTAAACTCGCCATCGGTGCCGACGATTTCCTTGATGAAGGTGCCGGGATCGCTGACCCGCATCGAATAGGTGCCGAAGGCGCGTAGGCGGACCGGTCCGAATTCGGGGTCGCGCGCCATGATCGGGTTCTTGGTGCCCCATTTCTGGTCGTTGAACCGGGTGGTGTTGACGAAATAGACCTCGGATTTGAAGGGACTGCTGAAGCCATGATCCCAGTGCTGCAGCGTCGTCAGGATCGGCATGTTGTTGGTTTCAAGCTGGTAGAGGCCGGGCTGGAACACATCCGCCAACTGACCTTCGTGAATGAAAACAGCTGCTTGCCCTTCGCGCACCGTCAGCTTGGCACCCATCTTGATTGCCTGATCGTGCCGGTCAAAGCGCCAGACCATGGTGTCGCGGGTGTCATCCAGCCAGGAGATGACGTCGATGAATTCACCTTTGAGGAAATCGAAGACCATTGGGCTTACTCCTTTGGAGGGATCAACTGTCGCCGCCCGTCAGCCGGGCGGCAAGGGTTTCGACAATGGGACGCGCTTCTTCCAGCGTCATGCCGGGGCGCAGATCGGAGGCGTAAAGGATGCGCAGCATCAACTCGTCCTGATCGGTGAGCAAGGCAAACTCTTCGTCGTCGTTAAAGATCGAGGGGCGGGCTCGCGGGCTGTCGTTCGCAAGTCCCATGCCCTGGGCGATTTCTTCGTGCAGGCAGGACAGTCGCAACAGGTCTGGGTGTTCGGCGCGGATCACCGCAAAGGCACGGGTATAAGCCCCGGAATTGCCTTCGGACAGCGCGTAGACGAGGCAGTAGGTAGACCTTGGCATGTTGGTGATGCCCGCCACATCGGCAGCCGACAGGTTCGGCAGCGCGGCGCGGACCTTTGGCCCCAGCGCCTCGCGTTCGTCTTCGGTGACGATGTGGATCCAGAAGTTCGGATTGGCGTCATCAAGGCCCATCGGGTGGCCGGTGAGACCGGAAAGCCGGGAAATGTAGCTGGCGATCCGGGCCCGGTCAGTGGCCTGACGCTCTGCCGGGATAGATGCGCCGAAGCGGATGCCGACGCGGATCGGTACCTCCCAGCGGCGCAGGCGGCTGGCGGTCTCCTGCCGTACGAAACCACCGGTTTCGCGGGAGTATTCGTCGAACAAGGCGATGCGCAGGAAGTTGTCGGCCAGCATCCGGTCGGTGAAGGGGGCGTCTTTGCCGCCACCATCGGTGCGCATCAGGCCCTGTGACAGCAGGGTCTGCTGCACCTGCCCGTAATACGTCATCGCGGCGGCGCTTTTCGCCGTGGGCGGAGATGGCAGAATGGCAGGGGCCGGACCCGGTGGCGTAACCGGGCCCGGCAGCGGTGTGACGCAGCCTGCCAGCGCAAGACCGGCGGCCCACACCAACAGTGTTCTCAGGGATTGTGCCTTTGGCATCCTGCCGGTCAGTCCTTAAGTGGGGTGGACGGCGCAAGAGTGCGCGCCCGGGCAGAGGCGAGGGTGTCGCGCAGTTCCGCCTCCATCTTGGTCAGTTCCACTTCGGCTGTGGCGCGGCGGGCCTTGCCTTCGTCGGCAATTGCCAGGCTTTCGTTGATCGTGGCGATCAGGGTGGCGTTGGCGTTCTTGACGGTGTCGATGTCGAAAACGCCACGCTCCATTTCCTCGCGCACCACCTTGTTGGCGGCTTGCAGGTTGTCGGCGTTGGCTTTGAGCAGGTCATTGGTGAGATCGGACGCCTCGCGCACCGCTTCGGCAGCCTCTTTGCTGCGCTGGATCGTCACCGCTTGTGCCAGTTGGGTTTCCCACAGCGGCACAGTGTTGACGAGGGTAGAGTTGATCTTGGTGATCAGTGACTTGTCGTTCTCCTGCACCATCCGGATCGAGGGGAGCGACTGCATCGTCACCTGCCGCGTCAGTTTCAGGTCATGCACCCGGCGTTCCAGATCGTCGCGCGCGGCGCGCATGTCGCGCAGTTCCTGGGCGCGGATCACCTGATCAGCCTCGGGCGCGGCCTTCACCGACGCCTCTTTGGCGGGGATCACGGTGCCGTCCACGTCGACCAGTTTCGCCTCGCCCGCCGCGATGTAAAGACCAAGCTCGTTGTAGAAATCGAGGGTCTTTTCATAAAGGATATCAAGGCTTTTCACGTCTTTCAGCAGGGTGTGTTCGTGGGTCAGAAGTTCTTCGGTGATGCGGTCGATCTGGCCCTGAACATCTTCATACTGGGCGACAAATTCCGCGAAGGGTGCCGCGCGGCCCAACAGCTTTTCCCACCAGCTAGCCTCGCGCCGCAGGTCCAGCTCATCTACCGCAAAGCCGCGGATCGTGGTGACGATCTTGCGCAGGCTGTCACCGGCGGGGCCGACGTCCTTGTTCTTGACGTCTTGCAGCATGGCCTGACTGATCACCTGCAATTCCGACTGCGCGGCGGACCCGAACGAGATGATCGACTGGGTGTTCGACAGGTCCACTTCGGCCATGCGTTTACGGATCGCTTCGGCCTTGTCGGCGGGGGCGGCTTCCAGCGTCACGATTTCGCCCATGGGTTCGGGCAGGATCACGGCGGTGACTTTCTCCACTTCGGTCAGCAGGGCGGCGGCGCTGGATTGGACGGTGTCGGTCATGGCATCCCTCATACGGTTAGTGGTCAAGCTTAAGCCGGTCACGCAACACCGAGATTTCAACATCAAGGTCGGTGCGGTTGTTCGACAAAAGCGCCGTGGTGCGGCTGGCGAAAGTGGTTTCCAGATCGGTCAGCAGCGCCTCGTAATCGGTACGGGCGGCGGTGTCGCGGCTCTGGGCGTAGTGGTCGGCGAACTTGATCGTCGCGTCACGTGCGCCCATCAGATAGACCGACAGATACTTGCGCGCGGCGGTCAGATCGCCGGGATCGGCCTCGACCGTTCGAAACAGGCTGCGGGCGGCGGTGGCGAAGCGGTCCACCCGACCCTCCAACTGGCGGTCACGGGCGCGCAGGATGGCGTCTTTCATCGCGGCAAGGTGCTTTTCGCCTTCGGTCACCGCATGGGCAACGCGTTCGGTCTGGAAGGCGTCGATGCCCTCCATGCCCTTGTCGGACATCGGATCCAGCCCGAAAGACATCAGGTGCAGGCCCGCACCGACAAGGGCAAAGAGGGCGGGGTACAAAAGGTCGGTTTCCGCAATGATACCACCCACGGCCAATGCCGCCCCGGTCAGCACAGCCGCGGCCAGCTTGCGCGGAAAGGCCGGGCGGCGGGCCACCTTGCGGGCGTTGAACGCGGCTTCTGCCCTGAGACCCTCGCGGGTCATCGAGGCGGAAGCGATCAGGACTCCGCCCGCGACAAGACCCAAAAGCATATCGGCCGGGCCATCGCCGAAAGCGGGGAAAAGAAAGGCAAACGCGGACAGGAACAGAACCGTCGTGCGCCACAAGCCGCGCGGTTTTTCGGCCGCTGGCCCTGCGGACAAGCCGTCCGGTACCGGACGGTTGCCGTCAGGGCTATACTTGCCGCCATACCGCTGCGCCATCACACGCCCCCCGAACCGGCGACATAGAGCACAAGCGCGATCAGCAGCACGAAAGACAGGGCCCTCAATCCGGTTTGCGACACCCCTGAATTCCTTTGCCCAACCCTATCTCCGCACTCTAACCCAAGCCCCCCCACCTTGCCAGAGATGACCGGGGGGAATGGGCGGTATTCCTCCCCCAGTGGTGACAGGCAAGGGTCAGGGATACAGACTTGCCAGACCTGTCTTCGGGGCGCATGCTGACCGCATTTGATGACGCTTTTATTGATCACGAAACCAACAGGTCAGCCATGGCATATTACTCGGACATCGAAGCCAAAGCATTTGGTCAAAGCGAAGACGGCGGACAGGGCATGGCCCGCGCCTGGCATGCCCACATGGGCGGATTGAAGGCCACCTACCACAGGCTGATCGGCGCGAATGCAGGTCTGCAGGACAATCGGATCAACATGCTGCTTGATCCAAACGTCAGTGCAGACCCGAAGAACATCAGCAATTGGGCCATTCCCAACGAGATCGAGATCCTGCTGGTCCGGCTGATGCCGGAAGCCGAACTGAACGCCGAGGTTGAAAGTGCGCTCGCAGCCGCCACCCGCATTGCGGTGCCGTCCCTCAGCGGGCTGAAACAAAGGTTGGAGGCAACGGCGATCACGGCGGACCGGCAGGCGCTGCTGGCAACACTGCTGCGCGACACGCACAACCGCTTTGCCGCGCGGCGGTCGGAACGGGTGGCGCGCAAGATCGTGGGCGACAGGATGACACGGCTGGGCTTTGGGCTGACCTTTCTGATCGTCGCCGTGTTCTTTGCGCTGGGGTCAGGCGTGTTCACAACTGCGACGGGTAATGATCAGCTGGAGCTTCTGGTGAAGTACAACCTGCTGGTTACTACCTTTTTCGGATTTCTGGGGGCCTACTTGTCGCGCCTGATCGCGTTCCAGACAACCGGGGCGAGCCTTAGTTTCGACGATCTTGAAAACGGCTATTCGTGGCATTTCCTGATGGTGCGGCTTCTGGTGGGCGGCTTGTCGGCGGTGATCGTGCATTTCGTGATTTCCGGCAACCTGATCGGCGGAGAGCTGTTTCCAAGCCCCGGTGCGGGCGACAGCGGCGGGTTCGGCACGATGTGGACCACGTTTGACCCCAGCGGGATGCCCTATTCCGGGCCATCCGCCAACTATGCCAAGCTGATCGTCTGGTGCTTTATCTCGGGCTTTTCCGAGCGGTTCCTGCCCGATCAGCTGGGCGAATTGGAGAGCAAGGCCAAAGGCTGAGACTTACGGATTGCGCGGGGTGCGGGGCTTGGCCGGTCGTGCCGCAGGTTTTCGGGCGGCGGGTTTACGCGGCGCGGCCGCGTCGGGATTTGCCGGGCGGCGGGTGGCCTTTTGCCAGGTCTCGGACAAGGTTTTCAGCGCTTCGCCGGGTTTCAGCGGCTTTTTCGGGCGGGCCGTGGGTTTGGCGGTGCCTTCAGGTTTCGCTTCCACCTTTGGCGCGGGGCGGGGTCTGCGGGTCAGCGGTTTGACCTCTTCCTCGGACAGGCCCAGCTGGTCACGCAGGACCTTGCCGCGAATCTCCTCGACCTCGCCGGGGTTCATTTCGTTCAGCCGGAACGGGCCGTAGGACACGCGGATCAGCCGGTTCACGGTGACGCCGATATGGTCCATCGCGCGCCTGATCTCCCGGTTGCGGCCTTCGCGGATGCCGACGGTCAGCCAGGCGTTGGCGCCTTGATGGCGGTCTAGCCTGACCTCCATCGGCTGAAAACGCTCACCGTCGACGGTGATGCCTTTGCGCAGCGGTTCCAGTTCCGGTTCGGTCGGGTTGCCCTTGACCCGCACGCGGTACTTGCGCAGCCAGCCGGTGGAGGGCAGTTCCAGCCGCCGTTTCAGGGCACCATCGTTGGTCAGCAGCAGCAGCCCTTCGGAGTTGAGGTCAAGACGGCCGATCGACATCACGCGGGGCATGTCTTCGGGCAGGTTGTCGAAAACCGTATCGCGGCCCTTTTCGTCAGAGGCCGAGGTCACCAGCCCTTCGGGTTTGTAGTAAAGCCAAAGGCGGGGCACGTCGGGCGCGCCGACGGGTTCGCCTCGCACGGTGATCTTGTCGGCGGCAGTGACGTTCAGCGCGGGCGAGGTGATGACCTTGCCGTTGACGCTGACTTCGCCCAGTTCAATCAAACGCTCTGCCTCTCGCCGCGAGGCAATGCCGGCGCGTGACAAGACTTTGGCGATGCGGTCGCCCTCAATGGCCTTTGCGGGGGCTTTCGGCTTTTCTTTTCCGGCCATGGGTATCATCCTTGGGCGCGGGGCGGCCAACCCCGGCGGCTTTCCGCCCCCGGAATGCGCAGGATATTTGAGGACGGATGAAAGAGCAACGCGGGTTCCGGTCGTTTATGGAGGCCGCGCTGGACGAGGCGCGGGCCGCGGGCGCGCGGGGCGAGGTGCCGGTTGGTGCGGTGATCGTTCGCAACGGGGTCGTGGTGGCCCAAGCGGGCAACCGCACGCGGGAGTTCTTTGACCCCACTGCGCATGCCGAAGTGCTGGCGATCCGGGCCGCCTGTGCAAGCCTGGGGTCGGAAAGGCTTTCGGGGCATGACCTGTATGTGACGCTGGAGCCGTGCCCGATGTGCGCGGCGGCGATTTCAGCGGCGCGGGTTGCGCGGCTGTATTACGCGGCGGCGGACCCCAAATCGGGGGGCGTGGCTGTGGGTGCCCGTGTGTTCAGCCACCCGCAATGCCATCATGTCCCAGAGGTTTACGACGGCATAGCGGCGGCAGAAGCAGAGGTCTTGTTGAAGGACTTCTTTGCCGGGCGTCGCCCTTAGAACCGGATCGGCACCATGACTTCCGGTTCCAGAAGCTCGATCCCCGGCGGCAGACCGGCGCGCAGGGGGGCTGCGTCCTGTGCCAGGATCGGGAAGGTCTTGTAGTGGCAGGGGATGACCGTGCGGAAGTTGAAATACTTGCGCGCGGCAAAGGCGGCACGCTCCATGTCCATGGTGTAGTGCCCACCCGCCGACAGGATGCCGATGGTCGGCTGATGAAATTCGGCCATCCAGGCCATGTCGGCCATGATGTCGGTGTCGCCCGAGACGTAGATCACCTGGCCTTCCCCCGCGATCATGAATCCGGCGGCCGAGCCTGCGGGAAGAAGGGTGCCCTGAAAGTCCACCGAAGCGGAGTGGGTGGCATTTACCATTGTCACCTTCGCACCACCAAGGTTGACGGTACCACCCTTGCCGAAGCCTATGGTTTTGGTGCCCTGCGCGCTCAGCCATTCGGAAACTTCGTGGATGCAGGCGACGGGGATGCTTTTTTCGGCGCTGATCCCTGCCGCGTCGCTGGCATGGTCACCGTGCGCATGGGTCAGCAGAATATGTGTCGCCCCGGCCAGCGCCTCTTCCCGGCGGTCAGCTGGGAACATCGGGTTGCCGGTAAGCCAGGGGTCGATCAGAAGGACGGCTGCCTCGATCTCGATCCGGAAGCCGGAGTGTCCAAGCCAGATGATCTGCATACTACGCTCCTGCTGCGTCGATCTTGTCACGTTAACCATCAGTGCAAGTCGCCCGGATGACAATGCTGCAAACGCAAAGGCCTGGGGAGAGTCGGCAAGGCCCCGCCAGACGGGCGGTGCGCGCCTGATGCTTGCAGGGGCGAGGGTGGATCGCTAAACGGAGCGAAAGATCGGAGACGTCCATGGCCATTGATATCGACACGGCGCGCAAGGTGGCAAAGCTTGCCCGCATCCGGGTGGAAGAGGCGGCACTGCCGGCGCTGGCAGAGAAGTTGTCCGGCATCCTTGGCTTCATGGAACAGTTGAACGAGGTGGACGTGACGGGGGTGGAGCCGATGACCAGCGTCACGCCGGTGCGGCTGCGGCGGCGCGCGGATGTGGTGACGGACGGTGACCAGCAGGCCGCGGTGCTGAAGAACGCGCCGGATGCGCGCGAGGGGTTTTTTGCGGTGCCGAAGGTGGTGGAATGAGCGCGAACAGCTGGACGATCACCGCAGCGCGCGATGCGTTGCGCAAAGGCGAGATCACGGCGGTTGATCTGACCATGGCCTTTCTGACCGCGATGGATGCAGGCGACGGGCTGAACGCGTTCGTGCACAAGACGCCCGAGATTGCGCTGGATCAGGCGCGAGCGGCGGATGGGCGGATCAGGGCGGGCGACGCACCTGCGATGTGTGGTATTCCTTTGGGGATCAAGGACCTGTTCTGCACCAAAGGCGTGCCAAGTCAGGCCGGGTCGAACATCCTTAAAGGCTTCAAGCCAGAGTACGAGTCCACCGTCACGGCAAAGCTGTTCGGTGCGGGCGCGGTGATGCTGGGCAAGCTGAACATGGACGAATTTGCCATGGGGTCCAGCAACGAGACCTCGTGCTACGGCAATGCGGTAAACCCTTGGAGGGTGGACAACCGGACCCTGACGCCCGGTGGTTCGTCAGGCGGATCGGCTGCGGCGGTGGCGGCGGATCTGTGTCTGGCGGCGACAGGCACAGATACGGGCGGGTCGATCCGCCAGCCTGCGGCCTTTACCGGCATTGTCGGGATCAAGCCGACCTATGGGCGGGTGTCGCGCTGGGGTGTCGTGGCCTTTGCGTCGTCGCTGGATCAGGCGGGTCCGATGACCAAATCGGTGCGCGATGCGGCGATCATGCTGGGCGCGATGGCCGGGTTTGACCCGCAGGATTCGACCAGCGCCGACCTGTCCGTGCCCGATTTCGAGGCAGCGTTGACCGGCGATGTCCGGGGTCGCGTGATCGGCATTCCCAAGGAATACCGCATGGACGGAATGCCTGCCGAGATCGAGGCACTTTGGCAGCGCGGCATCGACATGATGCGCGATGCGGGCGCGGTGATCCGGGACATCAGTTTGCCGCATACGAAATACGCGCTGCCAGCTTACTACGTTATTGCGCCAGCCGAAGCGTCCAGCAACCTCGCCCGATACGACGGCGTGCGCTACGGGCACCGCGCCAAGCTGAGCGCGGGGGACGGCATCACCGAAATGTATGAAAAGACCCGCGCCGAAGGGTTCGGCCCGGAAGTTCAGCGCCGGGTCATGGTTGGGACTTACGTCCTGTCGGCGGGGTTCTATGACGCCTACTACAACCGTGCGCGCCGGGTGCGTGCGCTGATCAAGCGTGATTTTGATACCGTGTTTGCCGAAGGCATCGACGCAATCCTGACGCCAGCCACGCCAAGTGCCGCCTTCGCTTTGGGTGAGATGACGAACGCCGACCCGATCCAGATGTATCTGAACGACGTGTTCACCGTGACGGTCAACCTTGCTGGTCTGCCCGGCATTGCGGTTCCGGTAGGGCTGGACAGCACGGGGTTGCCGCTGGGTCTTCAGCTGATCGGGCGGCCGTGGGATGAGGCTGGTTTGCTCAATCACGCGCATGTTTTGGAACAGCGCGCGGGCTTTGTGGCCAAAGCCGAAAAATGGTGGTAATGGGCGGAAAAAGCAGTCCCCAGAGGCAGTGATGACCCGTTTTCCTTTCGCCCCCCGGGCCAGCGTGATGCTGGCGATCCTGACCATGGCTGCCTGCACGCCTACAGTGCCTGACAGCAACAGCGGTGTCGGGTTCCAGGACTACAACAGCTATATCCGCGGGGCGCGCCCGGTTGCGCCTGTACCGGGACCCGTTGTGGTGCCGCCGCCCTCGGGCAGCTTTGATCCGGCCGCAGCGGCCGCGGCGATCGACCGGGCCGACGGGACACTTCCCCCCACTCCGCCGCCGGTGGTTGTGGCCGGCCCTGTGGCAGTGGCAGATCCGGGCACCGACAGCGTCAACCGTCCGCGTGGCGGTGCGCCAGCCGGGATCAAGGAAGAATCCGGCGAGATGGTCCACAACAACACCGGCATCTCGGACGAGCAGGACTTTGGTGCCGTGTCCAGCCGTGAGACGATTGAAAGCGACAAGGAACGCATCGCGCGCAACCGCGCGGAATACGTCGTGGTCCAGCCCAAGGAACTGCCGCAGCGTCCCGGTGAGTCCGGTCCGAACATCGTCGAATATGCGCTGGCTACGTCCCACGCGCCGGGGGTGCAGCTGCACCAGCGCCGAAGCCTGGGCAAGCGCGACCCGAATGTCGCTTGTGCCAAGTTCGCCTCTGCCGATCTGGCACAGTCGGAATTCCTTCGCACCGGCGGGCCAGAGCGTGACAAGCTGGGCGTTGACCCCGACGGCGACGGCTTTGCCTGCGGCTGGGATCCGCGCCCCTTCCGCACAGCACTGCAGTGAGCCTGACCCACCCCTCGCCCAACTTTGGCGAGCGGCGGGGCGGGCAGCGGCCAGAGTTGGTGGTGATCCACTACACCGCGATGGAAAGCTGTGCAGTCGCGCTGGAGCGGCTGTGCGACCCCGTGGCCGAAGTGTCGGCGCACTACCTGATCGATACAGAGGGCGCGGTGCTGTGCCTTGTGGATGAGGCGATGCGCGCCTGGCATGCCGGGGCAGGGGCATGGGGCGGACGCGGCGACGTGAACTCCCGCTCCATCGGGATCGAACTGGTGAACCGGGGGGCAGAGCCGTTCGCAGAGCCACAGATGGCGGCACTCGAGGGGCTCTTGGCCGGGATCATGGCGCGCTGGGCGCTGCCACCTGAAGCCGTGATCGGGCACTCCGACCTTGCGCCCGACCGCAAGCAAGATCCGGGCCAGCGGTTTGACTGGCGGCGGCTGGCGCTGGCAGGCCTGTCGGTCTGGCCCGAACCTGCGACCGCCGGTGACTTTGTGGCCGATCTGCGACGCTTTGGTTACCCCGATGCGGCCGAAGGAATGCTGCTGTCCGCATTCCGCAAGCGCTTTCGTCCGTGGGCGGCTGGTCTGCTTGATGACACCGATCGTGCCCTTGCCGCCGATCTTGCGCGACGCTTTCCGGTTGACGGATCGCCGCCGCAAGCATAACCCCGGCATCGCGCGGATGGCTGGATGACCGCGGGGCGCAAGCTTCGAGGAAAGTCCGGACTCCAGAAGGCAAGGGTGCCGGGTAACCCCCGGCGGGGGTAACCCCAGGGAAAGCGCCACAGAGAAGAGACTTCCCTTGTTCGCAAGGGTAAAGGTGAAACGGTGGGGTAAGAGCCCACCGCGGGACTGGCAACAGAACCGGCACGGCAAGCCCCACCCGGAGCAATGCCAAATAGGGGCCTCGCGCGGGGCTGGTCCGGGCGCAAGCCTCGGATACCGCCGCAGGGACGCCATCGCCCGAGAGGCCCGGGTTGGCAGCTTGACCGCCGTGGTAACACGGTCGGCAGAGGAATGGTCATCCAGAGCCGCAAGGCTCGGACAAGATCCGGCTTACAGGCCATCCGCGCATTTTTTCACGACCCGAGCTGCTGCGCGCAAGCGCTGAGGCGAGGCAGGTGGGCTTCGCGCGCCTTGCGCGGTCAATTTGATCATCGTCCCGGGTGTTTGGCTGTTGACTCTGCCGCCTTGCTGACTAAAAGGCAGCTTCAAGCATTTCACCGGGTGCTATAAGGCTGCCCGATGCAGGAGAAACGACTATGGCGAAGCCAGCCACGATCAAGATCCGTCTGAACTCGACGGCGGGCACCGGGCACTTTTATGTGACCAAGAAAAACGCCCGCACCATGACCGAAAAGATGGTCGTGAATAAATACGATCCGGTAAAGCGGGAGCATGTGGAATACAAGGAAGGCAAGATCAAGTAGGTCTTAGTCACCTGGCGAACGCAGGGCCGCACCTTAGGGGGCGGCCTTTTGCATTGGGGCGTCCCGGCGTGGGGATCATCGCCGGGGCGGGTCTTGAAGTGGGGCGTCAGCGACAGCGCTGGATGCCTTGCACCAGCCTCTTGGGCACGGTCTGCAATAACCAGATGATCTACCGTTGTTGGACCCTTGGGGCCGGCGGGTTTTGGGGGCGTTGGGGTCATGAGAAGTGTTTCTGGCTTTGCTGGGCGCTAGGCGGCAAAGTTTGCGAAAAGCCGACGCAAGGGACGTTGAAGCCCATGACCGGCGCACTCCGGTGCCCAATCCTTGCGCAAACCTAATGAAAGTTTGTCCTTTTCTTTTGCACAAACCGCTCCATCTAGACTAAATGGACCAAGCCTTAACGATCAGACGCGCCGATCTTGCCGATCTGTCAGCCGTGAACCGGTTACTGTCGCGCAGCTATTCCAAGTTGCTCTCGGCGGACTATGCGCCCTCGACCATGGTCATGGCGATCCCGATTGTCAGGCGGACAGTTCCCACACTTCTTGCCTCGGGGCGATATGTTCTGGCGATGGACGGAACTGGGCATGTGAAGGCGGCTGGTGGATGGAGCTTTGCCGCACCCGGGCGCCCAGAGTCGCGCGGCTGGAACGACGCGGCCTACGTGCGGCACGTGGCGACAGACCCCGATTTTGTCAGGCAAGGCCTGGCGCGGGCGATTATGACTGCCGTAATGCAGGATGCAGCAGGCTTTGGTTTGCGGGGGCTTGACTGCCTGTCAACGTGGACGGCGGTGCCATTCTATACTGCGCTTGGGTTCCGGGTGCTGTACCCGACCGAGGTATCCTTGGGGCCGGGCATCGTCTTTCCGGTGGTGCGAATGCTGACCGACCTGCCGCCAACATGACAAAGGGCCGGTCTTGCGACCGGCCCTTGGCTTTGGACAGTGAAACGATTTATTCGCGGTTGCCCATGAGCTGCAGCAGAAACATGAACATGTTGATGAAGTCAAGGTAGAGGTTCAGCGCGCCCATGATGGCGGACTTGGCAAGCCATTCCTGATCCATCGCCTGCGCATGCTGGATATAGTCCGTCTTGATCTTCTGCGTGTCGTAAGCCGTCAGACCAGCGAAGATTAACAGACCAATCACCGAAATTGCGAACGCCAGTGCCGATGAGGCGAGGAAGATGTTCACCACCATGGCGACGACCAAGCCGATCAGGCCCATCATCAGGAAGGTGCCCATGCCCGACAGGTCACGCTTGGTGACATAGCCGTACAGCGACAGACCCGCGAATGAGATCGAGGTGATCAGGAAGGTCTGCGCGATGGACACGCCGGTAAAGACCTTGAAGATCCACGCCAGCGACAGGCCCATGACTGCAGCGAAGGCATAGAAGAACAGCTGTGCGCCAGCTGCCGAAAGCCGGTTGATCATAGCGCCGAATGCGAAGACCATTGCCAGCGGGGCGAACATGATCACCCAGCCAAAAATAGTCATCCCGCCCTCGGGGGTGCGCAGGAAGTTCAAGAGATCGGATGTCCCGACCCCCCAAGCTACGCCCGCTGTCACCAGCATTGCCACGGACATCAGCCCGTAGACCTTGTTCATATGGGCGCGAAGCCCTGCGTCGATCTGCGCGGCACCAATGCCGACGCCAACCGGACGCGTAGTTTGATAATCAGCCATGTGAAGCCTCCGATGTTGTCCCTAAGGGCAACGCCGGGAAACCGGCGTGACCACATGCAGGCAATATCGGTGGTGCTGCCCCACATTTCAAGCGTTTCGGTCGGAAAACCGAAAAAACTGCGCTGCTGGTCGCGCCTGATTGACCCAGTGTCCGGGCGCGTCCCAAAGCGGCAGAGATGCCTCGGCAAGAGCGTCTTCCCGGGAAAGCCCGATGTCCGCCAGCAAGTGATCGTCCAGCGCCGCAAGGGCGAGGCGTTGCTTGCGAAGGGACAGCGCATGACGCAGGCGGCCAACCAGTCGATATGGGCGCCGGAGTGGGGTAAAAGTTGCGGTGACGGGTGCCATCGGTTTTCCTTTCATCATCGGGTTTCGTTGAGTTGTGGGCGCTATCAATCAATTCTCTTGATCAAACTACCCCGGTGACGCATATTCGTAAAACGAATGATTTTGACGGATACCATCAGGGAATGTGATATGATGCGCAATCTGGACATCACTGCCTTGCGGTCCTTCGTGGCCGTGGCAGACTATGGCGGGGTGACCCGCGCCGCCGGCTTTCTGAACCTGACGCAATCTGCAGTGTCGATGCAGATCAAGCGTCTGGAAGAGATGCTGGATGTCGTCCTTCTGGACCGCTCGGCGCGAAAAGTCGGTCTGACCCCGGCGGGCGAGTTACTTCTGGGGTATGCAAGGCGGATGCTGACGATGAATGACGAGGCGTTTCAGCGGCTGACCACAAATCTGCACGAGGGCGAGATCGTGCTGGGTGTGCCGCATGACATCGTCTATCCGGCGATCCCGCAGGTGCTGCAGCGCTTTGCGCGGGAGTATCCAAAGATGAAGGTGACGCTTTTGTCGTCGTTCACCGCTGCGTTGAAGGACAAGTTTGAACGGGGTGAATGTGACGTGATCCTCACCACGGAACCCGACACGATGCCAGGAAGTGAAACGCTCGCTGAACTGCCCTTGCTGTGGTTCGGGGCGGCGGGCGGAGTGGCTTGGAAATCGCGGCCGCTGAAGCTGGCGTTCGAGCCGTCCTGCGGCTTTCGCAAGACTGCCATGACGGCGCTGGACGCGGCGGGCATTCCTTGGGTGATGGCGGTGGACAGCGACAGCACCCGCACCATCGAGGCGACGGTGGCTGCCGATCTGGCGGTCAACGCGATCTTGTCAGGGTCCGAGCCGCCTTATGTAGAGCCGGTACCGCATGGCAACAGTCTGCCGGATCTGGGCCGGATGAAGGTGAACCTTTACGTGGGCGGCGCGGCGGGCAGCCCCACTGCGCAGGCTTTGGCCGAACTGATCCGCCGCTCTTATGCCGGCGGCCGGGGGCCCACCCTTGTGGCGGTGGATCAGCGAGAGCGTGTCGGGGCGGCCTGATCAACCTCGATCACCACCTTGCCGGTGCTGGCCCGCGACTTCAGCAGGGCTAGGCCTTCTGGCAGCGCGTCGAACGGCAGCACATGCGAGACCTGCGGGTTAAGCCCGCCTTCACCGTACCAGCCCAGCAGGGTCGCCAGACTGTTTGCCACCAACGACGGGTTGCTGGCTTGATAGCCGCCCAGCCAAAATCCGGAAACGGTCAGGTTTTTGACCAGCAGCAGATTGGCGGCGACCTGCGGTACCTGACCAGAGGCGAAACCGATGGCCAGAAGCCGTCCGTCCGGCCGTGTGGCCCGCATCGCGTCGTCGAAGGCTGGCCCGCCCACCACATCAAAGACGACATCGACGCCGCCAAGTTCGCGCAGCGTGTCTTTCAGGCCGGGTGCATCGCTGTCGATC
The DNA here is from genome assembly GCA_031415015.1 of Paracoccaceae bacterium. Taxonomy (GTDB): domain Bacteria; phylum Pseudomonadota; class Alphaproteobacteria; order Rhodobacterales; family Rhodobacteraceae; genus JAUYQR01. Next base: position 18,128 of record JANOQT010000021.1, read on the forward strand.
AGGTGATCTGCCCCGGCGGCCATCGCGGCGGCCAGTTTCGCTTCCCCCCGCGCCGACGCGATCACCCGCGTGCCTAGCCGCTTGCCGATCTCTACCGCCGTCAGACCCACCCCTCCGGCAGCGCCGGTCACGAACAGGGTTTCGCCCGGTTGCAGCGCTGCCTTGTGCGTCAGCGCCAAGTGCGCGGTGGCGTAGGCGATGGGAAATCCTGCCGCAACTGGCATTGGCATGCCTGCGGGCAGCGCCGAAAGGCTGCTTGCCGCAACGCACAGCAGCTCTGCCAGAGCGCCGGTCCCCGATATCCCAAGCACCCGAGTGCCGGGGGCAGGTCCAATCGCGCCTGGGCCCAAGGCCGTAACAGTGCCGGAAAATTCCATCCCCGGAACGTACGGAAGGGCCGGCCGCATCTGATAGCGCCCGTCCGCCATCAGAAGGTCAGCAAAATTGAGTCCGACCGCCGCGACCTGAACAAGCACCTCGCCTTCTGCGGGAACCGGCCTGGAAAGCCGGGTCAGGACGGGAGTGCTGCCAAGAGACACGACTTGCCACGCGCGCATGGGTTTCCTCTTTGTGTCTGATGATTGCTTTGTTGGAGGATAAGCGATTTTTCATGTAAAGCGACAATCCGGTTGCTGGCAAGCGCCTCAATATTCGCGTTTTGCGAGGTAATCGCAAAATATTTGCAAAATGCGATGCAAAGTGGATTTCGCGTTAAAGGCGAATCGTCCCTGCCTAAGGCGCGCCATGGGTGTTGACCGGGACAACCATGCCGTGTTTTGAACATCTGTATAATTGGGCATATCCAAAAGGACAGGTTTTGGACCCATTTCAAAAAAATCGCTCCGGCGGTCGTTCACAGTGGCTTTTGGCACGAAATTTGCTTGTATAATTGTGAGGGGACCAGCCACCTATTGGAGTAAATTATGAAGCACCCGGTTGATGCACATGTAGGTAAACGTATTCGTCATCGGCGCTGGATGGTGGGGATGACCCAGCAGCAGCTTGCCGACAAGGTAGGTATAAAGTTCCAGCAAATCCAGAAATATGAAACCGGAATGAACCGGGTCAGCGCATCGCGTCTTTGGGACGTGTCCGATGCGCTGGGCGTGTCGATCTCGTTCTTTTTTGAGGGGCTGAGCGAAAGTCAGGCTGCCGGAATTCTGGCACAGGGCGACATGATGGCAGACAAGGAAGCACTTGAACTTGTGCGCTCCTACTACGCGATCCCGGAGGCACAGCGCCGCCGTCTGTTTGATCTGGCGCGGGTGCTGTCCGAGGCCGCCTGAAAGCCAATATCTTGACCTGATCCCTGCGAGCGTTTAGCGCCCGCAGGGGATAGTCTGGGGACTGGTCAGGGCGGAGAAAACAAGATGCGTGTCAGCGAAGCAGTGGCGGCAGACCTTGTGGCCACCGCGCACGAATTGGCAGACGTGGCCCGCGTGGCCACTCTGGCCCATTTCCGCAAACCAGGATTGTCAGCGGAAACCAAGGAAAGTCAACGGTTTGACCCGGTTACGGTGGCTGACCGCTTGTCAGAACAGCGGATGCGCGAAGTGCTGGCGCGGCGGCGTCCGGATGACGGGATATTGGGTGAAGAGTTCGGCCCGGTGGCAGGAACCACGGGCCTGACCTGGGTGCTGGACCCGATTGACGGCACCCGCGGTTATTTGTCCGGGACTCCGACCTGGGGGGTCCTCATCTCGGTCCGTGATGCAGTGGGGCCATTCTACGGAATAATCGACCAGCCCTATATTGGTGAACGGTTTGAGGGCGGCCTAGGCCTGTCAAAAGTGACCGGGCCAACGGGCACGGTACCTCTGGGCGTGCGTCCGGCGCGGCCGCTGAGCGAGGCAATCGTATTCACCACCTTCCCGGAGGTTGGAAGTGCCGATGAGGGGGCTGCCTTTCGCCGTGTGGCCGCACGGGCCAAGTTGGTCCGCTACGGGACTGATTGCTATGCCTATGCGCTGATCGCGGCAGGGCAGATTGATCTGGTGATCGAGGCGGGGTTGCAGGCTTATGATGTGCAGGCCCCGATTGCGGTGATCGAGGCTGCCGGAGGCATAGTGACCGACTGGCAAGGCCGGCCCTGCCACAACGGCGGGCAGGTCCTGGCGGCAGCGAACCGAACGATTCATGCCGAGGCACTTGCCCTGTTGAATGGTTAATTCAGTTTCGCGCAAAAGTAGATTGTCGGCCGGGATTTGGCTGCGCTAAACTGGTGATGCGGAACCCGAGCCCTTCCCCCTTCTGTCGGTCCGTCTTGTGTTAACCGAAGGGTTGCGGGGGAAGCACCATGCAAGACATCCTGATCCGAAATGCCGACGTCGTCGTGACGATGGACGCCGCGCGCCGCGAGGTTTCCGGCGGCGATGTGTTGATCCGGGGCGGGGTCATTGCTGCGGTGGGGAAGAAGATATCCGCACCCGGGGCACATATTGTGGAGGCGCGCGGCTGCGTGGTCACCCCGGGTCTCGTCAATACACACCACCATCTTTACCAGACGCTGACGCGGGCGGTGCCGGGGGGGCAGGACGCGCTTTTGTTCGGCTGGCTCAAAACGCTTTACCCGATCTGGTCACGTTTCGGGCCGGAGGAGATGTTTGTAAGCGCGCAGGTCGGGCTTGCTGAACTGGCGCTGTCGGGCTGCACGCTGACCTCTGATCATCTGTACCTTTACCCGAACGGCGCGCGGCTGGAGGATACCATTCATGCCGCCGCCGAGGTGGGCCTGCGGTTTCATCCGACGCGCGGCGCGATGAGCATCGGAGAAAGTGCCGGGGGACTGCCGCCGGACAGTCTGGTCGAAGGCGAGGCGGCGATCCTGGAGGATATGATCCGGGTGGTCGACGGGTTCCATGATCCGAGCGATGGGTCGATGTGCCGGGTGGGGCTGGCACCCTGTTCGCCCTTCTCGGTAAGCCGGGATCTGATGCGCGAGGCGGCACTGCTTGCGCGCGACAAGCGGGTGATGCTGCACACCCATCTGGCCGAGAATGACGAGGATATCGCCTATTCGATTGCGCAGTTCGGGTGTCGTCCGGGACAGTATGCCGAAGACCTTGGCTGGACCGGTGCCGATGTCTGGCACGCGCATTGCGTAAAGCTGAATAGTTCGGAAATTGAACTTTTTGCGCGAAGTCTGACGGGTATGGCCCACTGTCCATGTTCGAATTGTAGACTCGGCTCGGGGATCGCTCCGGTCCGGGCCATGCGGGATGCGGGGGTGAAGGTTGGTCTGGGGGTTAACGGATCCGCCTCAAACGACGCGGGCAATCTGGCGGCCGAGGCGCGGATGGCGATGCTGTTGCAGCGGGTAGCCTTTGGGGCCAATGCGATGAGCGCGCGCGAGGCACTGGAGATCGCGACGCTGGGCGGGGCGCAGGTGCTGGGGCGCAATGACGTGGGTGTGCTTGAACCGGGCAAGCGCGCGGATATTGCCATCTGGGACCTGCGCGGGGTTGAGGCGGCTGGGTCATGGGACCCTGTGGCCGCGTTGATTCTGTGCGGCCCGATGCGGGTGCGCGACCTGTTCGTTGAGGGGCGGCAGGTGGTGCGGGACGGCGCGTTGACGACAATTGATCTGCCGAAGGTGCTGGAGCGCCAGCGCAGACTGGCCCGCGCGCTGGCGGGGTGAGGAATTCCGGGCCTTTCCCTTGGCATTCGTTGGCGACATGGTCGGGGCTAACAGTCACAGGAACACCCGAATGCGCATGCTAGCCCTTGCCCTATCGCTTCTCGCCGCACCAGCCTCGGCGCAGACCCTGTCGGACGTGACCGGCAACTGGGCCGGGGCGTCGAACCAGGGCTTCTATTTTCGCGCCGTGCTGAGCGAAGAAGGCCAGACCGCGCGGCTGAAAATCTGGAACGAGTTGAACGGCGTGCCCGCTGCGGACGAGAATGTTCAGTTCGACAATGCCGAGATTTCACTCATGGCCTATGCCAGCGAAGGCTTTCCCCGGCTGGAGGTTGTGGACACGCCGGACGGCAGCATCCTGCAAGTGGTGAACCAGTTCGCCGATGAGGAATATCAGGGGCGGACGGTGACGCAGATCCAATACCTCGACAACCAGTTCACGGTGATCGGCTTCTATCACAAGGACACGCGCTATTCTGACAGCCAGACTTTTGAGTGCGAGTTGGACCTGTGGAATGGCAAGGCCACGGTGAACGGCGGGACGCGTGATCTGCCGCCAATGGATTTCGAGGCGCGGAATGCATCTGGGTGGGGATACAGTGCAGCCTTTGACCGGGGCTACTGTCCGTCTGTCGAATAGCCCGTGCCAGGCGGCCGGCTTTGCGCTAAAAGGCGGCATGGACAGCCCGATTCAGCATAACTTTGAGACGCAGCGTCGCGAGACGTTTGACACGTTCCGGCAGTCGAAGGGCGTGAGCCTGCCGAAAACGTCGGTCATCGACTACAGCTTCTTCATCGAGGAACTGGACGCAAGCTGGCCCGCGCTGGAACGGGCCCTGCGGGTCGAGGGGTTTCAGACCCGGCGGGCCAAGGACGGCGAGACCCTGATCGCCTCGATCGGCCCGATACCGGTCACGGCGGAGGATATATGGAATTACGAGCGGATCGCCACCTCGATTGCTTTGAAGCATGACTTCTACCCGGATGGGTGGGAGCTGGCGGAATAGACCTTGTCCGCGCGTGGACAAAGCTTCGTACATATATAAATCAACGGCTTGGCTTTCGAAGATTCAGACTTTGTTAACTTCTACCCCGCCGACCCAGACCGTCTGGACGGCCCGGTCATCCCCCATCATGATCGTCGGGAACAGCGCTTGCCACAGGTCATCGGCCCGCGCTGCGGCCTGCGCGATGGCGGGTGTGGAGGCGAGGTCGATCACCGCCAGATCAGCCTCCATCCCCACCGCGATGTTGCCGATCTTGGCCTCGGCATGCAGGGCGCGGGCGGAACCTTGGGTCGCCAACCACCACAATTGCGACGGGTGCAGCGACTGGCCGCGCAGTTGCGCCACCTCGTACGCCGCAGCCATCGTGCGCAGCATGGAAAAGGACGACCCACCGCCGGTATCGGTGGCAAGGCCGACGCGCAGATGACGCGCCAGCCCCATGTCGAACAGACCCGAGCCGATGAAGGTGTTGGAGGTGGGGCAGTGGATCAGGCTGGCCCCCGCCTCGATCAGACGGGATTTCTCGCGTTCGGTCAAATGGATGGCATGGCCGTAAAGCGCACCTTCACGTAGCAGGCCCTGCGCCTCGTAAGTATCCAGATAGTCGCGGGATTGGGGGAACAGGTCGCGCACCCAGGCGATTTCATCCAGTTGTTCGGAAAGATGCGTCTGCATCAGGCAGTCGGGGTATTCCCGCCACAGCGCGCCCAAAGCGGCGAGTTGTTCCGGCGTGGAGGTGGGCGAAAAGCGCGGGGTGATCACATAGGACAGCCTGTCCACCCCATGCCATTTCTGCAATAGCCGCTTCGAATCGTCATAGGCGGATTGCGCGGTGTCGCGCAGGCCGTCGGGGGCATTGCGGTCCATGCAGGTCTTGCCGGCATAGACCCGCATTCCCCGGGCTTGCGCCGCAGTGAAGATCGCATCCACGCTTTCGGGGTGGATCGTGGCATAGGAACAGACGGTGGTGGTGCCGCGCGCCAGCACCAGATCAAGGTAGCGCCCGGCAATGTCATCGGCGTAGGCGCGATCGGCAAAGCGCATCTCTTCGGGGAAGGTGTAGGTGTTCAGCCAGTCGATCAGCCGCTTGCCCCAGCTGGCGATGATCGCGGTCTGCGGATAGTGCACGTGCGCATCGATGAAGCCGGCCGAGATCAGGGCGCGGCCATAGTCATGCACACGCGCGCCGGGGGCCTGTTCGCGCAAGGTGGCAGCGTCCCCCACGGCAACGATCCGGCCTGCGTCGACCAGCACGGCCCCGTGGGTCAGATGCTGCGCGGCCTCAAGGCTGTCAAACGGGTCACCGTCGAAGCAGATCACCTGCCCCAGAAGTAGATCGGCCATGGCTGTGCCCCTGTTCTTGCCGATGTAACCTAGTGTCTTTATCCCCAAGGGTAAATTTGGTATCCGCCCCCTGTTTCATTGAAACAGCTTTCGATAAGGTCGCGGCAATCGGCGAGGAGGCAGCATGGCGGAACATCTGGCGGACCCAGAGGACGAAACGCTGGACCAGGGTCGCATCGACGCGGTGCTGCGAGCCGTCGATGCTGAGGATCGCGACGGTCTTGATGCGCTGCTGGAACCGCTGCATGCCGCTGATATCGCTGACCTTCTGGAACAGATCAGCGGGTCGGACAGGCGCGCGCTGCTTGCCCTTTGGTCGCATGAAATAGACGGCGAGATACTGTCCGAAATCTCGGACGCAATCCGCGAAGAGGTGATCGAGAGCCTGCCGCGCGACGTGCTGGTCGGCGCGGTGCGCGATCTTGAATCCGATGACGTGGTCGACATTCTAGAGGATCTGGAGCCGTCGCAGCAGGGCATGATCCTGGACGCGCTGGAAGATGCCGACCGGATGGCGGTGGAACAGGCGATGGCCTTCCCGGAGTATTCCGCCGGTCGGCTGATGCAGCGCGAAACCGTCGTGGCCCCGAACCATTGGACTGTCGGTGAAGCCATTGATTTTCTGCGAAAATCGGACCATCTGCCGGACCAGTTCTATCATGTCATTCTGGTCGATCCGGCGATGCGGCCGGTGGGATATGCTACGCTGGGGCGCATCCTGTCGTCCGGGCGCGAGGCGCGGCTGGGTGATATCGCCGAGGACAGTTTCCGCACTGTCGAGGCGACCGACGCCGAGGCGGATGTGGCCTACATGTTCAACCAGTATCACCTGATTTCCTGCCCCGTGGTGGATGCGGCGGGGCGGCTGGTGGGCGTGATCACCATCGACGACGCGATGAACGTGCTGGACGAAGAGCACGGCGAAGACATGATGCGACTGGCCGGTGTGGGCGACGAGGCCAGCGTGTCTGACGGTGCGTTCGAGACGATGAAGCAGCGGCTGCCGTGGCTGGTGGTGAACCTGTTCACGGCCTCCCTGTCGGCGCTGGTGATCAGCCGGTTCGAGCATACGATTTCGACGATCGTTATCCTGGCGGCGCTGATGCCGATAGTCGCTTCGACCGGGGGGATCGCTGGGACGCAATCGCTTGCCGTGGCGGTGCGGGCGCTGGCGACGCGCGACCTGACACAGGCCAACGCGCGGCGGGTGGTGCTGCGCGAACTGGGGGCGGGGGTGCTGAACGGGCTGGGGCTGGCGCTTATTCTGGGGGCGGGGGCCTGGGTGGTGTTTGGCGACATAAAGCTGGGGATGGTGCTGGGCATGGCGATGATCGTGAACCAGATCGTGGCGGCGCTGGGCGGGGTGATGGTGCCGCTGACGCTGGAGCGGTTCGGGCTGGACCCGGCGCTGGCCTCGGGCACGTTCGTGACGACGCTGACCGATGTGATGGGGTTCTTTGCCTTTCTGGGGCTGGCGACGGTCATGCTGATATGAACAATATCAAGGCCTTGGCGCGAGAGGCGGCCTTTGCCGCGCGCAAAGTTGCCTTTGCGGCGGGGCAGGGGCAGGCCGCCGAGATTCTGGCGGATTATCTCGCGGCGCATGCCGGTCGCGTGCTGTCCGGCTACATTCCGATGCGGACCGAGATTGACCCTTTGCCCGCGATGGCGGCGCATCAGGGCCCGGTGGGCGTGCCGGTGATCATCGGCAAGGCACAGCCGTTGCGGTTCCGGGAATGGACACCCGGGGCGGCGATGATCGAAGGCGCGTTCCGGGCGCTGATCCCGGCAGAGGGCGCCTGGGTGGAGCCAGAGGTGCTGATCGTGCCGCTGCTGGCGTTTGACGCAGCCGGCTACCGGCTGGGCTATGGCGGCGGGTTTTATGACCGCACGCTGGAAGGGTTGCGGGCGCGGGGGCCAGTGCTTGCCGTGGGGTTCGCGTTCGCGGCGCAAGAGGTGGCTGAGGTGCCGGTTGACGCAACGGATCAGCGGCTGGATGCCGTGGTGACCGAGATGGGCGTCAGGCTGTTTGCCTGACGCGTGCGGTTCAATGCGCGATGTCTTCTTGCCGGACGAACATGTTGCCCCAGGCGCGGTCGATCAGTTCGGGGGACATCTGGTAGGGGATGTTCTCGAATTCGCACACAGCGATCATCTGGTCGATCAGGAACACCGGCTGGTAATTGGCGTAGTTGTTGTCGATGGTCGGGAATTTGACCTTCATCAGGTACATCAGCGCCTGTTCGTCGAGCGGCATCTTTTTCTTGCGCGCGACCATGGCAAAGATTTTCAGGAAGTTTTCCTGGCTTGGCCCGTCGATCTTGATCTTAAAGAAGATCCGGCGCAGCGCCGCGCCGTCAAAGATCTGGTTCGGGTGGAAGTTGGTGGAAAAGATCACCAGCGTGTCAAAGGGTACGGTGAATTTCTCGCCCGACTGCAGCGCAAGGATGTCGCGCGATTCTTCCAGTGGCACGATCCACCGGTTGACGATCTTTTGCGGCGGTTCGGCCTGGCGGCCAAGGTCGTCGACGATGAAGATGCCGCCGGTGGCTTTCAGCTGCAGCGGTGCCTGATAGGTCCGTGCGGTGGGATTGTAGGTCAGATCCAGCATATCGAGCGAAAGTTCACCGCCGGTGATCACCGAAGGGCGTTCGCAATAGACATAGCGGTTGTCGTACTTGTTCGAGGTGCGGCGCAGGGAATTCGGATCGTCGATGTTCGCTTCGGCCGCGGAATGCACGATCGGGTCATAGACCGAGATGATCTGCCCGGAGTATTCAATGGCACGCGGAACATAGACCTTGTCGCCAAGCGCCGCGCGGATGCCGTGCGAGATGGAGGATTTGCCGTTGCCGGGTGGGCCGTACATCAGGATCGACCGGCCCGACGTGACGGCGGGGCCGAGGTTGTCGATCAGGTCGGGCGGCAGGATCAGATGGCCCATTCCCGACAGCAACTGGGCCCTTGACAGGCGGATGTCACGCACCGACTGGCGCTTGATCTGCACCTTGTACTGTTCCAGCGGGATCGGCATTGCACCGTAGTATTCCGACTGGCTGAGGGCATCCAGCGCGCGCGCCTTGCCGGCATCGGTCAGCTGGTAGCCCATTTCGTTGCCAGCAGTCGCGTGCATGGTGCCCGTTGCTTCCAGCAGTTTTTGGGTGCGGGCCAGATCGACCAGTTCCTGTGTCAGCGGCACTGGAACGCAAATCACCCTCGACAGAGCCGAGACCGTGTCAAGGTTGGTGCGGAAGATCGACTTCAACAGGATGTCGCGCATCATCACGATCGAAAGGCCGGTATCGGCGATGCTGCGTGGCGACGGCGGTGCCGAGACATTCGACAGCGGGGCTTCTGCGTTCATTCAACCAGCTCCGTGGACAATTGCAGCGGATGCAGAGGACTGCTTCCATTGAGAGGATAAATGCGACTTGTGTCAGACTTGCGGCCAGATCGCGGCAACAAGATAGAACACCACAATCCCGGACAGGGCAAATCCCAACGGAAAGTACCGCCGCTGCGTCCAGCTTTCCCAATCCGGGGTCATTCGGCGGATCGCCGGGATGCCCCGCATGATACGGTGGGTGATCAAGGCACCGATCAGGCAAGAGGCGATCAGCAGCATCAGCCACGCATAATCTGCACCGACGAAGACCGGAGCCATGGCAGCGGCATATTTCGCATCACCGGCGCCGAATGTTCCGGTGGTATAGGCCAGATAGCCCAGCAGCAGAACGATCGCCATCAGCGCAAAACCCCAAAGCCAGGCATCGAACGGCACCAGCATCCAGCCTATCAGCGGCCAGATTGCGGCCATCGTCAACACGGCCTTGTTCGGAATCTTCATCCGCTTCAGGTCCGACACCGAGGCCCAGACCGATATTGGCAGAACAAGCGCAAGAAGGATCAGTGCAGCCTTTGTCGTCAGCATCAGGTTTTCACATTCGCATCAAGGGCATCAAGGCTGCGCGAGGCGGCATCGAAGAATTGCGGGTGGGTGTCGATTGCTTGCTGCAAAAGGCCCTTGCCGACCGTCACGTCGCCCTGCTTCACCGCAGCCAGCGCCATGGTGTAAAGCAGTTCGGCTCGTTCGGTCTGGGTCATCCTGAAAACGGGCAGGTCATACTTGCGCTGCGCAGCCCGGGCCAGGATCAGATTGTTCTTGGCGGTGAACAATGAGGGATCGTATTTCAACGCCTCGGTAAACAGCTTTTCGGCACCGGCATGTTCGCCGCGGGTCAGCTTGGAGAACCCCCAGTTGTTCAGCACGCCCGCCGGTTTGGTGGTCAGTCCGGCAGCGATTTCATAGAAACTGTCGGCCTTTGCCCAGTTCTTGTCGCTGTCGGCAATCATCGCTTCCAGCCGGTAGCGATCAAAGGTTTCATGGGTCGGAGGGATCTGGTTCAGTTCCGCCTTCGCCTTGTCCCACTGGTTCGACCGGATCAGGGCATCGGCCAGCAACACCCGGTCTTCCGGCCCGCTTTCGGAATGAGCGACGATCTGGGTCCAGATCTGGGCGGCTTCGGTCGGCTTTTGGGCCCGGACCAGAGATTTCGCCAGCCCGCGCATCAGGTCTACCCGGCCCGGATCCTTTTGAAGGGCACCCGTGAAGTACGCGACCGCTTCGTTCGGGTCGCCGACAGTCATCATAATGTCATTGAGGTTGGATTCGTCGATGACGTTGACGTCTTTCAGGGCGCGCTGGACCTGTTCGTCCGAGTTTCCCTGACAACCCGACAAAACGACAGTGCCGCCCAGGCACAGCGTAACAAGAATAGGGTGGCGCATGTTAAGCGTCCTTTTTGACTGCCCGGAGCCCTTGCCTCAGAGCTGGGTGAGAAGCACGTATTTGCCCTTCTCACGCCGCACGAGGCGGAACTCGCCTTCCACTTGCGGGGAATCATACACAGGTGATTCGCTTCGCGCGATAGCCAGCTTAAGATTTTCGCGGATCGAGTCTGTTTGGCCACTATCCTGAGCGAAAGCCTGCTGAAATACGACCCGCGCCTCGCCGATCTTGTCGCGTTCCATCAGCACGACGCCAAGGTTGTTCATGGCCGGAACGAAGGTCGGGTCCACCTCCAAAGCGCGGCGCAGCAGGGTTTCCGCCTGACCAAGCCTGCCCAGCGCCAGATTGGCCGAACCGATTGCCGACAGGACATCGACAGTCACGCCCTGTTCCCCGGCAGCACGAAGATAGGCTTTCAACGCCAGTTCATGCTCGCCCGCTTCCATGAGGCGGTGGCCGACGGTCAGGCCATCGACAGAGGCGCCACGCGCGTCCACCCCGTAAGGCACGTTGCGGCTGACGCCTGCCGGGTTACAGGCGGCGAGGCACAGGCAGCCCAGAACCAGAAGGCCAGTTGTTGTGCGCACGTCGTTCCTTGCCTGCCGCTGTCAGCCTCCGTTCGCCATCGACCCCAGCATTGTTGCGATACCGTAAATAGAAGGGCCAATCAAGATCACCAGCAACGGCGGAACCGTGAACAGCATCGTTCCAAGGGTCAGTTTTGTCGGCAACATGTTGGCCTTTTCCTCGGCGCGCATGATCCGCTTGTCGCGCATGTCGGCCGAATATACCCGCAAGGCATCGGCGACCGAGGTGCCGAAGGTGGCGGATTGAACAAGGGTGGTGACAAAAGAGGCCACGTCCGGCACGCCAACCCGCTCAGCCATGTCCTTCAGAACCATGACGCGCTCTTTTCCGGCCTTCACCTCTTGGGCGACCATGTCAAATTCGTCGGCGAGCGCAGGATACCCGGCGCGGCTTTCCTTGCCGACGCGGATCAGCGACTGATCCAGCGACTGACCGGCCTCGACACAGACCAGCATCAGGTCCAGCGCATCGGGGAAGCCCTGAATGATTTCCGTCTGCCGTTTCACCAGTCGCTTGTCGACCCAGTATTTCGGCAGATAATAGCCAAACGCGCAGGGCAGCAGCGCATACATCAGGATTGACTGGGTGGAGACGTCGGTTTGCAGCGACTGGATCAGGGCGTAGATCAGACCCAAGATAAGGAAGGTGATGCCAAGAATAAACTGGATGGCGTGGAACATCCGGACGGAGTTCTTCGAGCTGTAGCCTGCGCGCAGCATTTTCAGCTTGGCGGCGGACAATTCGTCTTTCTTCTGCGGTTCCAGAAACTGGGCGAAGCGTTCCAGCTTGTCGACCTTTTCCGTCCGGCGCAGCGCGCGCTGATTGCCACGACCGGAACTGGGGTCAGCGACCTCTTTCAGTTCCTTGAAGCGGTCGCGCTGTTTTTTCATCATCGTCGGCAGGGCGATGAGGATCAGAAGCAGGCCCAGCATGCCGACCGCGATCAGGGGGCCAAGCGGGCCCATCGCATCGGTCAGCATGGTCATGATGCTGGAGAAGGGGTTCATATCGGCCTCACACCTTGATGTTGGTCATCACCTTCATGAAGATGACGTTGATGACAAGAAACACCGCAACGACCAGGGCGGCGGGGACGAAAACGGCGGTTTCGCGCACGGCGTCGTAATAGTCGGGCTTGATGGTGACAATCATCAGCAGGGCCGCAAGCGGGAAGGCCGACAGAAACATGCCCGACCATTTCGCCTCGGCCGTGATCGCCTTGACCCGGCGGAACAGCTTGAAACGGGCGCGGATCACCTTGGACAGGCCTTCCAGAATCTCGGCGAGGTTGCCGCCGGACTGCTGCTGGATCGACACGGCGACCGACAGGAAGCGCAAATCCTGACTGTCCATCCGTTCCGCGAAAGCTTTCAGCGATTCCGTCACGTCGCGGCCATAGGCGGCCTCGTCGGCGATGATGCCGAACTCTGATCCCAGAGGGTCGGGGATTTCCTTGGCCACGATGCCGATCGCGGCGGAAAACGGGTGTCCGACCCGCAAGCTGCGAACCATCAGTTCGACAGAATCCGGCAACTGTTCTTCCAGCAGTGCCATCCGTTTTTTGGCTTTGTTGTTGACCCAGACGTACACCCCGCCCACGCCCATGCCGATGGCCAGAAGAATGCGCACGACCAGTTCGGCACCGGTCATTACGGTCAGCATCAGGAAGGAAAACACCGCCAGACCGGCCATGATGCCCACCAGCTGCTGCGGCGAGAAGGCGATGTTCGCGCGCTGCGCTTTTTTGGCCAGCACGGAATACAGCGGAATGCTTTTGGAATTCAGATGCTGGTTCATTTCCTTGCGGAGCTGTTCCAGAACCTGTTCGCGGTTCGCGTTCTTTTCCAACAGCGTCAGCCGTCGGCTCATCCTGCTGTTCAGGCTGATGGATTTGCCGAAGACAAGCACGTAGATGCCTTCGACAATCAGGATGACGGCCACGAAAACCAGAATGTAGATAAGGGGTGCTGCACTGATCATGGCGGGACTCAGACTGTTGGTTCGTAGATCGAGGCGGGCAAATCGAAGCCCCACTGGCGGAAGCGGTCAGAATAGTTCGACCGGATTCCCGTCGCATTGAAGCGGCCGATGATCTTGCCATTCGGCTCGATCCCGAGGCGCTCAAACCGGAACATCTCTTGCATCGAGATGACCTCGCCTTCCATCCCGGTGATTTCGGTCACCGAAGTCATGCGGCGCGTGCCGTCCTGCAGGCGGCTGGCCTGCACGATCAGGTTGACGGCCGAGGCGACCTGGCTGCGCACGGCTTTCAGCGGCATTTCGATGCCGGCCATGGCGACCATGTTTTCCAGACGGCTGATCGCGTCGCGCGGGTTGTTGGCGTGGATCGTGGTCATCGACCCGTCGTGACCGGTGTTCATCGCCTGCAACATGTCGATGACCTCTTCCCCCCGGGTTTCCCCCACGATGATCCGGTCAGGCCGCATCCGCAGCGCGTTGCGCAGACAGTCGCGCTGGGTAACGGCACCTTTGCCTTCGACGTTGGCCGGACGGCTTTCCATCCGACCCACGTGCACCTGCTGTAGCTGAAGTTCGGCGGTGTCTTCGATGGTCAGCACGCGTTCGTGGTTGTCGATGAACGACGACAGCGCGTTCAACGTGGTGGTCTTCCCCGAACCCGTACCGCCCGACACGATTATGTTCAGCCGACAGGACACGGCGGCCTGCAGGTAGGCGGCCATTTCTTCGGTAAAGGCACCGAAGCGGACCAGATCCTCGATCTTGAGCTTGTCTTTCTTGAATTTCCGGATCGACACCAGCGATCCGTCCACGGCCACCGGCGGCACCATGCAGTTGAAGCGCGAGCCATCCGCAAGACGGGCGTCGCAATAGGGGTTGCTCTCGTCGACGCGGCGGCCCACGGCGGACACGATCTTGTCGATGATCCGCAGAAGGTGGCGTTCGTCGCGGAAGGTGATGTCGGACAGTTCCAGCTTGCCATTGCGTTCGATGAAGATGCGCTTGGGCCCGTTAACGAGGATGTCGTTGACCGTATCGTCCTTGAGCAAAGGTTCCAGCGGGCCAAGGCCCATGACCTCGTCATAAAGTTCCTGCGTCAGGGACTGACGGTCTTCCTTGTTCAGGGCGACGGACATCTCGTCCAGCGCTTCTGAGGCCAGTGAAGAGATTTCCTGGCGAAGGCTGGCTTCGCTGGCGCTTTCCAGCGCCGACAGGTTCAAATCCTCAAGCAGGCGCTTGTGAATTTCAAGCTTCAGCTCGGTCAGACGCTCGCGGCGTTTCTTTTCCTTTTCGGCAGACATTGCCTCGGCAGCGGATTTCGCCGGAACCACGGGCGCGGTGATCCGGGCGGACAGGCTGGGCTTTTGAACCGGTGCGCCGGGCGCGGCGGGCGTGGGTCCGGTGGAGCTCTGCTTGTTGAAACGGCTAAACACGGGTCGTCCCCCTCATAAAGTCAAACTCTGGTGGCTTCGGCAGATTTGTTCAGGTCATACAAGGACTTGGCAAGCTTTTGCAGTTCCTTGCGCAGTGGGTTCTTCGGCGCGCTTTCCGAGATGGGCAGGCCATGGTCATTGGCCTGTGAGACCTGCTCGCCACCGTCGGGCAGTTGAACTTCGATCGTGATATCAAGGCTTTCGGCCATCCGCTTGGCCCGGGCCTTGGCGGACAGATCGGTGAACTTCGGGGCCCGGTTCAGGACGTAGCGGATCTTTTCGTGCGGCAGCGCCTCGGCCTTCAATGCGCGGACAAAGCGCAGGATGTTCTGGGCAGACCGCAGATCAAGTTCCAGAAGTGCAAAGTAGACATGGGCCCGGGTCAGCACCGCCTCGGTCCAGGCCACCACGGTCGAGGGCATGTCCACGATCACGAAATCGAAGTTGGCTTGCGCCATGTCGAGGATGCGGCCGATATCTTCGGCGGTGACAATGTCCAGCGGCAGCATGTCGGCGGGCGCGGTGAAGACGTGCAGCTTGTCGTTGAAGGTCAGCATGGATTTCAGGAAGCTGTCGCTGTCGGCGGACCCGGTGTCGCTGAGAATTTCCAGCACCGCTTCCTTGCGCGGCAGGTCCAGATAGGTGGCAATGGAGCCGAACTGCAGGTCCAGGTCGAGGATACAGACGCGTTGCCCTGCAGCGCCGTCCACATTGGCCAGTTCCCAGGCAAGGTTGGCCGCAAAGGTGGTGGCCCCGGCACCGCCCGCCATGCCGTGCACGGGCAGGATCACGCCATTGCGATCACCCTTTGCGCGGAAGGGCAGCGGCTGGCCGGTTTCCGGGTCAAATCCGTCGATCACCACCGGCACGCGGCGCAGGCGTTCCAACACCTCGTGCAATGCGCCTTCGGGCAGCGGGTAGGGGACGAAATCGTCGGCACCAAGTTTCAGCATCTGGTGCAGCACCGTCGGGCTGACCTGATTGGCAATCAGCACGACCTTGATCTTCTTGGCCTTCGCCGCTTTGATCACGTCGTTCATCTTGCTGAGTTCGGACTCATCCTCGGAATCGACCGCGATGGCCACGAACTGCATGGATGAAGAATCGGGCTGTTTCAGGAAGACCAGAGCGTCCTCGAAATTGAGATCCCCCCAGGCTTCACCAAGTTCCTGCTCCATGTCGTCGATCAGCAGATCGAATCGCTGCACATCCCGCGAAATCGTGCAGGCGAGGATGGGCCCTGAGTCCGGCTGGAGGGTGGCTGTGCTCGTCATATTGCCTTACGTCCTTTCAGGGCCTGAACCGCAAGCAACTGATATACCACGATATTGAGGCGGCATTTCAGGGGCTTCCGAAGTGGCGCAGTTTGCGGTCCCTGCCACTGTTCTTGTCCAGTGCAAGGTGGTCACTAATGGTGGCGAGAATTGGGCCAAAACTGCGTCATTCTGGGGTTTCTACACGATTTGGAAACGACAAGGGCCGGGCAAATGCCCGGCCCCTGAAATTCTTTCCAACAAGTGGCGATCAACCGCCGCCCTCGGTCACCGCGGCTTCCGTTGCCGTGGGCGTCACGATCGGTCGCGTGGCGCTCTCGACGTATTCGCGCCAGATGATCGCGGCGTATTTGCCGTTCAGCACCAGCGGATGCGAGCCGACAAAGCCGGAGACTTCGGTGACCGTGCGGCGGTTGCGCTCTTCGGGCTGGTTGGTCTGGATGATCGGGCGGGTCTTGCCGTATGACACCACCGCCTCCAGACGCGACCGGCTGACGCCGAGCGTGCTTAGGTATGCTACCGCAGCCTGAGCGCGGCGCAGACCGAGGCTCTGGTTGTAGCCCGCGCTGCCGACAAGGTCGGTATGGCCGAACACGCGGAACCGCACTTCCGGGAACTGCCGGATGAAATCGGCCTGCCGCTTCAGGATCGCACGCGCCTCATCGTCCAGCTGGGAACTGTTGAAGGCGAAGTTGATCGTGTCCGGAACCTCGGCCGCGAAACGTTCGGCCAGGGCAACGGTGTAGGATATCTCACCCGACTGGATGAGGGTGTTGTTCATCGTGGCGTTGCCGAACTGGCCTTTGTCCACTTCGGACCCAGACTCTTTGTCCCAGCTTGTCGAAGTTTCGCCACAGGCCACCAATGCAAGGAGGGCCGAGGTCGCAAGCAGCTTGGAAAGCATACCGGTCATCTGCATCACTCCATCACATAGCCATAAGAGGTGCTGAAATCCTGCCGGGCAACTTCGCCTGCAGCGCCGCGCGTTGGCGACACTGAGGCTTCGCCGTACAGGAACAGCTCTCGTTCCGTCGGGATGCGCACACGGTCTGTGGGCAGGGCAAGCGCCTCGCCGCTGACCGGCGTCACCAGATGCGGGGTGACGATGATCACCAGTTCCGACTGGTTGCGCTGATAGTCGGCACTGCGGAACAGCGCACCCAGAACAGGCACATCGCCCAGCCATGGAACCTGACTGTTCAGATCGCGGAAGTCATCCTGCAGCAGGCCAGCAATGGCAAAGCTTTGCCCGTCCCGCATTTCGACCGTGGTCGAGGTTTCGCGGCGTTTGAAACCTAGGATCGTCAATTCGCCTTGTGTGAAGGTGACCGTCGGGTCGATAGACGACACCGCTGCGTTGATGGTCAGGTTGATGATGTCGCCGTCGACCACCACCGGTGTGAAGTTCAGTTCGACGCCGAAGGGCTTGAACTCGACCGTGATCGTACCGGCCTCCTGTGAAACCGGGATCGGGTACTCTCCACCGGCCAGGAATTTGGCTTCCTGACCAGACAGGGTGGTCAGGTTCGGTTCAGCCAAAGTCCGTACCATGCCCTTGGTCTCAAGGGCCTCCAGCGCGACGGCGAAGGCAAAGTCGCCGACGCCAAAGTTGACAGCAATGGCACCGGTCGCACCGGGAAGGCCGCCACCGGCACCGGCAACGACAGTATCGTCGGTCCCGACACTGGACACCGACAGGGAGCTGCTCAGCGCCTTGCTGACCGACCGCTGCATTTCGGCAAAGCGGACCTTCAGCATCACCTGCTGGGTGCCGCCGACGTTCATCAGGTTCGACACGCGGTCCGGTGCATAGCGGTTGGCCAGATCAAGCGCCCGGTCCAGCTTGGCGGTGGACGAGACGACGCCCGACAGCACGATACCGTCATTCGCGGTCCGAACCTCGATGTTTTCGCCCGGAAGGATCTGTTGCAGACGCTCCTTGAACTCCGCGATGTCGGGCGTGACGTTCACGTCGACGTTAGAGATCAGTTTCCCGTCCGGCGACAGCAGCGTGAGCGTCGTGCGGCCCGGTGCCTTGCCAAGAACGTAGATGGAGCGGTCCGACAGCGTGGAGATATCGGCAATGCCCGGGTTCGCGATGGAAAGCTCTGCGAAGGGGACGTCGCTTTCGACAACAACGGCCCGGTTCATCGGAACGTTCAGCGCTTCGGCCGACTGACCTTGCATCACGCGCAAGACCTGAGCCGCGACCGGCGTCATAGCCGTGGATGCCAACATGGCCCCAAGGTAACCAGCAATTAGTGTTCGTTTCATTTTCATGTGATCTGCCCTTTCGACCACGCCTCGGTTTGGGTCTTGAACGCCCATATCCCGGACAGAATGCAGGAGGTGGCCTTTATTTGCAATAATCAATCAGTTGGAAGGTTTTGTTGATGTGGATAACTTGCAACAGCCCGCCATAAGTGGCGAAAAACAAAGGGCGCGGCCCCAGATGATGTGGCCGCGCCCCGGGATTTTGAGCCGTTCAGTTCTTGCAGGGTGTCGGCGTTTCCACAATCTCGGCGCCCTTGCGGGTCTTGATCGTGCAGACTTCTTCAGCCTCGACTTCGACCACGGCCTCTTCCTCGATCCCCAGCAGAGATTTCCCGTCAACTTCGATTTTGCTGGTCACCGATTCGGTGCTGTCGCCGACCAAAGACATTGAAAGACCGCCGGTGGCCTGTGCCTGCGCCAGCCGCGCGATCTGATCTGGCGTTCCGGCGACTGTCACCGTCGTGGCAACAGTGTCTGCCGAAGACTGGCCTTCGCCGAAGGCGTTGTCGACGGCGATGATCTGGATCGAGCTTTCGATCAGCCGCGTTACATCGCCTTCCGACCCGGAATAGGCACCGGTCCAGTAGATGTCGATGAAGTCATCCGGCTGGACAAAGCTTGAGACACCCGAGGCCACGCCGACCTTGATCGCAAAGGCGCGCATTCCCTTTTCCAGCTTGGCCGTCAGCCCGGCCACCTCTCCCGGTTCGGTGACGCGCGAGGCCAGAACCGGCTCGAACGGTTCGACCGAACGGACGATGTAGCGTGGGCCCTTCGCATCGGCGGGAAACAGCAGCGCCGGGTCGCGGAAGATGCCTTCGGGCAGGTACTGCTCCGGCCAGTAGATCGCGGTTACATCCTGATCGGTCAGCGCATCGCCGTACTTCAGGGGTTTGTTGACCACGAAAACTTCGACCAGCTTGCCGGCCTTTTCGTTGAAGGCGCGTTCCTCGGCCAGCGCGGCCTGGGTCTGCCCGATGAAATTCTGCGCCATGTAGACTGCGGCGCCCGCAAGGCCCAACCCTACGATCAGTACCAAACCAAAGAGTGCTCTCATCTTTTCAACTCTCTCATCATGATGGTGGACAACGCCAAAGCGCCCCCCTCTTAGTCCGAGAGGAGCGCGCTCACAAGGTTATCAGTCAGTCCGTGGCATTGTTGTCCGCTATGGCAGGTAATCCGAATAGAGGGCGATCTGTGAAGCGATGAACTGCGCGGACGTTCCGACGGCCGCAGTGATCGGCGCCATGAACGTCAGGGCGATGAACACGATGCCAGCTGTCAGCACCACCCAGTCGATGGTCACGGCACCGCGTTCGTCGGTAAGGAAACGGGTCCCTGCAGCCATCGTTAGCCCCCTCAGTAATCTCGCGCCGCCCATTCGACCGTTACATTCGAATATCCTTCGGGATTGCGGCGAAACTTTAGCCTAGATTGGGCGATTTCGGCCGGGCAGGCGATAATTTCACCGGTTGCCGCAGGCTATCGTTGCGGCACAAAAGGAAACCGCGCCTTTCGCAAGGCGCGGCTCTCAGGTCAATGTCAGATCAGAAGACCCGAGTTTGATCAGGGGGTCGCCATCTTCACGCCAGCTTCGCCGATTTCTTTACCGATCTGCACGGCAAGGTCGGAAACGGCCGGACGAACGAAGGTGAAAACCACCAGGCCCAAGCCGACAACGGCAGCGGTCAGAACCACCCAGTCAACAGTCACGGCGCCGGCTTCGTCTTTCAGAAAAGCAGAGAACTTGGTCATTGTCGTATCCCTTTCTAAGGTGCTCAGTTTTACTCGCTTCACCGCTATGAGCTGTGTGGCTCGAACTTCTGGTCCGCCCCGCACCCACTGGGTATCACGTTATATGATCCGCAAATCGTGGCATTAGTTGGGTTAAGGTTCGACTTTTTGTGGAAAATTTCCATGCAGGTCAAAAAACCTTAACATACTGATCTGAAATTATTAAATGAACTGGAACAGTCAGCAAAAAGGCCACATTTAGGAGTAAATGTGGCCTTTCGTAAAGGTTCGGGCTGACCGGTCAGAATTTGATCAGGGGGTCGCCATCTTCACGCCAGCGACGCCGATTTCTTTACCGATCTGCACGGCAAGGTCGGAAACGGCCGGACGAACGAACGTGAAGACAACCAGGCCCAAGCCGACAACGGCAGCGGTCAGAACCACCCAGTCAACAGTCACGGCGCCGGCTTCGTCTTTCAGGAAAGCAGAGAACTTGGTCATTGTCGTATCCCTTTCTAAGGTGCTCAGATTTAATCACTCAACCGCTTCGGACTGTCTCGGTCTGGCCTCTGTTCCGCGCCGATCCCGTTCGGTATGACCCTATATGGCCCCCCAATCGTGGCATCAGTTGGGACGAGATCCGGCCTTTTTCGAAATCTTCCGGAAACCCTGGAAAAGCCATTCAACGCATTGATCCAGAAAGATAAAAAACTTCATTTAATCTTCATTATCCTTCCGGAATGCGTGGTTTTTCGGTCAATTCTGGCGGAAATGCCATGATTCAGCCGGTAATTCTCTGGCCCGAACAGCGGAAACCTGCGATTCTCGGGCAAAATAACAAAAAGAGCAGGCACCCTCTCCATGCGGAACATCACAGGACCGGTCGCAGCGATTCTCTGCGCAATCGCCCCGTTTTCGGCAGCAGCCGAAGAAGACTTCAGTTTCAAGCGGGTCAAGGTCGGCGAGGGCCTGCCAGGCAAGCGCATCACGGTGCAGATCGACCCGGTGGAACAGGCGCGCCGTCTGGCGGCTCTGCCCAAGGTCGACCCCAATCCGGTGCATGATCACGTTGAAGAAAAGTCGGACGAGGACGAGGATGTGGCACCGGGACCCGCGCCGTCGTCGTCCTATGCCTGGTATTGGGATGCGGTTCCGCCGGGGCTGAATGACAGCAGCCGTGATTTCGCCATGGCGTTGGCCGCACTGTCGCAGGGGCCGGGGGGCAGCGGCGTGTCCACCCCGCGCTTGCAGCACATGCAAGAGGTGGCGGAAACCTACGGCACCGACATCCTGAAGGCGACGATCGGCACGGATGTGTCACCGGCACTGGTGCTGGCGGTGATCGGGATCGAGAGCGCGGGAAAGGCCAGTGCGGTCAGTTCTGCCGGGGCTGTGGGGTTGATGCAGTTGATCCCGGCGACGGCGGAGCGGTTCGGCGTGACCGATTCCACCAACCCGCAGCAGAATATCAAGGGTGGGGTGGCCTATCTGGACTGGTTGATGAACGAGTTCGACAACGATCCCCTGATGGTTCTGGCCGCCTATAATTCCGGCGAGGGCGCGGTCAAGGCCAATGCAGGGGTGCCACCCTATGCCGAGACGCGCGATTATGTGCCGAAGGTGCTGGCGGCGTGGACGGTCGCCCAAGGCCTGTGCCTGAGCCCGCCGCAACTGGTCACGGACCCGTGTGTTTTCAAGGTGATAGCTTCGGGGGGATGACGGGCAGATTGCCCATCCTACGGGGAGATTCGCAAGATGGGCCGGTCTGTAGGATGGGCAATCTGCCCATCGATCTTTCAGACGATGGTGGCTTCGGTCGCGGCGCGCAGCTCGGCCTCGGTCACCCCTTCGGCCACTTCGACGATCTTCAAGCCGCCGGGTACCACATCCAGAACGCCCAGATTGGTGATGATGCGGTTGACCACCGCGCGACCGGTCAGCGGCAGGGTGCAGGCCTTCAAAACCTTCGATTCGCCGTGCTTGGAGGTGTGGTCCATCACCACCACAACCCGCCCCACGCCCGCCACAAGATCCATCGCGCCGCCCATGCCCTTGACCAGCTTGCCGGGGATCATCCAGTTCGCGAGATCGCCCTGCTCTGACACTTCCATGGCGCCAAGGATTGCCATGGCAATCTTGCCGCCACGGATCATCGCGAAAGACTGCGCAGAATCGAAATAGGCGGTCTGCGGCAGTTCGGTGATGGTCTGTTTGCCCGCGTTGATCAGATCGGGGTCTTCGTCGCCCTCATAAGGGAAGGGACCCATCCCCAGCATCCCGTTTTCCGATTGTAGAGTCACGTTCACGCCCGCCGGTATGTAGTTCGACACCAGCGTCGGGATGCCGATGCCGAGGTTCACATAGGTGCCGTCCTGAAGTTCCTTCGCCGCCCGCGCGGCAATCTGGTTGCGGTCCCACATCAGACGGGTTCCTTAGGGCCAAAGACGAACACTTTGTCCCGAAGTGTCATGTTACGCGCTGGTACGTTTGTATACTCAAAAGCCGAACTCAAAGGCCGTTCAGCTACCTTGGCTAGGAGTTCTGGGTCTATGAAGAGGTCCTCAAGGAAGATGGAAGTCACGACACATTGCTCACTGGGTTTGGAGTTCAGCACGTCAACCAGCTTATCAAATTCATCGTTCATCAGACAGACTCCCTTTTGCGAACAGTGCGCTGTTCGATACGCTTCTCGTGCGCACCCTGCACCAGACGGTGGACGTAGATGCCGGGCAGGTGGATCTTGTCGGGGTCGAGGCTGCCCAAGGGCACGATCTCTTCCACTTCGGCCACGCAGATGCGGCCACAGGTGGCGGCGGGCACGTTGAAGTTGCGCGCGGTCTTGCGGAACATCAGGTTGCCGGACGGGTCGGCCTTCCACGCCTTGACGATGGCCAGATCGGCGACGATGCCGCGTTCCAGTATATAGGTCTGACCGTCGAAATCGTGGTGCTCCTTGCCGTCAGCGATCACCGTGCCGACGCCGGTCTTGGTGTAGAAACCGGGAATGCCCGCCCCACCGGCCCGCATCCGTTCGGCAAGCGTGCCTTGCGGGTTGAACTCCAACTCCAGCTCGCCCGACAGGTACTGGCGCATGAACTCGGCGTTCTCGCCCACATAGGACGAGATCATCTTCCTGACCTGCCGCGTTTCCAGCAGCATTCCCAGACCAAAGCCGTCCACGCCCGCGTTGTTGGACGCGACGGTCAGTCCTTTGACCCCAGCGTCGCGCAGGGCGGCGATCAGCAGCTCCGGAATGCCGCAAAGGCCAAAGCCCCCGGCTGCGATCAGCATGTCGTCGCTAAGAAGCCCCTCAAGGGCGGCCTCGGCCGTCGGATAGACCTTGTTCATCGCATCCCCCGCACTCTCTTGCCGCCATATGGGCAACCGGGTGCGGCGAAGTCAATTGCCGCAACGCGGCAGCGGGTCAGCCGGTGATCAGCAGGTGGTTCAGGAAGGACGTGGCGTTGTGCTGGATGTAATCGATCTGCACGGTGTCATTCCCGTCGCCCTTGAGGAACTGCCCATTTGCGTACCAGCCAAGTTGCAGCGCCAGATTGTCCTCGGCAGCAGTCAGGCAGGCGTTTCGCAAAGCGGCGGGGAAGGTGGCGGGGCGGCGGTCGCACAGCATCACGAAGCGGGTCAGCGCTTCGGTGCGGCAGGCGATCGGGGTGGAGGCGCGGCGGGCACGGTACACGGAATTCTGGGTGATCTCGGTCATCAGGTCAGTGAGGTAACCATCAACCCGGGACGCAGCGGTCAGCCCGCGTTCGGCGGCCTCGCAGGCAGCATAGGCCATCCAGTGGCTCTGTTCCGGCAGACCATAGCGCCGCGCCATCAGGGTTTCGGCCACCGCCAGCACCGCCGGGTCAGTGCAGCCCGTCACGAACAGGCCCAAGAGCACCTCTCCGGTGTAATAGTTGCTGCGAAACGGCAGTGTCGCCCCGTCCGAGAACCGGCGTTTGTGGCGGAAATCGCCGCCGTCGATCTGGTCCAGCGCATAGGCCTGAAGGGCTGCAATCGTCTCGTCGATCGGCAGCGGCATGACATCCGGCGACAGCCCGCGCGGCAGGGCTTTGCGGTATTCCGCCAGCATGGCCAGTGCCAGACCGATGCCGCCGGTCTTGACCGCGTCGCGGGTGACGAGGCCAAGGCCACGGCTCCAGTCCGGATGCTGCAGTTTGTCGCCCGCATAGCGCACGGCCCGTTCAATGGCGCGCAGCGCAGCGGGTTGGGGATCAAGTTCCAGATCGTTGATCGCGCGCAACATGAACCACAGCGTGCCGCAGTGGCGCAGCATGTTGTAGCCGTCGAGGATGATATCGGGCCGCCCTGCCGGGTGGGCATATACGAAGCGGCCAGTCGGGCGGATCAGCGCAAGCAGATGGGACAGGCTGTCTTCAACGACGGCCTGCGACGACACAAGTCCAGGTTCGGCGGGCTGGCCCATGGACATCGCTCCCTATGGGGGCAATCTGCGCGGAGCGAGGGGATTAGTCAAAGGGGTGTCAGACAGCAGGCAAGCTTGGGCTTTCGGACGCTGAGAAAGCCGCTATGCTGCAGCCGCCGCCCGCCCGCCGCCCGCGTGGTGAAATGGTAGACACTGGGGACTTAAAATCCCTTGGCTGCAAGGCCGTGCCGGTTCGAGTCCGGCCGCGGGCACCATTTTATCTTCTGGGCGCTGATTTCGCTTCGCTTTCTGAAATTGAGCTTTTCAGGTCCACCCTTCAGGTCCACCCTTGAGGCCCCACTGCACGCGCTGCAAACGCTTGGGGTCTGAGGGAAAGTCCGCTGGCTGAAACGCCACCCGCCAGCGTGATGACGTGTTGGCTTAAAAGGCTTCCTGAAGGCCGCAGGACAGCGCCGCGACCCGCAAACGTGCGATCTTGTTGACATTGCTGTCAGGGCTGATCGGGTTGAATTCACCCGGCTGGAGGAGTTCGGCTATTTGGCGACCATAGATGCCCATCATTTCGCGAGTAAAGATGTGGTGGATGTCGAACGCAAAGGGCATGCCTTCCCTTCTCACTCAAAGCGACTCTGTCGCACAAATGCGGTGAGGGATTCATCTTGTGAATCCAGCGTGATAGCTGGAGGGCATGAGCAGACCAAGGACACCGATCTGCAAGACCCTGAACTGGCCCGCGTATAACTCGCGCATAACAGGGCGCTCAAG
>JANOQT010000022.1:0-2835 GCA_031415015.1 Paracoccaceae bacterium
CGATCCGAGGTCAGCACGCCTTCAGCGTCTTGCGCATCGACGGAGAGGTCGGAGCCAGAACGCACCTCAGATGCCGCGAACCCGCTTTCGGGCTCGAAGTCGGTGCCGTCGAAAGTGAGCACAGCGTCATGGTCTGTGAAGCCAAGGGTCACACCGTCAGCGCGGGAAATCCGCCAACACCAGGACAGGGTGGTGGTGCCCTCGTCGAGATGGGCTTGCAGCGCAGGGGAAAGGCTCTTCATGACCGCACCTCAATCAGCGGAATGGATGTGATCGACCCCAGCCGCTCGATGTCGAGGGTGACGTCGAGCATGTCGGTATCAAACCGCACTGGCACATCGAACTCGAACCCGGAGCGGACGATGACGCCACTGCCGGGGGCGGTGGTGAAGGTGACGACGCCGGTCGTTGTATCCAGCGTCCAGCCGGACATCTGTTCCACAGTGCCCAGCGCGACGCGAACCGTGCCAGTGACCGGTTTGGCGATGGTCCGGGTCCATGTTTGCGCGCCTGACGTGTAGCGTTTGACCAGCCGGAAAGTGTTCAGGCTGCCGGTGCCAGTGCCGATCTGTTGGTCGGTTGCAGCGGTAGGCGTCGAGGGCAGGCTGGATTTGTAGTCCGCCCAATCCTTGTAGCGAAAGCCAAAGAGCCTCCCATTGCGCGCCTCGAAGAAAGCCACCACCGCCGCTAGGTCATCGGAACGGCGGATCCCGTAAGCCACATCATACCGCCGCCGCGAATTGGCCCAGCTGGCATTGCGCTCCTCGTCTCCTGACGCCAGTTCGACCACTTGCGTGCGCCGTTCCGGTCCGCCGCGCGCGCCCCGGCTGATGTTGTCAGGAAACCTGATCTCGTGAAACGCCATAAGTTTCCTCCATTGTTCATGCTCTGGTCCCCGAAACCGGTGTCCACTTTCGGGGTCGCACTCACATACCCCTCCGGCCCAGCGACACCGCCCGGGCAATGTCCGATGCCACTTGCGTGCGTGACTGCCGGAAGCTTTCCGCGTCCCGGGTCTGGATGTTCACCGTGACATTGCCGCCAGCGCCGTAAACTGCCGTTTCCCGGCGGGAGAGCACCCGCTCGCCTTTCTGCAGGATGGCGGGCACTTCATCGGGCCGCAGACCGGCAAAGCCGCCCGAATGCATCCGGGGTGCTCCAGCGAAAGCCATAACCGGGACCGCGCGCATCGGTGCAGCACCGCCGACCAGTCCACCGGCATGATGCACCGCTGCCCCGGTCATTCCGGCAAACAACCCGCCACCTCCCAGCGAACCCAGCACGCCGTCCAGCGCCGAGGCAATCGGGCCGAGGATAAACTTGCGGGCCGCCAGTTTTGCCAGATCGGCCAGGATCGAGGTGACCAGATCGCCGAAACTCAGCTTGCCGGTCTTGACGAAATTCCCTACGGCGTCCTCGGCGCTCTGAAACGCCCCAACCAGCGCTTGGCCGACATCGGCGCCAATATCTCGGGCCTTGGCCGCATAGTCAGACAAAGCCGCCGTCACTGCTGCCCAACTAGTCGCGGCCGCGTCGGCGCCAGAAGCAGCTGCATCCCCGGCAGCTTTTCCCGCCGCACCCGCGCCGCCTGCGGCAGCACCCGCGTCGTTTAGTGAATCAGTGGTTCCGTCTGCAGCGACGGTGGCAGAATCCAGCGCCGCAGCACCGTTCGTTCCGGCCGTGGTCATAGCGGTCTGCAACGCCTGCCAACTCGCAAGCGGCCGGGTGGCAGCATCGCTCAGCATGCCGGATGCCTCGCGATAGCCATCGGCCCGCGCGCGTGCATCATCTGCCAAAGTGCCCAGCCCAAGGTCGGGCGTTTGAAGGTAGGTCTGGCCCATCGCCGACTGAAAAGCATCTGCTGCGGCGGCCCCGGCCGCAGTTGCCGCCCCTTCAAATGGATTGCCGACGCGGCCCAGCGTGACCGGATCGAGGGTGCCGATCTGGATTCCACCCTCGCCGGTGGCCCACTCCGGCAGCATGTCGAGTGCCGCGTTCAAGCCGGAGATGAAGGTGTTGATCCGGGTGACGACGCCATTCAGCATCGCCTCTACACCGCCAATCAGCCCGTTCGCCGCCTGGAACGCGAAATCGCCAATGGCAGAAGGCAGCGCTGACCAGATCGCCTTCATGGCATCAAACGCACCTTGAAACACCCCCGCCGACGAATTGCCGAAGCCCACTACTGCCACCAGCGCGCCCTGCATCGCATCGGCGACGGTGGCTGTGGTCCCGGACCAGCTGGCCTGCAAGCTGGCGACCACAGCATCGACGCCCAGCCCGATCCTGTCCCAGACCTCGCTGGCAAGATCAGAGAGCAGCCCGAGCGCGGCACCAAAGCCACCAGCGCCCTCGACTAGCTTGGAAAACTGATACACCAGTTCCCCCGCGCCGACGATCAGCGCGCCAATGCCGGTGCGGATCAGCGCCCCTTTCAGCACGGTGAGCGAGAGGGAGAGCCCGTTGACGCCCAGCGCTGCTGCGCCCAGCGCGATGACAAAACGCCCTGCAAAGAAGGTGGCGAAGGCCCCGGCGATGCTGGCAATCTCGCCAATGTGGTCGCCGAGGAAGCTGATGCTGGTCTGCAACACCCCACCGACCCGCGTGGCATCGGCCAGCGCATTGGCCACCGTTTCCAGCGCCGGGGCGACAGCGACGGTCAACTGGTTGGTCAAACCGAGCCAGACCAGGCCGAGCCGGTCGATGGCATCGCCAGCGGTTCGGATCTGATCTGCATCCTGATCCGACACGGCTACCCCGAAATCGGTGATGTCCAGCGATGCCTGACGAAGGGTTGCGCTGTCGATCCGGCTGAAGGCGAGGGCGGCTTTGTCG
>JANOQT010000023.1:0-47799 GCA_031415015.1 Paracoccaceae bacterium
TGTTGAGCCGTATTGCCTTGGGAAGTCATCTGATCCTGGACAGACCGGGCGCGATCCGCGGCTGTTTGTGGAAGCGGTTTTATGGAGTGAGGGCATGAACGCCACCGGTCCGGGAGAATGCCCGAACGCGCACCGGGGCGCTGTGGCGTGAGTTGCCGGGTGAGTTTGGCAAGTGGAACTCTGTATTCAAACGGTTCCGCAGATGGGTCAACGCGGATTTTTTCTATAACATGTTCATAGTGTTAGCCGCAGACGCGGGCCTCGAATACGCCATGGTTCCCTCTCGGTGAATGTTCCATTCACCTGCCGGGCAACGGATGGAACCATCGTCAAAGTCCACCGCTCGGGTCAGGGCGCAAATCGGGTCAGGGCGCAAAAGGGGGACTCATTGCCAGGCCATTCATTGCCCGGCAGGCGATTGCATGCAATCGCCGAGAGGGGGCCGCTCTCGCGGCGGCATGACGACAAAGATACTGGCTCTGACGGATGCCCTCGGTAACCTCGTCGACTTTCGCCTGATGCCGGGACAGGCCCATGATTTGCGCGAAACTGACGCGTTGATCCGCAGCCTGTCCGCTGGGCACCTGCTGGCCCCCTTTCATGGTTTGCAAACAAACCATTGCCGGGCAACGGACAGGGCCTTTGATGCGGATTGGCTGCGTACGGACCTGATAAAACGTGACATCATTCCTGTCATCCCACCAAAATCGAACCGGAAGTTCCCAGCAGAGTTCGACAAGGAAACCTACAAGTGGCGGCATCTGATCGAAAACTACTTTGGCAAACGGAAAGAAAACAGAGGGATAGCGATGCGCTCTTGCAAGACAGACCAGAGCTTCAAAGCCTTCATAGCAATCGCCGCAACCCTCATTCAAACACGGTGAACGTCAACAGGCCCTAGCACCCCAGACCTCGGCAGCCACGACCAACCCTGCGTCCCACGCCGCCATTGAGAAAAGATCGGCCTCCGTCCGGCCGCCTAGCGCAGCGACAGGAGCCAGTGGCGCTGTCAGCCCGAGGATATCGTCGGGCTGACCTTCATCGGCCTGTGCCGGGACTTTGGCTTTTCGACCGACAAGGTCCGGGTGTTGGCCAGCCTCTGCACCGGCGACAAAGCCGGGTTTGCCGAGGCGCGCGCCATGACGGCGGGCCAGCCGGTAGACGTGCTGGCGCGGATCGCCGATCTGCAGGCCTGTCAGGCGACGCGGTCTGCCGGGGTGCTGTAGCCCGCGATGGCGTGGTCTTCAGCGTTCTGCAGACCGCCTGTCCGCCTAGTCCCGATCTTCGCGGTTGAACCGGGCCGCGTCTGCACTAAGGTGCCCTCGCACTGCCGAGGGGCCGCCAATGACCGACCTGCCGCAACCCCGCCTCGTGGCGCTGGACCTCGCCCGCGCGGCGGCTGTCGTCGGCATGGTGATCTTCCATTTCACCTTTGACTTGCAGATGTTCGGCCACATCCCGCCTGACACCACCTTTCAGCCGTTCTGGTACTCCTTCTCGCGGATCGTCGCCGGGACGTTCCTGTTTCTGGCCGGTATCAGCCTGTGGCTGGCCCATGGCCGGGGCATCCGCTGGCCCGCCTTCTGGGGGCGGTTTCTAAAGGTGGCCGGGGCGGCGCTTTTGGTGTCGGTGGTCAGCCGATGGTCAACCCCGGGGGCGCCGATCCATTTCGGCATCCTGCATGCGATTGCCGCCAGCAGTCTGATTGCGCTGGCCTTTCTGCGACTGCCTGCGCTGGTGACACTGTCTGCTGCCGCTGTCGCCTTTGCCCTGCCTTGGGTCGCGCAAAGCCCTGCGTTCGATCCCCTTTGGCTGGTCTGGTCAGGCCTTGCCGAGACCCGCCCGCCGATGGCGGATTACGTGCCGGTCTTCCCGTGGCTGGCGCCCTGCCTTGCGGGTCTTGCGGCGGCGAAACTGGGGCTGCTGCCCCGCTGGTCATTGCCCCCGTCGCCGACCCTTCGGGCGCTGACCTTTCCGGGTCGCCACAGCCTGATCATCTATCTGATCCACCAGCCCGTCCTGATCGCCGGGTTCACCGCCTATACCCGCCTGGCCCAAGGCTGACCCCGCTTCCCCTTTCCTGCCCATTGCGCTAATCCCTGACCCGCACATTCCGGGAACCGATACGATGAAATTCACCTTCGCCTGGCTGAAAGATCACCTCGACACCACCTCAAGCGTGGATGCGATTGCCGAGGCGTTGACCGATCTGGGGCTGGAGGTGGAGGGGATCGAAGACCCCGCCCGCACGCTGGGCGCATTCCGCATCTGTCGGGTGATTGAGGCCGTACAGCACCCCAACGCCGACCGTCTGCGTCTGTGCCGGGTGGAAACCTATCCCGACGGTCCCGGTGGCAGGATGGAAGAGGTGCAGGTCGTCTGCGGCGCGCCCAACGCCCGTACCGGGCTGGTCGGCGTGTTCGCCCCGGTCGGCACCCATGTGCCCGGCACCGGGGTGGACCTGAAACCGGGCAACATCCGGGGCGTGGACAGCAACGGCATGCTGTGTTCCGAGCGCGAGCTGTTGTTGTCGGACGATCACGACGGCATCATCGACCTGCCCGCCGACGCACCCTTGGGCGCGCGGTTCATCGACTATCGCGGGCTGGCCGACCCGATAGTCGAGATCAAGGTCACCCCGAACCGTCCTGACGCGCTGGGGGTGCGGGGGATTGCCCGCGATCTGGCGGCGCGGGCGCTTGGCACGTTGAAACCACTGGCGGTGCCGCCGGTGAAGGGCAGCTTTGCCTCGCCGATCGGGGTGCAGATCGACGCTGCACTGAAAGCCAAAGGCTGCCCGCATTTCACCGGGCGGCTGATCCGGGGCGTGAAGAACGGCCCGTCCCCGGCGTGGATGCAATTGCGGCTTAGGGCCATCGGCCTGCGCCCGATCTCGGCTTTGGTGGATATCACCAACTACTTCACCTTTGGGCTGAACCGGCCCCTGCATGTGTTCGATGCCGCCAAGGTGCAGGGTGCGCTGCGCATCCGCCCAGCTGTTGTCGGCGAAACCCTGCGGGCACTCGACGGCAAGACCTACTCCCTGACCGAAGACCAGATGGTCATCGCCGACGACCATGGCCCGGAATCGCTGGCCGGGATCATGGGCGGCGAAGCGTCGGGCTGTTCACCTGACACCACCGACGTTTTCGTGGAATCCGCCTTTTGGGACCCGATCACCATCGCGGCCACGGGCCGCGCACTGAAGATCAACTCCGACGCGCGCTATCGGTTCGAGCGTGGCGTGGACCCGGCGTTCACCCTTCCGGGGCTGGAACTGGCCACGCAGATGATCCTCGATCTTTGCGGCGGCGAAGCAAGCGAAGTAGTCCAGGACGGCAGCGCCCCCGACATCACCCGCGCCTACAAGCTGACCCCGGCCCGGGTGATCAGCCTTGTTGGCATGGACATTCCCGAGGCGACCCAGCGCGCCACGCTGGAGGCATTGGGGTTCACTTTCACCGGCGATATGGCCACCCCGCCTTCGTGGCGGCCGGACATTCTGGGCGAGGCGGATCTGATCGAAGAAGTTGCCCGCATCGCCAGCCTGACGAAACTGCAAGGCGCACCCCTGCCGCGCCGCCTGCCCGGCGTGCCGAAACCGATCCTGACGCCGCTGCAAGTGCGCGAACGCACCACGCGGCGCACTTTGGCTGCCTTGGGCTACAACGAATGCGTCACCTACAGCTTTATCGACGCCGCCTCTGCCGCGCTGTTCGGCGGTGGCAGTGATGCCGTGCGGGTGGACAACCCGATCTCGTCGGAAATGTCGCATCTGCGGCCTGACCTGCTGCCCGGCCTGTTGCAAGCCGCCGCCCGCAATCAGGCGCGGGGGTTCATGGATCTGGCGCTGTTCGAGGTCGGCCCCGCTTTCCACGGTGGCGAACCCGGCGACCAGCACCTGCAAGCCGCGGGCCTTTTGATCGGGGCCGCCGCACCGCGCGACCCACACGGGTCACGCCGGATGGTCGATGTGTTTGACGCCAAGGCCGATGCCGAGGCGGTGCTGGCCGCGCTTGGCGCACCTGTCCGCGTCCAGATCACCCGCAAGGCCGCTGCGTGGTGGCATCCGGGGCGGTCGGGCGTGGTGGGCCTTGGCCCGACCGTGATGGCCGCCTTCGGCGAGGTGCATCCCCGGATTCTGCAACAGATGGATGTGAAAGGCCCTGCCGTCGCCTTCACCCTGCTGATCGCCAACGTGCCCTATCCCAAGGTCAAGACGCCGACGAAGCCGGCACTGGCAATTTCGGACCTGCAGGCGGTGGAGCGGGATTTTGCCTTTGTCGTGGACGCCCGCATTGAAGCGTTGACCGCCGTCAATGCCGCTGCCGGGGTGGACAAGGCGCTGATTGAGTCCGTCCGCGTCTTTGACCAGTTCACCGGCGACAAGGCCGAGGCGCAGATGGGCGCGGGCAAAAAAAGCATCGCCCTGACCGTCCGCCTGCAACCGACGACCGCAACTTTGACCGAAGCCGAAATCGAGTCAGTATCGGCCAAGATCGTGGAGAAGGTCAGCAAAGCCACGGGTGGGGCGTTGCGCAGTTGACGCAGGGTTCCGCTTGCGACCGGGCGGGTTGGGAATAGTCTGCTGGTATGACCTTCGATTACATCATCGCCGGGGGCGGTTCCGCAGGATGCGTCCTTGCGGCCCGGTTGTCCGAAGACCCCTCTGTCACCGTCTGCCTGATCGAGGCGGGTGGGCCGGGGACCAGTCTGCTGATCCGCGCCCCGGCCTTGGTGGCGGCCATGGTGTCAGGGCGGCCAAAGCTGCACAACTGGGCCTTCCACACCATCCCGCAACGCGGCCTGAACGGGCGGCGCGGGTTTCAGCCGCGCGGTCGGGCGCTGGGTGGGTCCTCGGCGATCAATGCGATGCTGTATGTGCGCGGCCATCCTGCTGATTATGACGAATGGGCCGATCTTGGTGCCGAAGGCTGGGACTGGCAGTCGGTCTTGCCTTACTTTCTGCGCGCCGAAGGCAACGTGCGTGGCAAAGGCCCGTTTCACAGTGCCGACGGCCCGTTGCAGGTGGCCGATCAAAGCCAGCCGCGCGCCATTACCGCTGCATTTCTAGACGCCGCCGCACAGCTTCAGATCGCCCACAACGATGATTTCAACGGCGAGGTTCAGGACGGCGCGGGCCTGTACCAAGTCACCCAGTTCCATTCAGGACCGCGCAAGGGCGAGCGGTGTTCGGCCGCAGCGGCGTATCTGCACCCGGTGATGGACCGCCCCAATCTGACCGTCATGACGGGCACGCGGGCGGAACGCATCGTTCTGGAAGGCCGTTGTGCCACCGGGCTGGTCGTGCGTCAGGGGCGCCGGCGACAGACGCTGACGGCACGGCGGGAGGTGATTGTTTCGCTTGGCAGCTTTGGGTCGCCGCAGCTGTTGATGCTGTCAGGGATCGGGCCGGAAGAGGAACTGCGCCACCACAAGATCGCCGTCGCGCACGCGCTGCCGGGGGTGGGGCAGAATCTGCAGGATCATCTGGATTACATCATCAGCTACACTTCGCCCCGCCGGGATGTGGTGGGGTTGAACCCGCGCGGTATCGGACGATTGGTCAAGGCGGGGCTTGACTGGCGCAAGACCGGCGAAGGCCTGTTCGCCTCGCCGATGGCGGAGGGCGCGGCGTTCCTGAAATCCGATCCGGTCCTGTCGCGCCCTGATCTGCAGCTGCATTTCGTCATCGGCATCGTCGATCAGCACCTGCGCAAGATCCATCTGGCGGACGGGTTTTCCTGCCACGTCTGCGTCTTGCGCCCGGAAAGCCGGGGAACGGTGGGGCTGAAGGACGCCAATCCCGCGTCCACCCCCCGGATCGACCCGAACTTCCTGAGCGACCCGAAAGACCTGAACACGCTTGTAGCAGGCGCACGGATCATGGACCGCATCCTGCGCGCCCCACCTCTTGCCCCGTGGCGAGGTCAGCGGCTGTACCCGCTGGACGGATCAGAGGCGGCGCTGATTGCCGATATCCGGGCGCGGGCGGACACGATCTATCACCCCACGGGCACCTGCCGGATAGGCAGCGATCCGATGGCGGTTACCGATCCTGACTTGCGCGTGCGCGGCATCGAAGGTCTGCGCGTTGTCGATGCGTCGGTGATGCCGCGCCTTGTGGGTGGCAATACCAACGCGCCGGTGATCATGATCGCCGAACGGGCTGCCGACCTGATCCGCGCCGCTCATCAGCCCTGACGGGCTTCCTCGCTTGGATCAAGCGAAGACAGCCCGCAAGGGATGGATGAGCGCCCCGTTCATGGCTTCGCCCGCCACGTCCTGAACCACGCCCCAATGCGGCCAAAGACCCCGCGCGCCTGCTTGCGCGCCTCATCCGCTCTGGCGTCGACCGAATCCCACGCCTCGCCCGCGTCGGCCAGCACCGGGTCGACCGCCCGCTCGCGGAACTGCAACCACATCCGGCGCAGCATGTAGATGATGAAGGCGAGGAACGACAGGATGATGATGTTCACCCACGGGATCAGCGTGACATCCGGCCCCTCGACCGGGGTGATGCTGACCGCGTTGGGGAAGATCGAAAAGATCGGCAGCCGCCAGCCGTAATGCGTGACCGCCACCCATTGCGGGTTGGTCTTGTCTGATTTCAGGTTTTGGGCTTCTGCCTGCAGAGTGGAACTGTCCCACTTGAAATAGGGAGGCCAGAACCAGCCGGTATCCTCGTTGCGGTAGACCATGACCGAGGTTTCATCCGGGAACACCGCGTCAATATAGCGGATGTCACGGATGAACGAGGTCGTCTCGACGCCCGTGCCGGTATCCTCGATCGAGTAGAACATCCAGTTCGCCCCGATCGGCGTGTTCTTGTTGTAGGTGTTGATCACATGCACGATATCGCGCTGCGGCAGCGTGTAATGCAAAAACGCGCCGATGATCAGAACGGCAAAGATCCGCAAGCCCCATTTGATCTTGGTCCACATGGCCGTTCCTTTCAGTACCAGTTCACGAAGTAGATCGTAGCAACGAAACCCAGCGTTGGAATGATATAGATAAGCCAGAGCAGGCGCTTTTTAAGCCCCGTCTCGTATTCCACCATCCCCGTCTCGATAAACGCCGTCCGTTCACCCGCAGGCAGGCCTTCGCGGGCGGGGTCGGTGTCCCATTCCTTTTCCAGCTTTTCGCGCCGCACCGACCGCGAATAGATCGCGGTCAGGAAATACGCGATGGTCAGCCCGATATAAAGGAAGAACGCCAGCCGCAGCCATCCGATGATCATCGCCTGCTCCTGTCAACCGCGCCCCATGGCCCGACCACATCGCGCGCCGGTTTCGGGCCCGCCGCCATCTGTGGACGCAGCGCCTCGTCCATCCCCGGTTCCGGGCCGAACAGCGCCGTCCGCGCGCCCTCCCGGTCCACCTGATACTCCCGCGCCAGAAAATCGGCCACATAGGTCTTCTTGCGCTCAGACCACTTGGCATAGCTTTCGTAGAACAGCTCCTTATGCACGATATACATCTGCCGCACGTCCATCGGTGCCAGTTCGGCCAGCAGCATGTTCACCAGGTCGCGGTCCGTCCCGGCCTTGCCCCGCAGAGTATAGAAATATGCCGGATGTTCCGATGTGATCTTCGGCCAACCTCCGCCACCCTCCACCCAGCGCAACAAAGCGGCCAGCCCGAGGAATTCCTCCGGCAGGCTGGTGCCAAGCTTGTAGGCGATCTTGCGCAGTTCCGTCCGCCGCGCGTCGCCGATCTCGATGCCCAGCGCGTCCGCCGCCTCGACCAGAATGAAATCCATCTTCTGCCGGATCACCGCCGCTGCATCCATGCCGCGCGCCTGCACGATGGGTTCCACCAGCCCGTTCCGCTCCAGCCAATCCGCAATCTGGTTGCGCAGGCTCAGGTCCATCACCTGCGCAATCGGCACCTCGCCCAAGGATTTCCACGGCAGCGTCGAAATCGCCGCCGGAAACTTCACATCGCGAAAGATGTAGACGCCGCCGAAATGGCTGGTCCAGAAGTTCGGCTGCTGAAACGTCATCGCCGGCAGTGCAATCGGCACCCGCGTCACATCGCCGGTCTTCTTGGCCAGCCCGATCATCTCGGCCACCAGCACATCGTCGCGCCAGCCGTCCGGCTCCGCCC
Source organism: Paracoccaceae bacterium (assembly GCA_031415015.1). Lineage (GTDB taxonomy): Bacteria > Pseudomonadota > Alphaproteobacteria > Rhodobacterales > Rhodobacteraceae > JAUYQR01. Next base: position 8,109 of record JANOQT010000023.1, read on the forward strand.
GGAACCGGGTGATCAGCGCGGCGAGCTTGCCCGCATCCGCCACATGCCCACCGATGGTATCCGCCTCCACCGTGATCTGGCGGATGTCGAACAGCTTGTCGGGCGTGTCCACCGCGTAGACCGAGTTCTGCAACTCCCCGCACACCGCATCCCGCGCCGTCAGCGCGAACAGCTGCGCCTCGTTGGTCTCGATGAACTGAGTGAGGATGCCGCGCGAGGTGGAGAACTTGATGTGCAGCAAAGGCGCATCCTTCTGCGCCGTGGTCAGAAGGATAAACTGCCGGTTCGCCCCGTTGGGGTTGAGGTAGAGGTCATCCTTCAGCTCATCCCCGATTTCCGGGGAGTAGCCGGAGAGGTCGATGTGGAAGTCCTTGAGCTTGGTGGTCTTGCCAGTCAGATGCTTGAGCGCCCGGTTGTAGCGTTCGATGAGGGCGGGGGAGGACACCTCGATGAGGTTCCCGAACATCAGGCCGTGGGTGATGAGGCGTTTCATAGCGTGACCAGACCATTAGAGGCGCTATAGCGACCCACTAACATCTTTATCCAAGACATTGCAGTCTCGATTGCCCAGCTTGTCTGCTCTGTTCTCAGAGACGGCATAGGCTGGTTGCCTGGCCCATGGTTCAAAGGATTTCTTACCTTGGAAAAATAAGCTCGAAGAAGGTCTGCCTCCCAGTCAAATAGGAAGCTTGAACCACCCCTAGCTAGATTATCGATGAAGTTCGAGGCTCCCCTTTCTTTGCCAGTTGTGAGTCCAGTATTGTCGGAGATTATCTTTATCGTGCTTTCTAAAGCTTTTGATGCATAGAGCGCGGGATCCTTTCCCCCAGAATCTCGCTGATCAAGTGCCTCTTTCATATCCAAGTCTACGTTTAGCCAAGCTGGATCGGACACTACACTCCAGAACGGCTGTTCGATCTCAGCTGAGGTCACTCTGTCAGCAGTTATTTGCAGGAAGCCATTGTGATAGTCCAAAGGAACTCTCGAATTAGCCAGCCGCGTGTTAAGTTCCGCAGCGGCTCTATCATGATCCACTTTAGCTTCTTTCCGGCTCTCAGCAAGAAGAGCCCTGACGAGAGTGTCCGCCGCTCCGGAAAGACCAGAAAACTCACTAAATTCAAGAATATCTCTTAGGCCGACCTCAACAAGGCTTATCCTTTCCTTGATAAACCGATCCAAATCGCAATCTAATTGTGGAAGTTCAAGTATCCATTTTCGGCAAATCTCAATCCACTCGCGGGTTCGATTCGCATCCACCCTGTATTCCCACTTTCCAATAATGGGGTCTGGGCCGGGATTGGACAGCCACCGTAATCCAATTTCATTCGACAACTTCTTGTGAAGTGCTTCCCAAAAAGCACCATCACGTTTGCGCTTCACGTCAGTGTTCGGCCAAAATGGCCTTATCTCTTCAAGTATTGTGAAGCATTGGAACAATAAACGCTTTTCCCTTTCCATGAATGTGGTGAACATAGGCACGTACTCGTACCGAACGAAGAAGGTATCGGTCAGCATTTACTACTCACCCCTTCCCCTCCAGATACCGCCGCTTCGCCTCTTCTGTCCGGCCGAAGTCCCGCACCATCCCCTGAATGGCCACCTCGTCCGATTTGTCGGCATAGCGGAACTCGCTGTCGGCGTAGCGGTTGATCTCCTGGATCACCATCTCCACCGTGATCGGGGTCATCAGGCCGCGGATCATCGCCAGCTTTTCGTCATAGCCCTTGAAGAGGAAGAGGTCCGGCTCCTCCATCCACGCGTCAGGCAGTTCAAAGTCCATCGCGCGGACCTTCACCGCGTCAGTGATGTTCTTGACCGCGCGCCCGGTGAACCGGTCATCCGCCACCTGAATCGCTTTGAGATACGCCCCGATCTTGGCAATCGTATCGAGCGGCCCGATGTCCTTCGCCACCTGATCCCAGACCTTCAAAAGCCCATCCTCATGCGGCTTCGAGTGCCCCTCGAAACTGGCCGCAACGGCCTTCTTGATCTCTTGCGCCGCGAACAACTCGTGGTCGCCGACCGGGATCGCATGGTTCTTGCCCAGCAAAAGCGAGAGGATATCAATGTAATCCTCCCGGCTTTGCGGCCCGTCGACCAAAAACCGCGCCCCGGCCCTTTGCCGCAACGCATCGTCCACGTTCTCCGGGTAATTGGAGAACATCCCGAACGTGCAGTTCCCCCGCACCACGGTGTTGGCCCCGGCAAAGGCGCCCATGAAGACCGCGGTCACCTCTTGCTGACCCGCCGAGGACTGCCGGTCGCCCCGCTTGCCCGCCACCTGATCAATGTCGTCGATGGTGCCAAAGGCGATCACCGTCGGGTCGATCACGCTCTCGATGAAGGCCTTGGCGTTCTGGCCGGATTTGCCCTGATAGCTGTCGATCTGGTCGATGGAAAAGTTCTGATAGCGGAACGGATAGCCCGCGACCTTGCAATAGCCGTCCAGCAGCCCCGCCATCATCTGGATCAACGTGGTCTTGCCCGTCCCCGGTTTGCCATCGCCCATGAAGGTAAAGATGAACCCGCCCAGCTCGGCAAACGGGTTCAGCCGGCGCTCGAAGTCATAGGCCATCAGCATTTTCGACAGCCGCAGCGATTGGTATTTGGCGATGTGGTTGCCGACCACTTCGGTCGGCTTCTTGAACTGCATGGACAACTGGCCACCCTTGGCCGCCCGCGCCGGTTTGAAGCCCGCAATGGTCAGCCCATCCGCCTCGACCTTCCAACTGCTGCTGGTAAACGCCCCCATCCGCGCCGCCCCTTCGGCGCGCAGAGCGACCTTCTTCATCAACGCCTCGGCAAAGGCGGCAACCGTGGCCACCAGCCGCACCTCATCCGTTGCCAGCGCGCCGATATCCTGATCCAGCTCCCACAGCGCACCCTGCAGCGCGAGCGGCGCGTTGTCGGTCAGGACCTCATCCACCTCACCGATTTCAACGGTCGCCGACCCCAGATGCGGGGCGAGCAGGAAGGCGGTCGCATTGGCGAAGGTGAACAGAACCGCCAGCGCCTCGGCCTGCAGCCCTTCGGTGAACTCCGCGCGTTTGCCCTCTGGCAGCCGCGCTTCAAGGTTCGCCTTTTTCAACTCCGCCAGCCCCGATTGCGCCGCCAGCGTCTCGCCCATCGCCAAAGCAATCGCGATGCCGCGCCGCAGGGCGTTCAGCACCGCCGCCTGCACCGGCGACATCAGCCCGTCGCCCATGCCATCCACCCGGTCGGCAATCCGTACCCCGCCGGGCCGCGCGGTGGAGCGCGTCACCATCCCCGGAATGGTAGACCGGAACCGGGGCCGCGTCCCGATGCCCGGCGAACGCTCCGCCGTCACCGCCTCAACCGCCTTGCCCAACCGAGGCGCATGGTCGAACCCCAGAACCATCCCCAACGCTGCCTCATACTGCGCGCGGATCGTCTCTTCCTTCAGTTCCATCGTGTCGCGCGTCGTCATGTGTTACCTCGTCGGAATTATGCGGCCACCTGCGCCCACCACAAATTTGCGCAGGTCGCGGAAGCCTTTTGGGTCATGCTCGACCAGCACCTGGTACGGCTTTTCCGGCAGAATGATCATCCGGTCGGTCCGGGTCGTGCCCGTATCGGCCCCGGTCAGCGGGTCAAGCTTGTAGATCTGCCGCTTGGCAGAGGAGAACCAGCCGGTGTCCACGTCTTCTTCCCGCTCCGACACCAGATCCTCGACTGTCCAGACCAGCGCCCAATCCTCACCGTCCGGGGCCTTGGCATCCTCCAGCACCTTGGAGATCGGGCCGGATTGCAGGGTGAAGCTGGCGGAATACATCGGGCCAAGGATGATCCGGCGCAGTCGTTTGGGATGCAGGTCGGGAAAATCCTTGTCGAACCCGGTGGCTATGGTCAGCAGCTTCAGCCCGCCGATTGCCTGCGCCATCAGCCCGGACTGCACCTGTGGCCAGCGGTAGGCGTCGTTCGGCAATGGTTTGCCGCCGGAATCCTCCACGTCCATCAGGTAGACGATGGGCAGGTTCACCTGGGTGTCCCACACCGCCCAATGCACCAGAAACCGCTTGCGGTCGCCCTCCGTCGCGATCCATTGCGCGTCCGGGTCGTTGCGCGCCCAGAAGATGCCGCCCGCCGTCAGCGCCTCGTAGTAATACCGCTGGGACAGCGCGAATTGCAGCGCGGTGGGCAGGGTCAGGTCACCGACAATCTGCCGGATCATCCGGTCCTTCAGCTCCGCTTCCGAGGGCATGCCGGCCAGATGCCGCTCGGCCTGCTGGGCATCGACGGCCATGGTCATCAGTTCCTGCGCCACCGGAAAGCCGGACTCGTGCCGGTCGATGGTCAGCCGCGCCGCACCCTCGCCCCGCCCGGTCATCAGGTATTTGTGGCTCAGCGCCTGAAAGGTGGTGGCCACGGCGGTCAGGTAATGGCCCAACACCCGCGTCTCGGTCCGGTTCAACCGCCCCTCCGCCTCGAACTCCGCCGCAACCCGGCCCAGATGACCCGAGATGCGGTTGAATTTGGCAAAGTAGCGCCGGGCGACGAGGGTGTCGTAAAGCTCGGCATGGTCGGAGGTGAGTTGGTCCTTGACGGTGGGGTCAGGCATCACGGAACCATCTTCGAAGCAACGGCAGGTCTTTTCCTGTTGGGCTCAGCCAAAGGGCAAAGAGCCGATAGATGTCGTTCGGGCGGGCATAGGCCATCTTGTTGCTCAACATGTCCATCCGCCAGACAACATCGAAGCACACCGGGATCAGGATGCGGAAGACATAGAGGGCCATGCTACCGAAGATCAGCAACGTCACCGTCGTTTCAAGCACCTCACTTGGCCCAAAGTAAGTTTCGGATAGCTGGAGCAATCCTATGGGCAGGAATCCTATGGCAAAAAGGCAGGCAGCGTGAATGCCGGAGAACAGAGTCCAAGCGGCAAAGCCGGCTCGAAGATCGTAGTCTCCTGACACAATGCGCGACTGATAGGCGGCCATGACAGCCGCCCTTGCTGCGTCACGCGAGGCTTTGTTCACCTCTCACTCCCCATACGCGTTCTTGTCATGCTTCTCGACGATCTTCGCGAACCGCCGGGCAAAGCGTTCGTCCGCCTTGGCCTTCTGCTCCAGAATCTCGCGCGCGAACACCATATGCCCCTCATGCGCCTCCAGCATGTCGGCCATCTTGTCGTTCGTTGCCGCCCCGATCGCCGCCATCGCGGTCTGGGCTTCCTGATCGGTCTTGACCCCGATCTCGTTGATCCGGTGCGCCACGTCCTGCTGCTGGGCGGTCTTCAGCGAGGAGGTCAGCGCGTCATAAAGGACCACCCGCTGCTTGGTGTCCGTCTGCAGCTTGTTGATCAGCACCAACTGCGTCGCCGCCTGATTTTGCAACGAATCGACCCAGGTCTTGCCCTTTTCGATGTACCGCTCCAGCGTCTGCGACTTCGCCAGCTTCACCTGTTCGTCCTGCACCAGCGCGTTGTAGCGCGCGTTCAGGTTCGCCAGTTCCGTCTCCAGCTTGGTCCGCGCCGCCGCGTCCTGTTCGACGGCGATCTTGTTCTCCAGCTCGATGATCTTCGGGTCCATCCCCGCCACTTCGGCACGCACGGCCTCCAAGGCGCCGACAGTATCTTCCCGCTCGGTCAGCGTGCTGGAAAGGTTCCCCTCGACCCGCGTCTTCTGCACGTTCAGCAGGTCAAGCTGGCCCTGCAACAGCTTGACGATCACATCGGACTTCCCGATCAGGTCCTGCAACTTGTCATCGACGGACGCCGAGCGCATCCGCTCCTGCCGCATCGATTCCGCCTTGGCGGTGGAAAACACGCCGATGAACGTCTCCATCCCGGTCTTCGACCGCATTTCCGCGAACTCGGCTGAAAAGCCCGCCGTCACATCATCCAGACCCATGATCAGTTCGGCGATGTTGGCGTTCATCAGGTCGGTGTGCTTGTGCACATCCTCCAGCGTGGCATTTTCGACATCAATGCTGACGCCTTCGTCCAGCTTTGACCGTGCCGCCTCGATCCGCCCGGTGATGGCGCTGATCTTCGCCTGTGCCTCGGCCACCTGAGCCTGGCTTTCCTTGATCTGCGTTTCGAAATCGGCCATCGCGCCCTCCGTTGAACTCTGTGCATGTCAGATAGTGATGTAACAATGAATTACATCATGCCACAGGGGAAAAATCGGACCCCCAAGCGCCGCCATTCTTGCCGGAGTTGTGGGCGGACGCCAAGTCTTCATTCACCGTCGTAGGATGGGCAATCTGCCCATCTTACACCGGAATATTGTCGATCAACCGCACCCCATCCACCCATGCCGCCGCCAGCATCCGGCGCGGACGGGCAGGGTCGTCCGACGGCATCAGCGTTCCGGCATCGCGCAGCTCGATATATTCCACCCGCTCAAACCCCGCCGCCCTGATCACTTCCGCCGCTTCGCGAATCGCCATCCGGTCAGATTGCCCGGCGCGGATATCCGCCGCCGCCGCCGTGATCGCGGCGTACAGGACCGGCGCTTTCGCCCGCCCCGCCGCCGTCAGCCGGACGTTGCGCGACGACATCGCAAGGCCATCCGGATCGCGGATCGTCTCGCACCCCACCACCTCCACCGGCAGATTGAGGTCACGCGCCAGTCGCAGGACAACCTGCAATTGCTGCCAGTCTTTCTGGCCGAAATAGCCTTTGTCGGCCAAGGTCATGCCGAACAGCTTGGTGACCACCGTCGCCACACCGTCGAAATGGCCGGGCCGCATCCGGCCTTCCAGCGGTTCAGACACGCCGCCCACGGATACGGTAGAGATGAAGCCCTCGGGATACACCTCTTCCACCGGCGGCGCGAAGATCACGTCCACTGGCACGGTGGCCAGCAGGGTGGCGTCCGCCGCTTCGGTGCGGGGATATTGCTTCAGGTCTTCGGGGTTGTTGAACTGCTTGGGGTTCACGAAGATCGTGGTGATCACCCGGTCGCATTCACTGCGCGCCCGGCGGGCCAGCGACAGGTGCCCGTCGTGCAGTGCCCCCATCGTCGGCACCACACCTACCGTTGAGCCCGAAGCCTTCCAGCCCCGCACCAAGGCGCGCAGGTCTGCCACCGTCCGGACAATCGGGGTCATTTCTTCACCGGCACACGTCTGGAAAGGAATGCTCGGGTGCAGGAAAGGCCCCGGAGCGCACCTCTGCGGCGTAGGCTGCAATCGCTTCGGCGGCTGTGGCACCCAGCTCGGCATAGCGTTTGACGAATTTAGGCCGGAAATCGGTGAACAGGCCCAGCATGTCATCCACCACCAGCACCTGCCCGTCGCAATGCACCCCTGCGCCGATGCCGATGGTCGGGATGGTCAGCGATTGAGTAATCCGCGCCGCCAGCCCTTCTGGCACCTTTTCCAGCACCACCGAAAACGCCCCGGCCTCTTCGACCGCGCGGGCGTCGGCCATCACCTTTTCCGCCTCGCCATCGCGGCCCACCACCTTGTAGCCGCCAAGCGTGTTCACCGATTGCGGCGTCAGGCCAATATGCGCCATCACCGGCACGCCGCGCGCGGTCAGAAACGCAATCGTTTCCGCCATATGCATACCGCCCTCCAGCTTGACCGAGGGCGCGCCCGTCTCGGCCATCAGGCGCGAGGCGTTGCGGAACGCCTGTTGCGGGCTTTCCTCATACGATCCGAACGGCATGTCGATCACTGGCATCGCCTTTTGCGCGCCGCGCACCACGGCGCGGCCATGCAGAATCATCATCTCCATCGTCACGCCAAGGGTCGAGGGCAGGCCGTGGATCACCATCCCCACAGAATCGCCGACCAGAACCACGTCGCAATGCGGATCGACCAAGCGCGCGACCGGTGTGGAATAGGCGGTCAGCACCACCAAAGGCGTCGTTCCCTTGCGGGCGCGGATATCGGGGGGAAGCACCGGACGGACGGGGGAAGTGGCGCTCATCAGGGGCCTCCGGGCGCAAGGTGTTCACGTATTGCCCGCCATATGGGCACAGGCCCTGCCCACCTGCAACAAATTTGCGCCGCAGTGCAGCGGCCCGCCGGGCTTGACCTTGCGGCTCCGCTCACCCTGAATGGCACGAAAGGAGACGCCAATGCCCTTGATCCAACGCGTCAGCCGCGACGGGACGGTGCCCGACGTCACCCGCCCCGATCCCGCGAAGGTCATTTCCGGCGATCCGGTGCACAGCACCTGGAACCTTGAAGACAGCGCCGGGCTTTATGCCGGGCTGTGGCAATCCACGCCCGGGAAATGGCGCGTCAGCTATTCGGAGTGGGAGTATTTCCGCATTCTGTCGGGCTATTCGATCCTGACCGGCGCGGATGGCAGGGTGACGCAATTGCACCCGGGCGACAGTGCGATCCTGCGCCCGGGCTTTGAAGGGACGTGGGAGGTGGTTCAGACCACGCTCAAGGACTACGTTATCCGGACGTAGACCCGCCCGAAGTGCCTGCCGTTACCGTTGCTTCCGGCAGTTCAGGCAGGGGGCAGTCTTCGGCGGGAAGGCCCCGGCGCTTGCAGGCCGCCAGCCGCTTTTTGTCGGCCTTTTCTGCGGCGACGGTATCCTTTTCCGCCTTCGCGGCGATCAGTTCGAGGTCGCGTTCCCGCTTGGCGATGCTTTCCGAGGTTTCCGGCACGATGCGGCCAAAAGCGTCATCCATCTGCGGCCCGTCCACGGCCAGACTTTCGGCCTGACTGCGCACTTTCACACGGGTGCCGTTGTCCACCCGGCCATACAGATCGATGGCATCCTGGTTGAACAGCCGGATGCAGCCCGCGCTGGTCGCGTGTCCTATTGAGGCATTGTCAACCGTGCCGTGAATCCGGAACATGCTGTCGCGCCCGCCGCGATACAGGTACAGCGCCCGCGCGCCCAACGGGTTCTCAAGCCCGCCCGGCAGACCGCCCGCGTAGGCCGCGTAGAGGTCAGGCCGGGTGCGGATCATGTTTGCGGTCGGCTGCCACGAGGGCCACTCTGCCTTGCGCCCGATCACACCTGAACCGCGAAACGACAACCCCTCGCGCCCGACCGCGATGGGGTAGCGGATCGCCCGCCCGCCATCGAGCACATAGTACAGCTTGCGCGAGAAGGTATCGACGACAATCGTTCCCGGCGCATCGTCCGCCGTGTAAGCCACCTCTTCGCGGCGGTTGCCTTCAAAGAGGTATTTCTCGGGCACGGGCTGAATGAAGAACTCACCGTCCTGCACGCCTTCATAACCGGGCACCTCTGGCGCCGCCTTCGGCGCGGTCGGGGCACCGGCACAAGCGGCCAGCAGGGGCAGGAACAGTAGGGCGGCAATCCGGGCAAATGCTTGGGACACGGGCAGACTTTCGTATTTGGGGCAACTGAGCGCACCTTGCGCCACGCGCCCACCCGCCCGTCAACCCCTCAAAAGCGAAATTTCCTGAATCTTTACAATAGTGACCGCCCCGGACGCGGATTCAATCCGGATTCCGGGGCGGCCAGGCAGGTTGGGTCAGTTCACCGGGCCAATCGTCCAGAACTGAGTCTCGCCGGAACTGTCGTTGGTGCCGTCATTGTCGGTCACAAGCCAGCCATTGCCCGCCGCATCAATGGCAAAGCCTTCGACCTTTTCGGCGATGAACCCCTTGCCGGTCGCAAGGTCGGGGAAAAGGTCACGGACCAGTTCTTTCGTCACCACCGGCAGCGGGCCGTCCAAGGGTGCGGGCTCCATCTGCGCCAGCGCCACGCGGGTCAGATGCTTGGTCTTCGCCGCCCCTGCAATCTGGTTGTCGCGCTCGATCAGATAGACCCAGTCGCCGCTGACGGTGATCTCCGACAAGCCCATCCAGCCACCTTCGGGGGCCGCGTCCAACGGGTAATGCACCGCGCCCCACGTCTTGTCCTTGGTGTTGTAGGCCGGCAGTTTCACCATACCCGCCGGGTCGTCCTTCCACTCGCGCTGAACCGCCAGCCACAGCCAGTCGCCCGCTACGGTGATCCCTTCAAAGCCAAAGCGCACCTCGCTGGGCAGCAGGCCTTCCGGCAGCGCGATTTCCTCGACGATCTTGCCCGCGGCATCGGTGTGATAGACCGCGTGCGGGATCAGCCGGTCGCTGCGCCCTTCCGAGGCCAGCCAGAAGCCGCCCTCACCATCCAGTGCGATCCCCTCAAGGTCCAGCTTCTGCGCCGCATCGCCGCCACGGGTTACCGGCAGGGCCGCCGTGATCTTGGCCGGGGCCTGCGTCGCATCAATCGTGTAGATCGTCGGTGCGGCGCCAAGGACCGAGTCGTTGACGGCGTAGAACGTGCCCGCCTCGCCTGCCGCCAGACCCGACAGCGCCGCCCAGCCGATCAGCGGGTCCGACCCCGCGCTGGTGATCGTCGGATAGGACGCCACGCCTTCGGCCAGCGCGTAGACCATCACATGCGCCGGGGCCAGGCCATCGGCGCGCAGGTCCACCTCGTTCGCCGTCGCCAGAAGGCCGCGCGCGGGGATCGCCACCATGCCTTCGGGGCTGATGCCTGACGGCAGCAGTTGCTTCAGGACCGGAGACGCCGGATCGGTCAGGTCGTAGACTGCCACGATGGAGGCGCGCTCAGACGCCACGAACAGCATCGGGGTGCCGTTGAACGTCGCCACCTCGACCGATTCGAATTCCGCGCCCTTGGAGTTGCGGTGATCCGGGTAATGCCCGATCGCCGCAACTTCGCGCTCCAGGCTGGAGCCGCTGTCGTAAACCACCGCCCCGTCGCGCTTAAAGATGGTGAACCCGCGCGACCCGCCTTCGTAATCGCCCTCATTGGCCATCACGAAATGATCCGCGTCGATCCATTTCGCCGCATCCGGTTCACGCAGGGCCGACTTCTCGCCGGTGAAATCCAGCCGCCCGTCGCGCTTGGTGTCGATGCCGGTCAGGTCCACTGCACCGGCGCTGAAATGGCCGCTGACCACCCCGTCCGCGCCGATCACCACCACATGGTTGTTTTCCTGCAAGGTCACCACGATCTCGCCCGCGTCGTTCACCGCCACGAACTCCGGCTCCGGGTCATCACCCGCGACTTCCGCCAGCCCGGTCATCTCGATCCGCTGCAATCCCGCGCAGTCCACTGCGCCATCCTTGACCGGCAGCTTGACCACGAACCCGGCCGGCATCTGCGGGATGGCACCGTCGTTCACCTCTTCATCGCGCTCGTTCTCGATGGCCATCGCCAGGAACGATCCGTCCTTGGCCCGCGCCACCGAATCCGGCTGCCCGCCCAGATCGCATTCCGCAACGATAGCCTTGGTCGCCAGATCCACCGTCACCAGCTTGCCCGACGGGGCGGTAAAGCTTTCCGAGGTGTTCACCCCGACAAACGCCATCCCGCCGATCACCTGCGCCGTCGTCGGCTCGCCACCCATGGCGACATTGCCCAACGGCTTGGGCGCAGCCGGATCGGTAATATCCACCATCCCGATCACGCCCAGCGGGCTGTCGGTGTAGATCAGCATCATCCCGTCTTCGGTGGCGGTGATGATCTCGGCGCTCGTCTCGCGCGACCTGTCCTCGCCTTCTGCCATGTTGTCCGGCGTGGCAAAGCTGGCGATGCGGTTGAACACCGGTTCCGCCAGCGCCGGAAACGCGGTGGAAATCGCAAGAACGGAAGTCAGACCAAGGGTCTTTGCAGTCATGGCGGCAGTCCTCATGCGGGGGAAGCTCCGCGCGAGGCATCGCAAAGCGCTATGACAGAGGCGTGACAGTTCAGTATCGTGCGCATGACGCCGCACCCTGCGACAGTGACAACAGAGACCATATTTTCACGCCGATGGAACCCGGCTGCGCTTCGCGCGTTGTGCCAGATCGCTCAATTCAGATGCGTCACAAAAGGAACTCCCATGGGCATTGAAGCACTCATCATCACGCTGATCATCGGCGCAGTCGCGGGCTGGCTGGCCGGACTGATCGTCAAGGGCTACGGTTACGGACTGCTGGGCAACATCGTCATCGGCATCGTCGGCGCGTTCATCGCCAGTCTGCTGCTGCCCTACGCAGGCGTGTCTCTTGGCGGCGGCATCGTCGGTGCGATCATCTCTGCCACCATCGGCGCGGTGATCCTGCTGTTCCTAATCCGCCTGATCAAACGCGCCTGAGGGCGTCAGGGCCGGGGTCACCCCCCGGCCCGAACCGCTAGCCCACCACGTTGAACGCGGGTCCGTAGGGGTAATGCGTGATATCTTCGGGCTCGTCCTCGGTCACCACGAAGATGTCATGCTCGCGGTACCCTCCCGCCCCTGGCATGCCTTCGGGGATCGTTAGCATCGGCTCCATGCTGATCACCATCCCCGGCTCCAGCACCGTGTCGATATCCTCGCGCAGTTCCAGCGCCGCCTCGCGCCCGTAGTAGTGCGACAGGATCCCGAACGAGTGGCCATAGCCGAAGGTTCGGTACTGCAGCATCTGCCGCTCGGCCAGGAATTCGTTGATCTTCATGGTGATTTCGGCGCAGCTCGCCCCCGGCCGCAACAGCTTCATCCCGAATTCATGGCTGTCAATGTTCGCCTGCCAGACCCGCATGGATGCATCATCCACCTCGCCCACGAACAAAGTCCGCTCCAGCGCGGTGTAATAGCCGCTGATCATCGGAAAGCAGTTCAGCGACAGGATATCGCCATGCTTCAGCTTGCGGTTGGTCACCGGGTTATGCGCGCCGTCGGTGTTGAGGCCTGACTGGAACCAGACCCAGGTGTCGCGGTATTCCGCATCCGGAAAGCGCTTGGCAATCTCGCGCTCCATTGCGTCGCGGCCCGCGATGGACACTTCCAGCTCCGTCGCCCCCACCGCAATCGCCTCGCGGATCGCATAGCCGCCCACATCAGCCACGTTCGACCCATGCTTGATCAGCGCGATCTCGGCTGGGCTTTTCATCATCCGCTGATGCATCGTCGCGGGTGCGATATCCATGCCGCGCTTCGGCTTGAGGAAGGTGTTGAATTTCTCGGCCCGTTCCATCGTCAGATGGTCGGCCTCGCAGCCGACGGCCTTGCCTTCACCCGTGACAGAGGCCACCGCGCGCCACATGTTGTCACGCGCCCAGTCGGTATAGGTGATGTTGTCGCCGATACTGCGCCGCCACGGCTGGCCCGCGTCGATGCCCGCAGAAATCGTCACACATTCGGTTTTCGTCACCACGCAGGCATAGGGCCTCCCGAACGAGCAATAGAGGAACCCGGAATAATAGGCGACGTTGTGCATGGACGTCAGCACCACTGCGTCCAGATCATGCATTTCCATGATGTCGCGCAGGCCGGACAGCCGGTCTTCGTATTCCTCCGCCGCAAAGGGCAGGGCGGCCTTGGTTCCGTTGTGCAGGCGGTACATTTCGGGTCGGTTGAGTGTCATGGCAGACCTCCGTCACGGGGCACGATGGAGCCCCGAAAGGTCCCGGCGTACAGGACGGTGGCAGGTTTCCCTGCAAGCGGCGGGGCAATAACCCCTGCGGCGACGCCATCGCCACGGCTCAGCCCTTTACTGCCGCACCCTGCGATATTTTGCAACCCGGTGGCCGAATTCCGCCGCCCAGCCTTGCGCTTGCGGGTCTACTCCCCATCTACCACCCAACCGTAAAGAAGGAGAATGCGATGCGCTGCCCGGTAGACAATGAGACCCTCGTGATGGCCGACCGTGGCGGGGTCGAGATCGACTATTGCCCGAAATGCCGCGGCGTCTGGCTGGACCGGGGAGAGTTGGACAAGATCATCGACCGCTCGGTCGGAGGTGCGCCCGCAGCGGTGGCCCAACCCGCCCCCCAACCTGCGCCCCGCCAACAGGCTGCACCGGTCTACCAACCCGAGCCGCAACGAGCCGCCCCGCATGGCTATGCGCCGGAGCCCCGGCGCCATGACGATGACGACGATCATCGCGGAGGCTACAGGAAGAAGCGGAAAGAGAGCTTTCTGGGCGAGCTGTTCGATTTTTGAGGGCGGCTGAGGGCGGGGCCCCATAAGTCCCCGCCGTTCGCCTAATTAAGTGGCATACATTCCAGCGTATGCCTGCTTACCGTGCGATAGCCGCCCGGTAACCCCTTGCTTTGTCGGCTGTCGTTGCCCCTCTGCCGCACCCATGACATCCCGGCCCGGTATCGGAGCCAGCATGTCGCAAAGCCTGTCGATCATAGTTGTGGAGCGTGACCGTGACCGCGCCCTTCGCATCGTTGATGGCCTGCGTGAGGCGGGCGACCACCACATCACCGTCATCGCCGAAGCCACCGGCCTTGCCCGCCAGATCGCCGAGCGCAAACCCGATATCGTGCTGATCGACGTCGCCGACCCCTCGCGCGACATCCTAGAGGAGCTGGCGCTGGCCTCGGGTCCCTTGGAACGCCCTGTCGCGATGTTCGTCGACCGGTCCGATGAACAACTGACCCGCGCCGCGATCGAGGCCGGAGTGTCGGCTTATGTGGTGGACGGATTGCGCCCCGACCGGATCAAGCCGATCCTGGATGCAGCCATCGCCCGGTTTCACTTGTTCCACCGGATGCGCGCCGAACTGGCCGCCACCAAAGCGGCGCTGGAAGACCGCAAGATCATCGACCGGGCCAAGGCGATCCTGATGAAGGCCCGCGGCATTGGCGAGGAAGACGCCTACGCCCTGCTGCGCAAGACCGCGATGGACCAGAAGCGCCGCGTCGCCGATATAGCTCAGCAATTGGTGATGGCGGCGGGGTTGCTGACATGACGCGGCTTGCCCTTGGCTATGTGCCGCTGACCGATGCGGCCCCCTTGATCATCGCGCACGAGATCGGCTTTGCTGCGGAGGAGGGGCTGGAGTTGGACCTGCAACGCCTGCAATCCTGGGCGCAGGCGCGGGATCTTCTGGGGGCAGGGGCGGTGGATGCCGCCCACATGCTGGTGCCGATGCCCATCGCGCAGGCGCTGGGGCTGGGGCCGGACTACCCCGCGTTCGATCTGCTGATGATCCTGTCACAGGGTGGCCAGACGATTGCGGTTAGCACAGCGCTCGCCGACCGGATGCGCGATCAGGGGCACCTGTTCGATTTCGACGATCCCTTGGTCGCCGGCACCGCCCTGCATGAAGCGACCGGCGGCACCTTGCGTGTCGGCGTGCCGTTCCCCTTTTCGACCCACGCTGAACTGGTCTGGCACTGGCTGGGCGCGTCGGGTTTCACCGATGGCCTGAGCGTGCGCACCGTTCCCCCGCCGATGATGGCCAGTGCTTTGGCGGCGGGCGAGGTGGATGCCTTCTGTGTGGGCGAACCTTGGGGGTCGGTGGCGGTAGAGGCGGGGGCAGGGATCCTTCTATTGCCCGGCCACGCGATCTGGGCGACTGCGCCGGAAAAGGGCCTCGTCATGCGCCGCGACAGGGCCGAGGCCGACCCGCAGGCCACCGGTGCGCTGATGCGGGCACTGTGGCGGGCGGGTCGCTGGCTTGACCAAGAGGAAAACCGCGGCACGGCTGCGGAAATCCTCGCGCGGGAGGAGTACCTGAACCTGCCGTCGGAATTTACCGAGCGGGCGCTGATTGGGCGGCTTATCGTCAGCCCGGCCGGGATGATGCGCCCAGTGCCGGATTTCATCAGTTTTTACCAAGGTGCCGCAAATTTCCCGTGGAAAAGCCTCGCCGCGCTGTTCGCCGAACGCATCGCGCGCCACCACGGGTTGGACGTACAGGCAGCGATGACCGCCGCGATGGCCTGTTTCCGCACCGATCTTTACCGCCAGCATTTGCGTGCCGCCGGGGCCGATCTGCCGGGCGCGTCAGCGAAACTTGAAGGCGCGATGGGGCATCCCAACGCCGTTGCGTCGGAAAAAGGTCAGATGATTCTGCACCCGGACGCCTTCTTTGACGGGCGAATTTTCGAGCCCCCGTTCGCGCCGCGCTGATTTTCTGTGCAAGGCTCTGCCTCGCCGCGCAAAGTTCATGCTGCAACTGCACTGTTGCGCCGCAGCGCTTGCAGGACCGGCCCCCTTGCGGCAGGTTTGATGAAAGAGCAGTGCAACGGCGCACGCTCGCCAGTTTCCGCAGTGCTGCGGTCCCCCAAAGGCAATGTCGCCACCGTTTTCGCCTGCCAGTCCGGCAGCGAGGCAGGTGGCTTGTTGTTTTCCGCCAGTTGCGGCCCGACAGCCGCCCCCGCCAAGGACCAGCCACAGATGACAAAGCTTCTGACCCGCCGCTCGCTTCTGAAATCCGCCACCGGCGCCATTGCCACCATGGCCGCCGCTCGCGCGCTGCTGCCCGGCGGCGCATGGGCCGCCACCCAGACGCCAGAGGTTGCGGGGGCCAAGCTTGGCTACATCGCGCTGACCGATAGCGCCCCCCTGATCATCGCGCAGGAAAAGGGATTCTTCGCCGCCCATGGCATGACCGAAATGCTGATCGAAAAGCAGGCCAGCTGGGGTGCCACGCGCGACAACATGGCGCTGGGGTCCGCTGCGGGCGGCATCGACGGCGGCCATATCCTGCGGCCAAAAGTCCACCTTTATGCGACCGGCAAGGTGATGCAGAACAATCAGCCGCTGCCGATGTACACGCTTCTGAACCTGAACGAACAGTGCCAGGCGATCTCGGTCGCGCAGGCCCATGCTGAAACCGGCGTCGGGTTGGACAGCAGCCCGCTGCGCGAGGTGTTCGCTGCCAAAAAGGCCGCCGGGGCCGAAGTGCCGGTTGCGATGACCTTCCCCGGCGGCACGCATGATCTGTGGATGCGCTACTGGCTGGCGGCTGGCGGCATCGACCCCACCAAGGACGTCAACCTGATTGTGGTGCCGCCTCCGCAGATGGTGGCCAACATGAAGGTCGGCAACATGGAGGCGTTCTGTGTGGGCGAGCCGTGGAATGAACAGCTGGTCAATCAGGGCATCGGCTTTACCGCCGCCACGACGGGCGAGTTGTGGGCACGCCATCCGGAAAAGGTGCTGGGCATGCGCGCCGATTGGGTCGATGCGAACCCCAACGCCACCATCGCCATCATCGCCGCGGTGATAGAGGCGCAGATGTGGTGCGAAGACCCCGCCAACAAGGACGAGATGGCAGCCATCGTCAGCACCCGGCAATGGTACAACGTGCCGGTTGCCGACATCATCGGGCGCATCAATGGCGACATCAACTACGGCAATGGCCGGGTTGAAACCAAGCCCGACCTTGCGATGAAGTTCTGGGGTGCCAAGGGCGAAAGTTCTTATCCGTGGAAATCGCTCGACAGCTGGTTCATCACCGAGAACAAGCGCTGGGGCACGCTGCCTGGCGATCTGGATACTGCCGCGCTGGTGGCACAGACCAACCGCAGCGATCTGTGGCTGCAAGCGGCGACCGCCCTTGGCCTCGACATCGCCGGGTTCGGGGGTAGCCGTGGGGTAGAGTTGTTCTTCGACGGCAAGAGCTTCGATCCTGCCAACCCGCAAGCTTACCTCGACAGCCTGTCGATCAAGGCCATGGCGTAAGGAGCCCCGCATGTCCGTCACCGCATTGAAACGCGCTGAACCTGTCGGAGTAACGCCCGCCACGGCTAAGGTTCTGCCCCTGCCGGAAACCCCGCGCAAATCGCAACTGGCAGCGCGGCTGACCCGGATGCTAGGCGAAAACGTCCTGCCGCCGCTGGTGGTGCTGGCTGTATTGCTTGGCATCTGGCAGCTGGCATTTTCCGGCGCAGGCTCGGGTCTGCCCGCGCCGTCGGATGTGTGGGAGCAGAGCAGCGAGCTGATCCTGCATCCGTTTTTCGTCTACGGCACGCAGGATATCGGCCTTGGCTGGCGGGTGCTTACCTCGCTGGAGCGGGTTGCCTACGGTTTCGGCCTTGCCGCCATCGCCGGTGTGCTGGTCGGGGCCGCCATCGGCCAATCCGTCTGGCTGATGCGCGGCCTTGACCCGATCTTTCAGGTCCTGCGCACGGTGCCGCCGCTGGCGTGGCTGCCGATCAGTCTGGCAGCCTTCATGGACAGCGGACCCTCAGCGATCTTCGTGATCTTCATCACCGCGATCTGGCCGATCATCATCAATACCGCCGCTGGCGTCCGCGCCATCCCGCAGGATTACCGCAACGTCGCCGCCGTCCTGCGCCTCAATCAAGTGGAGTTCTTCTTCAAGATCATGATCCCCGCCGCAGCGCCTTACATCTTTTCCGGCCTGCGCATCGGTGTCGGCCTGTCCTGGCTGGCCATCGTTGCTGCGGAAATGCTGACCGGCGGCGTCGGCATTGGCTTCTTCATCTGGGACGCGTGGAACTCCTCTCGCCTGACCGACATCATCGTGGCCCTTGTCTACATCGGCCTCACCGGCTTTGTGCTTGACCGCCTTGTCGGTTGGATCGGGCGCATCGTCTCCCGTGGCACCGCGGTATAGGGGGCGGAGATGAGCTATCTCAAAATCGACCGCGTTTTCAAAAGCTTCACCAAGGGCCCCCGAACGACGGAGGTTCTCGCCGACATCCGCCTGACCATCGACAAGGGCGAGTTCGTGTCGATCATCGGCCATTCCGGTTGCGGCAAATCCACCCTGCTGAACCTGATCGCCGGCCTCACCGAAGTCACCACCGGCGTCATCAAACTGGAAGGGCGTGAGGTCAGCAAACCCGGCCCCGAACGCGCCGTGGTGTTCCAGAACCACTCGCTGCTGCCGTGGCTGTCGGTCTACGACAACGTCCGGCTTGCGGTCACCAAGGTGTTCGGCGCCACCAAGACCAAGGCCGAACGCCACGACTGGATTCTGCAAAACCTCGATCTGGTGCAGATGACCCACGCCGCCGACAAACGCCCCGGCGAGATTTCGGGCGGTATGCGCCAGCGCGTCGGCATCGCCC
Source organism: Paracoccaceae bacterium (assembly GCA_031415015.1). Lineage (GTDB taxonomy): Bacteria > Pseudomonadota > Alphaproteobacteria > Rhodobacterales > Rhodobacteraceae > JAUYQR01. Next base: position 26,828 of record JANOQT010000023.1, read on the forward strand.
GCGCCTTGGCGATGGAGCCGAAGATCCTGCTGCTGGACGAACCCTTCGGCGCGCTGGACGCCCTGACCCGCGCACACCTGCAAGACGCGGTGATGGACATCCACGCCCGGCTGAAAAACACCATGATCATGATCACCCACGACATCGACGAGGCGGTCCTTCTGGCCGACCGCGTGGTGATGATGACCAACGGCCCTGCCGCGACGATCAGAGAAATCCTGCCCGTCCCGCTACCCCGCCCCCGCGACCGCATCGCGCTCGCCTCCAACCCAGATTACGTCCGCGCCCGCGAAGGTGTGCTGCGGTTCCTGTATGAACGCCACCGCTTTGTGGAGGCAGCGGAATGAAACAGAAACTCGTCATCATCGGGGCTGGTATGGCCTCGGGCCGCCTGCTGGAGCAGATATTCGCCGCCGCTCCAGACGCCTTCGACGTCACCCTGTTCAACGCCGAACCGCGTGGCAACTACAACCGGCTGATGCTGTCGCCGGTCTTGTCTGGGGAAAAGACCTACGCCCAGATAGTCACCCATGACGATGACTGGTATGCCGCCAACACCGTCGATTGCCGCTTTGGCGAGGCGGTGGGCAAGATCGACCGCGCCAACCGCATCGTCACTTCGAATGCTGGCGGCGTGCCCTATGACAAGCTGGTCATCGCCACCGGATCGGCCCCGTTCATCATCCCGGCGCCCGGAAAAGACCTGCCCGGCGTCGTCACCTACCGCGATCTGGAAGACACCAATGCGATGATCGCGGCCTCTGCTCCCGGAGCGAAAGCCGTGGTCATCGGTGGTGGTCTGCTGGGGCTGGAGGCCGCCGCAGGCATGGCCGCGCGCGGGGCCGAAGTGACGGTGATCCACCTGATGGGCCACCTGATGGAACGCCAGTTGGACCCCGCCGCAGGTTACCTGCTGCAAAAAGACCTCGAACGCCGGGGCATCCGCATTCACTGCAAGGGGGCCACGAAAGCCATCCTCGGCAAGGATCGGGTCGAAGCAGTGCTGCTGGAAGACGGCACCGTCTACGACGCCGATCTGGTCTGCATGGCGGTGGGCATCCGCCCCGAGGTCCGCATCGCCACCGACGCGCATCTGGACATCGGGCGCGGCATCACCGTCAATGATCAGTTGCAAACCAGCGACCCCGCCATCTACGCGCTTGGCGAATGCGTGGAACATGACAAGCAGTTGTTCGGCCTCGTCGCGCCCCTCTACGATCAGGCCAAGGTGCTGGCGAGCCACCTGCTGGGCCAGGACGCCGCTTTCAAACCCGTGCAGACCGCGACGAAACTGAAGGTCACCGGAGTCGATCTGTTCAGCGCAGGCGACTTCACAGAAGGCCCGGGGCGCGAGGATATCGTGTTCCGCGATCCCGGTCGCGGCGTCTACAAACGCCTGATCCTGGAAGGCAACCGCCTGCTTGGCGCGGTGATGTACGGCGATACCGCCGATGGGTCATGGTTCTTTGGCCTGATCAAGGATGCCACCGACATCTCGGACCTGCGCGAGACCCTTATCTTCGGCCCCGCCTTTGCCGGAGGGTCCAAGCTGGACCCTTTGGTGGCCGTTGCAGCCTTGCCGCCTGAGGCGGAAATCTGTGGCTGTAACGGCGTCTGCAAAGGAAAGATTGTTGAAGCCATCACTGCGGGGGCTACCTCACTTGATGCGGTGCGGGCGCAAACCAAGGCATCTTCGTCTTGTGGAACCTGCACCGGGCTGGTGGAGCAGGTCCTTGCTGTAACTTTGGGTAGTGATTTCGTCCTGCCCACCAGCCAGCCGATGTGCAAATGCACCGACCACACGCATGAAGACGTGCGCCGCCTGATCAAATCCATGGCGCTCAAATCTATTCCGGCCGTCATGCAGGAACTCGGCTGGCGGACGGTCGGCGGCTGCGCCTCCTGCCGTCCCGCCTTGAACTACTACCTCATCGCCGACTGGCCGACCGAATACACCGATGACCGCCAATCCCGCTTCGTCAACGAACGCAACCACGCCAACATCCAGAAAGATGGCACTTATTCCGTCGTCCCGCGCATGTGGGGGGGTGTGACCACCCCGGCAGAGTTGCGCGCCATCGCCGACGCGGCGGATAAATACAACGTGCCGATGGTTAAGGTCACCGGTGGCCAGCGGATCGACCTGCTGGGGGTGCGGAAAGAAGATCTGCCCGGCATCTGGACTGATTTCAACGCCGCCGGAATGGTCTCGGGCCACGCTTATGCCAAGGGCCTGCGCACGGTGAAAACCTGCGTCGGCACCGAGTTTTGCCGCTTTGGAACGCAAGACAGCACTGGTCTGGGCATCCGGCTGGAGAAAATGCTCTGGGGCTCCTGGACACCTGCCAAGGTGAAACTCGGCGTCTCAGGCTGCCCGCGCAACTGTGCCGAGGCTACATGCAAGGACGTGGGCGTGGTCTGCGTGGACTCGGGCTATGAAATCTCGGTCGCGGGGGCGGCGGGGATGGATGTGAAGGAAACCGAATTCCTGGTCAAAGCCACGAGCGAGGCCGAGGTGATGGAGATCATCGCCGCCTTCGTCCAACTCTATCGCGAAAACGCCCGCTACCTGCACCGGATCTACAAATGGGTGGCGAAGGTCGGCCTCGACTGGTGCCGCCTGCAAATGGAAAACCCGCTCACAAGGCGTGCGCTTTATGACCGCTTCATGCTGTCGCAAAGCGTCTACCAGACCGATCCATGGGCCGAACATTCCGCACAACCGGCGGCTTGGGGCCCGATTGCCGACCTGACGCTGAGGGCCGCCGAATGACCGCCATGATTGACATTGCAGCGCTTGACGACATCCCCCGCCAGGGCGCCCGCGTGGTGAAAACCCCTGTCGGCTGCGTCGCCGTCTTCCGGACCGCCACGGACGAAGTCTTCGCGCTGGAAGACCGCTGCCCCCACAAGGGCGGCCCCCTGTCCGAAGGCATCGTCCACGGCACCTCTGTAACCTGCCCGCTGCACGCTTGGGTGTTCGACCTGAACACCGGTACGGCACAAGGGGCGGATGAAGGTCAGATCCGCACCTATCCCATCCGGACCGAAGGAGGCCGCGTCTTTCTCGACGCCACCCTCTTCGCCCGCAGGTCTGCTGCATGAGCGCACCGATCCGCACCACCTGCCCCTATTGCGGCGTCGGCTGCGGCATCCTCGCCACGCCCGACGGCACAGGCGGCCTGACCATCGCAGGCGACCCCGACCACCCGGCGAACAGTGGCCGCCTCTGCGTCAAGGGTGCGGCCTTGGGCGAAACACTCACCCTGCAAGGCCGCCTCCTCAGCCCCCGCGTCAACGGCACTGACACAAGTTGGGACAGCGCCCTGACACTGGTGGCGGACCGCTTCCGCGACACCATCGCCCAGCATGGCCCCGACTCCGTCGCCTTCTACGTCTCGGGCCAGTTGCTGACCGAAGACTACTACGTCGCCAACAAGCTGATGAAAGGCTTCATCGGCTCGGCCAACATCGACACCAACTCCCGCCTCTGCATGGCCTCCTCCGTCGCAGGCCACCGCCGCGCCTTTGGCAGCGATACCGTCCCCGGCCTGTATGAAGACCTCGATCTCGCCGATCTCGTCGTCCTTGTCGGCTCCAACCTCGCGTGGTGCCACCCCGTTCTGTACCAGCGCCTGCAAGCCGCCAAAGCCACCCGCCCCACCCTGAAGATCGTCGTCATCGACCCGCGCCGCACCGTCACCGCCGCCGAGGCCGACCTGCACCTTCCCATCGCCCCCGGAGCGGACGGGCATCTCTTCAACCTCCTGCTTACCCATCTCGCCGACCGCGGCCACCTCGACCAGACCTTCCTCCCCCACACCACCGGCCTGACCGAGGCGCTGACCGAAGCCCGATGCTCCACCCCTGCCGACACCGGCCTTGCCCCCGAAGCCCTGCACGAATTCCTGAACCTCTGGGCCACCACACGCCGCACCGTCACCGTCTATTCCCAAGGCATCAACCAGTCCGACACCGGCACCGACAAGGTCAACGCCATCCTGAACTGCCACCTCGCCACCGGGCGCATCGGCCATCCCGGCATGGGGCCGTTCTCCGTCACCGGCCAGCCCAACGCCATGGGTGGGCGCGAGGTGGGCGGGCTGGCCAACATGCTGGTCTGCCACCTCGACCTTGAAAACCCGGCTCACCGCCACGCCGTGCAGACGTTCTGGGACGCCCCCACCATCGCCACCAGACCCGGCCTGAAAGCGGTGGATCTGTTCCACGCAGTCGAACAGGGCAAGATCAAAGCCCTCTGGATCCTCTCCACCAACCCCGCCGTCTCGATGCCCGAGGCTGACCGCGTCGCACGCGCCATTAAGGCCTGCGATTTCACCGTCGTCTCTGACCTCTGGCCCGATACCGATACCGCCCGGCTGGCCCGCGTCCTACTCCCCGCCACCGGCTGGGGCGAGAAAGACGGCACCGTCACCAATTCCGAACGCCTGATCAGCCGCCAACGCGCCGCCCTGCCCGCACCGGGGCAGGCTCGCCCCGACTGGTGGCAACTGGCACAAGTCGCGCAGCGCATGGGGTTCAAGGGCTTTGACTGGACCAGCCCCGCCGCTATCTACCGCGAACATGCCGCCCTCTCCGGTATCGCGGGCAGCCAAGGCAGCGACTTCGACATCTCGGATCACGCCACCCTCGATGACGAAGACTACGCCACCCTCGCTCCCTACCACTGGCCGCTGAACCCCAGCCGCAAGGGTGGCCGCTTCTTCGGCGACGGCCAGTTCCACACCGCCGATGGCCGCGCCCGCATGATCCCGATCACCGCCCGCGTCCCCGAACCTGCGCCGCAAGGCCTGTTCCGCCTGAATACCGGACGCATCCGCGACCAGTGGCACACGATGACCCGCACCGGCCTGTCGCCCCGCCTGTCGCAACACCTCGCCGAGCCGTTCCTGGAACTTCACCCCGCCGATGCCGCGCGCCTGAACCTTCCCCAGGCCAGCCTTGCCGAACTGACCAACCCCCACGGCAGCGCCATTCTCCGCGTGCTGATCACCGGCCTCGTGGCCCAAGGCCACCCCTTCGCCCCGATGCACTGGACGGGTGAGACCGCGCCCACAGGCCGTGTCGATGCCCTGATCCCCGGCCTGACCGATCCGCATTCCGGCCAGCCCGCCAGCAAATCCGCCGCCGTGGCGATCCGCCCCTATCCTGCCCGCTGGTATGGCTATGCCGTGGCCAACACCCCTTTCCGACCCGACAGCCCCTATTGGGCCCGCGCACCCCTGCCGGGCGGGATGCAGGCTGAACTTGCGGGCGTCGAGGCCCCCGATGATTGGACCACCTGGGCCGCAAACCTGTTCGGCCTCAGCACTCCGCAAATGTCCTACGCCGATCCCGCGCGCGGCATCCACCGCCTCGCATTCATGGATCAAGGTCGCCTCATAGCCGCGCTGTTCATCGCCCCGGAACCTGTCGCCCTGTCGCGCAGCCATCTGGCCGCGACCCTTGGCATCGAGGCCGATCTCAGGCTGCTCGCAGGCCGCCCCGGTGCCGATCGCCCCGATCCAGGCGCGCAAATCTGTGCCTGCTTCAACGTCGGCGTGAACACCATCGCCCGCGCCATCGCCGATCAGGGCCTGACCTCGGTCGAAGCGATCGGCGACGCCCTGCGCGCAGGCATCAACTGCGGCTCCTGCCGCCCCGAACTGCGCGCCCTGATCCATCGCCACACCCCGCACCGCGAGGCCGCCGAATGACCTTTCACACCGACCCGACCCTCTTGCACCCCGTCACGTCGCGCAAAGGCCGGATCAGCCTTGTTGGCGCAGGCCCCGGTGCTGCCGACCTGCTGACCTTCCGCGCGGTGGACCGGATGCGCGTCGCCGATGTTATCTTCTACGACCGGCTGGTCGAACCCGAAGTTCTTGCCATGTCCGGGCCGCGCCCGAAGCGGGTGTTTGTCGGCAAAGAGGTGGGCGCGCATTCCTGGCCTCAAGACCGTATCAACCGCACCATCACCGCCGCTGCGCTGTCTGGCCAGCAAGTGGTGCGGTTGAAATCCGGCGACCCCTCGGTCTTTGGCCGCGGCTGCGAGGAAATCGCCGCCGCCCGCGCCTTTGGCATCGAGGTCGAGGTGATCCCCGGCATCACCGCCGCCGCCAGCCTGTGCCAGCCGCTGACCGAACGTGGCCTGACCGACCGGCTGGTGCTGGCCACCGCCACCTGCCGCTCCGGCGATCTGACGTCCGGTCTGGCCGATCTTGCCCGCCCCGGCACCACGCTGGCGATCTACATGGGCATGCAGCGCCTGTCCGATGTGGCTGCCGAACTCAGCGCCGCCGGTCTGGCACCCGACACCGAGGTTGTAATCACTGCCAATGCTTCGCGCGCCAATGAGGTGACGCTGGTCTCCACCCTCGGCGGCTTTGTGGTTGATGCCCCGGCCAAAGGCATCCGCAACCCTGCGATCATCTTCGTGCGGGTGGCGAAAACTGGCGCAATGGCACCGCTGCAAAGCCAACTGACCATTAGGTGTGACACGTAGGCCGGGCTTCAGCCCGGCGCTTCGCAGAACATCCTTATCAAGATCTCTACAAAATAAAAGTTCATTATCTAAATCAAATTGATGTCAGAATTATCAACCTTGATAACACGTCTACCACCGCCGCAAGGCCGCCTCATCGGCCTCTTTCGCAGCCACCCAATCCGCCCCCTCCGCCCCGATTTCCTTCTTCCAGAACGGCGCGCGGGATTTCAGGTAGTCCATCAGGAATTCCGCCGCCGCAAAGGCCTCCCCCCGGTGCCCCGCCGCCGTCGCAACCAGCATGATCGCTTCGCCGGGGGCAAGCTTTCCAAAGCGGTGAATCACAAGGGCGTCCATCAAGCTCCACCTCGCGGCGGCTTCCTCCATGATCCCCCTAATCGCCCTTTCCGTCATCCCGGGATAATGCTCGATCTCCATGCCAGAAAGCGTGCCGCCCTCATCCCGCACGATGCCGGTAAAGGTCACCACCGCCCCAGCCCCCGCAGCCGTGAAAGCCGCCACCTCTGCCGCCAGATCGAACGTCGCCTCTTGCACGGACAGCCTCATCTCAGCCACCGGTCATCGGCGGAAAGAACGCCACCTCGCGGACGCCAGCCAACGGGGCATCGAACGAGGCCAGCTCCTGATCTACCGCCACCCGCAGTGCCGACAGGTCAGCGAACGCCGCCTCATACCGCGGTTCGCGCGCTGTCAACTCTGCCACCAGCCCCGCCACCGTCGCGGCCGAGGTTTGAACCCTTTCCCGCGGCAGCCCGATCCGTTCCCGGACCCAGGCGAAATAGAGCACGTCGATCATTTCTCTTCCCGCAAGTAGGGCAGCGCTTTGGAGAAGTACTCCCACCCGGTCAGGAATGTCAGAGCCGCTGCCAGCCAGATCAGACCGAGCCCGATAGTGTTCGCAAAGGACGCGCAGTCGCGCTGGCCGCAGGAGCGGATCGGGTCGGCAAGGCCGGCGGTCACCGCCTCGGCGTATTGTTCGGTCGTCATGCCCTGCATTGCGACGCCGTTCAGGTATTCCAGCCCGGTCCCCAGAAACAGCACCGCGATGGCGACCATCTGGGCGGTGGTCTTCCACTTGGCCAGTCTGGTGACCTTCAAGAGCCCCGCCTTGGCGCCAAGGAATTCCCGCAGGCCGGACACGAAAACCTCGCGGAACAGGATGATCGTCGCGGGCAGGATCAGCCAGGGGTTCATCCCGGAATAGCCGGTGATGATGAGAAGGGCGATCACCACCATGGCCTTGTCGGCGATGGGATCCATCATCGCGCCGAACTTGGATTCCTGTTTCCACAGGCGGGCGAGGTAGCCGTCAAACCAGTCGGTCACGGCGGCGCTGACGAACAGGGTCAGGGCGAACCAGTCGGCCCAGGGGCGGTGGAAATAGAGGAACATCACCGCCACGCCGGGCGCGGCGAGAAGCCTCAGGATGGTGAGGGTGTTGGGAATGGTCCAGGTCATGAGGAATTGGTAGCCGATGGGCCGGTCCGGGGGAAGGGGGGACAGGGGCCGCAGGGGACTCCGGGTGGGTGTCCACGCGTGGACAGCGGGGTGGGGTATGGGAAATCAAGGGGTTAGGGGGGTAGTGTTAAGGATTTGGTAAGGGTTGGGGGGCGGGCAAGCCGTGAATTCAGTTCGAGGTACCTAAGGCCGATTGAAGGCATCATCAAAAATGTACAAAATCCGCTTAGCCGCCCGATGCGTTCTTTCTGCCTCCTCAATGGTCGTGTTTCGGATGCCCGCATGAGCGAAGTCATGTCGCCAAGTTAGAATCTGTTCATAAGAGGTCTCAATATTCTTGCCAGCTCTGGAAAGTAGTGATTTCTTCCTTGCCGTCAGTCGTTCCTTAAATCGAACACAAATATTAGGATCAAAAAGTTCGCAGTACTTTTTTAGATCACTTACCTGAACTCGACTATTTAACTTCTGATAGTTTCTAAGTGTAAAACCGCCGAATGCAGCGTGGTGTTGCTTTGCATGCTCGTGCAGAATGTCTTTCACGCAACTCTCATATGTTGCGGCCATGGCAACTACTAAAAGGCCCGCTAAATGCGCACGAAACTGAATCGCTCTATAGCCATCTGACGGCACAAGGCCGTTAATCTCTGCGATAAGTACGTCAATTCTGTCAAACTGTAAATCGAGATCAGCCCTAGGCATTACTAAATATTTCCTTGGCCCTTTTAATCCTCTCTCGGACAATTAACGTGTCTGTAGTTGCGCCTCGAAGAAAGCTCTCAAAACCCCTATCAACAGATATAGCGTGATATCGTTCCTTCAGACGAGGGCCATCTATCGAACTGTTCTCAAGAAGTGCAATCATTATCCCTTCAAGCATTGCTGAATTTATGACACTGCGAGGCCGAAAAGGTCGCTGAAGATTATTTCTTATTAATTCAACTACCTCAGGAAAGCGCTGCTTGAAGCGATTGGCTCTATCTGAGTTAAAATCTCTATTTAAATCCATTTGGTGATTGAGATGGCGCAACATTGGCTTCTCATAAGTTTTCCAATTCTCAAAAAGGGAAAACAGGCGCAATATTATCTCGACGTCCTTCTGATTTTTGTCGATATGGCTCAAGCCGAGTATAGCTCGCCAGTTAGGATCTGTATTCAATGTCTTCAACTCGTCCACAATTTGCCCACGATAGACAGCGTTGCGAATCTCTTGCGGTTTTAACTGTGTTCCGCCAGTATTTAGGCGCTCAAAGATATGGAATACGCTGTCGTTCCTCAGGCTAGGGGAAAGTTGTTTTATATGGATTGCTCGAAGCGACGTATTCCGAAGGCGCCGCTGATCCCGCGTGGATAGCTCAGCATACGTCTTTCCATTATACTCTGATCTTTCTGATAAACCCTTTAAGCGAAATATTTTGCGGCGACCTTGTGCATCGGCTTCCCCAAAATAGCCCTCAAAGAAATATGTTACCGACATTATGCGTTGCTGGCCGTCAATTATTTCAAGACGATCATCGTCATTCACGTATAAAAAGACTTGTGGAACAGGTAGACCCATGAGAAAAGATTCAATTAATCTGGATGCTTGCTCAATCTTCCAGACATACTTTCTTTGATAGAAAGGAATTATAATATCTTTTTGTTGAACTTTGTTCGCAAGAAGCTCGAGCGTTGGGTCGGCAGGTGAAACCGAAATGTCAAACTCAACAAATGGCGTCTCGTCGTTCTCTTCCTCGGTTTTCAGGGCTTCATCGTCATCGTCGTCTTGCTCGGACATTGCACAATTTCCTATCAACTCTCGTTCCGATTGTCCTCGTGTTCTGCGTCGCAGTCAATGTGCTTCTCAACCTTAGTCCACACGGAAGGTGCTGACCCTTGCCGTATCCGTCTGTCGGCAAAAGTGGTTGAATACTGAAATCCGATACCGCTGGCTGAAACAGTTGCGCATACGGCAGTCCCAACAGAGCAGGGTGTATAGTCCACAGGTGTATGACTAACTGCGCCGATCTCGATGGGTGGAGTGGCGATTTCATGCTGGATTGGCTCAATAAAAGCTATCACTGCGACGAGAGTCGGGGCAAGCCCCGACCTACGTGTTACTCCACCTCCCGCGCCTCACTGATCAGCATCACTGGAATCCCATCTCGGATCGGGAACGCCAGACGCGCGGCTTTGCTGATCAGCTCTTGCCGCTCGGCGTCGTAGGTGAGGGTGGATTGGGTGACCGGGCAGACCAGTGCCTCCAGCATCCGGCGGTCGGTTGCGGTGGAGGTCGGGGGGGCGGTCATTGCATCAGCTCTTCGTCGGCCCCGCCGCGCAGGGCGAACTCGATCAGGGTGACGAGGGTTTCGCGGCGGGTGTCGAGGCTTGGTGCCTCCAGCAGCGCCTGTCTGTCTTCGTGCGAGAAGGGGCAGAGCATGGAGAGCGAGTTGATCAGCAGCTCCGGCTCGGCGTCTTTCAGGCTGTCCCAGTCGGTGGAAAGCTCCATTGCGGTGAAGTAGCGGCCCAGAAGGTTCATGAAGGCGGGGCGTTTGAAGCCCTTGTCGTCTTCGGTGGGGCCAAGGTCACGGACAAAGGGCGACCAGTCGACGGTCACGCGGCGGTAGGGGGTAAAGCCCTGCACCTCTTCGCGCACCCGAAAGCGCGAGGCGCCGGAGAGGGTGATCATGTAGCGGCCATCCTCGGTTTCCGAAAACCCGGTGAGGCGGCCGGCGCAGCCGATGGCCTGCAGGCGTTTCTCGGCGGGGCGGGTGCCGGACGCCCGTTTTTCGGATTGGGGGGTGTCGCGCGGCTGGATCATGCCGATCAGCCGGTGCTTGGTCTTCATGCAGTCTTCGATCATCGCCAGGTAGCGGGGTTCGAAGATGTGCAGGGGCAGCCGCGTCCGGGGCAGCATGAGTGCGCCCGGAAGCGGGAAGACGGGGATGGTGTCGGGCAGGTCGGCTGGGTTGATCATGGCGTGGAGTTAGGCCGGTTGCGCGTTCAAGCAAATATCATCGACGACAGGCGGCGACGGCCTGCGAGCGCGATGGGATCCTGCGGCTTGAGCGCGTCGAAGATGGTGAAGAGCTGGGTCTTGGCGGCGCCGTCGTTCCACTCGCGGTCGCGGCGGAAGATTTCCAGCAGCTCGTCGACGGCCTCTTGCGTCTTGCCGGCCGCGACGAGGGCGGCGGCAAGGTCGAAGCGGGCCTGTTGGTTGGCGGGGTCGGCGATGACAAGGGCGCGGAGGTCGGCTTCGGGGCCGGCGTTGGCGGCTTGCCTCGCCAGTTCGATCTGGGCGCGGGCGGCGTCGATCTCTTTGGCTTTGGCGATGGCCGGGGGGGCGGCGGTCAGCAACGCCTCGGCATCGTCAAGGGTGCCTGAGGCGATGTGGGTGCGGATCAGACCGGCATAGGCGGCGGCGTTGGCGGGGTCTTCCTCAAGGATGGCGGCGAAGGTTTCGGCCGCGTCGGCGATGGCGCCTTCGGTGAGCATGAGGTCCGCGGCCTCCAGCGCGTCGGCGAGGCCTCCGTCCCCGGCAAGTGCTGCGGCGCGGTCGATGAAGGCTTTCAGTTCAGAGGCGGGGACGGCACCCTGAAAGGCATCCACCGGCTGGCCCTGCCAGAAGGCATAGACCGTGGGGATCGACTGGACGCGCAGCTGGGCGGCGATGCGCTGGTTCTGGTCAACGTCGACCTTGACCATGCGGACCTTGCCATTTGCCGCCTTGACGGCGGTTTCCAGCATCGGGCCGAGGGTCTTGCAGGGGCCGCACCAGGTGGCCCAGAAATCGACGATCACCGGCACGGTTTTCGACATCTCGATCACGTCGGCCAGAAAGCTGGCCTCGGTGGTGTCCTTGATCAGGTCGGCGGCGGGTTGCGGTTTTTCCCCGAGGGTCAGCATGGCATCCTCATTCGGCAAAGATTTGCATCTATATGAGGGCGACGGCCGGAAAGGCCAAGGGGTCAGGTGAGGGCAGCTACCCGGGCGTGGGCGGGACAGTGGGTCAGGTGGTCGTTGACCATACCCACGGCCTGCATGAAAGCATAGGTGATCACCGGGCCGCAGAAATTGAAGCCTTCGCGCTTCAGCGCCCTGGACATGGCGTTTGAGATGTCGGTCTGGGTGGGCACTTCGGCGATCGAGTGACGGTTGGTCTGGATTGGCGCGCCGCCGACGAAGGTCCAGAGCCAGGGGGAAAATCCTTCGCGCTGTTCGATCCTGAGGTAGCTTTGCGCCGAACGGATGGTGCTTTCGATCTTGCCACGGTGGCGGATGATGCCGGGGTCGGCCAGAAGGCGGGCGACCTCGGCCTCGCCCCAGGTCGCAATGATCGCGGGATGAAAGCCGGCAAAGGCGGCGCGGAAGTTTTCGCGTTTCCGCAGAATGGTGATCCAGCTGAGCCCGGCCTGAAACCCGTCCAGAATCAGTTTCTCCCACAGCGCGCGCGGGTCGTGTTCCGGCACGCCCCAATCGGTATCATGGTATTCGACATAAAGAGGGTCACTGCCGCACCAGCCGCATCTTTTGGTTTCCTGTTGCGATTCCATAGGGTTGCTCCGGCGTGGAAGGATGTTGAAAGTTAGAACAAAATGGGAATTTTAGCATTCGGTTTACCCATTGGTGACACACCTGTCGATCAGGAAATGGCATCCGGCGGGGGTAGCAGATGAGTTTCATGAAAGAATCGAAGCCGTCGAAGTTCGATGTGGAACCGGGATCGGCCAGCCCGCTGGATGCGGCGATTTCGGCGGCGGACCGGTCCACACTGGACATGGTGGCCGAGGCGTTGCGCTTGCGGCGGATGCGGCTGGCTTATCAACCTGCGGTCTATGCAGCCGATTCGTCCATCATCGGCTTCTTTGAGGGCTTCATCCGCTTGTTGAACAGCCGCGACCAGGTGATCCCGGCGCGGGATTTCATGACGGAGGCGGAACGGCAGCCGCTGGGGCGTGAGATCGACTGTGCCGCGCTGCAGATGGGCCTAATGACGCTGCAGCGCAATCCGAATATCCGGATCTCGGTGAATATGTCTGCGCGGTCTGTCGGCTATCGTCCGTGGATTGCGATCCTGCGCAAGGCGCTGGCGGCGCACCCCGAGCTTGGACCCAAACTGATCCTCGAAATCAACGAAGACTCTGCGATGCAGGTGCCGGACGTCCTGCTGCCGTTCATGGACGACATGCGGCAGTCGGGAATCGCCTTCGCGCTGGACGATTTCGGCGCCGGGATGACCTCGTTGCAGATGTTGCGGGACTTCAGGTTCGAGATCGCCAAAATCGACGGCCAGTTCATTCGTGACATCGACAGCACCGACGTAAATCAGCAGCTGGTGCGCGCCGCCATCGCCATGGCGGAAGAGCTGAAGATGTTCGTGGTTGCCGAAGCCGTTGAGACGGTGGGGGAGGCCAACTGGTTGCGCGAAGAAGGGGTGGGCTGCCTGCAGGGGTATCTTTTCGGCGCGCCAACCGTGACGCCGGATTTTCGTGGCTTTCGGCATGGCAGGCCAAAGCTGTGACGGCAGAGTTTCCCGTGCCTTGCCGTTGGGCACCATTTCTGCGCCAAGTTTCTTGCGCTTGATCCCGCATCCGCGTAGGCCAAAGGCAGACGCGGTGCGACCCAGTTCGTGCCGCCGGGTACAGTGGGAGAGCATCAGATGACCAATGTCGTAATCGTTTCGGCGGGCCGTACCGCTGTGGGCAGCTTCAACGGCGCCTTTGCCAGCACGCCGGCGCATGATCTGGGCGCCGCCGTGATCGAAGGCGTGGTTGCCCGGGCCGGGATCGACAAGGCCGAGGTTGAGGAAACCATTCTGGGTCAGGTTCTGACGGCAGGTCAGGGCCAGAACCCGGCACGGCAGGCGCATATCAAAGCGGGTCTGGCCAAAGAGGCAAGCGCATGGAGCCTCAATCAGGTTTGCGGATCGGGCCTGCGCGCGGTGGCGCTGGGCGCACAGCATGTGCAGCTTGGCGATGCCAAAATCCTGATCGCGGGCGGTCAGGAATCGATGAGCCTGTCGCCGCATGTGGCGCATCTGCGCGCCGGGCAAAAGATGGGCGATCTGAATTTCATCGACAGCATGATCAAGGACGGGTTGTGGGACGCGTTCAACGGCTATCACATGGGCCAGACAGCGGAAAATGTCGCCAATCAGTGGCAGATTTCCCGCGACATGCAGGACGAATTCGCCCTGGCCAGCCAGAACAAAGCTGAGGCGGCGCAGAAGGCGGGCAAGTTCGCGGATGAGATCATCGCCTTCACGGTGAAGACCCGCAAAGGCGACACCGTGGTTGATCAGGATGAATACATCCGCCATGGGGCAACGCTGGAAAGCATGGCCAAGCTGCGTCCGGCGTTTGCCAAGGACGGCTCGGTCACGGCGGCGAATGCCTCGGGGCTGAACGACGGGGCGGCGGCGGTGCTGCTGATGACTGAGGAAGAGGCGGCGCGGCGCGGGCTGACCCCGATCGTGCGGATCGCGTCCTATGCAACGGCGGGGCTGGACCCGTCGATCATGGGCGTCGGGCCGATCCATGCCAGCCGCAAGGCGCTGGACAAAGCCGGATGGAAGGTCAGCGACCTTGATCTGGTCGAAGCGAACGAGGCGTTCGCGGCGCAGGCCTGCGCGGTGAACAAGGACATGGGCTGGGACCCGGCCATCGTCAACGTCAACGGCGGGGCGATTGCGATTGGCCACCCGATCGGTGCCTCGGGCGCGCGGATCCTGAACACGCTGATCCACGAGATGGCACGGCGCGGGGCCAAGCGTGGCCTGGCCACACTGTGCATCGGCGGCGGCATGGGCGTCGCCATGTGCGTCGAACGCTAAGGGCTGCAACCGCAGCATTGTTTCGCAAATGCAGAAAGGCGCGCAATAATGTTGCGCGTCTTTCCTATCGTTGATAGGCATTCCGAATAATCAAGCACTTGAGGGAGGATTGAATGGGTCGCGTCGCACTTGTCACCGGAGGCTCGCGCGGGATTGGCGCGGCGATATCGGTCGCGCTGAAGGCCGCTGGCTATACCGTTGCCGCGAATTACGCCGGCAATGACGAAGCCGCCGCTGCCTTTACCAAGGAAACCGGCATCAAGACCTACAAATGGTCGGTTGCGGATTATGACGCCTGCGCGGTGGGCGTGAATGCGGTGGAGGCGGACCTTGGCCCGGTCGAAGTGCTGGTGAACAACGCGGGCATCACGCGCGACGCGATGTTCCACAAGATGACGCCGGGCCAGTGGAAAGAGGTGATCGACACCAACCTGAGCGGGCTGTTCAACATGACGCACCCGCTGTGGTCGGGGATGCGCGACCGCAAGTTCGGACGGGTGATCAACATCTCCTCGATCAACGGGCAGAAAGGGCAGGCCGGGCAGGCCAACTATTCGGCGGCAAAGGCGGGTGATCTGGGGTTCACCAAGGCGCTGGCGGCCGAAGGCGCGCGGGCCGGGATCACGGTGAATGCGATCTGCCCGGGGTACATCGGCACGGAAATGGTGCGGGCGATTGACGAAAAGGTGCTGAACGAACGCATCATCCCGCAAATTCCCGTCGGCCGACTGGGCGAGCCGGAGGAGATTGCGCGGATCGTGGTCTTTCTCGCCTCGGACGATGCGGGCTTCATCACCGGGTCAACGATTTCTGCCAACGGCGGGCAGTTCGTCGTCTGACGGGCGCGGGCTTGCCTTGGCTTTCGGGCTGAGGCAAGACCCGGAGGCGGGGACATTTCCGCCCGCGCGGGACGGAAAGGTGCCGAATTGAGGTCCACGGAACGCGTCTTGATCACGGGCGTGCCGAAAGGCAGCGTCGATCTGCCGGTCGCGATGGCGCAGGTGGCGAAGCTGACCGGGCGGTCGGCGTTCCGGGTTGGGCTGGACTTGCTGGCGGCGATGCTGTCGCGGCAGCGGCTTGGCGTGCCGGAATACTTTGTCCAGGGCGCCTGGATCGGATCGCCCGAAGACCGCGCGGCCTTTGTGGGTGCCACCAGCAATCACCGGCTGAACCGCAGCCTGACCGGTACTGGCAACCACGACCAGACGGCGCTGTTGACTGACAAGTACCTGACCGGGCTGGTGCTGGAGGCGAACGGCTTTCCGGTGCCGGCGATGAAGGCGGCCTATGCCGAAAGCCGCCCCTTTGGCCGTTTGCCGACGCTGACGACCGCTGCCGAGCTGGCCGATTGGATTTCGGCGCCGGAGAACCCTCCGGTCTTTGCCAAACCTGTGGACGGGTCGATGGCGCTAGGGTCGGTGCCGTTGCTGGCCGTGCGGGAGGGGTTGGTCGATCTGGGCGGGCGCGAGGTTGCGATCGCTGCGTTGGCGGCAGAGGTGGCACGGCACTATCCGCGCGGCTGGCTGTTGCAAGAGCTGATCCGGCAACCGGCTGAGGTGGAGGCGCTGATCGGCCCGGGCGTGGGCGCGGTGCGGGTGGTGACGCTGTGGGAAGCTGCGGGGCCGCAGGTTCTGTACGGCGTGTGGCGGCATCCGGCGGTGGGAACCCGCGTTGATGCGGCGATCTTTGGCAAACCCAATGTGGGCTGCGCGCTGGACCCTGTCACCGGCGAGGTGGTGCGCGCGCACATGGGCGATTTGTTCACCGGGCATGAGGTGACGCAATCGCTGGTGTCGCCGGAGCGGTCGCTGGTCGGCTACCGGGTGCCGGGGTGGGCCAGCATGGGCGCGATCTGTTGCGAAGCGCACCGGCTGTTCCCCGGGCACGCCCTGTTGGGCTGGGATATCGCGCTGGCGGAGCGCGGCCCGGTGATTTCCGAGATCAACGCGAACCCGCTGCACATGTCGTATCAGCGGGCGTTCCGGCGCGGGATGTTGCACCGGGATCATGTGGTGCGGCTGGATGCGGCGCGGGCGCTGCTGCAGGCGCGGTTGGCCCGGTACGGCCGAAAGCGCAAAGCGTGACGCGTGGCCGGGCGACGGGAATCGGTTTTACCGCCGTGCTGATGTGGGCGTTGCTGGCGCTGTTCACCATCGGGTCGGCGCCAGTGCCGCCGTTTTTGCTGAATGCACTGTGCTTCGGGATCGGCGGTACAATCGGGCTGGTCTGGACCGCGCGGCAGGGTTTCGGCGTGCTGCGGGCGGTGTCGTGGAAGGTCTATGCCTTTGGAACGCTGGGGCTTTTCGGCTATCACTTCTTATATTTTACCGCATTTCGCCTGTCGCCCACGGCGGAAACCGGGCTGATCGCCTATCTTTGGCCGCTGTTCATCGTGCTGCTGTCGGGCCTGCTGCCGGGGGAGCGGTTGACGCCGCTGCATATCCTTGGCGCACTGATTGCGTTTGCGGGTGCGGCACTGATCGTGCTGGCGCGGGCGGATGAAGGAGCCGGGTCGGCGCTGGGTCTGGGGCTGGCGTTTATGTGTGCGGTGACCTGGGCGGCCTATTCGGTGCTGTCGCGGCGGCTGGGCGATGTTCCGACCGAAAGTGTGACGGTGTTCTGTCTGGCGACGGCGGCGCTGTCGGTGGTGGCGCATCTGACACTGGAAGAGACGGTCTGGCCTGTCGGAGCCTTGGGCTGGGCCAGCGTTCTGGCGCTGGGCATCGGGCCGGTGGGGGCCGCGTTCTTTACCTGGGATGTGGGGGTGAAAAAGGGCGACATCCAGCTGCTGGGCGTCGCGTCCTATGCGGCACCGCTGCTGTCGACGCTGGCCCTGATGGCAGCCGGGATCACAAAACCATCATACGCGATTGCCATCGCGGCAATTTTGATCGCGGGAGGGGCGGCGCTGGCGGCCCGCGCCAGCGCCCGCAAAACTTAGTGGTCGAAAGCCTTAGTGGTCGCTAAGGCGGGTGATCTCTTCCTTGATGCGAAGTTTCTGCTTTTTCAGTTCGGCAATCTTCAAAGCATCCAAGCCGGGGCTGCGTTGCGCCTTTTCGACCATGTCGGAGAGGGAGTCGTGTTTTCTGCGCAGTTCCACCAGATGCGAAGCCACTGTCATATTCGTCCTCCTAGGTTGCCTGTGGGGTTAGTGCACCACAAAGCACGAGTCGTGTCACGCCTTCATCCGGATGTTACAAAACAAGATCGTGAAAACTCAGCGGAACAGCGCCAGAAGATCGGCGCCTTCGCGCAGGACGGCGTTGGCGGCGGGGGTATAGCTTTCGCGGTCGCCGTCATGCGCGGCCCCGGCATGGATCACGAACGGGGCCAGCAGGCGAAACGGCGCGCGGCCACCCTTGCGCGCCTGTAGCAGAATGCGAAGTGCGGGTTTGCCGGTGCGCGGGGCGAGGGGCAGGACGGCGGCGGACCCAAGCCTGGTGCCGAGGGCAGCCAGCAGGTGCGGCAACCCGTCTGCGCCGCAGATCAGGGTCAGCCAGCCGCCGGGTTTGAGCCTGCGGGCGGCGGCCTCGACCCAGGCTGATAGGGGCGTATCCACCTGCATCGCCGTGGCACGGGACTGCACCGGGGAAGGGGTGCCGCCCATGGGGTAGTAGGGCGGGTTGGCGATGACATGGTCGAAGTCGTGGCGAAGCGTGTGGGGCATGTCCGACAGATTGCCCTCGACCACCTCAACCGTGATGCCATTGCGGGTGGCATTGCGGCGGGCAAGGTCGGCGTAGGCGGGTTGCAGTTCCAGCCCGGTCAGCATCAGCCCCGGCACGCGCTGGCCAAGACACAGCGCCGCTGCCCCCGCGCCGCAGCCCAAATCCAGCACCGATTGCCCGGGTTTGGCCGGACAGGCGGCGGCCAGCAACACCGGATCGGTCGCGGCGCGGTAGCCCTTGAGCGGTTGCCACAGGATCAACTTGCCGCAGAGGAACTTGTCTTGCGACAGCGCATCATCGGTAAACATTCACTCGCTCGTTGCGATGTCGTTTTCGGTCATTACCGCACGGGCGATGAAATGATCGCGGTCGGCGACCATCAGCCGCTGCGGCAGGATGCCCATGCTGCCGTCGAGGATGCTCATGTGGACGTCGAAGTGAAACACCGCTATACCCTCGCCCTCAAGAAGGACGGTGGCGAAGGCGATGACTGTCGGGTCGGTCGTGCGCAGAAGTTCCTTCATGGGATGGAGTTAACCCTGCCCCGGTGACCGGGGCAAGGGCAGGATCGAAGGGTTGCAATGGACGGATCGCCGGAAAAGCCGAAAACTGGGCCGCAGGACCGTCTTGCGGACTGGCTTGCCGAAGATATGGCGGCAGTTAACCTGTTGATCCGCAAGCGGATGGCGTCGGAACATGCACCGCGCATCCCGGAAGTGACCGCGCATCTGGTGGAGGCGGGGGGCAAGCGGTTGCGGCCGCTGCTGACCTTGGCAGCAGCGCGGATCTGCGGCTATGACGGGCCGTACCATGTGCATCTTGCGGCCACGGTGGAGTTCATCCACACCGCAACGCTGCTGCATGATGATGTGGTTGACGAAAGCCAGCGCCGGCGCGGGCGGCCTACGGCTAACCTGCTGTGGGACAACAAGTCTTCGGTGTTGGTGGGCGATTACCTGTTTTCGCGCAGTTTCCAGCTGATGGTGGAAACCGGCAGTCTGCGGGTGATGGACATTCTGGCGAATGCGTCGGCGACGATTGCCGAGGGCGAAGTGCTGCAACTGACTGCGGCGCAGGATCTGGCGACGGATGAGCGGGTTTATCTGCAGGTGGTGCGGGGCAAGACGGCGGCGCTGTTTTCGGCCGCGACCGAGGTGGGGGGCGTGATTGCAGGCGCGGTGGAAGATCAGGTGCGGGCGCTGTTTGCCTACGGTGATGCGCTGGGCGTGGCGTTCCAGATTGTCGATGATCTGCTGGATTACGGCGGGTCGGATGCGGTGATCGGCAAGAACACCGGCGATGATTTCCGCGAGCGGAAGGTGACGCTGCCGGTGATCAAGGCGGTGGCCAAGGCAAGCCCGGAAGAGCGTGCCTTCTGGGTGCGGGTGATTGAAAAGGGCGACCAGCGCGACGGCGATCTGGCGCAGGCGCGGGCAATCATGGACCGGCACGGTGCCATGGACGAAGCGCGGCAGGACGCGATGAACTGGGCGCGCAAGGCGCGGGAGGCGCTGGGGGCCGTGCCGGAGCACCCGCTGCGCGACATGCTGGCGGACCTGGCGGATTCAATCACCTCCAGGTTGAGTTAACGGCCCGCAACATATCCTTACCCTTGAAAACAACGAAATAGCTTCACTTTTTGGCCAAAGTCTTAGGCAAAATGTTACGTTAGGTAAGAGCATGAATTTTCTAGTGCAACTTTCTGTGGATGAGTGATGTCGGTGGGTTCCTTGATGCAGCAGCAGTTAAGTTCTGGGCGGAATGGTGTCGGGGGTTGGCGGATCGACGCCGCCCGACCTGGTGTGATCCGCCCGGTCAGGGTGAACGGGGCGCTGACCCGGAACTTGCGCGCGACCCAACAGTCTTGCGCACGTCAGGAGAGATGTGAATGAACCTGTTTGAAAGACTTTTGCGCCGGAGACCCAAGTCCCGACTGAATGCGGGCGGTCAAGGCACCGAGGCGGAGGATGGCGAAACCGCCCGCGCGGCGAATGACCGGTTCCCGAAACTATCGGGCACTGCTGGTGGCAAGCCGGAGATGCTGACCAAGATCAGCAAGGACAGCCCCGCGCCGGCCGTCAATATCTGGGAACTTGAGGACGAAGAGGCTGCAGCACCGCCGGTGCACAAAGACCCGGTTGTTGCGTCACCGACCCGTCGCAAGGCCCGGACCAAGACCAGAATGCTGGGGTTCGAGCCGAAAGACGCCGATGTCGTCCCGCTGTTCGATGAAAACCGGGTTGCGGACGAGGGTGAGGCCGCTGCAAAAACCGGCGTTGTGATGTTCCCGACGGGCTGGCTGATCGTCAAGCAGGGTGCGGGCCGTGGGGCATCTATCCCACTGATGCAGGGCGTGTCGCAGATCGGGCGCGGCAACGATCAGGCGGTGTGCCTTGATTTTGGCGACATGACGATTTCTCGGAGCAACCATGCGGCGATTGCGTATGACCCTGCGACGCATCAGTTTCATGTGGGTCATGGGGGCAAGTCGAACCTTGTTCGTCTGAACGGCAAGCCGTTGCTGTCGACGGAG
>JANOQT010000024.1:0-12782 GCA_031415015.1 Paracoccaceae bacterium
GACACCCCGATCCCCTTGCGGCCCCCCGCCGCCCGTGCCACCCTCCCTCCATGCCCCGCAACCCACGCCATGGCTTCGCCGCCCTCGCCACCCTGGCGACGATCCTTCTCCTCGCCACCCTCGTCCTCACACTGCAGACCCGCGTCCAGTCCAACATCCGGATCATGGCCCGCCTGACCACCGACCTTCAGGATCGGGCCGCCCGCGACAGCCTCCACGACCGCCTCCGCGGTCTCATCGCCGACTCCATGGCGGGCGGGGCGGCGCCAAAGCTCGACGGCACCCCCTTTATCCTCACCGAAGCCAGCCGCAACTGGGAGGTTCGGGTCCAGGATGTGGAGGGCCTCATCGACCTCTACCTCGCCCCGCCCGATGTCCTCGCCATCCTCCCCATCGACGCCGCCACCACCACGGCTGCGCGCGAACAGGCGCTGGCCAGCCTGCAGCCCGGCGAGCGTTTCCCTGTGATCGCCATGACCCTCGCCCGGTTCCGGATCGCCCCCGAGGCAGTCGAAGGGCTGGTCACCCAATCCTCCACCACCGGCTCCTTGCGCACAGCCACGATGCCCGAGATCCTACGCGTCCGTGCCCCAAACCAGCAACCGGGCCCACGCGAGGGCGAGCAAATCACCCGCGTCACCATCGCCATCACCCGCGCGCCCTAAGCTTAAAAGTCCAGCAACTCCACCCGAAGCTCCCGTGTGCCTACCCCCGCTCCACCGCAAGCCGGACAGCCCGCACCGGCACAGGAATGGCAAGGTGTCAGGATCAGCTCCTGCCCCAGAACGCCCCGCAGTACGTCGCGCACCAGAAACTCCGGCACGCCCAGATCGACCAGCCGGTTCAGCGCCCCGGCGGCCGAGTTGGTGTGCAGCGTGGACAGCACAAGCCGCCCGACCTGTGCTGCACGCACCGCAATTTCCGCCGTCTCGGCATCGCGAATCTCCCCGATCAGGATGACATTCGGATCATGCCGTAGTACGCCGCGCAGAATGCGGGCGAAGCTGAGGCCGATCTCTTCCTGCACCTGCACCTGCTGGATACCGGGCAGGCTGTATTCGACCGGATCCTCCACCGTCACGATCTTGCGGCGCGGCGCGTTCAGATGGGCGACTGCGGTGTAAAGCGTGGTGGTCTTGCCTGAGCCGGTTGGCCCGGTCACCAGAAACAACCCGCTTGGCCGTTCCAGGATCGCCTTGATCCGCGCCACGATTGCCGCATCAAAGCCCAGCCGGTCCCAGCCCAACCGCAGCGATTTGGGATCCAGCACCCGGGCGACGATGCTTTCACCGTTATGCGTCGGCAGCGAGGAGAAGCGGAAATCGACCTTGCGGCCCGCAATCGTCGCCTCCAGCCGCCCGTCCTGCGGCAAACGCCGTTCGGCGACGTTGACCCCCGCCATGACCTTCAGCCGGGCGATGACAGAGGCTGCATTCAGCGTGCCGTCGACGCGTTGCGGCACCAGCACCCCATTGATCCGGAAGCGCATCGCAAAGCCGTCTTCGGTGCTTTCGACATGCAGGTCAGAGGCACCCTGCAGCACCGCATCGGTCAGCTTTTCCTGCATGAAACGGATGACCGGGCCGTCAATCTCACTGCGGCGCAGCGCCTCGGCATCGCGCAGCGCCTGGGAATCTCTTTCTGCGCCAGTTTGGGTATCCGGCTGGTCGATCCGCGCCAGCAGCGCGCGGATGGTTGCAGTGGTTGCCCCCACTGGTTCCACCGCCCGTTCCAGATGAAACTCCAGCTCGTCCAGCAGCGCCGCATTGCCTGGGTCCGTCATCGCGATACGGGCGACCGGCCCATTGCCTTTCAGCGGGGCGATCAGCCGCGCAGAGAGATAGGGCAGGGTCAGTGACTGGGCTGCAACCGTATCAATCGGATACAGCGGATCATCCAGCATTACGACGTCGAGAACCTCGCACAGCACCGGCAACAACGCAGCTTCATCGATCAACCCCAGGCGCAACAAGATGCGATCAACCGGCGTCTGCTCTTGCACGGCGACGATGCGAGCGCGGTCCAGAACCCGCTGATCGGCAAGACCCCGCGACGCCAGCTGACCGAGCAGGTGGTCCAAACGCAGTCCGGATGCGTTCTCATCTGGCAATTCGGTCCCGCCTCGCCTTAAACTTGTGGTTGCGAGAGGATAGCCTCGCTTTCAACGCGCGCACCAGATGAAACTGGGGTGAGACGGACGTGGAGTGTCGGCCAAAGTGGACATCGGGCATCTTGCAACGCGGACAGTGCGGCGGTTGGGCGAAGCGCTTTTCCCCCAGGCGCTGTTCATGTCGGGATTACCTGGCCCTGCACCGGTCGTCGTGATGGTCGAGGCGCTTCCCATTGATGAGGTTGGTCTTCGGCGTGCGTCCGCCGCGCAAAGACCCGTGACTGCGATGCTCGACCCGGCGACCGCACTGCAGCGCCGCATCAGATTGCCGTGCGCCGCAATGGCGAAGGCTGAAGCTGCAATCGGGCTGCAGCTGAGGCAGACCTTGCCGGGTCAGGGGCGTGGATTGATCTGGCGGTCGGAACTCCTTGGGCGACAAGGCGATCAAGCCGAGTATGCGGTCCACATTCTGAAGGAAAGCCAGATTGACGAACTGGTAGCCAATATGAGGGGCGCGGGTGTTGCGTTGCATTCGGTCACCATCGGCAAAGGCCGGGTCCAACCATTGTGGCAGGCGTCCCCCAATGCCGGGGTGACCTTCAAACGCTGGGTAACGTTCGCCGGCCTCATGGTTGCATCGGTTTCACTGGCTTCGGTGATCTTGCTTGAACACCAGCGCGCTGAGGTTGCGGATCTTGTCGTCGCCCGGGCGTCCCGCGTGGCCGCGCTGGAAGAACGCCTGCTGACGGCAAAGTCCAAGTCCGAAGAGGGCAAGCTGCAGCAGCAGTCCGTTTTATCCGATATGGGCACTTTCGCAGCGCAGTCCCGGCGGCTGAGCCAGCTTTTGGATCTGACCAATGTCCTCCCCGATACCGTCTGGGTGTCGGAATTGTCGATCACCGGCGACCGAATGGTCTTTTCCGGCTTTGCTGAAGGAGACGTCGCGCCAGTGATCGCCCTGCTTCAGCAATTGCCATGGGCGCAGTCAGTGCAACTGAACGGCCCGATTTCCTATGACAGCTACAGCGGCCAGAACCGGTTCGAAGTTGGGTTGACGGTGGCGGGGGTGGCCGGATGAGCCCTGTTCTGCGTCTTCTGCCCGGCGCGGGCATCGTGGCGATCCTTGGCGTGGCGAGCGTCCTGATCATGACCTATCCCAGCCGATCTCGGCTTGCCCTGGCCGAGGCTGAGGCCACTGAGCTCGCGCGGCATGAAGCACAACTGATGCAACGGATGATTGTTCTGCAATCCGCCGAAGGCGTTGTAAGTATTCCCGCAGAGGCGATCTGGGCTGGAGAAGATGCCGCTTCGGTTGAAATCGCCTTGCAACAAGCGGTCGTGACGGCCGCCGGCCAAGTGGGTCTTCAACTGATCTCCTTCGGCGCAGCCGCGCAATCTGACGGCCAGACAAACCCGACCATCGCTTACGAGCTTGAGCTTTCCGGCGGCCATCAGAGTGTCGCCCGCTTTCTGGCCGATCTGGAGGCGATGCGCCCCGCGCTCGCCGTGTCCTATCTGTGGGTCAGGCAATTGCCAGCCGATCCGGCGCAAAACATCTCGCCGGTCAGCTTGCGCATGACAGTCTGGGGTTTTCGTGAACATGCGGCGGCAGCCCCGTGAAGCTGGCATCGCTCATTCCTCCGCTCGGATGGGTGTCAGCATTGCTTGGGGCAGGCATCACCAGCCTCCTGCTCCAAGTGTCCGGGCCTGTGGACCGGCTGACTGAACAAAGCGCCGACCCGGCTCTGCCGGATGCGCAATCGGCGGGGTCGGACTTGATGCTGCCCCCGCACTCGGATGTCGAGGCCGCCGTTGAAGTCTTTACCATCCACCCGCTCTTTGCAGAGGGTCGCAAAACGCCGGAACCTCTGGCCTCGGAGCCCGCTCCGCTGCCAGAGCCCGAACCGGTGCCCGTTGAGCTCGTCGAAAAACCAGCCGAAGTTCAGCCGCCCGAACCACCTCAGCTTTTGTTGATTGGCATGATGGAAACCGAAGGTCGGCGCCGGGTTCTGATCCGCGATCTGGTCAGCGGTGAAGAACGTTGGATAGCGGAAGGTGATGTGATTGGCGACTGGACTCTGGCAAAGATCACACAGGATGGCATACGGCTTGAGGTAGAAGGCGCTGAAACTACTTTCAACCTATTCGAAGACAGATTACCGTAATACGTAACGAGCAGACCAATAATAAGAATACCAAATCAGGTAACCAAAGGCGGCATTATGTACAGGCTTTGTGCCCACGCGCGTGGCTTCACAGTTGTAGCCATGTTCCTGTCAGCATGTGATGCCCCCAGTACCAGCCGTAGTTCAGGGATGTTCGGATCTGACAGCCCAGGCCGCTCAGGGGTGGTTTCCCGGGGGTCAGGTCATGGCCTTGTCGAAGATACCAAACCCGGTGCAATGCAGCGCGGCACGGATGATTTCCTAGGCGAAAACGCCGCGCGCGAGGGCCGCGCCATTGTTGTTCCGGCAGACGGTGCCTCGGTTCAGCTCTCACTGGTGAATGCATCTATCGAGGCAGCGGCAAAAGTTGTGCTCGCCGATACGCTGGGCCTTAACTATGTTGTCGCCGAAGGTTTGGAAGGACGGATCACAATCCAGACGACCGGTCCGGTGCCAACATCAACGCTGCTGGATCTGTTCGAGGCCTCGCTCGACGCAAACGGGGCGCAGCTGCGTCAGGAAGGCTCGGTCCTGCGCATCGTTGCCGGAACCTCGGGCAATACGACGTTCCGCGTCGCTGGCGCGGGGGGCGTTTCGGGTTCGAATATTATGGTGGCGCCGCTAAAATTCATTTCTGCCAACGAAATGGTCAAACTGTTGGAGCCGCTTTCAGAACAGGGCTTGAAGGTCATCGCCGAACAGAAACGCAATCTGCTTCTCCTGTCCGGATCGCCCTCGCAGATGGAGGCAGCCCTTGATGCGCTTAATCTCTTCGATGTTGATGTGCTTCAGGGAAAATCGGTTGCCTTGGTGAGATTGCGCTCCGCTGATCCCACGGCTGTGGTCGAGGAATTGACGAGCATCCTCGAGGCCGAAGAAGGCGGAATGCTGAATGGCGTCGTCGAATTCATTCCAAACCCCCGCCTTGGCTCGATTCTGGTCATCTCGTCGCGGTCGGCCTACATCGACAAAGCGCAAAGATGGATCCGTGAACTGGACCAGACCGCCGCAGGCAATTCGGTCTATATGGCGACCTATCCGCTGCAGAACCGCACCGCATCCGAAGTCGCGCCGATCCTGAACGAGCTGCTCGCTGGTGGAGGGGCTGCACCGACTGCGGAAGGCGAAGCAGAAGTCGTCGATGCGGCCTACACCGGCAACGAAAGCATGCGTGTCGCGGCGGATGACAGCCGGAATGCCCTGATCGTGCGTGGCCGGGCGGAAGATCACGAGCAAGTGGAGCGGTTGCTACGGTCCTTGGACAGCCCGTCGCGGCAAGTTCTTCTCGAGGCCACGATTGTTGAAGTCACTTTGAACGAAGAAGTCGAAGTTGGTACTCGCTGGTTCTTTGAAAACGGCAATTGGGACTTCAAGTTCTCCGATCTTCCCAGCGGCGGCGTTGCGGGATCGAACCCTGGCTTCACCGCGGTCTTTGGCGTCGGGGGTGCGGACGTGGCACTTTCGGCGCTTGCCGGCGTCACCGATGTAAAGGTGATCTCTGCGCCAACGCTGATGGTTCTGGATAACAAAGAGGGCATCCTGCAAATCGGAGATCAAGTGCCCATCGCCATTCAAACGGCGAGAGGCACCGCTGCAGGGGATGCGCCGGAAGTCACTCAGATCGAGTACCGTGACACCGGCATCATCCTGCGGGTCACCCCCCGTATTGGCGATGGTGGCCGGGTCCTGCTCGATATCAGTCAGGAAGTCAGCGATGTGGCAGCAACCAGGACGTCCGGAATTGACAGCCCGACCATCCGACAGCGCAAGGTTCAGACCAGCGTCGCTTTGGGCGATGGTCAAACTCTGGCCCTTGGCGGATTGGTGCAAGAGAACAACTCGGTCTCACGCAGCGAGGTGCCGGGAGTTGGAAAGGTGCCCATCCTCGGCAATCTGTTCCGCAACAAGAACAGCAGAAAGGGTCGGACCGAACTGCTTATCCTGATCCGACCGAGGGTCGTGCAGAACGATAAAGACGCGGCGGATGCAACACAGTACTGGCGCTCCAAGCTGTCGGGCGCCGACACAATGCTGCAGACCGGGCTGGGCCCTGCGCAACACTCCATCTACGACTTCACAAAATAGGCAGGGCAGATGTCGCGCTTTCGCTATGTCGCCTACACGACTGATGGCATACGCGAAGTCGGCAGCCTTGATGCCGCCACCGAAGCGCAGGCCTGGGACAAGCTGACTGGCCTGCGCCTGACCGTTGTCGAACTGCTGTCTGAAAGAGGTTCTGCGGAACGGCCGCAACGCTGGGAGGTGGGACGGAAGATTTCCCTGTCGGTTCAGGCAGAGCTTGCGGAACAGTTGGCGGTCCTCTTCGAAGCGCGTCTCTCGGCCATGCAGATTGTGCATGTCATCGAACAAGGCGCGGTCCTGCCGGTGGTCAAACGCAAATTCCGTCGCATTGGCCAGTTGATGGCCGAAGGCCAGGAATTCCCCGAGGCCCTGCAAGAGGTGGCCGATGGCCTGTCGCCCCTCTTCGTCAGTCTCGCGCGGGTTGGGCAGACCACGGGCGATCCATCCCATTTGCTGAAATCCCTCGCCACCGCACTGCGACGACAGGAAAAGATGGCGTCGCAAATCGGTGGAGCCCTGATCTACCCGCTGATCCTCGTCATCGGTGGAATTGGCGTGATGGCAATGATGGCACTTTACCTGGCCCCGCGACTGGAGACGATCTTCACTTCGGTGAACAAGCCGGTTCCCGTGGAACTCTCCCTTTTCATCGGACTGGGCGATGTGCTGCGCAATTGGGGCCTGCTGCTCGCCCTGGCAATGGCAACCTTCGCGCTCGCCACCCCGTTCATTCTGCGACGCTACCGGCAATCCCTCATCCGCCTCAGCCACCGACTGCCGTTGTGGGGTCCGATTGCCCACAATGCCGCCCTGTCTCGCCTTTCGCGGTTTGTTGAGATGATGCTTGCCGCAGGGGTACCACTGGCCCCAGCACTGATCGAAGCCGCCGCCGCCATGCCCCACGACCCCTCTGCCGAAGTCTTTGGCGAAGCGGGCAGATCCATCGAAGCTGGCGGCACGGGGCGCGACATCTTCGCCGCAAACCCCACCATCCCGGCTCTGTTCCGAGAGCTTTTCTCCATCGGCGAACGCACCAACACCTTGCCTTCGGTGATGGCCTCCGTCGCAACCGCGCTCGAAGATCAGGCGGAACGGAAGGCCCAACGCGCCATCACCCTGGTCACCCCGATCCTGACACTGGTGATCGGCGGCGGCATTGCCCTGATTGTCTACTCGGTGATGGCCGCCCTCCTCTCCGTCAACGATCTGGCATTCTGAGATGCCAGCGGGGCGCTCTTCCACATCGGGTTTTATCCTTATGGACGCGCTTCTTGCCTTCGCCTTCGCCACCTTCGTGATTTCCGTGATCTTCGTGCTTCTGCCGTCCCTTTCAGCGCAGCAGTCGGCCCGGTTGAACCGCCTTCATGCCGCCGAATTCGCCTTTTCGGTGCTGGAAGAATACCGCGTGACCTATCCGGTCATGTCCGCGAAAGGCGAGGATGCCTCTGGCTGGGCGTGGTCAGTGTCGGAACGCACCGTTTCGCCAAATCCGCCCGGCACACTCGACGCGTCACTGGCTTACGTCGAAGTCACCGCAACGGTCTGGCAGCGTGATCAGCCCGCAGAGCAGCACATCGCCACGACACTTGTCGCAAGGCGCCTGCCATGACGGCGCGTGATCCTCGGGCCGGGGTAACCTTGCTCGAAACCCTTGTCGCCTTGCTCATCATGGCAATGGTGGCCGCCATCCTGTCGTCGGGGTTCAGTGCCAGCATCAGGAACCTCAACCGAAGTGCGGGCGTGTCCACCGCCGTCGACCATGCCCTGGTCCGACACGATCTTCGCCGTTGGCTCGAAAACGCCAGCCCGACGTCCGTCCCCTCAGACACCCGTCCGCAACTGCAGGGAACCGCAAAGGAACTGACGTTCCTTGCTGTCCCGCCGATGCCCGATTTCTGGCCCGGGGCGGCGGTCGAGGTTACCCTCGGCGGCGAAGCCCCGACCGTCCGGTTGCGCGGCATCGGGCCGGACGGCAAGACGGCAAGAGACGCCACCCTGACCCTTGCCCCTCCAGGCGTCCGGCTGACCTTCGGCTTCTGGGGCCGCCGATCAGCGGAAGCTGCACCAGGCTGGCACGACGACTGGCCGAGCGGTATCGGTCTCCCGGATCTGGTGAAGCTAACCTTCACCGGCGCCGGCCGCCCCCTGCCGCCCATGGTGATCAGGCCCGCAAAAGCCTTGCTTCAAAGCGAGATGTCGCTGTCTTCCCTGGTGCCGCCCGTTCTGCCATCGCGCCCATAAGTCGTCAGTTCGAAAGGCTTTTCATCTCCCGGCGACCGATAGAGGTAACGGTTATCCCATGGATCATTCAATCCTTCCGGTCCGTCCAAATACGGTCCTTGCCAATTCTCTGCTCCATTTGGAGCGGTCAGCAGCGCCTCAAGCCCCTCGGCCTCCGACGGGTACCGGCCCACATCCAGATAAAAGAGCTGCACCGCACCCTTGATGTTTTCCATCTGAATGGCCGCCGTGCGCGCCTTGGCGCGTCCAAAGCTGTCCATCAGCCGCGGCGCGGCCAAACCTGCGATCAACGCTATGATGGTGAGCACGACCATCACCTCCAGCAGTGTGAGGCCCGATCTGGGGTTTCGCTTGGTCTGCGGCCGTTGCGTCATGGCTGTGGCCCCAGAATGGTGAAGGTGATGAAAATCGAATACGCGAGGAACGGGCCGAAAGGAATGCCGGACTTTGCTCTCTGCCGTGCAGTCAGGGCAGCAACGCATCCGCCAGTTGAGGCCAGCAGAAGCATGATCCAGAACGCTTCGGCTCCGACCACAAGAATACCCGCTGCGATCAGCTTGGCATCACCAAGCCCCAGCGCTTCGTGGCCAGCACGCCGCCAATACAGGGCCCCGAGCCATGCTAACACCCCGACCATGACTATTGCCAAAGCCAGAGTATATGGGGCGTCTTCTCGACGGAAGGTTGCAATTAGCCCAATGCTTGCGACGCCGAAAGTGGCGGCGTCTGGGATGACATGATCTGACAGATCGGTCACGGTCAGCCAAACGAGAGGCACTATCAGAGCGATGGCACAGAGGACCGCCCATTCGGGCAACGGCGGCGCCAAAGTCAGGGTCAGACCGTAGGCTGCGGCAAGGCTAACCAGTGTTGCGCTGCACCGCAGCATTTCGCCTGCCTGACTTTCTTTGAATTTCTTGCGCAGTATAGGGCGCTGATTGTGCGCGGATCAAGGCCGAAGGTCAAACATCCCGGCTGAAATGCTGCAATTATCTGAGTTGCGTAGAGACGCAGGGCTCACCCGGTGCAGCTGTTATCCCAGCAATTTCAGTAGAGAGTGGCAGTTTCGTCGGCGCAGTAGAGAGTGAGAAAGCCGGCAGCCATCTCCCATCTCTCGCCAATTGATTGCCCGGCAAGATTCTATCTTGAGGCGAACCTAAAGTCAGCTAAGATATTTTTGACTTTAGGGGTTTTCATTGATTCGGTCGAGGTAGTGATGGCGTTTTCACGGTATTTTCTGGCCGGTTTCTTGCTGTTGTGTTTTACCGTATCAGGAGTTTTCTCGCAGACACCCCCTGAAGCGCCTCAGGAGGACCGCGTCTACAAGGAAATGTGGGCTGTTCCAAACCAGACATGGTCCACACCACTTTTTGCTGACGAGCCTGAGCCGATTTGCAGGCAGATCATCCAGATAGGTCACCCAAGTTCCACTTATAAAGGCCCCTACTTTGTACGGGTGGATCCGCGCGGGTCGGACGGCAGCAACATCGGCACCAAGGCGAGCTGTATTTCGCTTTGTCCGGAGTCGGTTTGCGGAAGTCTCCGGGTCGAGGCCGGTTGGGGCACAGAACTTGTCTGCGTCACCGAGGAGAAGGCGACCGGAGCCATTCTGGACTGGAGATACGGTCGTTGCCCATGCCCCGACGGGTCGTGCGGCAACGACGCGACCGGCGAGTCGACCCCGGTAGGCAACCCGGTCGATCTTCCCGGTCTGGCAAAGTCCGTCCGGGAGGTCGACTGGTCGGCACCGAATGAGCCCCGTTTTGCGATCGAGCGGCTTTATCGTTCAGATCCGCTGCTGGTTCGCCGGTTCGACAGCAATCCTGCGAGCACAGACGATGTGTTCGGTTCGGTCTGGCAGCTTGCAACCAATAGCATCGTAGATGTGAACACCAAGAACCCCTATGATCCTCAGGATACAAAGGACTATTGGCGGTTCAGTTCCGGAGATGGTGCGAGACTTTATTTTGATCAGAGTGACATAACAAAGACACTCGGGTTTGGACGCGGCTATACATTCAGGTTTGGAATTACCAATTCAACCTCGTTCATCGACGACGGGCGCGGTCTGGTCCTTGAATTCTATTCTCCCTTTTCCTTTCCTTACCGTATTCTCAGCATGCGGTGGGCAGACGGATACAAGATCAGCTTCACCCGCAGCGGGAGCCAGCTGAGCCGCATGGCCGACAACCGCGGAAACATCGCGGACCTCGTCTACAATCAGAATGTTGTGCCCGGCGCGAACAGGCCGCTGATCTCGGAAATCATCCTGTCGCGTGTGATATCCGGCGCGCCGGTTGCCTTCGGAAAGGTCCTCTACACCTACTCGGCGCCGGTCTATGGCGCAGCGCCGGCCGTTCGGCGCCCTGTCATTGCAGCGGTTGATTATCTTGATCTTGCGACCTCGGTCACAACTCCGATCCGTCGCTATACCTACATCACCAGCACCCCTGACAGCCCAATTCCTGCCTGGCCGCCACTCCTGACATCCATTGCGGATGGCACGGTCGATGCCCTGGGCAACCCGGTGCCCTTCGCCACGTATGACTACAAGTACTACGGGTTCTCCCGGCGCGGTCTTCGCACTGACCATGGCGTGACCAGCACGCGTCGTGGCGGTGTGTCCGAGGCCACCAGCTACGACAGAACGACCACGGGGAATGTCTACAGTGTTACCAATCCGAAGGGCCTTGAGACGGAGTATGACTTCGATCAGTCGGGCCTCAGCCTTCGTCTGGACTCGGTCAGGGTCGCAGAGGCACCAGGGGTACTCGCCAGCACCCGGTCCACCGATTACGGGCTGATCGGTCTGAAATCCCAGTCAATTGAACCAAACGGCAGCCGGACAACGTTCGTGCGAGATGCGCGCGGTAGGGTCATCACCAAGACCGAGGACGCCGACGGTCCCACGCCCCGCATCACCTCCTACACATGGCACGCGACGCTACGGCTCCCTCTCACCCGCACCACCGAGGGCCTGGTGGAGACCTTCACCTATGACGCGGCGGGCCTCCTGCTGACATACAGCCAGACCGACAGCAAGCCCGGCAGCCCGACGCTGAATCAGGTCCGTACATGGACGTATGGTTACAGCACGTTGGCGAACGGCCTGAAAGTGCTTACCACGCTCAATGGACCCGGTCTCACCGCCGACGGCATCACCGACGCCACCACCTACACCTACACCACCACCGGTGACCTCGCGACCGCGACCGACCCGAACGGCCTCGTTACAACCGTGCTGGGCTACACCACCAGCGGCCAGCCCTCGCTGATCGAACAGGCCGACAAGAACCGCTGGTCCTTCACCTATGATCGCAATGGCCGCGTGCTCACTTCAGGTTTTGCCGGCCCCGGCCAGACCCCGCTCCTGTCCCGCTTCGCCTACAACCTGTCCGGCCAGATCACCAGTTACACCAACAGCCGTGGCAAGATCTGGACCTTCACCTATGACGCTGCCCGCCGCCTGACCGGCTCCACCTCGCCCATGGGTGACAAGGTGGTCTACAGCTATGACGCCGCCGGTAATGTCATAAAGGAAGAATACCGCAAAGGCACCAACCCCGTCACCTTCTGGGAGGGTGCCGAATTCGACGGTCTCAGCCGTATCCTGAAAACTACCGGCGCCATGGGTCAGCAATGGACCTTCGCGCATGACCGCGAAGATAACCTCACCACCATCACCGACCCCACCGCCAAGACCACCACCAACGGCTTCGATGCTCTGAAGCGCCTCGTCACCACCGTCGACCGCGAAAATTATACGACCGGCATGGACCACACCCCTGCCGACCAGCTGACCGAATACACCGACCCCCGCGCCATCGAGACGGACTTCACCTACAACGGCTTTGGCGAGGTCATCACCGAGGTCAGCGCCGACCGCGGCACCATTGCCTATGCCTACGACCGGCGCGGTCTCGTCACCTCGCGCACCGATGGGCGCGGCATCACCACCCTTTACGCCTATGACAACGGCGGTCGCCTCACGCTGATCGACTACCCCGCCGCCACGATCCCCGACCTCGCCTTCACCTATGACACCGCTTTCCTCGGTGTCCCGGCCAATTCCAACAAGGGCCATGTGGGGCAGATCAGCGACGGGATCATCAGCACCCAGTTCGGGCATGAGGTCACCGCCACCGGCCCGCGCATCAAGGCCACCGCTACCTATCCCGCAGGCC
>JANOQT010000025.1:0-12162 GCA_031415015.1 Paracoccaceae bacterium
ACCGCATGCCCACGCTCAACACCCTGCGCTAAAGCCTCAACTTTAACTCGTCCGTAAACCGATCTTGCTTGCCCATCTTGCGTCTCTCCTTGGTTCCAAAATTACCAAGCAAAGCGTCTACAAATCTAGGGGCACCTCACTCACCTCAACCCGCACCTAGAAACAGCGATAACAAGCACCTACAGCAATGGTGGCCGTTCCAGGGTCGCCCACCATTTATTCCCTTTTCAGGTGCTTGGAACCCGGTATCTCCCGGTTCGACGCGGGCAAGACACACGCCATGCTGCGTGCATCTCAGATGGGATGGCCCTGGCACGGCATTTTCTTCGGCCGCTGGCCGAACCCAAGCGCCTAGCACCCCGTCCCACCACGTTTGGCGCATGAAATGAGGGCGCCGGTTGCGTCGAAGGCCCGGCGCTGACACAGGCAAATTCGTCCGCGTCGACACCCGTCATTGCCGGTTCGCTTGGCGCGGCAGTGTCGACGATCCGGACCGCCAGTCCCCAAGGCGCAACTTGCAAAAGGCCCACGTGCCAAACCCCTGTGCCGGTGCCACCCTGCCAAAGTGTTACCAATCCCTTAAACCGCGCCCGCAACCCCTTGATCCCAAACACCCCGCCTCGCTGTCCACGCGTGGACAAATCCTTCACACGCGCTATCCTTTTCGAATGGCCAACCCCGTCCTCACCTTTACCGACCGTGGCATCTTTTGCCCCGCCGGGGATTTCCATATCGACCCTTGGCGCCCCGTGCCGCGCGCCCTGATCACCCACGGCCACTCCGACCACGCCCGCCCCGGCCACGCATCCTACCTGGCCACGCACGCCGCCCTTCCCGTGATCCGGCACCGCCTTGGCCCCATGACGGCCGACGGCATTGCCTACGGCGAACCCCGACGGATCGGCGGGGCCACCGTGTCTTTCCACCCCGCCGGACACGTGCCCGGTTCGGCCCAGATCAGGGTCGAGGTTGCGGGCGAGGTCTGGGTCGTCTCGGGCGACTACAAGACCGAAGCGGACGGACTGGCAGAGCCGTTCGAGCCGATCTCCTGCCACGCCTTCATCTCGGAATGCACGTTTGGTCTGCCCGTCTTCCGCTGGCAACCGCAGCCGCTGATCATGGACCAGATCGCCCGCTGGTGGGCCGGCAATGCGGCGGCAGGCAAGACGTCGATCCTTGGCGCCTACAGTTTCGGCAAGGCGCAACGGCTGATGGCCGGCCTGCCGCCACTGGGTCCGATCCTGACCCACGGCGCGGTTGAGGATGTCACCGAAATCCTGCGCGCCCAAGGCTACCCGCTTCCCGAAACGATCCGCGTCACCCCGGCGATCACTGCGAAAAGCCACCCCGGCGCCTTGATCATCGCCCCACCCTCCGCCCTTGGCGGCGTATGGGCCAGCCGTTTCGCTCCCAGCGAAGACGCCTTCGCGTCCGGCTGGATGGCCGTGCGCGGCATCCGGAGGCGCCGGGCGCTTGGCACCGGCTTTTCCCTGTCGGACCATGCCGATTGGGACGGCCTCAATCAGGCGATCCGCGCCACCGGTGCGTCGCGTGTTTTCGTCACCCATGGCTACACAACCCCCTTCCGCCGCTGGCTGGAAAGCCAAGGCTATGACGTCGGCATCGTGGAAACCGAATTCAGCACCGATGAGGATCCCCCCGCCCGGACCGCGGAAGATGCATAAAATGCTGGCGATTATCAGATATGGCGTTCGCGGATCCCGGGTCATGCTGTCGCATGTGGTCATGCGTTGCCGCCTGGCCTTTGATTTGACCCCCGAAAGGGACCTGCACAATGCCACAAATGTCACCGACAGACATCAAGGACGGGTTCATTGCCCGGGGCTGGGTCAGGGGTGCCGGGGGCGATCTTTATTACAACGGCCAAGGCGGCGCGGTTCACCCGCACCTGCATTTGCAAACCTCGTCGATCATTTCCGGCCCGCGCCCGCAGATCGGGGGCGATATCCGCATGGGGGTCTGCATGCTGGCGTTCAGCAACGGACTTCGTGGCACGACTTTCGTGTCGAACACCGGGGACACGATCGTTCCCGATTGGCAGGGTGTAGCTGCCGGTTGCAACATGTCCGCCCCGGTTGCTGCCGAGTTTGGCTGGATCATGAGCTACCTCGCCGAAGGCTGACCAATCCCTCTCCAAAAATCGGGGCGGCGGGATGAACCGCTTTGCCGCCCTGTTCACCGCGCTCGACAGCACCACCCGGACGGGCGAGAAAACTGCCGCCCTGACCGCCTATTTCCGGACCGCCCCCGATCCTGACAAGGTCTGGACAACAGCCCTGCTGACCGGCCGCCGTCCGCGCCGGGCGGTCACATCGACCGAACTCAGGCTGTGGGCGGCCGAGGCGGCTGGCATCCCGGACTGGCTGTTCGAGGAAAGCTACACCGTGGTGGGCGACCTGGCCGAAACCATCGCACTGGTCCTGCCCCCTGCAGCCGGCACAGCCACCCCCGGCCTGGCCGAGACGATCACCGGACTGATCCGCCTCACCGGACAGCCGGCAGACATCCGGCGCGCGGCTGTGGCGGACGCATGGACCAGCCTGCCACCGGTCGAGCGCTTTCTTTACAACAAGCTGTTGACGGGCGGTTTTCGGATGGGCGTGGCGCAAGGGTTGCTGACCCGCGCCCTTGCCGCAGCGACGGAGGTAGAGGAAGCCACCCTCGCCCACCGCCTGATGGGGGACTGGAACCCGGCAGACACCAGCTTTTCCGCCCTGATCAGCGGCACCGAGGGGGCAAATGCGCGCCCCTATCCGTTTGCTCTGGCCAGCCCGCTGGAGGAGGCGGCAGAAACCCTTGGCCCGCCAGCAGACTGGATCGCCGAATGGAAATGGGACGGCATCCGCGGCCAGTTGATCCACCGGCCCGGTGCCTTTGCCCTATGGTCGCGCGGTGAAGAACTGATCACCGACCGCTTCCCCGAATTCGCCCCGCTGGCCGATTTCCTGCCGCAAGGCACGGTGATCGACGGCGAAATCGTGGTCTGGGGGATGGATGCGCCTTTGCCCTTCGCCGCCTTGCAAAAGCGCATCGGGCGCAAGACGGTTCCGAAAAAACTGCTCAATGAGTCCCCGGCGCGACTGCTGGCCTATGACCTGCTGGAGGCGGGAGGGAAAGACCTGCGCGCCACGCCGTTGCAAGAGCGGCGTGCCCGGCTGGCCGCGATGATCGCCGACTTGCCCCCGTCGCTGCCATTGGCGCTGCCGCCAGCCCTGACATTCACCGATTGGGCCAGCCTTGCCGCAACCCGCGCCACCGCGCGCGCGGCGCAGGCCGAGGGGCTGATGCTGAAACGTGGCCTCTCGCCCTACCATGTCGGGCGCAAGCGCGGCGACTGGTGGAAATGGAAGCTGGACCCCTACAGCATTGACGCGGTGATGCTGTACGCGCAGGCAGGACACGGGCGGCGGGCCAACCTGTTCACCGATTTCACCTTTGGCATCCGCGACGGCAACGACCTTGTGCCCTTCACCAAAGCCTATTCCGGCCTGACCGACGCCGAATTCGCCGAGATCACCCGCTGGGTGCAAAGCCACACGCTGGAACGCTTTGGCCCGGTCCGGAAAGTGCCTGCCGATCTGGTGTTCGAGATCGCCTTCGAGGGCATTCAGCAAAGCACCCGGCACAAGTCGGGCATTGCGCTGCGCTTTCCGCGCATGGTCCGCTGGCGGCGCGACAAGGGGGTTGCTGACATCGACAACATCGAAACCCTGCGGGCCCTGCTGCACCAGCCGCCGGAGGGGCCGTCTGCCCCTCCGGACCACCCCGAGGATATTTGAGAACGGTAAAGGCCATGCGGTCTTGAAGCTGGCCTGCCTTCGCCCCTAGATGATCCAAACACATTCAACGAGGTTTCCGATGACCCTGCCCCGTCCCGTATTTGACGCCAACGCCAGCAGCGGCGGTTTCGGCACGCTGCCCGATTGGGATCTGACCGACCTTTACCCGGCACCGGACTCGGTCGAATTCACCCGCGACATGGCCTGGCTGGACCAGGCCTGCGCCGATTTCGCCGCAGCGTATGAGGGCAAGCTTGCGGCCCTTGACGCGGCCGCCATGCTGGATTGCATCACCGCAAACGAGAAGATCGATATCACCGCCGGTCGCATCATGTCTTACGCGGGCCTGCGCTATTACCAGAACACGATGGACAGCGACCGCGCCAAGTTCATGGCCGATGCGCAGGACAAGGTCACCGTGATGACCACGCCGCTGGTGTTCTTCAGCCTGGAGTTCAACCGGCTGGACGACGACCACCTTGCCCGCCTGCTGGCCGACAATGCAGCACTCGCCCGCTACAAGCCCGTCTTTGACCGGATGCGGGCGATGCGGCCGCACCAGCTGTCGGACGAGCTGGAAAAGTTCCTGCATGACGAAAGCGTCGTTGGTGCCGCCGCCTGGAACCGGCTGTTCGACGAAACCATGGCGGGCCTGATGTTCGACGTGGCCGGAGAGCCGGAGGCACTGAACCTTGAAGCGACGCTGAACCTGCTGACCGACACCGCGCGTCCAAAGCGCGAAGCGGCAGCGCGCGCGCTGGCTGCGGTCTTTGACAAGCACGTCAAGCTGTTCGCCCGCGTCCACAACACGCTGGCCAAGGAAAAAGAAATCCATGACCGCTGGCGCAAGATGCCCAGCCCACAGGCTGGCCGCCACCTTGCCAACCATGTGGAGCCCGAAGTGGTCGAGGCGCTGCGCAACGCCGTCGTCGCCGCCTACCCAAAGCTGAGCCACCGCTACTACCGGCTGAAGGCAAAATGGATGGGTCTGGACAAACTACAGGTCTGGGACCGCAACGCCCCCCTGCCGACCGAGGCGCCAAGGCTGGTCGACTGGCCGACCGCGACCGCCACGGTGCTGGAGGCTTACGGTGCCTTTGATCCCCGGATGGCCGAGCTGGCCAAACCGTTCTTTGAGAAGGGCTGGATCGACGCGGGCGTCAAGCCTGGCAAGGCACCGGGTGCCTTTGCCCATCCGACCGTCACCACCGTGCACCCTTATGTGATGCTGAACTACCTCGGCAAACCGCGCGATGTGATGACGTTGGCGCATGAACTTGGCCACGGCGTGCATCAGATGCTTGCGGCCGGACAGGGGGAGTTTCTGTCGTCCACCCCGCTGACGCTTGCCGAAACCGCCAGCGTTTTTGGCGAAATGCTGACCTTCCGCAAACTGCTGGACGGTGCCAAGACCCCCGCCGAACGCAAGTCCCTGCTGGCAGGCAAGGTGGAGGACATGATCAACACCGTTGTCCGCCAGATCGCCTTTTACGACTTCGAATGCAAACTTCACGCCGCCCGCGCCGAAGGGGAATTGACCCCCGACGACATCAACGCCCTGTGGATGAGCGTGCAGGCCGAAAGCCTTGGCGATGTGTTCGAGTTCATGGATGGCTACGAGACGTTCTGGGCCTATATCCCGCACTTCGTCCACTCGCCGTTCTACGTCTACGCCTATGCCTTCGGCGACGGTCTGGTGAACGCGCTTTACGCAGCCTTTGCCGATGGTCTGCCAGAGTTCCGGGAAAAGTACTTCGACATGCTGAAGGCGGGCGGGTCGAAGCACCACAAGGAGCTGCTGGCACCCTTCGGGCTGGATGCCAGCGACCCGAAGTTCTGGGACAAGGGACTGAACATGATTGCCGGATTCATTGACGAGTTGGAGGCGATGGAGGGATAAGGCCCGCCGCCGGGGGTGTCAGACCCCCGGCACCTCTTCAAAATGCGATGGCAGGTCGTGAAGCGGCGTCTTGATCAGGTCCTTGGTCAATTCAGCAACCACATGCGCCGCAAGCGCCTTGGGCAGCGCGTCACGCAACACGCCCAACATCTTTGGACCTGCGGAAATGACGATCCTGTCATATCCACCCTTCGCCCATTCTGCCCCCAATGCCGCTGCCGCATGATGGCCGAACCTGCGGCGTTCTTCTTCGCCGTGCCTGCCACGGTCCGTCACGTCAAACGACACGGCCGCCGTGTGGCCCCGGCTGTTTTCCGAGGCGAAATGATCCCGCACATCGGGAAAGTCATCGGCCTGGCCTTGGCCAAGCTCGGCCAGACCGGATGCGGACGCGTGCAGCAGACGGAAATTTTGATCTGCGGCCAGCAGGAAAAGAGTTCGCGGCGATTTCATCACGTGATCCTCCGGATTGGCTCCGGGCTTTGTCGCACGCGGCCCCTGATGGAGCGGCTTGCAGATTACCCGTCATAGCAACCGTAAAGGATCTTCCCCGCAGTCGCGCTGACCTGGATCAAACGACTGCCGCAATATCGTGCGCGTTTATCCTTGCCGGGTCATCAATCGCGTGACGTCGGCCAGATGCCCTTCCAGCGCGCTTGCGGCCTCGTCCAGCGTTGAGGCCACCGCGTCGGCATCGACCAGATCGCACAGGTGCGCATCCAACGGCACGATCTGGCCCGCCACCAGGATCCACACTTGCGGGCAGCGTACCCGCAGCGCCACGATCAAGCGGGCCAGCGCGAAGGTCTGCGGCAAGGTCGAGGCGGACAGCCCCACCATCGTCGGCTGCAGGCGGGCGATCTCGTCTACCAGCGCCTCGTGCGACAGCCCCAGCTTCAGGTTGATTTCCCATCCCCGACGGCGCATCGCATCCGCTGCCATGGTCACGCCGATGGTATGAATTTCGCCCGGCACCTGTGCAAAGATCGCCTCTGCGCCCGGCGGATGGGTGCGGCGTTCGGCCAGAAACACCGTGCGCAGCTCGCGCAGGATGCCGTAGACGCGACCGGCCCCGATGATGACCTGTGACACCGTCGCCTCATCGTGTTCCCAGCGGGTGCCAAGCATGGCGACCGCTTCGGCGATATAGGCAAAATACAGCACATCCGCCGACATCCCGTCCAGGCGGGCCAGACGCACCATTTCGGGCGCGGCCGCATCGTCCTCCGACATCAGCGCATCGCACAAAGCCGCGATGTCTGCAGTGTCCGGACCACGGTCTGCCGTCCTGGATGACTGATCGCCGGACTTGTGACTGATCCGCAGAATCACCTCGCGGGCCAGCGCCTTTAGCGCAACCTGCGGCAGATCGGTGCCGCGCGCCTCAAGCACCTGTCGTGCGCGCGTCAGAGGAGCGAGGCCGTAAGATGAAAATGTCACGTGTTCTTCTGACATTGGCACAGCTTTCCTTCTGAGGGACGGGAATAGTCTGGATCGACGCACCGGTTACTCGCAGTGATCTGATCCGGTCTCCAGATAAGATCACTGCAAAAAAAGTGAAGTCAAGTTTACACTATGTATCACAGACCCGTTACATAGCAGCCAGAAAAATCACCGCCGACGATGGTAAAATCACCAACCTCAGATATCGACCGCCACCTCGTAGACCCGGTCCATCATCGCCTGCGTTCCGCGCACGAATTCCAGCGGGCAGGGATAGGCCACCCCGTCGCGCACTGTGCGACTGAACGCTTCGACCTGCAGCTTGTACTGGTTGGCGGTGGGGAACCGCTCCACGATCACGCGGTTGCCGTTCTGGTGCAGTTCCACCTCGGCCAGATCATTCACGTTGGCGTTGTAGGGCCCGCCTTCCAGCCGGATCATCCCCTTGGTGCCCTGGAACGTCGCCACCTGCCGGTTGTACATCCGCATCGAGGTGACCGATCCGTAGGTGAACCGTCCCCCCGGCCCTTCCATGATGCCGGCCACCTGCGCAAACACGTCCACACCGTTTTCGCGGCGAATGCGGGCGGACAGGTCAACCGGTTCGGCGCCGGTCACAAAGCGCGCTGATCCAAAGGTGTAGACACCGATGTCGCGCAAGCTGCCGCCACCGGTTTCGGGTTTGTTGCGGATGTTGTCGCCTTCGGTCAGGTTGAAGGAAAATGCCACATCGGCATGGACCAGCTTGCCGATCTCGCCCGCCGCAAGCCATTCCTTGGCGCGCTGCCACTGCGGGTGATGCACGATCATGTAGGCCTCGGCGGCCAGAAGCCCGGTGCGGTCGCGCGCCGCGATGATCTGGTCAATCTCGCGCGCTTTCATTGCGAT
The DNA here is from genome assembly GCA_031415015.1 of Paracoccaceae bacterium. Lineage (GTDB taxonomy): Bacteria > Pseudomonadota > Alphaproteobacteria > Rhodobacterales > Rhodobacteraceae > JAUYQR01. The sequence goes on from JANOQT010000025.1 coordinate 8,032, forward strand.
GGGCTTTTCGGTCAGCACATGCTTGCCCGCCGCCAGCGTCTTCAGCGTCCATTCCACATGCATGTGGTTGGGCAGTGGAATATAGACCGCGTCGATCGACGGATCGGCCAGCAGCGCCTCGTAACCATTGTGCACTGTCAGAGACGGGCAAAACGCGCGGAATCCCTCCGCCTTGGCCGGGTCCGACGTGGCGAGCGCCGCAAACTCGGCCCCCGATGCTGCATGAATGGCCGGCGCCATGTGCTGCAGCGCGAAATTCGCCGCCCCCAGTATTCCCCAACGGACCGGTTTCATCGCAGATCTCCCCCTCTGGTCGTCACCTGTCGCAGTTGTCCAGAAATCGGCGGTTCAATCAACCCGCCTGAAGCGGAGATAGGTCATCATCCCGAATGGCGGCACTTGAATCTGTTCCTCCAGATGCAGCCGCGCATCACCCAGCACCCGGTCGATGGCGAAATCGGAATGCCAGCCCAGCAGGTTTGCCAAAGGTGCGGCCACCCGCTCTGCCTGTTTCCAGCGCCGCGAAATGCCGGCGAAATGGTTGGCGATCAGCACCGATCCGCCGGGGCGGCACAGCCGGACCATCTCGGCCAGCACTCGCTCTGGCTCGGGGACGACCGACATGATGTGCATCGCTGCGACGTGGTCGAAACTGGCGTCCGGCAGGGCGATCTCGCGCGCGTCCATCTGGTGCAGCCCGGCCACGTTGCGCAGGCCAAGCTTGGCGGCGCGCACCTCTGCCTCGGCCAGCATCTCGGCTGAAAGGTCGATACCGGTAACCTGCACCTGTTGCGCGTAATAGCCAAGCGCCAGCCCGGTGCCGATGCCCACCTCCAGCACCGATCCGCCAGTGGCGTTCACATGCCGGGCCGCCAGAATACGACCGCCTTGGGTGATCCGGCCAAAAGCCAGATCATAGACCGGCGCCCAACGGCGATAGGATTTTTGAATTGCTTCTACTTGCATGCATATGATTCCGTTCAGATTTCAATCCAGACCTGAGCGACTTCCGGCAGAAATGCAAGTGAGACTTACCCAGCGTCAGGCGGTGGCCTGCGTTACAGGCCGGGTTTGGGCGCCCGCAACCCGCGCACGAACAGCGCCACGATTGCCGCGAAGTAGGCCATCGACAGCGCCAGCAGCGTGACCCATGGATAGGTCAGCAATGCTGCCACCACGGCCACGCCGCCAACCAGCACATATTTCGCCAGATCCGCCGAAATCCGGATCCGCTTCAGCGAGGGCGTGCGCACCCGGCTGATCATCAAGGCCCCGATCCCCACCATCCACAGCGCCACCACAGCCGGCGGGATGAACTGCCCCATCTGGACCGCGAAGGCCAGATACATCGGCGACAGCACCAGCATCGCCCCGGCCGGTGACGGCACGCCGATAAACGCGGTCTTTTCCGCCGCCTCACCTTCGGCACGTGATCCCACGTTGAACCGCGCCAGCCGCAACATGCAGCAGACCGCATAGACCAGCACCGCAATCCACCCAAGGCTGGTTTCCGGTCTAAGACCCCAAAGATACAGAACCAGCGCCGGTGTGACCCCGAAGTTCACAAAGTCGCACAAGCTGTCCAGTTCGGCCCCGATGGCGCTTTCCGATTTCAGCATCCGCGCCAGCCGCCCGTCCAACCCGTCCAGCGCCGCCGCTGTGCCGATCAGCAGCACTGCCAGCCCAAAGTTTCCCGCGATGGCAAACCTGATCGCCGTCAGCCCGGCGCAAAGCGCCAGAATCGACACAAGGTTTGGCAACAGCTTCAGCAGCAGCATCTCTTTCGGGCTGTCGTTCGGGGCGCGTGCCATCGGCTAGTCCACCCGCGCGGCGCGCGCCGGGGCCGACTGCCCGATCAGCGCGATCACCGTCTCGCCCGCGCACATGGTCTGGCCCAGCGCCACCTGCGGCTCCACGCCGTCCGGCAGATACACGTCCAACCGGCTGCCAAAGCGGATCAGCCCGAACCGCTCACCGGTGCGCAGATTGTCCCCCGGCTTGGTCCAGCAGACGATCCGCCGCGCCACCAGGCCCGCAATCTGCACCACGGCAATCTTTCGCCCGTCCGCCATCTCGATCGCCAATGCATTGCGTTCGTTTTCCTCTGACGCCTTGTCCAGCGAGGCGTTAAAGAACTTGCCGGGCCGGTAGGCGACAGCCGTGACCTTGCCTGCGATCGGCGTGCGGTTCACGTGACAGTTGAACACGTTCATGAACACCGACACCCGGGTCAGCGCCTGAGGCCCCATCCCCAGTTCCGCGGGCGGCACCGCAAGCTCGATCAGGCTGACCACCCCGTCCGCAGGGCTGACCAGCAGCCCCGCGTTCAACGGCACCGCGCGCTTGGGGTCGCGGAAAAAGTAATAGCACCAAACCGTCATCCCGACGCCCAGCCACCCCAATGGATCCCAGATCCAGAACAGCGCAAGCGCGAGCGCCGCAAAGGCCGCCACGAAAGGATACCCCTCGCGGTGCATCGGTTTCAGAAAGGTCTCAAGCATGGTCATGGGGCGTGCCTCCGGTCGCCAGCGTCTTAGCCGCAATCCGTAGGATGGGCAATCTGCCCATCCAACACGCCCATCAAGCCGGAATGACCATACCCTTGCCCCGGGCCAGTTCGCGCATCTTGGCCTGCAGCTTTTCAAAAGCCCGCACCTCGATCTGACGGATCCGCTCGCGGCTGACGCCGTACGCCGTCGACAGCTCTTCCAGCGTCACCGGGTCTTCGGCCAGACGCCGCTGCATCAGCACGTCCTTTTCCCGATCGTTCAGCACCGACATCGCCTGCATCAGCAGGGCCCGTCGGGCGTCCAGTTCGTCCTTGGCCTCATAATCCCCGGCCTGATCGCTGTCTTCATCCTCCAGCCAGTCCTGCCACTGCGTCGTGCTGTCGCCGTCCGAACCCACCGTCGCATTCAGGCTGGCGTCCGACCCCGACAACCGCCGGTTCATGTCGATGACTTCCGCCTCGGTCACGTTCAGATCGGTTGCAATGCGGGCCACGTTTTCGGGCCGCAGATCGCCCTCTTCCAAAGCGCCGACCTTGGCCTTGGCCTTGCGCAGGTTGAAGAACAGCTTTTTCTGCGCCGAAGTCGTGCCCAGTTTCACCAACGACCACGACCGGAGGATATATTCCTGAATGCTGGCCCTGATCCACCACATCGCATAGGTCGCAAGGCGAAATCCCTTTTCAGGATCGAACCGCTTGACCGCCTGCATCAGGCCGACATTCGCCTCGGAAATCACCTCGGCCTGCGGCAAACCGTAGCCGCGGTAGCCCATCGCGATCTTGGCAGCCAACCGCAGGTGGCTGGTGACCATCTTGTGCGCGGCATTCGCGTCCTGATGGTCCACCCAGCGCTTGGCCAGCATGTATTCCTCTTCCGGCTCCAGCAGCGGAAACTTGCGAATTTCCTGCATGTAGCGGTTCAAACCCTGTTCCGGGCTTGGTGCGGGTAGGTTCGTGTAGGTGCTCATCAAGTGCCCCCTGTTTCGCCCCGGTGCAGGTTCGCCCCCGGGGATCGCATAAATTAAAGTGCAGCACGTCCGCATGCAAGTGCCGTGGATAGCGCAACTGTCTTAACGTCAGATGTTTGCAGGTCCGTCGTATGTGAAGGTTTGTTACATCAAGATCACAAGAATGTCAGGATTTCTGACAATTTTACTTTCTAAATCTCAACAGCGGGAGGACCATTCCGCTGCTAGCAGCCTGACAAAACACTCAGCGAAAGCCAGCTCGGCCTCTTGCCGCCGCGCGCCGTTCACTTCCGGCAAGTCACCAATCACCCGCCGCGCAATGCCTCGATCAAACCTGCAATGTCGCCCGGCAAGGGCGAGGCGAATTCCAGCGGCTGCCCCGTCACAGGATGCACAAACCCAAGGGTCGCTGCATGTAACGCCTGACGGGGAAATTCGTTCCCGGCTGCGGCCACAGGGCCCAGCACCTTTTCCGACAGCCGTTTCTTGCCCCCGTAGGTCTGGTCGCCCACCAGCCCGTGCCCGGCATAGGCCATATGCACCCGGATCTGATGCGTCCGCCCGGTTTCCAGCCAGCATTCCACCAATGCCGCCTGCCCGGCAAAGCCTTCGATCACCCGGGTCCGCGTCACCGCATGGCGGCCGGCCTCCCAG
>JANOQT010000026.1:0-2174 GCA_031415015.1 Paracoccaceae bacterium
GGGATCGGGCGCGCGTCGGCGCTGGCGATGGCGGCTGAGGGTGCCTCGGTTTGGGCGACCGACGTGAACGAGGCGACGCTGGCCGATCTGGCGGCCGAAGGTGTGCAGACGCGGGTTCTGAACGTGCGCGACCCGGCGGCGGTTGCGGCGACCTTTGCGGCGGTTGGCACGCCGGACGTGCTGTTCAACTGCGCGGGTTTTGTGGCATCCGGCACGATTCTGGACTGCGACGAGGACACCTGGGCCTTCAGTCTGGATCTGAACCTGACGGCGATGTACCGGATGTGCCGCGCGGCCTTGCCGGGGATGGTGGCGCGGGGGCATGGCAACATCATCAACATGGCTTCGGCGGTCGGGTCGATCATCGCGGCCCCGAACCGGTTCGTCTACGGGGCGACAAAGGCCGGGGTGATTGGTCTGACCAAGGCAATTGCCGCTGATTTCATCACCAAGGGCATCCGCTGCAACGCGGTTTGTCCCGGAACGGTGGACAGCCCGTCGCTGCATGACCGGATGCGGGCGACCGGCGATTACGAGGCGGCCCAGAAGGCTTTTGTGGCGCGCCAACCGATGGGGCGGATGGCCAGCACCGCAGAGATCGCGGCGCTGGTGGTTTATCTGGCCAGTGACGAGTCCAGCTTCACGACCGGGGTGCCGCATGTGATCGACGGCGGCTGGAGCAACACCTGACTGCCCGACTCGGGGCCTGTGCGCGACGCGTGTGACGCACACGTTTAAGTTGCAACATAATTTATGCGGCATTGCGGCATTCTGCAGCATTCTGCCTGTTTGGCGTGCCGAATTCGGCGGTATTCCGCAGTGCCGCGGGCGAATTCCTGCTGCGCTGCAACATTGTCTGGAACCACATGCGCCCCGCGTGGTTAACTGCTGAAGACCAGAAACCAACGGGCGCCGTTCTACTTTGGCGCGAAAGAATTGGAAGAAGCGAGCGTGGCCGCTGTGCGTAATCATGCTTATTGAGGCTGTAATGACAGCGCCGGATGTTCGGCTGAGCATTGCCGTCATTGATGCCAATCCGCTTCTCGCGGACGGTATCTCTGCATTGTTCATGCAAGATAGTAGCTTTGCAGCACGGGCCGTCAACATGGACCTGAGCCCGGGTCACCTGCTGCGGGAACGATTCGACGTCATCATCATTGATCCGGGGCAGACCGAAGTGGCGCCAGATACCCTTGCCCGCCAGCTTGGCGGCGAGGGGGCGTTGCTGGTGGCATATTCCAGTTCGCTGTCGATGGAACTTGCCCGCGACTGCATCGTGGCGGGGTTCAGGGGCGTGTTGCCCAAGACCGTGTCGTTCGATGTATTGAAAGCCGCTTTGGCCACCACTGCACAAGGCGGAATTTTCATTGATGCAGCCTTTTCGGCGGTGATCGCGCTACGTTCAAGCGCCGAAGACCCGCCGAAGCCCGCACAGGACGCCTGTTTGTCCGAACGCGAGCTGTTCGTGCTGAAATCGGTGGCGCACGGAAAGTCGATGAAGGAAATCGGCAAGGAACTGGACCTGTCGTCCAAGACCATCGAGACCTACAAGGCCCGTGGCACCAGCAAGCTGAACCTTACGGGGCGGCGGCAGATTGTTGAGTTTGCCATCGCTCAGGGCTGGGTCGAATCACCCCGCGCCAGCCTTGGCTGACGGCCGCCGCTGCGGTTTCAACTCTCCAGAAAAGCGGCTGCTTCGAGCGGCAACGGGCATTTCGCACTTGCAGCAATTGCTGTCAGTCTTTTCCTTACACATGGGGTTGATCTCTGTCAGGCGCCTGACAGGAGACCCGGAAATCCCCGACGTGATGTCAGCAAATAGCTGACAAACCAAGCGAAACTGAGGGGTTTTTGCCCGACTTTCCCACAGTTGTGCGCACGGCGTACCCTGTTTGCGATGCTGCACTGCCGCATCAAGTGACGGCATTACGGCATCTGGCCGGAAACAAGGAACAGCGGATATGGCAAGACTTGCGGTCTTTGGAATTGGCTATGTGGGCGTCGTTTCGGCGGCCTGTCTGGCAAAGGATGGCCATCAGGTTATCGCGGTGGATATCGACCCGGCCAAGGTCGCAGCCATCAACGCGGGCCGTTCGCCCATCGTCGAGCAGGGCCTGCCGGACCTGATCGCCGACATGGTCGCTGCCGGTCGGCTGACGGCAACGTCTGATGTC
>JANOQT010000027.1:0-5975 GCA_031415015.1 Paracoccaceae bacterium
GCTACGGCTGCGAGATCATCGCCGAGAAAGTCGACTTCCTGAGCCGCCCGAAGTCGGCCGAGAGTGAAAACCCCGAGTTGGTCGACCGCGACGACGAAATCCCGTTCTGAAAAGAACGGGATCTCCCCGAAAGGGCCCGGCGGGGAAACCCGCCGGGCTCAGATTATCTTTGGCTCGACAAGTGCCGGAGAAGTCGTTCAAGACGACCCATGATGGGCGATACCAGCGACTGGCCCCCACTTTAGTCCTCCGACATAGCGTTCGGACATGTGCCCCGCGTCATCCAGCGTGAACAGGTGCAACCAGCGATTGTCGAACAACGCGCGCACGCCGTCATGACGCGCAAGGATATCGTTGATCGCTGCCTGTGGGGCCTCGACGATGATCGACAGGCGCAAAGGTTCGTGGGCCAAGCCGGCGCCGTCATGCACCGATTGCCAGGGCAGGCCCGTTCGCAACAGCCCGCCATTGCCTTCTACCACGCCGATCCCGCCAGTGACATTGTGCAACAGCTTGTTGCCGCCGCCAAACGCCGCCGGGGCGACGGTTGATCCGTAGTATTGCAGGCTGATCCAGCTTGCCACGACGACAGGGGCCGTCAGGATCAGTTCCAGCACGCCAAAACCCTTGTCCTGCCGCCAATCATAGCTGTGCAGGAAAGCCCGCCCGCCAAGGTTCTGTCCTGCAGTGCGGCTGCGTGGTGCCGCGACGAAGGCCCGGCAGCCAGCAAGACCCCATTCTGGACGAACTTCGGCCCAGTTGCGCGACCGTCCGGCGATGTCACCGGCACCTTTGGCCCGGGGCAGCCGCAAGGCCCGTTCACCCCGCGCGTGCAAACCCGCGGCCGCCAACCAGCGCTTCAAGTTGGTGAGGTCCTTGGTATGGCCGGCGGACGGGTGATCGCCATCGTAAACCAGCACGTCGTCCGTGGTGGTGTCGTGCAGGCCTGCGACGAACAGCGTGTCCTCCGGGATGGTTATTCCGCGCGCAGGCAGGCCATGCCGCACGTCCGCATCGTTCAGCAGCCCTGCCAGAAGCCGTGCGTTCACTTCACCCGAATAGCCGCCGCAGGCGCCGCAATGCAAGGCACTGGCATGCGGGTTGTTGGTGACATTTGCGCCATGCCCGGCCAGCAGCACGATGCGGGCAAAGCCTTCAGTCATCGACATGGCGCGCAGCACCATTTCCGCCGAGGCCAACTTTTGCGCCGCGTCCAGCCCGGGCGACAGTTGCGGTGCGGGATCATGCGGCAGATGCGAGGGCCCGAGGCCAAGCGCATCGCGCACCAACTTGCCTGCATAGACCGGTCCCGTCGCCTCGACAAATGCGAAGGACGATACGGCGGCCAGCTTGAACCGGCCCCAGGCGCGTTTGGCGCGTGCGGTAATCCTGGCGGCGTCTTCCGCCCCGGCATGCGGCGGAATGGTGCAGGATTTGACGGTGGAGTTCAACAAGACCGGCAGCCGCGCCTCTGGCACGTCGGACGCAAAGGGCCGGTGCTCGACAAAGACGCCAAAGAACCCTGCAAAGCCGATGGTTTCAATGCCGGGGGCCACCCCTTCCAGCGCACGGCGGAACACCTCGGACCGCACGTCGATGCAGAACGCCGCCTGCAGCGCCGGGCGCGCCTGTGTCTCTGCCGGTGCCGGAGCGGCAAAGGCAGCCACCATGTCGCGCTGTGCGGCACGCTCGACCGACTCTTGCAGGATGGCGTCGATCACCTGATCGTTGCTGGGTAGCAACGCTGTGGCATGTTCGGCAACGGCAGCGGCCCATGTCTCACCAATCTTGGCCCTATACTGCGCCAACAGGGCCACGTCCCACATCAGCCGTATCACTAGCAGGTCGGTCACATCGCTGTCCGTGCCCCCGGCAAGTTCAGCCTGCCACAACTCATAGCGGGCATACTGGCTCCATCCGCCTAGCGACATCAGGGCTGCATGGAAGGCCGTGTCCAGAGCCTCTGTCGGCAGGCCCAGCCGCGTCGTGGCCCAGGCCAGCGCCTCAGGCGCGAGGGCCGGTGCCCCTGCCACAAAGGCCGCAAAGCCCGTCAGCCCGGCAATCTCGGGCGTCAGATCATGGGCGGCAAAGCTGCGCCATGCCGGATAGGCCGATGTACCGGGCACCGTGGTCCACAGCGCCTGACCCCTGTCGAAATGCCCCGCCGCAAAGGCGCTGATCCGGTCATTCACCAGACCGGGCCAATCAATCCCAGATGCCGCTGCCGCCAACTGTGCCACCGAAGGCAGCGCCCGGTGAAGGGTGGCTGGCTGCATTATGGCCGCCTTCAGCGCAGCCATGTCCGCGGGGCGCCCTGCGTCGGGTGAGGCTGCCAGTGCCGCCGCCAGATCGGTGTCGCTGATCCGGCTATCGGCAATCCGCGCCAGATACCAGTCACGCGGTTGGGTCATAGGGGTTCCCGACACCCGGCCAAGACGTGCGGCGGTCTTGGCAAGGGTGTCGCCCGTCTGGCCCAGAAATGGGTTGACCGCGACACTCGATGCCAGGGGGAACAGTGGGGGGATCGCTCGTGCGGCTGCGTTGGCCGCAGAAATCAGTGCTTCACTGGGCACCTTCGCAAGCTCAGGGTGATGGATCATCATGTCGGGCATCCTTGGGATTTAAGAAAGCGGATCAGGTGTTCGGCGTCTTCGCCCAGTTGCCCAGCAACCGGTCGAACACCGCATTGGCATAAAGCCCGTTGGTCAGATGCACCCGCAGGCCCGCCGACGCCGGGTGATGCGCCCAAAGCGGAAACAGCGCCTGCGCCACGGCGACAAGGCCAAAGCTGAGCACCGCCAGTACGATCAGCGCCCATTCCAACGGGCCGGGGGCGGGCGTTGCAGGCAAGGTGCCAGCGGTCATCGCCTCAGCCCCGGCCTGAAGGGCGAAGTAGCCCAGCGATGCGGCCAGCGCGTAAATCACCGTCGTTCGCGTCAGCGCCTTTGGTGCAGCCCCAGCAAGGCCTTGGGCAATCAGATAGGCCACGCCAAAGATCAGGATGGCACCCAGAGCAATCGCTTGCGGTGACTTTGCGTCAAATCCGAAAGCCTGACCAAAACCAAAGGTCATCAGCGCATATATGGCAAGGGCGGTCAGAAAGGCCTGCCCGACCTTTGCGCCGGACGGCACGGCAATCGGTCCTGGCCTGCGGACCAGCGCCACGGCATCGACCGCGCCGCCTGAGGCAAGGAACGAATGCGCCTTGTACAGCGAATGCGCCACGATATGCAGCAGCGCCAGCGGGAACAGGGCCAGCCCGCATTGCATGACCATGAACCCCATCTGCGCCACAGTGGACCAGGCCAGCGATGTTTTCACCGCGGGTTGCGTCAGCATCACCATGCCTCCGAAGATCGCGGTAAAGCCGCCCAGCATGACCAGCACCGCCAGCACGCCGGGCGAGGCAAGCATCACATCGGCAAAGCGGATCATCAGGAACCCGCCCGCGTTGATGACCCCGGCATGCAGCAGCGCCGACACTGGGGTTGGCGTCTCCATCACTTCGGTCAGCCAGCCATGCGTCGGAAATTGCGCCGATTTCAGTACCGCCGCCAAAGCGATCAGCGCTGCAGCCCAAATAGCCACACCTGGTGCGGCACCGGCCTTCGCACCCTCCAGGATTGTCGCGATATCGCCGCTGCCAAAACCGCGCCATAGCACCAGCGCCGCGCCAATGATCACCAGCTTTTTGTGCGCCGCGCGGCGCGCCTGCACCCGATCGGGGTAAAAGAGCAGCAGTTGATGCAGGCTGAGGCTAGTCGCGATCCAGGCCAGCACCAGTTGCACCAGATGCCCCGCCGTCACCAGCAGCAGGACTGCCGCCAGGGTGGCGCACATCCAGCCCATGAAGACGCCTTGCCGGGCCTCGCCGTCCGCATAGGTGCCCGCATAGCGCAGCACCACCCACCCGATGAAGCTGACTAGACACAGCATCACCACGCTGACCACGTCCAGCCGCACCGACAGCCCCGGCAACAGAACTGCAGTCAGCGGCCCGAGCAGGATCAGCAGCGCAACCGAACCTGCTGCAATAACTATCGCGGCGATCCCCACAGCCTCGGCCACCCCGGCTACCGTCTTTGGTCGGCGTCCCGGGCGCAAAAATCCGAACACTGCACACAGGATCAAAAGCAGGGGGGCGAGATAGACAATCAGTGCTGCGCTCAAGGCCGTGGTCCTTTCAAGGAAAGCTTGCACCCCGGTCATAGCTGCGGCGCTGCATTGTGTGAAATACATTGTTTACCGAATATCGTTCTGTTAAAACGAACGGATGAACGATCTCAACTATCATCACCTGCATCTGTTCCGTGCCGTGGCCCATGACGGCAACCTGACCCGCACGGCGGAAAAGCTGAACCTGTCGCAGTCGGCAATCTCGGTGCAGATCCGCAAGCTGGAAGACCGACTTGGCCACCCGCTGTTTGAACGGCGCGGGCGGCAGTTGCACCTGACCGAGCCGGGGCGTATCGCTTTGGATCATGCCGATGCGATCTTTGCGGTGGGCGATGAGTTGGTGGGCACGCTGCGCGACGCCGGGCGCGCGGTGCAAGTCTTGCGGGTGGGTGCGCTTGCCACCTTGTCGCGCAACTTTCAGATAGGGTTTCTGCGCCCATTCCTTGGGCAGCCCGACAGCGAGGTGATCCTGCGTTCAGGCAGTCTGACCGAGCTTCTGGCCGGGCTGGAAACGCTCAACCTCGACGTGGTGCTGACCAACCAACCCTCACAGCGCGATGCCACGACACCCTTTGTGTCGCACCGTCTGGCCGAGCAGCCTGCAAGCCTTGTCGGCACCGCGCGGCGCGTACAAAGCACTGGGGACCTGTCTGCACGTCTGACCACTCAGCCCATAATTCTGCCCAGCACCAACAGCTCGATCCGGATCGGGTTTGACGCTTTGGTTGCACGATTGGGTATCCGTCCCCATGTCGTCGCCGAGGTGGATGACATGGCGATGATGCGTCTTCTGGCCCGTGAAGATGTGGGCCTTGCCGTTTTGCCCCTGATCGCTGTGAAAGACGAGTTGGAACAAGGCGCCTTGATCGAGGCCGACCGCCTGCCTGGCATCAGCGAGACATTCTACGCTATCACCTTGGACCGCCGCTTTCCGAACCCGATGTTGCAGCGGCTCATCATTCTCGGCTGACCAAAGGGCCGCCGCACTGACGCAGCTGCGTCCTTGCGGGTTGCCGGCTCGTGACGATAACTCGAGATGATCGGTCTGGCCTGCAGACTTACTGCCTCCAAGAGGTGGGCAGACCGAATGCGGCGCTAGCTGCTGGCTGCTTTCGACCATCGCTTAGCTGCGAGTGAGAGGAGTGCCGGTTGCCCGGTGACGGGTTGAGGGTCGGGAGAGTGGCTTCCGGCGCCCGTCGCGGGAGATTGCCGATGGGCGTTGTGGAAGTTCTGGATCCGGTCGCACCGGCGCGGGCTGCTGGCTGGAAAGTAGATGTAAGCCGGGGCGAGCGGAACGGGCGGGTGTCGTCCGAATGGTTCAACCGGCCAGATGACGAGCGGTATCTGTCGCTCGACGAGCTCTGGGCATCGGTGAAGAGCAGGTCGGAGCGCAGCCGCAGCCGCGTGGTACAGACGGCAGACATCCGGGTCGAGGCCACGCGTGACAGTGCCGAGCAGCTGCACCTGGTTCTACCGAAGGCGCCAGAACCGGTGGCACCCACGCACTGGGCCTTCGGCCAGCTTGCCAGCATCGTCGGCGCTCCGGCTTCCTACCTGCGGCAGCTGCCCGCGCCGCTGGCAGGGATCAACTTGCAGTACGGCCTGACCAACCACCGCGCAGAGCAAGTGAAGACCTTCGAGACGGAAGACGGCCGCATCGAACTGCGCGCGGTCACCGGCCCAGACTACGGCCGCATCCACGACCATGAGCTGGTCGAGGCGGTGCAGCGCATCGCGGGCAACGGCACCGGCGACACGCGCTGGAAGGTGCCGGGCGTGCTCAACTGGTCGACCGGGGT
>JANOQT010000028.1:0-5368 GCA_031415015.1 Paracoccaceae bacterium
GGAACGCCTGACCCCGGTCTTGATGACGGCCCTGTCGGCGGGGGTGGCGCTTGTGCCACTGATGATCGACGCAGACGCGCCGGGCAAGGAAATCCTGAACCCGGTTGCGGTGACGATCTTCGGCGGGCTGATTTCGTCCACCTTGCTGGATACGTTCCTGACGCCCGTTCTGTTCTTGCGCTATGGCCGCAAATCGCTTGAACGCCTGGTCGATGCCGCGCGCAAAGATCAGGCCGACGCCCGCGCGCCGCAAGGTGCCGCGATCCAAACCTTCTGATCCCTGAAAGGAAACTCCATGCTTCGCATGATTCTACTGACCCTGATGCTTGCGACCCCCGCCGCAGCCCACGAACCCGACACCGGCCCGAACGGCGGCGCGCGGATGGATGCGGGGCCTTACCGCGTTGAACTGGTTGCGACCGGGACTGTGGTCACTGTCCATATCACGCTGGATGATGACAGCGCTGTGGACACTACTGCGATGACCGGAACTGCCATCCTCCTGATCGACGGCAAGCCTGTGCGCGTGGCGCTGATGCCCGCAGCACCTGGAACTCTTGCTGCCGATGCCGGTGTAGCGGTCCCGTCTGATGTGAAAGGCGCAGTGCAGATTCTGGGTGCGGATGGCGTTACGGTTCAGGCAAAGTTCTAGCCCGTTTGGCAGACCCCTTCTGGTGCGCAAAACCGTGCGCACCAGAAGGGTGGGTCAATCCCCGTTTGCCGCCGCACCTGTCAGATCGCCGCAACCGCTTTTGCCAGGAGGTCGCGTACTTGTCCGGCAACGGCATGGAGGGCAGGGTTTTCGATGGCCTGCATCGATGCAACAGGGTCGATGGCGCTGACCTCGACCCCGCCGTCAACAGCGCGCAGGATGACGTTGCAGGGCAGCATCGCGCCAACACGCGGCTCAATGCCGATGGCTTGATAGGCCATACCTGGGTTGCAGGCCCCAAGGATCAGATAGGGCGCCATCTCGACATCCAGCTTCTTCTTCATGGTCGCAGCGACGTCGATCTCGGTCAGAATGCCGAAGCCACCTTCGCCCAGCGCCTTGCGGGTGCGCGCGTCGGCCTCGGCAAAGCTGACCTCGGTCAGCAGACGGTTGAAAGTGTAGGTCATCATCGCACTCCTTTATTCTGTCACTTGCGTAGGTATTTGATCAGGGCGGCGATAGCCAAGCCGACCACAACCAGCACGACCGCCATCCAAAGCCAGCCAAAGCCCATGCCCCAGCCCATGTTGTATCCGTTCATCATCGCCGCCTCCTACCCTGTGATGGTGCGGCCCCCGAAACCCAGTGCAAACGGGGGCCACTTTGGTTTCAATTATCGTCCATCATCTCTTCGCCCATGCCGGGCATGCCGTTCTGCTGGCCGCCCATGTGGTCCTGCATCATCGCGGCCATGGCCGTCATCTCAACCTCGGTCACTTGGGCATCGCCGTCGGCGTCATGTATCTGGAAGGCGCGCACCGTCATCGGCCGGGTATGAGCCGCGTGCATCACAGCGAATTCTTCCAGCGACAGCGTGCCGTTGGCGTCGGTATCATAGGTCTTGAGTTCGGCCTTGATCCCGGCGGTCATTTCTTCGGGGCTGAGCGTGCCATCCTTGTTGGCATCAAAGGTCGCCATGGCATGGCTTTGCGCACCACCCATCATACCCATCATACCCATGCCACCACTCATCATGCCGTCATGGCCGCCCATCATGCCCATGCCGTCGCCCATCATCCCGTCATGTTGCATTTGCTGCGCGATCACCGGCACCGCAACGGCACCCACCCCAAGGGCTGCGACGGCTGCAAGGACGAATTTGGTTGAACGTTTCATTCTGATTCTCCTGATCGGAATTGTGATGAGGCCAATCTGGGGGGCAGATGTCCCACAGGTTTGTCAGCCGCAGCGGTCTTTTGTATCAATCTGTCGCAAGGGCGGGTCCTGCGACGGTTTGCGACAAACGCCTGCGCGCGTGGGTGGCGCGATCGGCTAGGGTCAATGGCAGGAGAGATGATGACACCCAATCCACCCCATATCCTGATCGTCGATGACCACCGGGAAATCCGCGATGCGCTGGTTAAGTATCTGGAGAGGAACGGCATGCGCGCGACCTCGGCCGCGAATGCCGTCGCAATGGATGCCGCGCTGAAGGTCGGCCAGTTCGATCTGATCGTGCTGGATGTGATGATGCCGGGGGAAGACGGGCTTTCGGTCTGTCGGCGGTTGCGGGCTGCTGGCAACATGCCAATCCTGATGCTGACAGCCCTTGGCGATGAAACCGACCGGATCGTCGGACTTGAGGTCGGGGCAGATGACTATCTGCCGAAGCCCTTCAACCCGCGCGAACTGTTGGCGCGGATCAAGGCGATCCTGCGCCGGTCGGATCGGGCAGAGGTGACGGGTGGCAGCCTTTCCGGGCATCGGCTGGCGTTTGATCGTTGGGTGCTGGACCCGGATCGCCGGACTTTGACCGATACGGATGGCACTGAAGTCGCCCTGACCACCGCCGAGTTCCGTCTGTTGACGGTGTTTCTGGAACGGCCCCGCTTTGTGCTTAGCCGCGATCAGTTGTTGGACCTGACCTCGGGGCGCGCGGCACAGGTGTTCGACCGCACCATCGACAACCAGATCAGCCGCCTGCGCCGCAAGATCGAGGCTGATCCCGCCAAGCCTGCGCTGATCGCCACGGTCTGGGGCGGCGGCTACAGCCTTGCCTCCGATGTGAGGGAAGTGTCATGACCCAAAGGCACAGCTTTCTGGACCGACTGTTGCCGCAGTCCGTTGGGGGCCAGCTGCTGGCCATGCTGCTCTTGGCGCTTGCCATCACCCAGGGCCTTGGCTTGATCCTGCTGACCGACGAACGCAACCGCGCGGTGCGCGCAGCCCTTGGGCTTGAGGCGGCAGGACGGGCGGCCAACGTGGCCTTGCTTCTGGACGACGCGCCTGCCGATCTGCGGCCAGAAATCCTGCGGTCGGCGGATTCGCCACTGGTCCGGTTTAAAGTGGGGCCCGGCCCAGAGGCTTCGCACGGCAGCGCGGATGCGGCCCCATTCCTAGACCAGGTCAGGCAGATCCTAAACCAGCCAGACCGCGAAGTTCTGGCGGATATCCATGTGCTTGCTGTAACCCCGGTCGCCATGCCCGACGGTATGCCTGCGGCCATGCGGCCCATGCACCAGGCGATGATGGCGGCCCATGCCGAGCCTATCGAGCTTACGCTCTCGATCCGGCTGGCCGGGGGCGACTGGCTGAACGTGCGCACGATGTTCATCCGGCCCGGTCTGCAACTGTCGCCGCAAGCCCTTTTGCCGCTGCTGTTGATGGTGGTGGCCGTGGCTTTGGTGGCATGGGCAACAGCCCGCCGCGTCGTCGGTCCGATGCGCGCGCTGGCGGTCGGTGCCGACCGGCTGGGGCGCGGGCTGGATGCAAACCCGCTGCCGTTGACCGGCCCGTCTGAGGTGCGCGATACCACGCAAGCCTTCAACCGCATGCAAGACCGACTGACCCGCTTTGTGGCTGAGCGCACGCATATGCTTGCAGCCCTAAGCCATGATCTACGCTCGCCGCTGACCGCGATGCGCTTGCGGATCGAAATGCTTGACGAAACCGAAGACAGCGTCCGCCTGAAAGCTTTGGTCGAGGAAATGCAGGCCATGGTCGAAGCCACACTGGAGTTTGCCCATGGCGTGGCCAAGACGGAACCTTCAGCCACTGTTGATCTTGCCGCCATGCTGGGTGATCTTGTGGCCGACGTGGGCGGTGACCGCGCGACCCTTGCCCCTTCACCACACGTGCCCGCCACGGTCCGCCCCCACGCGCTGAACCGTGCGTTACGTAACCTAATCGACAACGCGGTGCGTTATAGTGGCACCGCAGAGGTCAACCTGACGCGGGAACCAGGGTTCGCGCTGATCACGTTGGCGGACAAAGGGCCGGGCCTGCCCGAGGACCAGTTGGAGGCGGTGTTTGAACCGTTCGTGCGGCTGGAAGCGTCCCGCAACCGCGATACCGGCGGCGTCGGTTTGGGTCTGGCCATCGCCCGGACCATCATTCAGGCGCATGGCGGAACCATCCAGTTGCAGAACCGCACCGGCGGCGGGCTTAACGCCATCGTTCGCCTGCCTGTTGGCGAGGACTGATCGGTCTAGGAGAACGCGCTGGACTCCGCGTCGACGGTTGCTTCAGGGCGTAAGGAGCTGTGTCATAATGTGGCGGACATGATCCTGGCCGTTGAAAAAGATGGCGAGCACACGACCATGCTGCTCGGTCTCGTTCATCTCGAACCAATAGACTACCCGGTCGATGGTCAGATGACGCAGGCCTGGCAGCAGGTCGTCATGGCTCTCGCCGCGAAACGGCGCTGATGCCAGCCGGTCGGCCTTTCGCCGAATGTCGGGAATGCGGACCGCGCAGTGGTCCAGTGCCGTTTCCACGCATTCCCTGAAGCTAAGGTAGCTTTCGAAAAGGTGGTCGAAGATCAGCGCGAAGTCACGCTGGGCTTCCGCCGAGAATTCAATTCTGAACCGCATTAGCGGGGCGCTTCTCGCTGATCATCCGCGCGACGGATTTGTCCATCTGGGCGCCGCTGACAATCGTGCCCGCCGCACGCTGGTCCAAAAGAGCCTTCAGCGCCGCCCTCTGCAGACCCTCGTACTGCATCCGTTGCTGCAGCATGTCGATCCCCTATTGCAGCACCGCGCTGACGCTCGAATAGCGCCCTGCTTCGACCAGTTCCCTAGTGAAACTGTGCTGTTCGTCGTTCAACGAGATCGAGGATTTGACCGTCATAGGCATACTCTTTTTGACGTAAAGCAATACCAAGTGGCACCCGCGTCAACGGCCCCCATTGGTGGGCGAGCGATAGGCTTACAGCGAAGGTCGGCGCGCTAGCATTGCAATAAACCTCATTTAGCCAGCGACTTAGGAGTTGCTCTCTTTTGGTCTCAACCGCTGTCTGCAGCCATCGCAACGCAACGGAGACCGCCCTGAAGCCCCTGACAACCCACGATGAATTCTGCCTGAAGAACGCCGCCCACTTTGTCGCCGCCCGGGGCCGCACGCCCGCCACCCGCACGCGGGAGCAATTCGCGACCCTGCCCGAAGCGCAGGCTTTTGGCGCGGCGATCGGCGACGGCCGCACCATGATCTACGCGGTCACCACCCTCGGGCATTCCGCCCACATCACCAACGCCTGAAGGATCACGACCATGAAAACCAAAGCCCTCACCGCCGCGCAGATCGACACGCTCGCCCAGCGCCTTTCCGACACGCCGATCGAACCGGCCACCAGCGCCAAGAAGGCGGGCGACAAATTCGCCCGCTTGCTGGCGGCAAGGATCGGCGCCGAGCGCGCCGCCCTTGCCTTCACCTCGA
>JANOQT010000029.1:0-16387 GCA_031415015.1 Paracoccaceae bacterium
CATCAGGTTATCGCGGTGGATATCGACCCGGCCAAGGTCGCAGCCATCAACGCGGGCCGTTCGCCCATCGTCGAGCAGGGCCTGCCGGACCTGATCGCCGACATGGTCGCTGCCGGTCGGCTGACGGCAACGTCTGATGTCCGTGCGGCCATCCATGCCAGCGATGCCTCGTTCGTTTGCGTCGGCACGCCCAGCGCAGAGGACGGGTCTATCGGCCTCGTCTACGTCAAGGGTGTCTGTGACGCGATCGGGCAGGCGCTGGCCAGCCATCCGGGGTTCCATTCGGTGGTCATGCGGTCAACCATCGTGCCCGGCACAATGGACAAGGTCTGCATCCCGATCCTGGAAGCTGCCTCTGGCCTGACGGCGGGCCGTGATTTCGGCGTCGGCTATTATCCGGAGTTCCTGCGCGAAAGCACGGCCATTCAGGATTACAACGATCCCGGTCTGATCGTGTTCGGAGCGCTGGATGCGGCGACTGGGGCCCTGCTGACCGAATTGAACAAGGATCTGAACTGCACGATCAACCTTGTCGATCTGGCAACCGCTGAGATGGTGAAATACACCTCCAATTCGTGGCGGGCGGTCAAGGTCAGCTTTGCCAACGAGATCGGCAATATCGCCAAGGCCGCTGGTCTGGACGGCCAGCGGGTAATGTCGATCCTGTGTTCGGACCACAAGGTTTCGATGAGCCCTTATTTCATGCGGCCCGGTTTTGCGTTTGGCGGGTCGTGTTTGCCAAAGGACGTCCGGGCGCTGCGCGCGCTCGCGCTGGGGTTGAATGTCGCTTCGCCGTTGCTGGACGCGGTGCTGGTGGCGAACGAGGCGCAGATCGAGCGGGCGGAAGCGATGATCCATGCCTCGGGCAAGACCCGGGTGGGAATGGTCGGCATCAGCTTCAAGCCGGGCACCGATGACATGCGGGAAAGCCCGCTGGCGGAACTGGCAGCGCGGCTGATCGGGCGCGGGCTGCAGCTGTCGGTCTATGACCCCTTCGTCCACGAGGCCTATGTCAATGATGTGGGCGCTGCGGGACGCGGGCTGGACCACGACATTGCGCTGGGCAGCCGGCTTGTCCCGTCGATCGAAGCGCTGATTGCCGGGTCCGACATCGTGCTGGTCGGCAACCGCTATGACGAGGCGATCCAGCCTTTGCAGGCCGCGATGGGCGACCGGGCGATGATTGATCTGACGCGGATCAAGCCGGGCCACCGGTCGGCGGGCAGCTATGAGGGGATTTGCTGGTAAGATGGTTTTGCTCCGTCCCATCCTCGGTCACCTTCTGTACCTGTCGGTGCTGGCGCTTCTGGTGCTGAGCATTCCGGCCGGGTCGCTGACGCATGTGTCGGACGGGCTGATCGTGGTGGGGGTGATCGGGGTCTGGCGCTATGGCTGGGCGATGGTGAACTACCTGCGGGCGGTGATCTATCAGGCCTGGTCCTACCCACGTCTGAAGGCGCGCGCCCATGCCGCCCAACTGGCGGAAACCGGGCCCGGGCACGCCTATTTCCTGGTGACCAGCTACAAGATCGACACCGACACGACGCAGCGGGTTTACCGGTCGATCTTTCGCGCAGCGGCGGCGGCGCGCGGGGGGGCCACCATCGTGGCCTCGGTGGTGGATACGGCGGATATGCGGCTGATCCGGCAGGTTCATGCGCTGATGGATGTGTCGATGGCGGGGGTCGATCTGGTGATCGACCAGATCCCCGGCACCGGCAAGCGCGATGCGTTGGCGCGGTCGCTGCGGCTGATCGGGCGGCGGGCCCCGTCGCGGCGCGATATCCTGTTGCTGGTCGATGGCGACAGCTGTGTGCCCGAGGATATCGTGGCCCAGACCGCGCCGTTCTTCACCGATCCCGCCGTGGGGGCGCTGACCACTGACGAGGCGGTGGAAATCAAGGAGCCCGGCCTGTTCGCCGACTGGTTCGCCCTGCGGTTCACCCAGCGGCAGATGATGATGTCGTCGATGGGGCTGTCGGGGCGGGTGTTGACGCTGACCGGCCGGATGTCGGTGTTCCGTGCCGATCTGGCGACCCAGCCGGAGTTCATCCGGCTGGTGCAGCACGATCACATCGACCATTGGCGGCTGGGGCGGGTGAATTTCCTGACCGGTGACGACAAGTCGACATGGTTCTGGCTTTTGCAGCGCGGCTACAAGATGCTGTACCTGCCCGACGTCGCGTCCTTGTCGATGGAGACGCAGCCTAACCCGGGGTTCGTGGACAGTGCGGTCACCCTGATGATCCGCTGGTTTGGCAACATGCTGCGCACCAATGGCCGGGCGCTGGCGCTACGCCCGTCGCAGATCGGATACTTCACCTGGTGGTCGATCCTTGACCAGAAAGTCGGCATCTGGACGACGCTGGCCGGGCCGATCTCGGTGGTGCTGGCGGCGCTGTTTGTCGAGCCATGGGTGATCCCCGCCTATATCGCCTGGGTGATGGCCACGCGCTATGTGTTCTGCTGGGTGCTGGCCAGCATGCGCGGCACCGGCTTTCCGATCACCTATCCGATGCTGTTGTACTTCGGCCAGATCGTCGGCGCGGCAGTCAAAAGCTATGTCCTCTTCCGCCTCGACCGGCAGCGCTGGACCCGTCAGTCCGGCGTCGCCACGGCGCGACTTCCCCTTGCCGCCCGGTTGCGCGGTTACGGGTCCACCTATGTTCACGCCCTGGCGCTCGGCTGGCTGACCTTCGGGGTCATGCTGATGTCGGGGCTTGTTTGAAATCGTTCCGGAAAGGATCGCAGAATTGGATCACGCAATGACCGCCCCGAAGGTTCCACAGCTTGCCGCTTCGGACATGCCGCTGGCAGGGCCTGCCGATCACCCGATGATCGACATGCCGTTCCACGTCGAGATCGACGGCCGGCAGTACAAGGGCAGGGGTATCTCGCTGGTGCGCGCCACGGTGGGCGGCCTGCTGGACCCGCAATCCGCCGGAGCGGAGCGGATTGCCTGGGTGGTGTTCCGGTTTCAGGGCTTTACCGTGGCGCTGACCATCGAAGTGCGGTTGCAGGACGTGGATGCTGCCAAGGGCACCGCGACGCTGGTGTTTCTGGAGCCGCTTGGCGACCATCTGCCGCAACTGCGCCACCTGATGAACGCCTATATCGCGGGCGATCTGGTGACGCTGGGCAATGCGCTGTCGGTCAGCCCGCCAGCGGGGCCAAAGCCCAAGGCTGCGCCGGTTGGTGGCCGGGGGCAGCGGGTGGCGGGCACGGCGCTGATGCTGGCGCTGACCGTCCTTCTGGTGACGCTGGTTGCCGGAAAGGTCTTTCAGCGCGCCTTCACGATGACCCTGGCCACGCCTGCCGTCATCGGGTTCGAGGGACGCACACTGGCCGCCACCGCGACCGGCCAGATCGACTTTCTGAACCCGGACGCCAAGCTGGGCGAGGTGGCCTTTGCCATCCGTGCCAACACCGGCCAGACCTTGTCGGTGGCGATGCCCTGCGATTGCCGGGTCGAGGTGGTGGGGATCGAGACGGGGTCCACCGTGTTTGCGGGCGATCCGATCCTGCGGCTGTCGGCCCCGGACGCGGCGCTTGTGCTGACAGGGGCCGTCGCGCCGGAACAGGTGCTTGATCTGGCCAGAGCGTCCGGGGTCGATCTGCGCTTTGCCGACGGCACGCGTGTGGCGGCAAGCCTGGCTCCGGGCGGCATTGCGCCCTCGGCCCCGGGTCAGCCTGTGCCCTTCCGTCTGGTTCCGGACGTTCCCCTGCCGGAAACCCGCCTTGGTCAGATGGCCGAGGTGACCCTTCGCCGTCCCGTGCCACTGGTGTTGCAACCCCTTGCCAGTCTTTCCACGCTTCTTTTCCCCGCATCAAAGGCGAACGCACCATGACACAAGCCATTGTTCCGGTTGTTCTTTGCGGCGGCATGGGGTCACGGTTGTGGCCGATGAGCCGGGTCGAGCAGCCCAAGCAGTTCCAGCCGACCAAAGGCAAGGGCAGTCTGACCTACTTTCAGGCCACCCTGCAGCGTCACCGCTCGGATGAGTTTGCCGAGCCGATCATCGTGACCAATGCGCGGCAGGCGGCGCTGGTGCATCGCCAACTGGACGAGGTGCAGCTGCAAGGCCGCGTGATTGGCGAGCCGGTCGGGCGCAACACCGGCCCTGCGGTGCTGGCCGCTGCGATCTGTGCGCAGCGCGACGATCCGGATGCAGTGCTGCTGGTGCTGCCGTCGGACCACATGATCAAGGGCGACATCAACCGGATCATCACCGCGATGCGCCCTGCGGCCGAGGATGGCCGGATCGTCAGCTTTGGCGTGACGCCGACCTATCCGGAAACCGGCTACGGCTATCTGACCGACGGGGGCGCCTACAAAAGCTACCCCGGTCTGCACCGAGTGGCGCAGTTCGTTGAAAAGCCGGGTTACGAGTCCGCGCAAAAGCTGATCGCTGCGGGCGGGGCCTACTGGGCGTCGGGGATTAGCCTGATGCGCGCCGATATCCTGATCGAGGAATATCGCCGTCTGGACCCCGACACCTACGCCGCCGTGACTGCGGCCATCGAGGCGGCAGAGATTCGCACCCTTGGGATCGTGCTGGACGAGGCGACGTTTCGCCATGCCACCGCCGAGCCGACCGAACGTCAGGTCTTTGAACGCACGCCCGCCATCGCGCTGGCCCCCCTGCACGGGGTGCAGTGGGATGACGTGGGTGCCTGGAACGCAGTCTATCAGATTTCCGACCGCGATGCGGACGGCAACGTGCTGCACGGCGACGTGATCACGATGAACACCAAGAACTCGCTGGTGCAAAGCGAAACCCGTCTGGTGGCGGTGATCGGGATGCAGGACACTATTGTCATCGACACACCGGATGCCGTGCTGGTCACCCAGCGGGCCCATGCGCAGGACGTCAAGCAGCTGGTCGAAAAGCTGAAGGGCATGAAGCGGCGCGAGGTGGCGACGCATACCGCGCGCGACATGCCCTGGGGCCGGATCGAGACGGTCGGATCGGACGCGGGCCACGACATGCGAATCATGACGGTGCAGCCGGGGGCAACGCTGCAAGTCAATGGCACCGGTCTTGGCCCCAGCCTTCTGACCGTGATGTCGGGGGAAGGCCGCTGCACCATTGACGGCAAGGTCGTGACGGCGCGGCGCGGACAATCCGTGGCCATCGACGCCGATCATGCGCTGCCGCTGACCAACGTGACCGAGCGGGAGTTGAAGCTGATCCACCTGGTCTTCCGCGGCGTGGCAGATGCGACCGGGCTGATGGGTCAGGCGTTGCTGGCAGCACCCCGGATCGGCGCGCCGCACACTCTGCCGGAGGCAATCTGATGCGCCTTTGGCCGCAGTGTTTGCTGGTCTGCCTTGTGCTGGTCTGCCTTGTGCTGGTCAGCGGTCCTTTGAGGGCCGAGCCGGATGCGGACCTGCACGCGGCCATCGCCGTGGCGCTGGACAATGGGGCGGCGCCAGACGTGCTGATGGCCCTTGCCGACCGGTTGGCGGGGGGCGTCGACCGCCCTGCGACCCCTGCCGCAGTGGCCCTGCCCAGTGCAGCCCCTGAGGTTCGCACGGGCGAGATTCAGGCGGCGCTGACGCAGTTGTCGATCCTGTCGGGCGGCAACGGGCACCTGTCGCTGCAACTGGCGCAGGGCGGGCGGACGGATGTGATCTACCTGTTGTCCGGGACCGCCCGCCTTGCCGATCTGGAGGCTGCCGGTGACCTGATCCACCGCGACGGCGCGGTCTGGCGGCTGGCGCGCCCCGTGGTCGTCTGGCCGGGTGCGGCGCTGACCCTTGCCCCCGGCGAAGTGCTGGAGATGGACACGGCGGGCGGGGCCTTCCTGCTGAGCTTCGGGGCGGTGACCATCACTGGAGCCACCTTGCGCGGTGACGGCGGCGAAAACGCCGTTGTGCCGGGCTTTCGCCCGTTTCTGCTGGTCACCGGGCAGGGCACCATCCGCGCCGAGGACGCGCGGTTCGAGGCGCTTGGCTTTCGCGGACCGGTGGCGTTTCGCGGTGTATCGGTGATGACGGCGGGGGTGATGAAACCTGCGGCGCCGCCGGTGGTGACCGGCAACGCCTTTGACGGCGTGTTCAGCCTCAGCTTTGAGGGGGCGGACGGGATGACCGTCAGTGCCAATCGGTTCACCGGGGCAGAAGCGGCGGCAGTGTCGGTCAAGGACGGTCGAAACCTGCTTTTGGCGGACAACCGGATCACCGGCACCGCAAACGGCGCCGGTATCCGGCTGTCGGGTGCGCTGCAGGAGGTGGTCATCGTTGGCAATGCGATCACCGGCGGCGGGCGCAACGGGGTTCAGATCGACGGCAGCGCGGCGGGACTGGTGCTGCGCGGCAATGTCGTCACCGGCAACGGTGGGGCGGGGGTCACCCTTGGCCGTGCCTCTTGTGTGACGGTTCAGGGCAACATCATTGCCCGGAATGCGACCGCGGGCTTGAAGCTGCGCGAAAGCGGCGGGGCCGAGATCGCGGGCAACGCCATCATGTCCAACGGATCCGCCGGGATCGAGGTGCAGGCGCAGACCGGACTTGGACCGGTCCTGCTGTCCGACAACGTGCTGAGCCACAACCGCGAGGGCCTGCGCGCCGCCGGTCTTGGCGAGGTGCAGTTGCGCGGCAACAACCTGACCGCCCAGACCCCGCGCCAGTTCGCCGGCGATTTCGCGCCCTGGCTGGCCGCCTATCTGACCGCCGACGCCGCCCTGATCATCCCCGCCGCCGCAGGCACTTTGCCACCCGCCCCAGCCCTTTGCCAGACGGAGTGAACCGATGGTCTTTTCATCCGAAATCTTCCTGTTTCTATTCTTGCCGCTGTTTCTGGGGCTGTATTACCTGATCCCATTCCGGTTCCGGTCGGCCCTGATCCTGGTGGGGTCGTATCTGTTCTACGGCTGGTGGCGGTTCGACTTTCTGCTGCTGCTGTTCCTGACGACGCTGTGGACTTACGGGTTCGGGCATCTGATCGGGTCCAACCTGGGCACGCAAAAGGCCCGGCGCTATTGCGCCATCGGTGTCGTCGGATGCCTGAGCGTGCTGGGCGTGTTCAAATACCTGAACTTCTTCATCGACAGCTTTGCGGCACTTCTGGGCACCGATGCGGCGGGCCTCGACATCCATTGGCGGCTGATCTTGCCGATTGGCGTGTCGTTCTATGTCTTCCATTGCATCAGCTACCTGGTCGACATCCTGCGCGAGGATGCCAAACCCACCCGCAACTTCTTTGACTTCGCCGCCTTCATTGCGCTTTTCCCGCAACTGGTGGCCGGCCCGATCCTGCGGTTCAAGGATCTTGCGCATCAGTTCGAGCATCGTGTCCACAGCGCCCAGAAGTTCGCCGACGGGATGGCGTGGTTCGCCATCGGCCTTGGCAAAAAGGTGCTGATCGCCGACAGCATCGCGCCCCTGGCCGATCTGGCGTTTTCGACGCCCGACCCGTCCGCGCCTTTGGCCTGGGCCGGGGCGATTGCCTATATGCTGCAGCTTTACTTCGACTTTTCGGGCTACAGCGACATGGCCATGGGCCTTGGCCTGATGATGGGCTTTCAGTTCCGCGAGAATTTCAATGCGCCCTATATCTCGGCCTCGATCACCGAGTTCTGGCGGCGCTGGCATATCAGCCTGTCGGTCTGGCTGCGCGATTACCTGTATATTCCGCTGGGCGGCAACCGGATCAGCGAGCGGCGCACCTATATCAACCTGTTCACCGTGATGGTGCTGGGCGGGCTGTGGCACGGGGCCAACTGGACCTTTGTGCTGTGGGGGGTCTGGCATGGTGGCTGGCTGGCGGCGGAACGCTGGCTGGGCACCGCGATGCAGCCCCGGAACGCGCAGCGGATCGCGCTGACGCTGGTGATCGTGATCATCGGCTGGGTGATGTTCCGCGCCGCTGATCTGGGCGAGGCGCTGGCGTTCTACGGTGGCATGGTGGGGATGAACGGTTTTGACATTCCCGTCGACGTGGCGCTGCAGATCACCCGCGAAAGCCTGCTGATCATGGCGCTTGCCATCCTGATCTGCGGGGCGGAGCCGGTGGTGCGTGACGTCGTGCAGCAACGCTACTACGTGCCCAGCGGCGCCTCCGGCACGTTGGCCGCGACTGATACACTGGTGCCCGCGCTGGTGACCTCGCTGATCTTTGCGCTGTCGGTGATGCGGCTGGCCGAGCAGAGCTTTTCCCCTTTCCTCTACTTTCAGTTCTAGGAGGCCATGATGCAGATCATCCTGCGCTCTGCGCGCTACGTCCTGCCGGTGGTGTTCTTCAGCTATGCCGCCGTGGTCAACCTTGGCTATGCCGAATTTCCCGGTCGCGGCGATGTGGTGATGGACCGTACGGCGCTGACCGGATCGCTGACGGCCAAGCTGGATCACGTCTACCGCCAGTCGCTGCCGCACCGCGACCCGGCCATCGGAGTGATCGGGGCCTTGCGCTATCTGGCGGTGGGCGAGGGGCGCAAGGGCGTGATTGCGGGCGCGGATGGCTGGCTGTTCACCGACGAAGAGCTGCGCCCGATGACCGGGGACATGGCCCTGTCGCTGGGAAAGATTGCCGAAGTGCGTGCCACGCTGGCCGCTGCGGGGGCGGATCTGATCATCGTCCCGGTGCCCGGCAAACTTGACATCTACGTGGACCACACGACGCCCGAGGCGGCGGCAGGGATCGCCACGCTGTATGACACGTTCGTTGCCGGGCTGGCGTCCGAAGGCGTCACCGTGTTTGACGCCCGCGCCGCACTCAAGGCCGAAGCCGCCACCGATCTTGCCTTCTTCCGCACCGATACCCACTGGACCCCGCAAGGGGCCGAGGCGGTGGCCAAGTCCCTTGCCGCCTCCGGCCTGATAACCACTGGCGATGCGGCGTTTTCCATCGACCGCGCGTCCGAGCACAGCTTCACCGGCGATCTTGTGACCTATGTCACCTCCGATGCGCTGGCCCCCCTGCTTGGCCTGACCGTCGAGGCGGCGACACCCTACACCGCCTCGCCCGCAGCCAGTGGCGACACTCTGGATATCTTCGGCGGGGCCGAGGCCGGGGCCACCCTTCTGATCGGCACCTCGTATTCCGCCAATCCGACGTGGAGTTTCGCCGAGGCGCTGAAACTGGCCTTGGGACGCGATGTGCTGAACCTTGCGGTCGAGGGGCAGGGCCCGGCGCGGCCGATGCTGGATTACCTTGCCTCACCCGATTTCCGCGATGCCCCGCCCGAGGTGGTGATCTGGGAATTCCCGGTGCGTTACCTGAGCGACCCTGCGATCTGGTCGCCGCAAGCCGAGGTGAAAAGCGGTGCGTGAAACGGTTTTTCATATCGGCGTGATCGTGGCACTGGCCCTTACCGCCACCCCTGTTGCGCGGGCCGAAGTTGTGCTGCCGGCCGCCATCGCCGGCTCGCCGTGGCTGAAGGATATGCGCCGCGCCATGCTGGCCGGTGCCGAGATGTCCGATGCCGACCTGCGCACGCTGGCCGATGCGGGCGAGGGTCTGGCCGCCGCCCGCTTTGCCCAACGGCTGGAGGAACGCGACGATCCCGCCCTGATGGATGACGCCGCGCATTACTATTCCATTGCCGTCTATGTGGACCGCGATTTCGCCGTGCCGCGTCTGCTGGCGATCCTGCGCCGGTCTGATGCCGAATTCGGACCTGCGCGGCTGAGGAATATCCGCGAGGTGCTGGACCGCGAGGCCAAGCAGGGCAACGCGGTCGCCGCAGCCAGTCTGGCGGACCTGTTGATGAAGGGCAAGGGATTCGAACAGGACGTGCCGCAGGCCCGGGCGCTGTTGGCGCTGGCCGCCGAAGCGGGTGACAGCCAGGCTGCGATCCGCCTTGCGCTGAGCCACTTTCAGGGCGCGCCCGGCTTTCCGGCCGACCCGCAGGCCGCGCGCCGGGCGCTGGAACTGGCGCTGGCCAGCCCGGACCCCGGCGTCCAGTCAATGGCGCTGACGCTGGGTCGTCAGTTGCCCGACGGCGCGGCGCTGGTTGCCGCCGCCGTCCCCGTCAAGACCGTCCCCCCCGGCACCGAACTTGCCGGTGTTGACACCAGCCAGCGCCCCCGCGCCCGGCCCCCCGCCCTTGAAGGAGCTGCCCCATGATGCGCCCCGCCGTGATGCTGTGTGCCGCCCTTGCACCCTTTGCCGCCGCCGCTGAGACCCCGTCGGCGTTCGGCTGTGCCGGTACCGAAACGTCCGCCACCGCCAGTATCGAGGGGCTGGATGGCGTGTTCTACCGCGTGCAATCCGATTTGCGACTACAGCATCCGATGGATGACATCGTTGTTGCGCAGCTGGGCGCGCTGGCAAAGGTGCTGGCCGAAGGCGGCACCACGCTGTTGTATGTCAACGTGCCGACCAAGGGTCAGGCGATGCCCGGGTATCTTCCGCCGTCGGCTGCGGGGTATGGCTATGACCCGGCGCTGATGCAGGCAAACTACCATGACGTGATCGCAAGGCTGGATGCTGTTGGCGTGCCCGCGCCCGATCTGATGGCCGCGATGCTGGCGGCAGAGCCGGATGAGAAGGTTTTCTTCCGCTCCGACTTTCACTGGACGCCGGCAGGTGCGCGTCTGGCGGCCGAGGCCATCGGTGACGTGATCAAGGGTCTGCCCGGCTATGCCGATGTGACGCCGGTTACCTTCACCTCGACCGAAGCGGCCCCCGAGATTGCCTTTTCCGGCCTGCGGCGCGAGCTGCAAACCTACTGCAAGGGCACCTTGCCGCAAGCCGAAGCGGTGACCTGGGTCACCACCCGGGCGGATGCATCGGCAGAGGTGAACGACGCGTCTGACATCTTTGCCGAAGCCCCCGAAGCAGACCCAGAAGCCGCCCCCGCAGCGGACGGGGCCGCCCTCGACATCTTTGGCACCGGGGAGGCTGAGGCCAGCCTCGTCTTGGTCGGCACATCGTTTTCCGACAGCGGGATCAACAACTTCGCCGGGTTCCTTTCGGAATATTCCGGGATCGAGACACTGAACTATGCCATCACCGGCGGCAACCAGTTCGGGTCGATCACATCCTACCTGACATCGGCGGAGTTCGCCGAAGACCGGCCGACGTTTCTGGTCTGGGAGAACCCGATCTACAACAGTCTCGCGCAGTTCGGCCCGTTGCCGATGGACGAGTTGATCGTGGCCGCCGGGGGCAGTTGCGATATCGCCACCGATGCCACCCCGGAGGGTACCGATACGCTGACCGCCAGCTTTGCCGCTGGCAGCCTGAAGGCGTCGGACGCGTTCTTTTTCAACTATGGCGGTGAGGGTGCGCGCAAGGCCACCGTCACGCTGGAAACCGCTGGCGGCATCCGTCGCAGCGTAAAGATCGAGCGCGGCGAACGGCTGCGGGCGACCGGGCGCTTTTTCCTGAAGCTGGAGCCGTACTGGCTGCCGGATCTGACCCGCGTTGCCGTCACCTTCGACCGGCCGCTGCGCGACACTTCTACCCTGACCCTATGCCCACCTTTGAAAGGAGACGCGTCATGACACGCATCCACAAAACCCTTCCCCTGCTGGCCCTTATGCTGGCCACGACGGCCGGTATGGCCCAGGACGGCGGGCTTTACGAAGACGTCGCCAACCCCGAGGCCAGCTTTGTACGCGTGATCGACGCGGGCACCACCGTCGCTGTCATCCAGTCCGCCAGCTTTGACAGCGTCGAGAGCGGCGTCACCCCTTATGTGGTGATCGACGGCGAAACCGAGGTGAAAATCGTCTCGGGCGAGACGACCGCGACCGAGACGATCCAGCCAGCAACTTTCTATTCCTTTGTGGTTGGCGAAGACAGCACGTCAACGATGGTGGTGGACAAGATCACCAACAACCCGGCGCAGGCCGACGTGACCTTTTACAACCTGTCCGACATCGCCTCGGCCGACCTTTACGCACCGCAAGCCAAGGCGATGGCGATCGAAGGCGTTGCGATCAACGGCGGCGGGGCGGTGGCGCTGAAGGCCCCGCTGACGCTCGACTTCGAGGTGCGGGACGGCGAGACGGTGCTGGCATCGGTGCCCGCAGTTGAACTGAAACGCCGCGAAGGCGTGGCCATCGTGCTTAGCGGAACGGGTGGCACCTATACGGCCACCGTGACGCCGAACGCGCTGGCCAACTAGTAGCTGACAGAAAGGTACCCCCGATGCACCGCACCCTTGCCGCTTTGCTGATCCTAACCCTGCCAGTTACCGCTTGGGCAGAAACGGTGGATCTGGTCTTCGAGCCGCCGGTGCTGGCATCGGGGGCTGTCTGCGAACAGCGCCTCAGCGACGAGGCGCTGGTGGCCAAATGGCAGGATGTAGGTGACGGCGCGCTGCCGGATACCGATACCGCGCTGATCAAGCGCGACCTGCGCCGGTTGGTGGAAATGGATGCGCAGCGCTGGTTCGATCAGATCAGCGCGGCGCAATCCACGTTTCAGACCCTTGATCCGACCTATTCCGACGCCAATCTGGTCATCGACCGGATCGAGTTGATGATCGCCGCCGGTCGGCTGGCCGAACTGCAAAAGGAAAAGCTGGTCGCCAAGCTGGCGGCGATGGATCTGAGCCAGACACCGCGCGCGCAGCACCTGCTGGCGGGGTATCTGTTGCGCGGCATCGGGATCGCCAAGGACGTCGAAAAGGGCGAAGAGCTGCTGCTGGCCGCAGCCTTTGGCGGCAATGCCGATGCGATTCTGATGCTGGTAGAGCGCGAGATTGCCGGCACGCCCGTCGCCGGCTGGGACGTGCCGCCGGAGCTGGGGGTGACGATGGCCTTCGGCGCGCTGGTCGGCAAGCTGGACCCTTTGATCTGCGACCGCGTCAACCGGATCGCCCGCGAATACATGAACGGCGAGATCGTCACCCGCGACCCGGCGCTGGCCGAACGCTGGTACCGTTTCTCGGCCGATCTGGGGGACGCGCTGTCGGCATGGCGGGTGGCCGAGATGCATCTGCGCGCCGAAGATGTGGAAAAAGACAACGATGTCCTGCTGCGCTATCTGACTGCCGCATCGGACGCGGGCCTGCCTTACGCGCAGGTCACCCTTGGCCGGATGCAGGCCACTGGGGCGCTTTTGCCACGGGATCTTGCCGCCGCCGAGGCCACCTACAGTGCCGCTGCCAGTGGTGACTGGGCCCCCGGCGGTGCCAGCCATGTGTTGTTCCTGCAAGAGCAATCCCGCCGCGATGCCAGCTGGACGCAGCGCTACCTTGTCGCGCTGGATGCGCTGGCTGCGTCGCCTGATGCCCCGGCATGGGCGCTGATTGCCAAGGCCGATCATGTGCTGGACACCAAGGGCCGCTGGGCGGGCGAGGCCGAGGCGCAGGACCTGCTGGACCGTGCTCTGGGCCTTGGCGAACTTGCCGCGATGGAACGGCTGGCAACGATCCGGTTCCGCGCCGCAAAGACTCCGGCTGACTTTTACGGTGTGATGGACCAGATGATTCAGGTCGTGGTGTCGTCGGGCGAGGTGGACCCGATGCTGGAGCTGTCGAATGCCTTCATCTGCCGCGCCCCCGCTGCGCCGCAGGTGGCCGAGGCGGATTACTGGGTCCAGGTCGCCGAAAGCACGGCCACGGTGGCCGTCGATTTCCCACCCGAAGCGCTGAACGCGCTGGCCGCCGGTCAGGATCCGATTGTCGAGGCCGAGATCCAGACCCAAGCCCTGACCGGCCGGGTGACTGCCATCGCGCAGTATATGTATCTGCTGGAAAAACGCGGCGGATCTGAGGAAACGCTGGCCTTCTGGCAAGGCTATGCCACCCGCTTTCCCGGCGTCACCACCGCCCGCGCCGCCCTTGCCCTGAAGGCCGCCCTTGGCCCGAGTGCGCGTGCCGCAGCGCTGGACATGTTCCGCGAGGCAGTGCGGCTGGGGGAAAGTTCTGCCGGAACCCAGTTCGCCGAGGCATTGCTGGAGGAAGGCTTCGTCACCCCGGCATCGCAAGCCGAAGCGCTGACCCTGCTGTTGCCGCTGGCGGACCGCGGGGTCGGTGACGCGCTGGCGATGCTGCCGCTGGCCGATCCGGTGCAGTTCCCCAGCCTTGCCGCCGTGCATGCCCGCTACGGCGATGTCATCGACGCGCGCGGCGACTTTGACGCGCTCGTGCTGGCGTTGCCGCTGAAAGCCGACCCTGCGGTGTTTGCCGATTACCTGACTCGCGCCGCTGCCATCACCGGCTGCACCTTTGACGAGGCGCTGCGCCTGACCGACGCCATTGGCCGCGCCGGGGACCGGGATTTGTTCGACCATTGGCTGGGCATTGCCGACTATCTGGCGCAGGGCAAAGGTGCGGCGCTGGCCGACCTTGCAGATGTCTACAGCCGCTATGGCACCGATGCTGACAAGCCGCGCATCCTTGCCTATTATGAGGCCGCGCGGGCCGACGGCAGCCGTACGGCGATCCACCGGCTGCTGAATATCCATTCCCGCCGCACCTCGCCGGGTTACGATGCGGCGCGGTCGGCGGAACTGTTTGCCGATCTGGTGCGTTTCAGTGCACCGGAAGAGCTTCCTTCCACCTTGGCCCGCCTTCGTACCGCCACGCCGGAAATCCGCGCCATTGCGTACCTCACCATCGACGAGGCGGCGCTCTATCTGACCGCCGCGCAGTCGGGCAATCCGGTGGCAATGCGGGAATACGCGCTGATCTTGCGCAATGCTGCCACCACCCCGGCCGAGGTGCTGGAGTCTACCGACTGGCTGCGCCGTGCTGCCGAGGCGGGTGAAACTGCGGCGATGATCGACTACGCCGAGGCGCTGGTCTTCGGCATCGGCACCGCGCCGTCGCGTGACGCGGCGCTAGGCTGGCTGCAACAGGCGGCCGATCTGGGCAGTGATGATGCCGCCCTGCGTCTGCGGACCCTGAAACTTTCAATGGAGGCGGGACAATGACCGCACGGAACCTTGCGACCGCACGACACCTTGCCATGGCGATAAGCCTTATCGGAGCACCCCTTGCCACCCCCCTTGCCGCTGAAGACGCCCCGGAATGTCCCGTGGCGGTGGAGCCGGTCGTGACCCTTGGCTTTGGCAGCCGCTACGCCGAAGACAGCAAGAACCGCAGCGATTTCGACGAGGAAAGCGACAAAGCGGTGACCGCTGCGCTGAAGCCGATTGATGATTTCATCGCTGATCTGGCGCGGCAAACCGATCTGCTGAACAATCCTGACGCCGACGAGGCCGCGGCACTTGCCGCCGCCACCTGCGTGATGGACCTGATCCTGCCCTGGGCCGAGGCGGACGCGCTGAGCGATCTGTCCACCCAAGGGGCCAACCTGTCCGCCCCGTCCCGGGTTGGCGGCATTGCGTTTGCCTATGCGGCGGCGCGGACCCGTTTGCCCGATGCGACCAATCCGGTGATTGACGCCTGGCTGCTGGCCCGCGCCCGCCAGACCATGACCTTCTTTGACACCGAAGCGCCGCCGCGCGCGGCCCGCAACAACCTGCGCGCCTGGGCCGGGGTCGGCGTCGCGCGGATCGGGCTGACGCTGGATGATCCGGTGCTGATCGGCTGGGGTGCCGTGTCTGCCACGCTGGTGGCCTGTACCGCAGCACCCGATGGCAGCCTGCCGCAAGAGATGTGGCGCGGCAAGCTGGCCTTGCACTATCAATTGCACGCCGTGGCCCCGCTGGTCGTGACCGCCGCCTTGCTGGAGGACCGCCGCCCCGGCCTGTTCGCCATCTGCGACAACGCCATCCCGCGCGTGGTCGGGTTCACCGTGGCGGCCCTTGCCGATCCGGCACCGGTCGAAGCGATCACCGGCAAGGCGCAGAGCGTCGGTGGCCCGGACGATCCGGCGCGCGACTTTGAGTTGGCATGGGGGCCGGCCTATCTGCGCTTCGTTCCTGACCCGGTGGTCGAGGCACTTGTCAAAGACGTCGAAAAGCTGGGCAATTCCAAGCTGGGCGGTGACCAGCGGCTGCTGTGGCCGGTCAATCCCGCGAAAACCGCCCCGACGGGGGGCTGACCGCCCCCATGACGAACTGGTCGGCCCCAGGGTCGGCAAGGATCAGGCAATCAGGCTGGTCGTCGTCCGCGCAGGCGCCGACGAGCGATTGCAGGGTTGCCACCGTTTCCTCCATCCCGTGGATTCGGGTCGGCAATCCCACGATCAGTTCCAGCCGCTTGACATCTGCCCTGCGCCCCGGCCCGGCTGCGGTCGCGCCACAGCGCCAGCAATTCGCCCACACTGTCCATCGCAAACCCCAGATTGCGCGCCCGGAGGATAAAGCGCAGCATCTGCAACCCCGTGGGTCCATAGCTGCGGTAGGCCGTCCCGGTCCGCCCTGCCACCGGGATCAGTCGACTCTGTCGCACAAATGCGGTGAGGGATTCATCTTGTGAATCCAGCGTGATAGCTGGAGGGCATGAGCAGACCAAGGACACCGATCTGCAAGACCCTGAACTGGCCCGCGTATAACTCGCGCATAACAGGGCGCTCAAG